>JASFYT010000013.1:0-52926 GCA_045047085.1 Rhizobiaceae bacterium | reverse complement strand
CTTGCCAGCTTTTCCATGCCACCTTTGGTGCAAGTGACGCACCACTCGCAATCAGCAAGCTTTTCCGTCAGTTCCCAATCGGGCGAAGTCCAGATATCTTTTGCATGGGCAGAAACGGCAAACGGAATGCCTGATATGACAGACGCATACCTCGTTGCAGAGGCAGGTGTATGTAAAAAATGCACGTAAAAGAGATTTGCGCTGTGGGAGAACTCGGCAGCTAATACAAGCCCCTGACCGAATCTCCGAAGGCGATTTCTCGTCCAGTCACGCTTTAAATCATCTTTGAATTTTTGAAATGATGCACGGTAACCGGGCATTTGTCGCACCTTGAGCCATGCTTTGAACACGCGCCACGGTTCTTCATGCAAATACTCCGGTAGATAGCTCAGCTTCGCGGAAATTTCGTCGTGAATGGGGTGCGTACCTTTGTCATAAGGCCGGCGCAGGGAAATGATTTCTATCTCGAAACCTGAACGTTCAAGTTCAAGAATTTCTTGAGCAATAAAAGTCTCTGAAAGGCGAGGATAGCCTTTTAAAACGAGATTGATCTTTTTCCGGTTCAAGCGGGAGAGCCAATCGTCTGGGTTGATCCGTCTCCATCTAACTTTTGGGACGAATAGGCGGTTTCACTGGTAATGCCGGAAACCAAGACCTCTACCTCATTGCATATGACATCGAGGCCATTGAGCGCATTTGGCTTCAAATGAAGGGAGGGTTTATCTAAAGAAGGCAGCTTGTGTAGAGCATCAGCCAAGGCACGTGGAACGGAAGCTTCATCAGGCGTCAACATATCGCAAAGGCCAAGTTCACGGGCTCGGCTGGCACGGATATATTGTTCCTGACGTGGGGTGGTTCTTGGTACGAATAATGCTTTTCGGTCGAAGGATAACACTTCGCAAAACGTATTATAGCCACACATACCGACCACAGCTACGGCGTTCTTTAATAGGACTTCCATGCGGGTTTCGAAATCCAATACTATGACATTTGATAGCCCCGAAGCCCGATTGCGGATGCGTGCACGACTATCGTTTTTCATGAAGGGTCCAAGCACCATTACGATTGGAAAATCAACTTTCCTGTCGTGTTCACGTGCTGCAAGCACCTGCTCCATCAACACGCTGCCATCACCACCTCCGCCGCCAGTCACCAGAATATATTTTTCCGGCAAATAGGGTGCTACTGCATCATTGATGGGCTGGGAAGGCACATCACGTTCAAGAAATCCTGTATAGGTCAGGCGATCGTTAACCGCCTGCGGAACGTCTAATCCCTCCAGTGGATTCCAGAACGATTGCGGGCCGTAGACCCAAATTCGATCATATAACTCTGCAATATTTTCCAACACGTTGCGCTTTGACCACTCCTTTTCCAACAATTGGGGAGCGTCCATCACATCTCGCAGACCGAGAACAGTTTTGGTATTGTTGCCTTTGAACATTTCCAATGTCGGCAGTAATTCACCTTTCAGCCCGAGAGGTTCTTTATCGACAATGAATATATCCGGTGCAAAAACCTCGGCGGTGCGCTGGATGATCAGCTTGCGCATCTCGAGAATATCTTCCAGATCGATGTATTCGCCCACGGAGGAATATTCGCCATTATAGAGTTTGATGACGCTGGGAATTTTAACAAAATCAACACGGGCACGAAAATCAAAGGCTCCAGCAATCTGTGAGCCGGAGATGATGATGACATTCACACCCTTGAAACGCTCGACGATTGCGTGAGCGATCGCACGACAACGACGCAAATGACCAAGGCCAAATGTGTCGTGGCTGTACATCAAAATACGTATATGCTCCAGGCGCCGCGTCTGTGTAATCATTATTCTGCCCTTTGCACATATAGAGCACCTTTACTTTTCTTTGAAAAGCTCCGGCACTCTAGTATTTCGTTGTCGCGCACTTCTTGTCCGAAAACCGGTTCCCACTTTTCGGGAAGTGCTCTAGATTTGGCGCGTGGATGACATTAAAGCTGTGTTATTCTATATATTTGTGACGAAAACAAGCAATGCTAAAATTGTCGGGTATATCTTGAGCCAACGAACGAAAATTGCCTTCTACGCACCACTAAAACCACCTGATCACCCTATCCCCTCCGGTGACCGACAGATGGCGCGCATGTTATTCGCGGCCCTTGAACATGCGGGGTATGAAATGGAACTTGCCAGCAAATACATTTCCTATTCAAAACGTCATGCAAAAGAGCATATGGATGCGCGCATTGCAGGCGCACATGAGGAAGCTCAACGAATCATTGAGCGATGGCAAGAGAATGGAACAAAACCTGATATTTGGTTTTGCTATCATCCCTATGACAAATCTCCGGATTGGCTGGGCATGGAAATCTGCGAGCAATTGGATATTCCAATGATTACTGCAGAACCCTGCAAAACCGGCCAGGGACCGAATGGCGAGTGGGTTCCATGGCGCAAGGAAGCCCAGCGCGGCATTAAAATGGCCGCAATGAATATCGTTATGACCCATTCGGACAAGGCCTATTTATCCACATTTATCGCTGATGAAAAAGTCGTGTGGATGCCTCCCTTTATCGACCGGGATTTACTTTTGGAGGCCAATGACTTTGATGCCTCTGCCCTTTGGCCAGATGGTGATGCTGTTAAACTATTAAGCGTTGGCATGATGCGTCCCGGTGCTAAACTTGATAGCTACAAAGTTCTTGCCGAGAGCTTGCGCAGCGTTGAACACCTAAACTGGTCACTGCTGATTGCTGGTGGTGGCCCCGGTATGGACGAGGTTTGTAGGTTGTTTTCATGGGCTGGCGAGCGGGTTATTTTTGCCGGGGAAAGATCGCCGGAGGAAGTTATTTCTTTGATGATCGTAGCCGACGCCCTCACATGGCCCGGATGCCGTGAGGCCTATGGTATGGTTTATCTGGAGGCTGCATGTTTTGGCGTGCCAGCCATTGCGCTTGATAACATGGGCGTGCCATTGGTGGTGGAACACAAGCGAACCGGATTGCTGGCAGACCCGGAGGATGAAGATGGATATGCCAGCGCTCTTGAACAAATAATAATTGACCCCAAATTACGCAAAAGCCTTGGCGAGGGTGCAAAGGAATTTGCATTGAACGGGCGGTCAGCAATTTCCACAGCTGAGCGATTAAAAACCATTATCGACGACGTATTGAAAGACTGAGCGTGGCATCTTCCAAATCAAAAATTGAACCACCGGTTCCAGATGAAAACACCTGCATGGATGCACTGCACCAAGAGTTGGATTTGTGGCAATCTGCGGGTAAAAAACCAAGGTTGTTTCTGCGTGATGATGATGCGATTGAAGTGACGTCTGCGCTGGATAAGTTGATCGGTCCCTGCGAAAAATTTGGCATTCCACTGTTGCTTGCAACCATCCCAAAACCTGCCAATGAGGCATTGGGCGCACGGATTTTAAAAAGCCCTTTGGTGCGTGGTGCAGTGCATGGATATCGCCATAAAAACCACTCTCCCATGGGAGAAAAAACCTGTGAATTGGGAAACCACCGTCCGCTTGATACTGTTATTGGAGAGTTGAAAGAGGGTCGGGAAAAGCTACTTGAGCTTTTTGATGGTAATTTGTCTGACATTATCGTTCCGCCGTGGAACCGCATTCACGACCAAATTATCAACAGGTTGCAAGAGATTGGATTTAATGGACTTTCAACCCATGCATGGCTCAAGCACAAAATGCCTCTGCCGATGATAAATACCCACGTGGATATCATGCATTGGTCCGCAGGAACGATCGGTCGAGAACATAATTGGGTGTTAAACCAAGTGACGTACAATCTTGAAATCGCTCGCCAAAAAGGTGGTCGCGCGATTGGTATTCTCAGCCATCACCTTGCCCATGACGATAAGGCATGGGCGATGCTCGACAAGCTCTATGCAACCCTTGAAAACAAGGTTGATTGGGTCGCTGCGGATGATTTAATCAACGAACCCGCTGAGCCAATTTCCTAGACCGTTTCCGGTTTAGCTTTCTTGGCTCATGGCGTATCCTCGTATCACTCGGGCCTGCGCATGCGCGGTGCAGCTAGCACCGGGCGGCTCTTCGCCGCCTTAGCCGTAAGGGTCAGCTGCATCCCTCAGACCATCACCAAAGAAGTTGAAGGCGAGGATGATCAGAATTACCGGAAGTACTGGCAACATCAGCCATGGATAAAGCGCCACAACATTGATGTTTTGCGCTTCATTGAGCAGCACGCCCCAACTGACGATTGGAGAGCGCAAACCCAGTCCCAAGAATGAGAGCGCCGTTTCGCCCAAAATCATTGTAGGGATGGTGATTGTTGCAGACGCTATCAAATGGCTCATGAAGCCAGGCACTAGGTGCAGGCCGATAATACGTTTTGGGCTGGCGCCCATTAATCGCGCCGCCAACACGTAATCTTCTTCTCGGAGCGACAGCAATTTAGAGCGCACCGCTCGTGCTAGCCCGGTCCAATCCACCAGACCCAGAATAATCGTTATGCCAAAATAGACCACGATCGGGCTCCATGTCACCGGCATAATTGCGGCCAGCGCCAGCCATAATGGAATGGTCGGCAGAGATTGCACTACCTCAATGATACGCTGGACGACCAGATCAACCCAACCGCCATAATAACCTGCCAACCCGCCAATAATAATGCCCAGCGTAAAGCTGATCGATATACCGAGAAGACCAATTGTGAGCGAAATACGCGAACCGTAGATCATGCGTGATAGCACGTCCCTCCCCAGCCTGTCGGCTCCGAAAAAGAACATCGAGATCTTCTTGTCGGGCGGGCAAACAATATGGAAATTACCCTTGATAAAACCCCAGAACTTATACTTATCGCCGGAGCAAAAAAAGCGGATTGGATATGGTTTGCTCGTATCTTCCGCATAAAGCCGCTTGAAGGTTCTTGGATCGCGTGAGCGTTTAAATTTATAGACAAACGGCCCGACATACTCGCCGTCGTGGACAAAATGCAACGCCTTAGGCGGAGCGTAGATGAATTTGGAATTGCGCGTTTCCAAGGCGTAGGGTGCCAAAATTTCAGAAATCAAAATGGCCAGATACATGAAAAGCAGGAAGCCACCGCAGAACACGGCGACCTTGTGCTTTTTGAATTTCCACCACATCAGCTTCTTTTGCGAAGCTAGGAATATTGCCTCCTGCTCCGGGGTCATATTTTCGATGGATTGGGGGTCAAACGGTGCCGGATTGACGTAATGTTCAAGCTTCTCAGATTTTGCGGACGTGCTCATCGGCTTACCCCTCCCTGCAGACGGATACGCGGATCAAGGACTGCCAGCAAAATATCGGAAATCAGCACGCCAATTACAGTCAAAAAGCCGAGCATCATTAGGAACGAACCCGCCAGATACATGTCCTGACTTTGCAGCGCCGCGATCAGTAACGGGCCGGTGGTTTCGAGCGACAACACAATGGCGACAAGTTCAGCGCCGGAAATAACTTGCGGTAATATTCCGCCAATGTCGGCAATGAAGAAATTTAACGACATTCTGAACGGGTATTTCATCAGGCCTTTGAACTCGGTCATGCCTTTGGCTCGTGCGGTGGTGACATAGGGTCTGCGCAATTCATCGAGCAAATTAGCGCGCACCCGGCGGATCATACCTGCGGTGCCTGATGTGCCGATCACGATGACCGGTATCCAGAGGTGCTCCAAAACCGAAACGAATTTTGCCCAACTGAATGGTTTGTCGATGAACTCAGGGTCCATCAGGCCACCAATGGAGGTGTTGAACCATTTTTGCGCCAGATACATCATGACCAGTGCCAACAGAAAATTGGGGATTGCCAACCCCAGAAGTCCGAAGAACGTCAGACCGTAATCGCTCCAGCTATATTGGTGGGTGGCGGAATAAATGCCGATTGGAAAGGCAATTATCCATGTGAAAATAATCGTGGCAAAGGTGACGATGATGGTGAAGAAAAGACGATCACCAATCACATCGCGAACAGGCAGTTGGAATTCAAATGAATAACCAAAATCACCCACCAACATGCCGCTGACCCAGTTGATGTAGCGCTCCCAGACGGGCCGGTCAAAGGCATATTCTTGACGCAGAAATTCGATTTGCTGCGGATCAACAGTTTCACCTGCCGCCAGCAATTCATTCACATAAGTTTCCAGATAATCACCTGGAGGTAACTCGATCAACGCAAACACCAATATGCTGGTTAGTATCAGCGTTGGTAGCATATAGAGGATGCGTTTGAAGATATAACCTAGCATTTAGTTCGGCTCACCAAATTTCATGTGGGGTGTCATTTTATTTTTTGAACCAAAATGTATCGGGGCGATAGACCCCAAAGAACGCAGTCGGATCCCAGCTGTAAATACCTTCTTCAGGAACGTTCTGTAACTTTTTTGAAACCACTACAGGTTGGCGACTATTGTTCACGGTGCCAATTGTAAAGACCTGATCGGTGTAGGTGTGCAACATCTCGTGCCAAATTTTAGTGCGTTCCTCATCACTTTCAGCGATCAACCAAGCGTTGTAGCGCTCCAATTGTTTTGCAGCTTCAGGCACATCAATGGGTTCGCCCGCTTTGCCGTTGGTTTCAAAATAGTGCCCCCATTTTGGCCATTCCAATTGTGGTTGAGCGGTTGGTGCCATCTCTTCCGGGCTGAGTTGCGAAGATGCCAGACCAGCGTTCAAGCCGGAAAACACCGAGATCAGTGTCTCACCAGCGTAGGCACGGCGGCGGAAAATATCGCGCTGGGACGAGCGGATAAATACCTTGATTCCGATGTTGCTCCAGTGGTCAGCGATCAATTCCAGCACGTCAGATTCTTCAGTGCTATCCCCAGAACTTTCAATGGTGATTTCGGCACGATTTCCGTTGGGCAGCAATCTTATGTCGTCTTCATCACGGGCACCAAGACCTGCTTCATCGAGTAATTGGTTTGCCGTATCCACGTCATATACAGCCCATGCTTCTGCATATTTTTCTTTATAGAGAGGACTTTGTGGCAGCACTGTATTCGCACTTGGGGAAGCGAGGCCGAAATAGATTGTTTCGTTGATTTCATCACGGTCAATGCCAAGCGATAAAGCCCGTCTGAAACGAACATCGCGCATCAGGCCTCGCCAGATGGGATCATTGGTGTTCATGTTTGGATAAAGCGCCACCTGTGACCCCTTGCCGGTGGACCATAGATAGGTGTTGAAATCGTTGTCGTCTTCCGCCTCTTTTAGGAATGTGAAATTATCAAAACGCAGATACCGAGCCTGCAAATCGCTTTCGCCAGCACCAGTTTTTGCCGGAATTACTCCTTTGGAAGCGATGCTCATGATCAGCTTATTGATATATGGAAGTTGGTTTCCAACCGTATCAACTCGGTGATAAAATGGGTTGCGCACGAAAACAAATCGCTGGCTTGGAGGCGACGTCGTATTGCGCCAAGCCTGTAAGGTTGGCAGGTCAGGATTTTCGGGGCGACGCTGGCGCTGTTTGCGCGTATGTATGCCGGACCAGTCCTTGGAGCCTGCATCCCGGGCAATTTGGTTTAACTTTTCTTCGTCACCATATTTGGCGTGAAACTGTTTCATATAATGGGCAGGGCGATAGATATACAACGGAGAGGCTCCTGCCAAAGCCGGTAGGAATGCCGGATTTGGTTTCACCCATGTGTAGCGAATAGTTAGTGCATCAATCACCTCAAATTTTGGCCCTTCGCCTTCTATCCGCATGGTGGAAGGAACACCTGCCCGGCCCAATTGTTCATTGCCGATCATATCTTCCCAATAATAGCGGAAGTCTTCAGAGGTAAATAATTTTCCGTCGGACCAGCGGTGGCCCTCGCGAATTTTGAAGGTGAATTCACGTCCATCTTTTACATCAACAGATTCAAGAATATCAGCCTTCATTTTGAGGCTAGGAGTAAAACCAATCAACCTTGCGTAGGTGTAAACCGTAATCTGTCCAAGATCCTTGGCACGGCCCATCAACAGGCGCATTTCACCGCCATACTGACCGACGGTTTTGTTCTCTTTTTCATAGTCGACCACATAAGGATTTGTTGGCAAGCGATCTTCCAGCGGTGGGAGTTTCTTTTGCTCAACAAGTGACGCCAAATCTGGTGCTTCACCAGCCCATGCAAACGAACCCACAGAAACTATAATGCCCATCATTGCTAAAGAACTCTTCACCAGCCTACTCAATACCCTACTCATGCACTTAACTCCGTTCTGTCACAATTTTCATTGGCGAGGACGAAATGATCGTCACCCACTTTAATATGTCCAAGCGTGCCGCCATCAGAGACTGAAAACGCACCACCCCATGCTGTTATATCATAGGTTCTTGATTTCATTATTTCTTCAAAATCCAACAGCCTATCCAAATCAGGGTATGGCACCGACGCCAATAGTGATTTGGTGTAAGGGTGGACCGGTTTTTCGAATAATTCCTCTCGGGAAGCGATCTCTACAATTTTGCCCCGGCACATCACAGCTATCCGGTCAGCGACGTAATTCACCACCGCCAAATTGTGAGAGATGAACAGACTGCTTAGGCCTAGTTCCTGACGCAAATCATTGAGAAGATTGAGAATTTGGGCCTGAACAGATACATCAAGCGCTGAAACCGGTTCGTCGCATATCAACATTTCAGGATGCAATGCCAACGCTCGTGCAATGCCGATGCGCTGGCGCTGACCGCCAGAAAATGAATGAGGATAGCGGTTCAAAAACCGAGGATCGAGCCCCACCAGTTTCATCAGTTCCACAACTTGATCGCGCTGAGCGTCACCGATTCCCTGTTTATGAATTTGTAGAGGTTCACGCAAAATATTTTGTACTGTCATGCGGGGGTTGAGAGAACTGAACGGGTCTTGAAATATCATCTGGACAGTTTTTCTGAACTCCAGCAAATCTTCTTTATTCAATTCGAGAACGTTCTGCATACCGCCAGCGGAATTGAATTTGACTTCGCCGGAAGTTGCTTCAAGCGCACGGATAATAAGCTTTGCCACGGTGGTTTTACCGGAGCCACTTTCGCCCACCAGACCAAGGCATTCGCCCTGCTTCACTTCGAGGCTGACATTATCGACCGCGACAACCGTATTGGAGGCAGCACTACCGAACCAGCTTCCTTTCCGGATGGTGAATTCCTTGCGTAGATTGGTCACCTGAAGATGGGGATCATCCAAATTTTTTACTTCACGGGATACGGCAAAATGACTGCCCAATGCTTTCACACCATCTTCAGCACCCATCTCGCGCAGGGAGACCAAACGTTCCCCCGGAGCCATGTCAAAATGCGGGATCGCTGCTATTAATGCCTTGAGATAGGGATGTTGCGGATTGTTGAAAATATCGTCAACAGTTCCTGCTTCCATCACCTCCCCATGATAGATTACCACTACTTCATCAGCCATGTTGGCTACCACGCCAAGGTCATGGGTGATCAGCAAAATGGCCATATTGAATTTGCGCTGGAGCTCTTTCATAAGCCCCAAAATCTGTGCCTGAACGGTTACATCAAGTGCTGTTGTCGGTTCATCGGCAACCACCATTGCGGGGTTGCATATAAGTGCCATGGCAATGACTGCGCGTTGGCGCAAGCCGCCGGAGAGTTCGAAAGAATACATTTCATAGGCGCGCGCCGGATCTGGAAAACCTACCAGCTTCAAGACTTCTTCCGTGTCAGCCTTTGCTTCTTCCTTTGTTTTATTGTGGTGTATGGTTAAAGCCTCTTCCACCTGATTGCCGATTGTGTGCAAAGGCGATAGTGCGGTCATGGGCTCCTGAAACACCATGGATATGCGCCCACCGCGCAATTCGTAGAGATAGGGATCACGATTGCTCATTGCGGCCAAATCTATCGGCTCGCCATTCCCATTGGGGTCGTTGAACAATATTTTACCGGAATCGATACGACCATTATCAGGAAGAATTCTCAAAATTGCCTGAGTGATCACAGATTTCCCCGAGCCGGATTCACCGACAAGCGCAAGCACTGATCCGTTTTTAACCTGAAAGCTAATGCCTTTGACAGCTTCAACGCACCCCCCTTGAACGTCAAAGGAGACTCGCAAGTCATCAACCTTTAATAATACGCCTTCGTCACGTTCCATCGAACATGAATCCCTTCCCCGCGCATTGTTCCTCCCAATGCGGCAAAATAATTACGCTGAGATTTACACATATTATTGATGATGCATAGTGACATATGGCACACTTCGTGCGGATCAACATGATTTTGTAGAGGTTTATCCAAATTTGAGGAATTGTTAGTATGATTGAAGACAGACCAGGTAACCCACGCATTCGAACTAAAATTTCGCAGATCGAAAGCGATCTGGATGAAG
The DNA here is from genome assembly GCA_045047085.1 of Rhizobiaceae bacterium. GTDB lineage: Bacteria > Pseudomonadota > Alphaproteobacteria > Rhizobiales > Rhizobiaceae. The sequence goes on along the minus strand of JASFYT010000013.1, from coordinate 42,609 downwards.
TGCTTTATCGACATATTGAAAAGTTGCGGTTGCGTGGGTATTCGGTTGATGAATTTCAAAACACCCTCGCAGAGTTTTGCCGGGCTCAGGCAGATGATCCAATATTTGCAGCACTTGGTGACAAAACGAGTATCGAGAACCAAAGCCACTGGCTTATCAAGCGTCATATTGACCATCGTCGTTACAGTGCCTTGTTCTATCATGTGGCTGAAAACGAAGCGCACCCGCCCCACCACCATCACAATGTAATTTCTACACAGATCGTTATCAACGGAAAGCTACAGTTACGTGAATATGAACGAGTGGAACGACGCGACGATGGCAGATTGGTTTTAAAACTGGTAAGCGATCGTATGATCGGATCTGGTGATGTTTTTCAGGCGAGCGAATGGCAGCGAAACGTACACTGGTTTTGCGCGGTGGATGGCCCGGCGGTGATTTTCAACATCAATGCGCGGGGTTTTGAAGAAACTACTTTTGACGCCGATGAAGGACCATTCGGTAGGTGCTATATCGACCCAACGCAATTTGATGAAACCGGACTGATCGTCACGGAAGAATTCGATGCCGAGCGTGCCCACTCATTGTTTCAGGGCCGACGACTGGATAAATTTCCTGTTCCTGCCTAAGGTCCATCATCCACGATTTCCGGCAATGCGTGCTCTTCGGTCGCTATTTGAGCGGCACCCGCCGCTATTACAGTTTTTGCAACGTCATCAAGTTTTCTGACGGGTTCTTCCGCAATGCGAACCGTTACTTCCTTATGAGCAAACTTTATGCCTTCGCGCTCGAACAAATCTCTGATTTCAGCGTAGACGTGCTTCCGCATGATGAATTGATCGCCCGGTTTGGCCATGAATTTAACCCGGATGATCATGGCGCTATCTTCCATCTTATAGACCCCCTGTGATTTCAGAGGTTGCAGGAACATATCTCCGATTTCTTCGTTCTCCAGCAATTTCTGCCCAAGCTTTTTCACCAGTTTGCGCACCCTTTCCACATCGGTGTCATAGGTTACTCGAAGCGGGAGTTTCATCATCACCCAGTCGCGGGAATAATTGGTGAGCTGTTTGATTTCACCGAAGGGAACCGTATGCAGCGGCCCATTATGGTGGCGCAGCTGGAATGAGCGCAGGGAAATTTTTTCGACAGTACCGCGAATATTATCCAGTTCGATATATTCACCTTTTCGAAACGCATCATCAAACAGGAAAAAACCGCCGGAGAAAATATCGCGAATGAGGGTCTGGGCACCAAAGCCGACGGCAAGGCCGATTACACCGGCACCAGCAAATAATGGCGCTATATCGACGCCCATATTGGAGAGCAACACCATGCTGGTAAGAATAACAATCGTGGTGACGACGACGTTGCGGATGAGCGGCAAAAGTGTTGCGTGGCGGGTCTCACCATGGGCAGGCATTTCACCACTTGGTTCTTCCTCTTCGTCGGGACCATCGCCCTCATCTTCCATCTGCGCATCGATATAGGCGGCGACAGCGCGATATAAAAACCAAGCGAAAAACGCGATGGCAAGCGTATCCATAAAGGCTGTGACCGGGTTACCTTTTTCGCCGATATTTACGTCCCAGGTTCCGAGCACAAAACCGATCGCTGCAATGATGATGAATGCACCGGTTGCAGTTTCCAGCAAAGACTTAAACACCGGTTTGAAAACAGGCATCTCGCCGATTTCGGTTGTGGACATGACCTGATTGATGATCAGTTCCTCATCGTCCTCGGGTCGGTTATCCATGGCATGTTGCAGGGCTTCCTGCTCTTGTATACGCCTTTCAACTTCCTGACGGTGGGCAAGTTCCACCCGCTCCTCAAAGCGGGTTTTGCGCGCCAGATAGATACGATCAATGATCAACAACACCAGACCGTAAATGGCAAGGCTGACGATAAATGAAATTATGGGGGCTGCGACCAGAATATCAGCACTTGGCCAATCCAGTATGGTTCGAACCGAGCTGACAATCCACGCAATTGTTAAATATGCGATCCCAACAAAAGGGGCGGTCTTGGAAAAAATACGCCGCCATACGGGTTTCGTTGCGGGTTCTCCCTGTCCCAGAATTATATCTGAAATTGCGTGTTTGTTACGCAGGATCATTGCCGCGAAAAGTATGACTGCCAATAACATGGCGGAAATCAGAAATAGTTTGTGGATATCTCTATCGAGCCCCAGCGCATCCATCCATGCACAAAACGCGAGCGCGCAAATAACTACGGCCATGGAATTGCGCCAATCCTTTTGGAAGGCCCACGCGTCCTCATCTTTTATGAAGATCATTCGGTGATTGGGCAAATCAGGGGCAATGATGTTGAAAAAGATTACCGCGCGAAGAATCCAATAGGACATATAGGAGGTGATTATGATGAATATGGTTGCCCGGCTCGGCTCGTGACCATAGTCCAGTATCAGCGCAATGATGGATGCGACCACAAACATGATAGCGATGTTGATGAAGATTACGCCTGCTCGCAATAGTAGTCCTTCGATTTTTTCCGCACGATTTTCTGGAATCCTCTCGTAGTATTCTTTCATACGGTCTTGGTATCTGCGGCGAAACAAATAACCGACAAAACCACTCACAAGCATTCCGAAAACAGCGATCCCTATAGCTTTTGCCAGCCACCACCAAGTGCCATCCGGGCTAGCCTTTTTCAGCGTTACCTGCATTTCCTGCCATGCATTCTTCGAATTTCCTATAATGCGCTTCACCTCGTTACGAACCTTGAGGGAGCGCTCCTGCATTTTCATGCCGGCATCTGCTTCCGCCTCTGGAGCGTTGGGCGTTGGTGAAAGAATGATGATGCTCATGCCATCTTTTTGTGCTTTCTCGATTAATGGCTGCATATCAACGGCCAAATCAGAACTTTGAGCTAAGGCATTATTTCCATTAATGAAAAATCCAATCGTCGCGAAAGCCACGAGGATTAAAAAACATTGGGAAAGATTGAATTTGCACAAAATCGACACAGCGAACCTCTGAACTTAATGTAAAGAATCAACTAAGCCTTGAAGGAGCGCTCTTTTCAAGCGCTATTTACCGAGGGCAACAATGCTCTTCAGTAAATTTTTTAAAGTGGAAAGCGAATTTCCTGACGTAATAACCATTTGGGGAAGCACCATCCACTCTAGTGTCCATGCAGAACCAGAGCGCTCCTGTTCATGTACGAGCGCGTGGTGCATGGCGGAAATTTGTGTGGCGTTGAAAGCGGCTAACGTCACAAGAGTTTCTGCTTTAACCGGATTTTGCTTATGGGGCATTGCAGAAGAACTGCCCGCTCCAGCCAGTTGAATTTCGCCGATTTCATTCTGGTTCATCAGCACGATATCCTTGCCAATTTTTCCAATTGAACCGGAAATCATTGAGAGCCAGTTGGAAAATTCAACAAGACTATCACGCTTGGTATGCCAGTTGGATTTCTCAAAATCGATTGCCAACTCGCTGGCAAGGCTTGAACGAATGATGTTTGCCTTGTCACCAAACTTATCAAGATTGCCCACCGCACCACCAAATTGTCCCAATAACAAGCGCGGTTTAATTTCTTGCAAACGGGTGAGATGGTGTTGCAAAGGAGTTCGCCAATTATTCAACCGATCAGCAATAGTAATGGGCAGGGCCGCTTGCATTCGTGTGCGGCCCATTAATGGTTTATCACCGTACTCGACAATGAGTTTTTGAAAAATTGGATCGATGGACTTCAGTCGGGCTTCCAATATCTCAATGCAGGAGCGTAGACGCAGGATCAGGCTGGTATCAATCACATCCTGACTGGTGGAGCCAAAATGTATGGCGTTAGCATCATCGCCACAGGCCGTCTTTAACTGACACACCAATTCAGGGACAACCAGACCATCGCGAGCGGTAGCGTTTTTCAACGCGTCCATATCCGGCGTGAATTCTTTGATTTTTTTGATTGCGGAACTGGCGTTCTCCTCGCTAACTATTCCCGCATCGGCCAGCCCGTGCGCAAGCGCGATTTCAAAACGAAGCATTGCCGAGATATCGCTTTTGGCAGAGAAGTAAGCCTCCAATTCCTCATCACCCAGCAAGCCGGATAAAAAGGGATGATTGAAGACTGAACTACTCATGGCTACACTGCCTCAATCGCAATGGCGATGCCCTGCCCGACGCCGATGCACATGGTAGCAAGGGCAAGTTTTGACCCTCGTTCTACCAATTCAAGGGCTGCAGTTCCCGTGATCCTTGCACCCGATGCACCGAGGGGATGGCCGAGCGCGATTGCGCCACCATTGGGATTAACGTGATCTGCGTCGTCAGAGATGCCAAGATTGCGCAAGGTCGCAAGACCCTGAGCGGCAAAAGCTTCATTGAGTTCCACCACATCGAAATCAGTCGGTTTCATGCCAAGGCGAGCACATAATTTATGGGTCGCCGGTGCCGGGCCAAAACCCATGATACGCGGCGCGACGCCCGCGGTTGCTCCACCAAGGATTCTGGCAATCGGTGTAAGTCCATGTTTTATTGCAGCTTCTTCTGACGCTATGATGAGGGCCGCTGCTCCATCATTTACACCGGATGCGTTGCCTGCGGTAACTGTGCCACCTTCGCGGAATGGTGTTGGCAACTTGCCAAGTTTCTCAGCTGTTGTTCCGGGGCGCGGATGTTCATCTACGCTTACGACAATTGGTTCACCCTTGCGCTGGGGTATCGTGACCGATGTGATTTCCCTAGCCAGTCTACCGTTTTCCATCGCCGCTCCTGCTTTTGCTTGTGAACGGGCGGCGAAAGCATCCTGGTCTTCACGTGAAATATTGAATTCCACGGCAACGTTTTCCGCAGTCTCCGGCATTGATTCAACCCCGTACATTTTTTTCATCAACGGATTGATGAAACGCCAGCCGATTGTGGTGTCGTGAATTTCAGCGGCACGGGAAAATGCAGTGCTTGCTTTAGGCATTACAAAGGGTGAGCGCGACATGTTTTCAACACCGCCTGCGATAGCAAAATCGATTTCACCAGCCTTGATGCCACGAGCAGCGGTGATGATTGCATCCATGCCAGAACCGCAAAGACGGTTGATGGTGTTAGCCGCAACAGTCTCAGGAAGCCCCGCCAATAGAAGCGACATGCGACCAACATTACGATTGTCTTCGCCAGCCTGATTAACACAACCATAATAGAGATCATCAAGGGCTGCCCAATCCACATTGGGGTTGCGTTCCTGTAGCGCTTTGAGCGGAATTGCTCCAAGGTCGTCGGCACGCACATGGGCTAACGCGCCGCCAAAGCGGCCGATGGGAGTGCGGATATAATCGCAAATAAATGCTTCTGCCATTTTTGTTCTTTCTTAAGATGCTTTGCCCGAATGGGCGGCGGCTGTTCGAGCCTGAAGGTCGCGTAATGTAGTGAGTTCCAACTCGGTCGGGACCGGTGTTTCACTCACATCGTCTGCATATTTTATAGTCCAACCACAGGTGGCCTGCAAATTATCGCGGGATACGCCTTTGTGGATAGATACAACCGTAAATTCTTTGGTTTCAGGGTCTGGTTTCCAGACAGCTAAATCGGTGATGAGTGCCGTTGGGCCTTTGGTTTTGACGCCGTAGGTGTCTTCGCGATCATTGCCGCCAGTTCCGTGTCCAAGAGAAGTGTAAAAATCCACCGCTTCTACCATGCCGCGTAGCGCCTGCTTGGAAGTGATAAATACCTGTTGGGCGGAAGTTGCAATTTCCGGTGCGCCACCACCACCGGGCAAACGAATTTTTGGATTATGATAATCACCGATCACCGTGGTGTTTAGATTACCAAATTTATCTATTTGGGCCGCACCTAAAAAGCCAACCGTCACATGACCGCCCTGCAGCCAATACCGAAACATTTCCGGCACGGAAACAGTGGTGACGGCAGTATCACAAAGTTCGCCATCACCGATGGATAAAGGCAATACGTCCGGCGCTGTGCCGAGAGTGCCCGATTCGTAAATCAGTGTGATATCCGGTGCGTGGGTCAACCGTGCCACGTTACATGCAGCAGACGGAGCGCCGATGCCGACAAAACACACATCGTCGTTTGTCAACATTCTTGAGGCGGCGATTGTCATCATTTCATCGGGAGTAAAATCTTCCATTATTTTGCTCCTCTCAAATGGGCAACACGGCCTTCAAAAACTTCCGGACCAACATTCATCACATTTTCTTCCATCCATTTGGAAAACAAGTCCCGGTCTGCCGAGATCGTCGCCCATTCCTTATAGGCGGCGTTGTCGCGTTGATAATAATTGTGGGTATACGAAGGGTGCGCGCCGCCCGGAACCACACAAATTGCATCCACCACAAAATGCGGCAGGATGCATGTGTTGGGATGCATGTCGTCGAAATCATCAACAATTTCTTCGACCGTTACGATGGCTTTTTGAGCCGCGAGAACTGCTTCTTTTTGAATCCCGATAATGCCTTCAACCAACACCTCGCCGCGCTTGTTTGCGCGTTGGGCATGGATGACGGAAACCTCCGGTTGAACTGAAGGAATGGCCGCCAGTTTTTCGCCGGTGAACGGGCAGATAACGTGCTTGATATTCGGGTTCACCTTCGCAAGTTCGGCACCGAGAAAACCTCTGAATATTGCGCATGGCAATCCGGCAGCACCCGCTTCATAAGCATTGGCCATGGCACCATGGGAATATTCTTCATAGGTGATGGCGGAAGGGTATTCATGCTCGATTGAATCGCGCACCCGCTTCAACAAACCAACACCGGGGTTCCCAACGAAGGAGAAAATAAGTTTTTTGATACAACCCATTCCCACCATTTGATCATAAATGATATCAGGTGTCATACGGATTGCTGTCAGGTCTTTGCGTCCCTGACGGATGATTTCATGGGCAGCCGCATGAGGGATTAAGTGTGTGAATCCCTCAAGCGCAATTAGCTGCCCATCTTTAATGTATTTGGCCACTGCATCCTGCAGTGACATGAACTTATCCGACATGTTTAGCTTTCTTTAGATGTCAAAAAACACGGTTTCGTTTTCGCCTTGCAGGATGATGTCGAATGTATATTCACCCTCACCTGTCTTCTTGGCGATTAACGTTGGAACGCGCACCTTATGTTCGACGCGTCCAAGCACAGGATCAGCAGCATTTGCCGCTTCTTCTTCCGGGAAATACATTCGGGTGTGAAGCCCCACATTGATGCCCCTTGCCACGACCCAGAACGTAATATGAGGGGCCATTGGCATGCCATCCATAAAAGGAACTTTGCCCGGTTTGATGGTTTCAAACATATATTCGCCACTGGTATAATCGCCGGGGCAACGTCCCCAGCCGGTGAAATTTTTATCTGCTTCACCGCGCATTTCATTAGCGGCTGGATAAAGACCGTTATGATCAGCCTGCCAGATTTCCAGCAAGGCGTCTTTCAGCGGCGTGCCGGTGCCATCGATTACTTTTCCGCGAATGGTGATGCGTTCGCCTTCGGTTTTATCATTGACCATGGAAGAACCAAGGTCCTCAGTATAGACACCTTCAATACCGCAAAAATTTGGTACGCAACCGATATGCACATATGGGCCGGCGGTTTGTGAGGCAGACTCTTTTAATAGGTTCAGTTTCTGGACCATATCAATTGCCCTCCATGCGATTTTCAAACATTGTGGAGCGTCGGCCCCGCAATACGATGTCAAACTTATAAGCCCGTGCATCCATCGGGACCGTGTTTGCCAGATCAACCGGAGCAATCAAATCGTTGATGGCGTCCTGATCGGAAATGGTGCGGATGATCGGACAATGAGGGATCATCGGATCGCCTTCAAAATACATTTGTGTAATCAGGCGCTGTGCGAAGGCATGACCGAATAATGAGAAATGAATGTGTGCTGGACGCCAATCATTGGGACCGTTTGGCCATGGATATGCACCGGGTTTGATTGTGCGAAAGCTGTAATAGCCATTTTCGTCGGTAATACAGCGACCACAGCCGCCAAAATTAGGATCAAGCGCTGCCACATAGCTTTCCTTGGCGTGGCGATATCTACCACCAGCATTGGCCTGCCAAACTTCCAGCAGACAATCAGGAACACCGTTACCGTTTTCATCCAACACACGTCCATGCACGATGATGCGCTCACCGATGGCGGTTTCGCCGGGAGTTGCATAATTGGTCATCATATCATTATCAAGATCACCCAGCATTGAGTGGCCAAATACCGGACCGGTAATCTCGCTCAATGTGTTATTCATGGAAATCAACGCCTTGTTCGGCGAACGTACCACGCTGGTTTTATACCACGGGGTATAAGCATCTGGCTGACGCACGCGATCGCGCGGGAAATAGCCCCCTGACACCGGTTTTTGATTAAACTTCATTTAGCTTCTCCAACCTTATCGAGATCAATACCCATTTCTGAGTAAGTTTTCTTTGCGATTTTTATGGCGCTATTGGCTGCTGGCACCCCTGCATAGACTGCCACATGCATCATCGCTTCACGAATGTCTTCAATTGTCGCACCAGTATTTGCTGTGGCTCTCACATGCATGGCGACCTCTTCGTCATGGCCAAGAGCTGCCAGCAAAGCAATGGTCACCATTGAGCGTTCACGATTGCTCCAATGATCGCCTGACCAAAGAGAACCCCATGCGCCTTCTGTGATAAATTCCTGAAAACCGCGATCAAATTCGGTGATATTGGCCGTGGAGCGGTCTACATGGGCATCACCGAGAACCGAACGGCGGATGGCCATTCCGGTTTTATAACGTTCTGACTTTTCGGTATCTTTTGACAAATTACAATCCCTTATAGAAATCCATAAACAGGCGAGCGGTTTCATCAGGCGCTTCAATGCAAGGTAGATGACCAGGGCCGTCAATGATCTCAAACCGAGAATTTGCAATGAACTCGTGGATGATGGCGACCAATTCGGGAGGGGTAGAACCATCGTTGGAACCCACCAGCAACATGGTTGGAACCGATATGGATTTGGCGATTTCTGTATAGTCTGCATCCCTCAGAGCGGCACTCGTACCGCAGTAACCTTCAACGGGAGTACGCACCAACATATTTCGGTAGCACTGAAAATCAGGGTTATCGGCCCTGCGATAGTCCTTGGAAAACCAACGCTCCAATATGCCAGTTTCAAGCGCTTCAATCCCGCCCTCATTGACCGCTTTGATGCGGTCATTCCATATGCTTTCATCACCAATTTTATGACCAGTGTCGGAAAGAACTAACGCGCGAACAAGATCGGGTCGTTTGTTATAGACACCCTGAACGATCATACCACCAACAGAAAGGCCGACCAAAACGGCATTTTTTACGCCCAAAGCATCAAGCAAAGCGATGAGATCATCGACATGCAGATCCATTTTATAGGGCTGTGGGGTAACATCGGAGAGCCCGTGGCCACGCTTGTCGTATCGGATAAAACGAGCGTTCAATCCACTCGATTTAAGTGAGGCAATCATCGCATCCCAAATGCGGAAATCGGTTCCAAGAGAATTGGAAAATACGATAGCAGGCGCAGATTTATCGCCCTCGTCAGTGTAGTGCAGCGCGATATCGTTCAATTGAATAAATGACATAGGGTATCTCCTTCAGTATTGATTATCATCATCAAATGGTTATGTATAATGATGTTTTGTTCCTTATTCATAACCAAAATGATAAGTAAAATTCTATGACCACAATTAGTTCACGTATAAAATTTCGTCATTTGCAGTGTTTTTTGGAAACTGCCCGACTCCAAAGTGTAGGTAAAGCTGCCAAAACCCTGTCTATTTCGCAACCCGCAGTCTCCAAAACCTTGCGGGAACTTGAGAATGAACTGGGGGTGAAGCTGTTTGAACGTATCGGACGTAGCATTCGTCTGTCGGGATATGGGGAAATATTCCAGCGCTATGCGGGTGCCAGTATTTCGTCACTCAAACAGGGGGTTGATCTAGTGGCGCAAGCTCGTTCAGCAGATGGGTTTCGGGTCCGAATCGGCGCATTGCCTACAGTCTCCACCAAAGTACTGCCAAGCGCAATTTCTGCCTTTAAACAACAAGATAGGGATACAATTGTTGAAATTATTACCGGCGAGAACGCTGTATTGATGTCTCAATTACAACTGGGCGATCTTGATCTTGTGGTGGGTAGATTGACGAGACCGGATCAAATGCTTGGCCTTAGTTTTGAACATCTCTACACCGAGCAAATCGGGCTATTTGTACGCGAGGGCCATCCATTGCTTAAAAACAAACCGTTTATTTTGGAGGAAATAGCGAACTTTACCATCCTAATGCCCGGAAAAAGGGCGGTTATTCGTCCGACGGTGGACCAATTTCTCGCGGCAAACGGATTTGGCAATTTTACTGATGTGATTGAAACAGTCTCAACCACTTTCTGTAATAATTTTGTGAAAGCAACAGATGCGGTATGGATCATTTCGCGCGGCGTGGCCAGCGATCAGGTGGATGCAAAGATGATTGTCGAACTGCCGGTGGATACTTCGACAACGACAGGCCCGGTGGGATTGACCATGCGGGCAGATACCCCCCTGCCTTTGCCTGCCCAATTACTGACGCATCACATTCGTGAGGCATCTCAAAAATAGGCAATAAAGAAAATGGGGCGGCTCATCCCCCGATGAAAGCCACCCCGTATTTACGCGTCATCCCATAATTTGCCTGATAGAATTGTTCAAGCTGTCGTTTTTGGCGTTTTACACGCTCTGTTTTTAACAATGATGCTTTTCGCACTCTTCTTATTGATTAAATCGGGCAGGCGTTCATTGTGACCAATGAAAGCCTCCAAATTCCTAGGCTTCTTCCGACGGCAAAAAGCCATCGGCCGCGAGCGAACACAAACACTAAACCTAAAAGGTTTTAGTGCGTTGTAATCCATTCTCGGGCAGCGCGCTGGGCTTCCGCGATCTGTGATTTATCCATGACATACGCCAATTCTTCGCGGCGTTCCTTCGCCAGTTCATTGCCGCGATGAGCGGAAAGGTTGAACCATTTATGGGCTGCAACGATATCGGCTTCACCGTCTCTGCCGGTTGCGTAGATTAGTCCAAGTTCAAACATGATCTCTGCATTACCAGTTGCAGCCATGTCGGCGAAGTTTGCTTCATTTATTTCAAAACGTGCCATTATATGTGCCTTTGGTTTTATGTTCGCTCATCAGGCCAGTACGTCTAATTGTTTGTTGTACCGGCCTTGTTTTCGATGATCTCACAATGGCCTCAATGGTTAAAACTGGCGTTAAAAACAATGCTTAACCGGAAACAAACAAAAGCAAAACGAGTTGTAAAATTTAGATTCGATTCACTTTGTATTTTTAATGATTTCAGATGGTTACATCGAAATTTACCATTGATTCAGGTTTGAATTTCAAGCATTTCGTAACTATGAAACCCTTTGTTTGATTCCACTTTGAATTAAATGCGAGCAAATCTGGTTAGAAACCCGCCGAATATGAGCCACATCATGAACTAATCCTGAACGAACCAACCAGTATGGGTTCATCTGGAATGATGCACACCGGATACAACAAAAGTCCATTTCAGATTGCGCTTATATTCGAGGAAAATGATATTATGACTGGAACAAATTTGTATCGGCAGTTCTTGCTGATCACATTGATCGTGGGATGCATTGGAATATATTTTGTCAACATCAGTTAAAAACGCTCGCGATTGTCATATTGTTCGAGTAAAATGAAGAATGAAAAACAAAAACAATGTAAAAAAACATAAAATCATCAGCCCTGAATATGGGGAGATGAATTCCTACGATGATCCAAAAGCAGCCGTTGCAGAACTGCATCGACTTTATGCCCTGAGCGTTGATTTTCTGCGCGCCAATTTTAACCGGATCATGGAAGGCGGAGTTATTGAGGGGCATTACCGTGTCTTTTATCCACAAATTAGGATCACCACCACTTCCTTTGCCAAGATTGATACGCGCCTTTCCTTTGGTCATGTGAGTGGCCCTGGCAAATACTTCACTACCGTGACGCGACCTGATTTGTTTGGTTCTTATCTAGAGGACCAAATCGGTTTATTGATGGAAAACCACGATATGCCGGTTAGTATTTCTATATCAGACTCGGTTATTCCGCTGCATTTTGCCTTTCCCGAAGGCGCGCATGTGGAAGGGTCTATTCAGGATCATCTGGATCGGCCTTTACGCGATGTATTTGACGCGCCCGACCTTGCTGCGACCGATGATCGTATCGCCAATGGCAGCATAGACTATGAAAACGGCGAGCCGAAGCCGCTTGCGCCCTTCACTGCCCCTCGTATCGACTATTCCCTGCACCGTCTGGCGCATTATACCGGAACGAGCCCGAGCCATTTCCAGAATTATGTGATGTTCACAAACTATCAGTTCTATATGAGCGAGTTCGTGAATTTTGCCAAAAAGGCTTTGAACGATCCGAAGAGTGGTTATGAGGCCTTTGTGGAACCGGGCAATTGCATTTGCAATGCAGGTGATGATCAAAGCGAAATGGGTAAGCCATTAGCAAAAATGCCGCAAATGCCAACCTATCATCTGAAAAAAGCCGATGGCTCTGGTATTACACTGGTCAATATCGGCGTTGGTCCTTCAAACGCCAAAACCATCACCGATCATGTGGCGGTTTTACGCCCTCATACATGGCTGATGCTTGGTCATTGCGCTGGACTTCGAAACACCCAGTCGCTTGGCGATTATGTGCTGGCTCACGGTTATTTGCGCGAAGATCATGTGCTTGACGACGATTTGCCAATCTGGATACCGATACCGGCACTGGCGGAAGTCCAAATCGCGCTGGAAGAAGCGGTGGAAGAAATCACCGGCTTTAGCGGTTATGAACTCAAAAAAATTATGCGGACAGGCACAGTGGCAACCATCGACAACCGCAATTGGGAGTTGCGCGATCAAAGCGGTCCGGTGGCAAGGTTATCTCAATCAAGGGCCATCGGGCTCGACATGGAGTCTGCCACCATCGCTGCCAATGGCTACCGTTTCCGCGTTCCCTATGGCACACTGCTTTGTGTCTCGGATAAACCGCTGCACGGGGAATTGAAATTACCCGGCATGGCGACTGATTTTTATACCACGCAGGTTGCCCAGCATTTGCTGATCGGTATCAGAGCGCTGGAAAAACTCAGCGAGATGCCATCGGAGCGATTGCATTCAAGGAAGCTGCGCTCGTTTGACGAAACGGCGTTTCAATAAGCCATGGTGCGCGGTGTTAAGGGAACCCGGGGATATTCGGAACAAACGGCGCAATTTTTGTCCAGATACGACAGTGTGCAGTTTGAAGAAATCCATGCTTCGGTCATGCACCTCGTACCTAAAACGCCTGGTATTGCCCTCGATATGGGTGCAGGCACGGGGCGTGATGCGGCCCATCTGGCAAGCATGGGTCACAAGGTTGTTGCGGTGGAACCAACTGATGAGTTTCGAATTCCCGCGTCCCGGCGTTATCCCCATATTGAATGGATTGACGATGCATTGCCCGAACTTGGCAAATTGTCTGATCGAGCCGGGCAATTCGAACTCATAATGGCAACAGCCATGTGGATGCATCTGGATGAAGCCGAGCGCAAAACCGCCATGAATACCGTTGCGGTGCTATTGAAGCCAAAAGGCCTGTTCATAATGTCGATCCGATGCGGCCCAAAGCCGTCTGGCCGTTTAATGTTTGATGTATCAGCATCCGAAACAAAATTACTTGCCGCGAATGCTGGTCTTGAGTTGATTCTTGAAAAAGTTACGCAATCGCTTGGAGGGGCCAACAGAAAAGCGGGCGTTAAATGGTTGCGTTTGGTTTTTCGCAACTCCTATCGGTTGAAATAACCTTTCACAGTGTGCAATACTGCACGTCTGATTTTTGCTATCCTGCCTATCTTTAGTTCATTGGAAGGCCGCAATAATGGACTTCCGCCGAGAGCTCCCGGTTAACGCCCCTACCGGGGGCTCTTGGTACTTATCAGATGTGGAATAAGCGCGTAATTGGGCGACGTTGGCATGAAATTTTGTACTAAAATATCAAACTCAGAAACTTGTATTTACACTGAATTTTTTGCCCTTTTGTCCTTCAATTTCCGGACCTCGTCTTTGGCAAGCAAAGTTGGCTCGACGATTGGTTTACCTGTTTGAGGATCAAAGAATGGGGAACGTTTGTGTTCGCCGCTTATTCGCCATTTCAAGAGCATTCCGGCATATCTGCTCAATGTTAGAAACAAAGCAAACTTGGGTGAATTTTGCTCAGGCACAAGGCTGTTTACCCTAGCGCGGACCGGGCCAAGAATATCCGTCAGTTTTGCATTGTCTGTTGATTGCTCAAGAAATGTAGTGTGAAGCGCCATGAATGGGACCGATTGAGAGCCTAGAGTATTGGCGAGATGACTCTTGCAACAATCCGCATACCAACGAACGGGCCCTTTGGGGGTGAGGCGTATACAAGCGGTGAATTCCTTACCCTTGGTAATTTCCAATTGCCCGGGAGACATTTGAAACAGATCAGAACCACCATCCTCATCCAACATACTGTCTGCTTTTCCAAGAAATTCTGCAAATGCCTGACATGATCGACAATAACACGTGATGCGATTGACGTGATTAACCGACATTTTATGTACAACGCCCTCGACGGAACCGCATTCACAACGAACAATTACATCACTTCGCATATTATCTCCCTAGGCATTGAAATAGGTCCATCCAGTCAAAATTACAAATTTGGATAGACTGGCCCCTCGCCGCCTTGCGGACAGGTCCATGTGATGTTGAGATTTGGATCTTTGATATCGCAGGTTTTGCAGTGGACGCAGTTTTGGCTGTTTATCACAAATTTTGCATCTTTGGCTTCTGCTTCACTGCCGGTGGGAATGGAGTTTCCTTCAGCGTCTGTCCATTCGTAAACCCCGGCGGGACAATAGCGCTGGGATAGGCCGGCGAATTTCATAAGTTCTGATTGTTTCTGCAAATCCATATCGGCAATTTTTAGATGTACCGGTTGTTCTTCTGCGTGATTGGTATTCGACAGGAACACAGAGGAAAGCCGGTCAAATGTGATTTTGCCATCGGGTCTTGGATAGTCGATTGGCTGGTGCTCGGAAGCGGGCTGTGTGGACTGCGCATCGTTTTTCAGATGTTTCATGGTGCCGAATGGCGACCAGCCGCCCAGCAAGCTCGTACACCACATGTCAAAACCGCTGACCATGGTTCCAACTAAAGTTCCGAACTTGGTGACCAGTGGTTTGGTGTTGCGGACTTTATGTAGGTCTTTGCCGATGGCGCTATCACGCCAGCTTTCATTGTAGCTTGTTAGTTCGTCATGTTCGCGTCCGGCGGCCAGTGCTTCGGCCACTTTTTCAGCGGCTAAAATGCCGGATAGCATGGCGTTATGAGAGCCTTTGATGCGGGGCACATTCATAAAGCCTGCGCCGCAACCAATCAGTGCGCCACCGGGGAAACAGAGTTTTGGAACGCTTTGCAGGCCGCCCTGTGTCATGGCACGAGCGCCGTAGGATACCCGTTTAGCGCCTTCGAAAAGCGGGGCGACTTTCGGGTGGGTTTTAAAACGTTGGAATTCCTGAAACGGTGAAAGATAAGGGTTCTTATAACCAAGAGCCACTACATAGCCGACATAGACCTGATTATCTTCCAGGTGGTAGATGAACGAACCGCCATCAGCGGAAGAACCAAGTGGCCAGCCAAGGGTGTGCTGCACTAGACCCGGTTTGTGGTTTTCCGGTTTAACTTCCCAAAGTTCCTTGATGCCAAGGCCAAATTTTGGCGGGCTGGTATCCTTTGCCAAATCAAATTTTTCAATTAATTGCTTGGATAAAGAACCACGCGCGCCCTCACCGAACAACACATATTTGCCTAGCAACGCCATGCCGCGTTCATAGGCTGGGCCGGGTGTTCCGTCTTTTTGCAAGCCCATATCGCCGGTAGCAACGCCGATAACACGCTCTTGATCATCATAGATCAATTCGGCAGCTGCGAAGCCCGGATAGATTTCGATGCCGAGGCCTTCGGCTTTTTCAGCCAGCCAGCGGCAGACATTGCCTAGCGATACGATGTAATTTCCATGATTGCTCATCAGCCCCGGCATGGTGAAATTGGGAATCGGGAAACCGCCCTTTTCGCTAAGGAAGATAAACTTATCGTCTGTTACCGGTGTTTTGAACGGGTGACCATCTTCATCGCGCCAACCCGGCAAAAGTTCATCTACACCAATGGGATCAACCACCGCGCCGGAAAGGATATGTGCGCCCACTTCGGCGCCTTTTTCCAGTACCACTACGTTTAATTCGGCGTTTAGCTGCTTCAGCTTAATCGCAGCCGAAAGACCAGCTGGTCCGGCACCGATTATCACCACATCAAATTCCATGCTCTCGCGCTCTGGAAGGTCCGTATTCTCCGACATTGCAGTCTCCTGAAGATTTCACATTCAACTTGTTGTAGCAGGTCAATAACACAAGTTCGATCTAGTTTGCATCGCAAAATTTGCAACGCCTTTCAGCCATTATAACGACCAACATTTGTGATATAGCGACTAACAGTTGTGAAGGATTGTGAAACGCTGCTTTGCACCAGCCCGATGATGGGATAGATTGAGCCTATGAATGATAGTTTTGAGATTTTGAACTGGCAATATGAGGCCGGTGTTGATTTGGCCTTGGGTGATGAAGCCATTGACCGGTTTGACGAATCGCAAAAAGCTAAAGAAGCCCGTAAAGTGGCAGCACCGGGGCAAAATATCGCTCAGAAGCAAGTTAGCGAAGGTTCTGCACTGGCCAATCGCCTTGCATCTAAAGCAGACGGCCCTGCCCCTAAAATGACACCGCCTCCAGCCCGCTCCTCATCCATGTCGAATGCGGTGATGCCTGATGAGACAGCGATAAAATCGGCCCGTGAACTGGCAGGAAATGCCGGCACTCTCGAAGAATTAAAACTGGCCATTGAGTCGTTTGAGGGGTGTAATTTACGCCGAACCGCCAAAAATACGGTTTTTTCCGATGGCAATCCCGATACTCAAATCATGTTTGTTGGCGAAGCGCCGGGGCGTGAAGAGGATTTGCAGGGCTTGCCATTCATTGGTCGATCCGGACAATTGCTGGATTTAATGCTTGGAGCAATCGGGCTTAGCCGCGAAACTGTCTATATTTCCAATGTTATTCCGTGGCGGCCGCCGGGAAACCGTGCACCGACACCGGCTGAAACAGAGGTGTGCCTGCCGTTCATCGAGCGTCATATTGAATTGATCGCTCCCAAAGTGTTGGTAATGCTGGGTGGTTCGTCTGCCAAAACGTTACTACGAACCAGCGAAGGCATATTGCGGCTGCGGGGCAAATGGAAACAGCTTAGTTTTTCCGGCCATTCAGTTGATGCCATCTCAACGCTCCATCCGGCCTATCTCTTGCGCCAGCCCGGCCAAAAGCGCTTGGCATGGCAGGATTTTTTGAAAATCAAATCCAAGCTTGATGAGTGAGTTCCTAGGCTATTTGCATATTAACTAAAACCGCCGCGAAATGGCGCGTTTTTGTATAGTCAAATTCTCTAATCGGGATTAAATAGGAAAAATTGGCATCACCGAATGCCCATGATTGTGTTTTGGAGTAGAACCGCATGATCAAGAACCTTTTTCCCATGGCAGCATTATTTCTTAGCACCGGCTTTTTGATGGCTGGTGGCGGGATGCAAAATATTCTTTTGCCCGTCCGTGGACAGCTTGATGGTTTTTCAAGTTCCCAGATTGGTCTTTTGGGGGCAGGCTGGGCAATTGGGTTTACGCTGGGCTGTATTCTTGTCCCCAGGGTTGTGCGTCGGGTCGGCCATGTGCGTTGCTTTTCCGTATTGGCCTCGCTGCTTGCAACTGTAATGTTGCTCTATGGACTGTTTGTGGACGCTCAGTTCTGGATTATTTTGCGTGCAATTGCTGGTCTTTGTTTTGCCGGTTCTTACATGATCATCGAAAGCTGGTTGAACGAAAAAATTACCAATGAAACCCGTGGTGCTGTTTTTTCCACCTATATGATCATCACCCAACTCTCCATGCTGGCCGGACAATACATGCTGGTGGTTGCAGATCCTGAGGGTGAAACCTTGTTCATGGTCGGGGCCATTTTGTTTGCGCTGGCAGTGTTGCCAACGGCATTGTCCCGGGCGCAATCTCCAGCACCACTAACGCAGGTTTCGCTTGATTTGAAGGGACTATATCTCAATTCTCCGGCGGCGGCAGTCGGTGCCACAATATGCGGCACCATCACCGGGACGTGGACAAGTTTTGCCCCGGTGTTTGGTGCGCAAAGTGGTATGTCATTAACCGATATTGCCAATCTGGTTGCCTTCGCAATGATTGGCAGCATCCTATTCCAATATCCCATGGGGCGATTATCTGATTTTATGGATCGCCGTTATGTACTGATTGGCGCAGCTCTTTGTGGGGCGACCCTTGGGCTTGTCGCCAGTCAAATAACCGTTGATGGTGCCAATCCCGGCATCGCATTTTATGCGCTGATGGTGGCCCTTGGCGGGTTTATCTATCCGCTTTACGCTGTGATCGTTGCCCATGCAAATGACTATGCGGATAGTGAGGATTTTGTAAAAACCTCTTCCAGCCTACTCATCCTATATGGTTTGGGCACGATGATCGGGCCGATGGTAACGGGTAATATCATTGGAATTTACGGACCCAATGCAATGTTCACCGTCATTGGCGTTGCGCATTTATGTTTAGCTGGCTATGTGGGATACCGGGTTATTGTACGCCCACGCCCGCGCGATATCGATACTCTGGACTTTCAGGCAGGCCCATTGGCTAAACCACAAACACCGGAAGGCTATGCGCTTGATCCTCGTTCAGATAGCGAGACATATGCGGCGGAAACTGAGTAGGTATTGTTTTTTCTCACGGCGTATAACTCACCCGGTGGGTGAGTAGTTTTGTTCTCACGGGCGTATCCTCACTATCGTTCGGGCCCTCCGTATGGGCGGCGCATTGGCGCCGGGTTCCCACGCTCGCCCTTTGGGCTCTCATTCTTTTCCCAAGACAATTTATCCGGATAGTTCCCTTGCTCCATCTCTCCTGTAGCTACCACGCCGCAGGCGGGAGCGAAGAGCGACCGGCGCTGGTGCGCCGCCCATACGGAGGGCCTGAGCGAAGCGAAGATATGCCCGCGAGAACAGACAAAGCTCACCCTCAAAGTGAGCTCGTGAGAACAAGGAACCAACGCTTACGCGTTGTTAAGCGCGTTCCACATCACGGATGGCGTTACAGGCATATCGATGTGCTGAGTGCCGTTGTGACGGTTCAAAGCATCGCAGACCGCGTTCATCACCGAAGGACATGCGCCAATTGTACCGGCCTCGCCCGCTCCCTTAATTCCCAAAGCATTTGTTGTTGAGGGAACGTTACGGGTGTGGAAGTTGAAATTTGGGATGTTATCGGCACGCGGCATGCAGTAATCCATGAAGGAAGCTGAGAGTAACTGGCCATCCTCATCATAGATTGTATGCTCGTTCAGGCACTGGCCGATACCTTGGGCAACGCCGCCATGAATCTGACCTGCGAGCAGCATCGGGTTCACCGTTACTCCGAAATCATCCACAATTGTATAGGAGACAATTTTGGTGAGGCCTGTTGCAGGTTCAATTTCAACTTCGCAAATATGGGTGCCGTTTGGATAGGTTGCTTCTGCCTGCACAAACGTACCTTCCCCCTTCAAATCATCCGGGTTGCTGGCTGATTGTGCAAGGTCTGCAAGGCTGATGACGCTATCTGTTCCCACTACACGCGCTTCGCCGTCGACAAGCTCGATGTCGCCTGCGGCAGCTTCCAGTTTGTCGGCTGCCAGATCCTTGAGTTTTTCGGCTAATGCCTGACTGCCGCGCACAACTGATACGCCACCAAGTGGCACCGAACGTGAACCACCGGTACCACCGCCAGCAGACAATTCATCCGTATCGCCCTGACGCACGTCAATCTGTTCGATATCAAGACCAAGATTATCAGCGGCCAATTGAGCATAGGCAGTCGCATGACCCTGACCATTGGTCTGGGTGCCGATTTTCAGCGTGACCATGCCATCCGTGCCAAGTTCAAGAAAAGCCGGTTCGGAGCCAGCAAACGCGCAAGCTTCGATATAAGTCGCCATGCCGATGCCGCGGAACTTTCCGTGTTTTTTGGCTTCCTCATTGCGCGCTTCAATGCCGTTCCAGTCGGAACGTTCCATGCATTCTTCCATGTGCTGAACAAATTCGCCTGTATCGTACATACGCCCACCCTGAGTTGTGTAAGGCAATTGCTCAGGCTTGATGAAATTGCGTCGGCGAATTTCATCTCTTGTTAGTTTCATGTCGAGCGCACATTGATCCACAAGACGCTCAATCAGATAGGCAGCTTCCGGACGACCGGCGCCGCGATAAGCGTCAACCGGTGCTGTATTGGTATAAGCACCGCGCATGTGGAAAGACATCGTATCGATATCATAAAGCCCCGTTGCCATTGTACCGCCGAGGAACGGAATGAACGGACCATAGCAATGGAGATAGGCACCCATTGCTGCGATCAGATCAATATCAAGTGCAAGGAATTTTCCGTTGTCGTCCATTGCCATGCGCGCGGTCACGACATTGTCGCGACCATGGGCATCAACAACAAAATGCTCTGTCCGGTCTGAAGTCCATTTAACCTGCTTGCCTGTCAGTTTTGCAGCGGCCATTGCCAGCGGGTATTCGCGATAAATGAAGGTCTTAGTACCAAACCCACCGCCGACATCGCCAGTTGTGATGTGGATTTTTTCTTTCGGCAAACCAAATGTTCCAGTTAGAACGCCCTGCATGCCATGCACGCCCTGCGAGCAAACTTCCAGATTGAACCGATCTTCTTTGTCGTTCCATTCGGCAACGCAGGACCGTGGCTCAATATAGTTGGCAACAAGACGGTTGTTGATGATCGATAACTCAGAAATGTTGGCGGCGTCATCAAAAATTGCTTTGGTTTCATCCGCATTGCCTGATGCACAAGTGAAAGCGAGGTTGCCATCGCGGTCGTCATAGACCTGAGGCACGCCAGAATTGAGTGCCGTCGCTGTATTTGCAATGGCATCCTTCATATCATAATCGACTTCGATAAGCTCGGCTGCGTCTCTTGCAAGGATAACGCTATCAGCGACGATGAAAGCAATCGCATCGCCCACATGGCGAACGGTGTCTTCACAAAGGATCGGAATATCGCGCGGCTCGACCATTGAATTATCTACCTGAGGCAACAAAGCCTGACAGGTGAGCGGCTTAAGATGCGTCACATCGGCGGCGGTCATTACCGCAAGAACACCTTTGGCAGCCTTGGCTGCTGAGATATCAGTAATTTTAAATGTTGCGTGGGCATGGGGGGAGCGCAACACATAAGCGTGGACCAGATCTGGATTGACGTTATCGTCGGTGAAATTTCCCTGACCTGTTATTAGCGTGATGTCTTCTTTACGGCGAGGGGATGCTCCCATGCCAAACTTTCCGTGTACCGGTGCGTTCATTGTAACCTCGAAAATATGTAAAAATCCTATACATAGAAACTATCGTAAATTGAGACGATGTCGAGGCATTTTTGTTGTGCTGGCAAATTTGGTTTGCCATTATGGCGGTCGGAGTAATATTCATCCAATGACACTTCCTGCCCTAATAAATCGATTCAACGCCCTCCCGGCCAATTTAAAAGGTGCTTCGGCTCTCATGCTGGCGGCTGTCGGTTTTACGTGCATGACCTTGTTGATAAAATTGACGGGTGCGCACCTGCACGTGACGCAAATTTTGCTGGTGCGGCAGGTCGTGATGATCGGCATTGTTGCCCCGGCAATTTTTCGTGATTTTCCAGGCTCGCTGAGAAGTGAACGTGTGGGCCTCCAGTTTGTCCGGTTGTTTTTTGCGATGATTGCCATGTTGATGGGGTTTACTGCGGTCATCCATTTGCCGTTAGCGGACGCAACGGCGATTGGATTTGCTAAAAGTTTCTTTGTGACAATTTTTGCGGTTTTTATCCTGAAAGAAGTAGTGGGTATACGTCGCTGGATGGCGGTTGGTGTTGGATTTCTTGGTGTATTATTTATGGTACAACCGGGTACAGACGGGTTTTCCATCTATGCACTATATTCACTTTGCGGGTCAGCTGCTGCCGGGGTGGTAATGGTTGTTATTCGTTTGCTGACGCGAACGGAGAAGCCTGTAACAATCATGTCCTATCACGCATTGGGAATCGGTACTGCTATGCTTGTTCCCGGTATCTATTTCTGGCAATGGCCAACACAGGCCGAATGGATCATGCTGGTGGTGATGGGGTTTGTTACGTACTTTTCCCAGATGACAAATATCCATGCCTACAAATGGGGAGAAGCCTCGGTCATGGCGTCGCTCGATTATATCCGGCTGCTCTATGCGACGGTTGCCGGCTATCTGGTATTTGGAAACTTACCCGGAACCTATACGTGGATCGGTGCAGCGGTCATCATCATTGCTTCAATTTACACGATCAGACGTGAAGCAAAGCTAAAGCGAAACATCACGCGCGCGCCGGACGCCAAAGGGTATTAGTTCACTAAGGCGCGATTTCAAAAAGCGGTGTTGAAATCTCAGCCATCGGCTTGAGAATACACCAAAAATTGTTTTCTGACGCCGTTTGTTCTAAAGCGGACGCAACAAGAATCTTTTACGAACAAGTTACAGGCAAATTTCATGAGCACTTCTTCCAATCAGGTGATCCATCTTAAAAACTACCGCGAGCCGGATTACTGGATACGGGAAGTGGATTTAAAGTTCTGTCTGGAGCCGGAGGAAACGCTGGTTCATTCAAAAATTCTGGTGGAGCGAAATAAATCAACTGCTGTAGGAACGAAATTCGAACTGGCGGGTGACGAACTCGAATTGGTGTCGGTTTCCATCAACGGCAAAAACCTGAATTCCAAAGACTATAATGCCACCCCGCAATTGCTGACCCTGAAAGCATTGCCAAAGGCAAAGAAGTTCACGATTGAAATTTCGACAAAAATCAATCCAACCGCCAATACCAAATTAATGGGGTTATATCGCAGTGGCGGCAATTATTGCACCCAGTGCGAGGCGGAAGGGTTTCGCCGCATCACTTATTTCCTTGATCGGCCTGACGTTCTTGCGGTTTACACCACGCGCATTGAAGCTGATAAATCGGACAACCCGGTGCTGCTCGGCAATGGCAATCCAACTAAAAAAGGAAAGCTAGCCAATGGTCGCCACTTTGCAGTCTGGCATGATCCTCATCCTAAACCGAGCTATCTTTTTGCTCTGGTTGCGGGTGACCTTGGGCTGGTTAAAAAGAACTTCACCACCAGTGATGGACGCAAAGTTAGGCTTGGTATCTATGTGGAAAATGGCAAGGAACCCCGCGCAGCCTACGCCATGGATGCGCTGGTGCGTTCGATGATTTGGGACGAGGAAGTGTTCGGCTGCGAATATGATCTGGATGTTTTCAATATCGTTGCTGTGTCTGATTTCAATATGGGTGCGATGGAAAATAAGGGCCTGAATGTATTCAATGACAAATATGTTCTGGCCAATCCAAAAACTGCGACTGACGATGATTATGCACGGATTGAAGCAATTATTGCGCATGAGTATTTTCACAACTGGACCGGCAACCGCATCACCTGCCGCGACTGGTTTCAATTGTGCTTGAAGGAAGGGTTGACTGTATTCCGTGATCAAGAGTTTTCTTCCGATGCACGCTCTCGTGCGGTCAAAAGAATTGCTGATGTTAAGCTGCTAAAATCGAACCAGTTCCCGGAAGATGCAGGGCCGCTTGCCCATTGCGTGCGCCCCGAGAGTTATTCGGAAATCAACAATTTTTATACGGCCACGATCTACGAAAAAGGCGCGGAGATTGTTCGCATGCTGCACACCTCTTTGGGAGATAAAATGTTTCGCAAGGGGCTGAGCCGTTATTTGAAAAAGCATGATGGGGATGCGGCAACGATCGAAGATTTCCTCGCCTGTTTTGAATTTGTGAGCAAGCGTGATCTGTCACAATTTTCTCTTTGGTATTCGCAGGCGGGCACGCCATCTCTTAGTGTTAGCAGCCAGTTCGATGCTGCCAAGGGACGCTTTAGCGTTGAGATCGAGCAATCGCTCGGGGCCACTCCTGGACAAACCCGCAAGAAGTTGATGGAAATTCCTGTTGCCATGGCGTTATTCGGCCCTGATGGCAAGCAATTGAAGCCTGGAAAAATAACCGGATCAGACAGCAATGATGATGTATATTTTTTGCGTAAACGGCGCCATAAAATTACTTTTGAAGACGTAAAAAAACGGCCCGTATTATCCATCAATCGCGGTTTTAGCGCACCAGTTAATGTGGATTACACTTTGCCGAAGTCAGATCTGATTTTTCTGGCGTTACACGATAATGACCTATTCACGCGCTGGAACGCGTTCCAGACCTACGCTTCTAATATGTTGATTGGTGCGGCCCGCACTCTTGCCCGGGGGAAAACACCCAAATGGGATAAGAAATTTCTCGATATCTGCCTGGAAATCGCAGGCGATGGAAACCTCGAACCAGCATTCCGCACCGCCATGTTGAGCCTTGCAAGTGAAGGCGACCTTGCTCAGATTATTGGAAAAAATGTGAACCCCGATGCAATCCACCGGGCACGCACTTCCTTAATGGCTGAAGTCGGTACAGTGATTGAACCAGCTCGGGCGGAGGTTTTCAAGGGTCTCACCACCGCGAAAACATTTGACCCAGAAAGCGGGGACGCGGGACGAAGGTCACTCAAAAACCTACTGTTAACCCTTGGAGTTTTTTCCGATAGCGAAAAGGCCGAGAAAGAAAGTTTGCGACAATTTAAGAACGCCGACAACATGACTGATCAGTATGCCGCTCTCCAGCGGATTGTGCATCTACATGGTTCAGCTCCTGACAGCAAAAAAGCGTTGGCCGCTTTTTATAAGCAATTCAGCGATGATCACATCGTGCTCGATAAATGGTTTATGGTGCAGGCGAGCGTACCGGGTGAAAAGAGTGAACGTCTTGTAAGCCGCCTCACCCGCCATGAAGATTATACCATAACCAACCCTAACCGGGTTCGCGCGACTATCAGTGTTTTTGCTTCAGCCAATCCTACTGGGTTTAATGCCCAATCAGGTAAAGGTTACCTATTGGTCGCTAACACTGTGAAAAAACTGGATAAAATTAACCCACAGGTGGCCGCACGAATGCTGACGGCTTTCCGATCCTACCGCTCGCTGGAACCAATACGCAGAAAGCTTGCCGAGGCGACCTTAAAAGATTTGGCCAAGATCAAGAACCTGTCGAGGGATGTTTCGGACATTTTGAACCGCACACTGGGATAAAATGATTCTGTATCAACGGCTTAGGTCGGTTAAAAAAACCGGGCCCGAATCAATTGCAAATTTATTGTGCAAAAGTAAATTTTAGCAATCGACATTTTTCAAAAATACCGCTGGACAAGGCGATTCGCGTGGATTCATATGGGGGCGATTCGGCCATCTGTTCGACCACAATTATGCGGCATTTTTGGAGATCAGGCATGGGGCAACCTAGTGCATCGCAATTGCGATCACACGAAGATACACGAGGGGAAAGTTCATTGTTTTCGGGAGAAGACGGTGTAATTTCGTCTGGCTCGATTGTAGGGTATGCTCGGCAACTAAGCCATCCGGCCTATGAACGCCTGCTGAAATCCGAGACGCCATTGCGGCGTTTGGTTCCTGTGTTGATCGTGTTATTTCTGGTGCTGCTGGGCGTTGCCCGGTGGATAGCACTTAGCGAGCAATATGCCGTTGCCCTGAACAATGCGGATAGTGAGCTGCATTTTATTTCCGAGCTGGTGCATGAAAAATTACGTACGGCCACCAAGGGTCGTTCTGACAACATATCGCTAAACGAGTTACAGAACCTTGTGTCCGATATCGTCCCTTCTCGGTATCTCGGTGATAACCGGCTGGTGACAGTTACCGACAGATACGGCGTTATCGTTGCGACCGCGCCTCACACACCGGAGCTACATTCCAAAGCACTCGAAACAGTCATTGGTGACGCCACGCTTTTAATGACATTGGGAAAAGTCGCCCAAAGCCAACCAATCAAATCCATTGGCGGCAAGGATGCCATCGGGGTTCACAGGGTGTTGGATTTACCGCTTGGCGGAGTGACAATAGTTCAGCCGATTGAAAAACTGATGGAGAAATGGCGTGACTCCCTCTCGGTAAATGTGACCCTGTTTGTTGGCACCTCCAGTATTTTGCTGATCATTCTATATGCCTATTTTGCCCAAAGCGCGCGGGCCAAAGAAGCTGATGTTCTCAATAACGTCGTCCAGAACCGTTTTGATACTGCCATGATGCGTGGCAGAGGCGGGTTGTGGGATTGGGATTTGTCACGTGGGCACATCTATTGGTCGTCTTCCATGTACACTCTGATCGGGCTGGAACCGCGTGAAGGTGAGATGGGATTTTCTGAAGTATCGCAGCTTATCCATCCGGGCGACCTTGATCTTTATTATCTTGCCAATCAGGTGTTGGAAAATAACCAGACCAGTATCGACCAAGAATTCCGTATGCGTCATACGGATGGCACCTGGATATGGATGCGGGCGCGGGCCGAAATGATGATCAATGGCAATGGCGATCCGCACCTGATCGGGCTGGCAGTGGATACAACGGAACAGCAAGATCTCAAAAACGAAGGGCGCAGAAAAGACATGCGCCTACATGATGCAATTGAGAGTTTATCCGAGGCGTTTGTATTATGGGATTCATCCAAAAACTTGGTGACTTGCAACTCTAAATATCAACATTTGCACGGACTGGACCCGGAAACTACGATCTCCGGTATGAGCTATGACGACGTCATGAATGCGGCTCGTTCTCCCAACATTGCCAATCAGATGGTGCAGGGATTTAATTCAAAAGAAGGTTCCAGAACGATTGAAGCACAACTTGATGATGGACGCTGGTTGCAAATCAACGAGCGTCGTACCAAAGATGGCGGCTTTGTCTCTGTTGGTACGGATATTACCAGTATCAAACTGCATGAAGCAAAACTCATGGAGTCTGAACGGCGATTGATGGCTACGGTTTCTGATTTGCAAAAGTCACGGCAGAAACTCGAAATTCAAGCAGGCCAATTGGTGGAATTGGCGGAAAAATATGCCAAAGAGAAAAACAGGGCAGAAGCTGCCAACCAGACGAAATCTGAATTCCTCGCAAACATCTCCCACGAGTTGCGCACACCTTTAAATGCAATCATTGGCTTTTCAGAAATTATGAATGAGGAAATGTTTGGTCCGCTTGGCTCGGATAAATATTCCGAATATTGCCGCGATATTCACAATAGCGGATCGTTTCTTTTGAAAATGATCAATGACGTTCTGGATATGTCGAAGATCGAAGCGGGGCGGATCACCCTTGATTACGAAGAGTTCAATTTGAACAAGGTGATTGAGGAAACTCTGCCCATTATCTCCCAATTATCCGCGGATAAAAATATTGAAATCATCCACCAGACCTCCTCAAAACTCGACCTTGCGGCCGATAAACGCGCCTTCAAGCAAATTTTGCTAAACCTTCTATCGAATGCTGTGAAGTTCAGTGAACCGGATGGCCGAATTACAGTTCGGGCACGGCGTGTGGCGAACAGCGTTGTGCTATCGATTGAAGATAAAGGGGTTGGAATTTCAAAAGGGAATTTGAAAAAACTGGGCCGTCCATTTGAACAGGTTCAAAACCAATTCACCAAAAGTCATACGGGCTCTGGTCTTGGGCTGGCGATTTCCAGATCGCTAGCAGAACTTCACGGAGGAGCCATGAAGATCAGATCAGTTCTGGGTAAGGGAACAATCGTATCGTTACGGATGCCAATTAATCCGGCCATCAACCATGAAGATGGCGACAAGTTTCCTCCTAAGGAAAGTGACGCCTAGGCGTCTACCTGCCAGATATTTTTTACCAGATATCTGGTTTCACTACCCTGCTAACTTGAACGCCCCGGTTAACCCCGGGGCATTTTTTTGGGTGTTGTCAGTTCTCGCAGCGTGTAGCTCAGCCAATGGATGAGCATTTTTTTGTTCTCACGGGCGTATCCAAGCTTCGCTTGGGCCCTCCGTATGGGTGGCGCAATAGCGCCGGTCGCTCTTCGCTCCCCGCCGAAGACGGAGGTAGATACGGGTAGTTGGAACTATACGGATAACACTTTTTCGAAAATTGCGCGCACATGTGATCTTGTTTCATTCAACAACGTTTCGGCAATAGAAATATCCGGCACGTCCAATGTGGCACAAATCGCCTTTACTAAACCGGGAGGGGCGTTCTCTGGAACGAACTCCTCAGCTAGGCAGATGCGGGTTAATTGCTGAACTTTGCTGTAGAGCAGATGAGCATCTTTCAGTATTATTCTGTCTTCACTTTGCAGTAGTCTATCCGGTGCTGTTTCAAGCATGGCGCCGGTGGATTGCAAGTCGGATTGCAGTTGGCTGCCACGGGCCAAAATGCTCCATTGGGCCAAAAATTCAATATCGATTAAACCACCTTTGGCAGTTTTGATGCTCCAGGGATTGTCTGTGCCTTTTTCTACTTCAATTGTCTCGCGCATCTTCACTACGTCAGCACGAACGGTTTCATCATCCCTGTCACGTCCGTTGAGTATGGCGACTTCTTTTGCAACTCTTCCGCAAAATTCTGTATCCCCTGCTACCGGTCTTGCACGGGTTAGTGCCAATGCCTCCCATGTCCAAGCGTCGCCGGTCTGGTACTTGATGAAGGAGCTAATATGGGTCGCCAGAGGCCCGGCATTTCCTGAGGGCCGCAAGCGGAAATCCAACTCGTAGAGAACTCCCTCCGCTGTAGGAGCACTCATCGCTGTTACCAGCCTTTGGGTGAAGCGGATAAAATATTCGGAAACATAAAGTGGTTTTGGCCCATCCGATTTTTCGATTTTTTCGTCGTGGTCATAAAGCAGGATCAAATCGAGGTCAGAGCCGGCTGTCAGTTCTGCACTACCGAGCTTGCCCATGCCGAGAATACAGATATCGCTGTTTGCGACCTTACCATATTTTTTTTGGAACTCACGGGAAACCAGATCAACCATTTTTTCAATCAGCACTTCGGCCAGTGCGGTGAAAGCATGACCGGCATCTGTTGCAGAAATTGATCCGTCAAACAATAAAACACCAATCAGGAACTTTTGTTCCGCAGCAAACAGACGTGCTGCATCCAAGGCCATCTCATAACTGGGAGCTCGCGACAGCGACAAGGCAATTTGTTTAGATAGTGTCTCGCGGTTTGGTAAAAATTCTCCAAAACTTGGGTCAAGCAAGCCATCAAATACATGGGGCTTACGGGTAATGATTTCTGAGAGCCGTGGTGCCGCGCCCAAAATCTGCAACAGAATTCTCATCAACTTTGGGTTGGAATTTAGAAGTGAGAATAATTGTATTCCTGCAGGCAGACCGGAGATGAACTGATCGAACCGTATTAACGCGTCATCAGGACGCCCCCCTTCAGCCAATTGACGCAAGAGGCTTGGGAGCAGTGCAGTTACCAATTCCCTTGCTTGTACCGTTTGCAATGCTGCATAACGCCCGGTGTGCCATGCACGGATGATTTTGATGATATCGAAGGGTCGCAAAAAACCTAAGTTTTCTAAAGTTGTGATGGTTCCGGGATCATTGTCCTCGCCGGTGAAAACGAGGTTTCCACCATCGTCTGACAGTTTTTCCTCTCCTTCAAATAACTCTGAATAATGACACTCGACGGTGCGCATGATTTTGAGCAATTTGTTGGAAAATTCTTCCAACGTGGTGTTTCCCATCATCAATGCAATGCGCAACAGCTCGTCATTCTCGACCGGCAATGTATGAGTTTGTTCGTCTGATACCATTTGCAAGCGATGTTCCACGTCGCGTAAATACCAATAGGCTTCTTCAAGTTCGTCCCTCGCTTCGACGGTGATCCAGTCGAGATCTGCGAGAACCTTTAAGCCGCTATTGGTTTGCATTTGCCGTAGCTTTGTTATCCGGCCACCGGCTATCAATTGTTGGGTTTGCACGAAAAATTCGATTTCCCGAATGCCCCCGCGACCCAGTTTGATATTGTGGCCGTTCACCGCAATTTTTCCATGACCTTTATGGGAATGGATTTGCCGTTTGATCGAATGCACATCCTGAATGGCCGCATAGTCCAGGTATTTGCGCCAGATGAAGGGGGAAAGTTCTTTCAGGAAAGCTTCACCTGCCT
The DNA here is from genome assembly GCA_045047085.1 of Rhizobiaceae bacterium. Classification (GTDB taxonomy): domain Bacteria; phylum Pseudomonadota; class Alphaproteobacteria; order Rhizobiales; family Rhizobiaceae. Next base: position 12,372 of record JASFYT010000013.1, on the reverse strand, counting down.
CAATATCACCAGCGGCAGGACGCGCCTTGATGAAAGCGGCGCGCTCCCAATTCTGGCCATAAGCTTCATAATAGTTCAGCGCCGCTTCCAGAGCGATGACAGGCGGGGTGGAGGCAGGATCAGGCCGCAAGCGCAGGTCAGTGCGGAACACATAACCATCGGGGGTGCGTTCCTGTATAATCTTTACCAATTGGCGGGCCAAACGACCAAACAACGTTGTAGGATCGGAACCGATGATTTTGATATCTGCCCGATCATCAAAAAACAGAACGATGTCGATGTCACTGGAATAGTTCAGTTCCCAACCGCCATGTTTGCCCATGGCTAGCACAATCAAACCTGATTGATATTGCGGGCGCGTGCTATCTGACAACTCCAGATTTCCCGCCTTTTCCATCTGTAAAAGAATGAAGTCCAAAGCGGCATTCAAACTGGCATCGGCAAACTCGGAGAGGATACGGGTTATCTTTGAAGGATGCAGCCAGCCCCCCAAATCTGCAAGCCCGCACAATAGCGCCACTTGTTTTTTATTATTTCTAAGGCCTGCCATCAGCTCAGCTTCATTAGCTGCTCCTACCCCCATGACCTTAGTGGTGGATAAAGTGTCATCGAGGGTTTTTAAAAATGGTTGTGTCAGACAGTTTTCCAGAAGAAGCGGGTTGGAAAATGCGCAATTTCGTAAATGGGGTGAGAGATCAAATACTGCGGCAAGGAACTTTCCCAGTTCTTTGTTTCCATTGATTATTTTCCCTGCGGTATCCAGATCTTTTCCGGCAGCGCATTCCAAAAATTCTGCAAGCAAATCCTGTGAGTGCTGATCATTAAGCGGTAATATCTGTTTTGGGGGTGTGGCAATCATTTCTGCGCTGGTGCCGGGCATATGAATTTCCTAGTGTACAATCTAAAAAATGATAACCGGTTTTCAGACAAATTGTACGTTAAATAAACTGTACAAAGCTTTATATGGTTGGAAAACTCATCGTTACCACGAGGCCCGGTTGGTTGTCGCCAAGAACAATCGTTCCTTTGTGCAATTGCACCACGGCCTTAACCAAACTTAGACCCAAACCATTGCCGGGCCTTGTGCGGCTTTCCTCAAGCCGGGTAAAGCGCTCCATCACATGGTTGCGCTTGTCTTCCGGTATGCCCGGGCCATTGTCGGAAACGGAAACAAGTGCGCCCTCTGCACCTTTTTGCAAACTGATCTGAATGGAAGCCTGCTCGCCCTTCTTTTTGGTGGAATATTTCATGGCATTGTCGATCAGATTTGCCATGGCCTGAGAGAGCAATTCACGATTTCCAGATACCATAATACCGGCAGCGATATCTGTCCTAAATTCAAGAGCATTATCCTCGGCGAGTGGTTCATATAGTTCCGCGATATCCTCCAGAATTTCGGATAGGTTTAAGCGGGTGAATTTTGCAGTGATGGAACCGGATTCGACCCGAGCGATCATCAACAAAGCATCGAAAGTTTTTATCAGTGTGTCGCATTCTTCAACAACGCCCGCCAAGGCCTTGCGGCCAATGGCGGCGGTCATTTTTCCTGCCAAAGCGGTCTCCGCTTTATTGCGCAGTCGGGTGATTGGCGTTTTTAAATCGTGGGCGATATTGTCAGAAACCTGTTTCAATCCCTCGTCGAGATGGTTGATTTGGTTCAACATGTCGTTCATGCCGCTGGAAAGCCGGTCGAATTCATCGCCGCCGCCAGTTAGTGGAAGACGTTCGCTGCGGTCACCGGCCAATATTCTGTTGGTGGATTTGGAAACCATATCAATGCGCTTGAGTGCGCGCCTACCTACAAAGAACCATGTCAGCAGACCAAGAATAACCATGGCGACGAGAGAAAATATCAAGGCGCGCTTAACAACTTTGCCAAACGTTTCGCTTTGGGATATATCACGGCCGATTAAAAAGTGCATTCCATTGCTGATTTCTACAACACGAGCGATAGCGAGGTATTTCTTGCTTTGGTTATTATCGAATTTTGAATATTGAAACGGCCTGCCGGTCCAGCCAATTTGATCGAGAACGCCACTTTGGATATTCGCCACATTGCCGGCGATGATCACGCCCGCAGGGTTTGTAACGATGTATAAATTTGCACCGGGCCCACGCGACCTCCGCTCCATCTCTACAACCAGTCGGTTGACGCCGCCAGCGATGAATACCTTCTCCAGTTCGAGAACCTCTGCATTGATGGAAGTTTCAACCTGTGCTTCGAATATCTTGACCGTGCTGTTGGTCATATAAAAAATGATGGCGACAGCCAGCAGGCCAAAAATTACTGCGTATATCAGAGAAAGTCTGATCGCTGTGGTTTTTAAAAGGGAACGAATGCCTTTCATTCAAGTACCGTTTTCAGCTCTCAGCATATAACCCGACCCACGAATGGTGTGGAGCAACGGCACATCAAAATCCTTGTCAATCTTCGCCCGTAACCGGGAGATATGTACGTCAATGACGTTGGTTTGCGGGTCGAAATGATAGTCCCACACCTTTTCCAAAAGCATGGTTCGGGTAACCACTTTTTCAGCGTTTTGCATCAAATACTCAAGCAGACGATACTCTCTTGGCTGCAATAATATTGCGGTTTGCGCCCGTGTTACTTTATGGGAAAGGCGGTCCAGTTCGAGATCGGCAACCTTCAGGCTGGTACTGGCATCATCGACTACTTTGCGACGGGAAAGGATTTCCACCCGGGCCAGTAATTCGGAAAAAGCATACGGTTTTGTGAGATAATCGTCGCCGCCAGAACGCAAGCCCTCAACCCTGTCATCGACCTGACCAAGAGCCGACAAAATCAATGCGGGAGTCTGGTCTTCATTGGCGCGAATTTTTTTCAACATGCTCAGGCCATCCAACTCAGGGAGCATACGGTCGACAATCAACACGTCATAACTACCGCTTTCGGCCAAGTTATAACCTGTTTCGCCATCCGCAGCATGATCGGAAGTATGGCCGGATTCATCCAATGCCTTTACCAAAAAAGATGCAGCATCGGCGTCATCCTCGACAATCAGGATTTTCATTTGGTTTCTCTTCCAACTTGAAATACACGAACGAAACCGGGCTTGAGGGCAAGCCCGATTCCATTTTCATATCATGCCACGTGAGTGACGATTGTGTAAATCACCTATCCCTTTGGGATTGGCACTGCGATGAAGGTTGAAGAGTCGCCGCGTTTTATCTGAAACAGGGCAGCCTTGCGGCCAAGATCACCAGCTTCTTTAACAACTTTGACAACGTCCTGCGGACCGGAGACATCTTCACCGTTTACCGACGCGATGACGTCTCCGGCTTTTATGCCTTTGCGTGCGGCATTACTGCCGGGTTTAACCTCAGCAACAATTACGCCTGCACCATCTGGAGCTGCTTCAAGTTCCAGCCCGAGCGTCACCAGACTGTTTAGATCGGCAGTCGATGCTGCCGCAAATGTTTTCGGTCCAGCCAATTTTCCCAGAGTTACAGCAACTTCCATTGCCTCACCATCGCGCCAGATCGATAGATTGACCTTGCTGTCGGGAGTGAAAGAGCCAATCATCTTTGCCAGTTGCTTGGGGCCTTTAACCGACTTTCCATCAACCGCGGTGATGATATCACCGGAACGGATACCGGCCTTTTCGGCAGGGCTATCTGGCTGAGGATCAGTAACAATTGCGCCTTTGGCTTTTTCAAGTCCCACAGAATCTGCGATATCCTTGCTCACTGGCTGGATGCGTACGCCTAGCCAACCACGAACCACGTGCCCGTCGTCGATAAGATCTTCAATAATGGCGCTTGCAGTTTTTGCAGGAATTGCAAAAGCAATACCAACATTGCCGCCAGATGGTGAGAAGATTGCTGTGTTTACGCCGATAACCTGCCCGCTGAGATTGAAGGTCGGGCCGCCGGAATTACCCTTATTGACGGCAGCATCAATCTGAATAAAGTCGTCATATTGGCGTCTTGCGACATTGCGGCCATTGGCTGAAACTATGCCCGCGGTCACTGTGCCGCCAAGACCGAATGGATTACCAACGGCAACAACCCAATCACCAACACGGGAAGGTTTTTTCCCAAATTCGACATAGGTGTATTCCTTGTCGGCCTTTTCTACCTTCAATACGGCGAGGTCGGTTCTTGCATCAGCACCAACGAGAGATGCTACCATTTCTGTGCCATCATTCATCACGATGGTGAATTTTGCACCATTTTCGATCACGTGATTATTGGTAACGATGTATCCGTCACCCGATACAAAGAAACCGGAACCCTGCGACATGCCGAAGCGGCGACGTGGGCGATTATTTCGGCGTTCGCCACGTTTTTTTGGTCGACCAAAACCAAACTCCTGACCGCGGTCACGGAAGAATTCCCGGAAATTGTCGTGGCCTTCACCGAAACGACGATCGAAACGAAAATCCCCACGATCGCTGGCAGGTTGAAGTTTTGCTTCTACCCGAACACTGACAACGGCTGGCGAAACTGCTTCAACCACATCTGCAAAACTTGGGGTTTGAGGAGCGACTACTGATACAAGCTCGGCACTGGCCTGATTGGTATGCAGCAAACTTCCGCCAATGGCACCAATGCTGGCAATACCAACAGCAATTGTTGTTGCAGCTAGGACGCGGTTTAGAGGTTTAAGATGTCTCAAAGACTTGTTGGAGGTTGTCATCTCTGGATCCTGTAATTTATTTCTTGCCAAACCGGAACGGCGGCAATCCTGAAACAGTTTATAGGGCTTCCGAGGTTACATGCACCTTACTGCTGAATTAAACTTTGGTAATGGATAAGAGTTGGATCATTCGTCTTTTTGCAGGGCTTTGAGGATCAATTCGTTCTCTCTATCGGACAGACCTGCAGTTTTTGTCACATTGCGGTTGCGCAATTTTGTGATGAAGATGCCAATTCCTGCCAGCAAAACCAAAATGGGCATGAACCACAAAACCAGCGTGTGTGTACCGATTTTGGGTTGTAGCAATACGAACTCGCCGTAACGATCCACCACATAATCAAATATCTGGCTGTCTGTATCACCAGCCGTCAAACGATCACGTACGAGTATGCGCAAATCCTTTGCGAGCGCTGCATCCGAACCATCAATTGACTGGTTTTGACAAACGAGGCAACGAAGTTTTGATGAAATATCGCGGGCGCGTTGTTCCAGTGCCGGGTTATCCAGCACTTCATCGGGATTAACTGCCAGAGCCGGTGTAGCCACCATGAATAACGCCAGACAAATAATAACGAATTTACGCATTGGCGAGCTTCCTTCTGGATGCAGCCAGTTTGGGGGCACCGACCCGTAACCTTCGATCAGCCAGAGATGTGAGGCCACCCAGTACCATCAACACCGGTCCCCACCAGATAAAGGTTACCAGTGGCTTCCACCACGCCCGAAGTGTGATGGAACCGTCTTTTTCCGGATCTCCTAGAGAAAGATAGAGCTGGGAGAATTTGAAGGATTCAATTGCGGCTTCAGTGGTTGGCATTTTTCTGGTTGTGTACAAGCGTTTGGTGGGAAGCATTTCCAAATTGGTGACGCCGCGACCTGTAATTTTGAATCGGGCGATGTCTTCGACAAAGTTTGGACCTTTGGCGGGGGTTAATCCTTCAAAGGTGATTTCAAACCCACCAAAATTGTTGACCTCTCCGGGGGCCACACGTTTGATTAACTCTTGCTGGAAAGCCGATACTGAAACAATTCCCAAAAGCAACAAACCAACGCCAAAATGGGCAGTTGCTGTTCCCCATGTGGAGCCGGGCAATCCCTTTAGCCTGCGAAAGGCGGTCGAAATTTCAACCCTTCCAAAGCCTGCGCGTAGCCATAATTCGGCGAATGCGCCGGTCATTACCCAGGCGGCGGCACCAATGCCAAGAGCCGCCAGTACAGAGGTTCCTTCAACGAAGGCCAATGCCAGAATTCCAACCACCAATGCTGCACCAGCTGCAAAATATAGCTTTTGGATTGCAGACCATAAGTCAGCACGTTTCCATGATAACAAGGGACCAATTGGAATTGCCAAAAGCAGCGGCATCATTAATGGCCCGAATGTCATGTTGAAGAACGGTGCGCCGACTGAAATTTTAGACCCATTGAGAGACTCAAGCACAAGCGGATAAAGGGTGCCCGTGAGAACGCTTGCAGCCGCAGTGGCCAAAAACAGATTGTTGAAAACCAGCGCCCCTTCCCGCGATACGGGTGCGAACAAACCACCGCTGCGCAAATCAGACGAACGGAATATAAATAGTGTCAGGGAGCCACCGATAAAGACTATCAAAATCGCTAATATGAATACCCCGCGCTCGGGATCACTGGCAAAAGCATGCACCGATGTGAGCACGCCTGAACGAACAAGGAATGTGCCGAGCAGGGACATCGAGAATGTAACCAGCGCCAAAAGTAGCGTCCAGATTTTTAACGCCTCACGCTTTTCCATTACCAACGCAGAATGTAGCAGTGCTGTTCCAGTCAACCACGGAATGAAGGAAGCGTTTTCCACCGGATCCCAGAACCACCAGCCGCCCCAACCGAGCTCGTAATAGGCCCAGTAGGAACCCATAGCGATACCAGCAGTGAGGAAAATCCATGCCATCAAGGCCCAAGGACGCACCCAGCGCGCCCATGCCGCATCAATCCTGCCGCTCAACATGGCTGCAACTGCAAATGAAAACGTTATCGAGAACCCCACATAGCCCAAATAAAGCATTGGCGGATGAATCGCCAATCCAACGTCCTGTAAGATCGGGTTTAAATCCTTTCCTTCAAAAGGAGCCGGCTGCAAGCGTGCAAACGGATTGGAAGTTTTGATGATGAACGCGAGGAAGGCGGTCATTATCCAGCCTTGCACTCCAAGCACATTGGCCTTGAGTTGAGGCGGGAGGTTTGCGCCAAAGGCTGCCACAAGTGCGGCAAAAAACCCGAGGATCAATACCCAAAGCAACATGGATCCTTCGTGATTACCCCAAACACCAGAATATTTATACAATAACGGTTTGAGCGAATGGGAATTCTCCCAAACGTTATTTACAGAAAAATCAGATGCCACATGGGCATAGGTCAGGCTGGCAAAAGACACGGCCAACATCAAAAATGATGCAATCGCAATCCACGTTCCAGATGCCATCATGCCTGCATTGCCTCGTCTCGCACCAACAACCGGAATAACCGACTGTAACAGCGAAAGGGAAAGGCACAGGATTAGTGCAAAATGGCCAAGTTCAACAATCATCATTTTTCCTCAGGCATCATTTTTTCTTCGGGTCTTTCCAAACCCCTTGTTCTTTAAGAGCGTCAGCCACCTCTTTTGGCATGTAATTTTCGTCGTGCTTTGCCAACACCGTATCTGCATTGAACACACCGTCTTTGCCAAGCATTCCTTCTGCGATGATCCCCTGCCCCTCACGAAACAGATCAGGTAGGATGCCAGTATGGGTCACTGAAACCTCATTGCTGATATCCGTCACTATGAATGAGACGTTTTCGCCGTCTTTAACCAGACTGGCTTTCTTCACCAGACCGCCAATGCGGAACCTTTGACCTGAGGCAACTTTCTTTTCTACAATCACGTCTGTGGGTGAATAGAAAAACACGATCTCGTCTTGCAAAGCAAATGCCACGAGAGTTACAGCTGCAGCCAGAACTGCACCGATAGATCCGATACCAAGCAATCGTTTTTGTTTTCTGGTCATTGGGTTACTCCATCTTTGTTCAGGACAGATTTCTCGACTTCGTCCAGATGCTTCTGAAATTCAGCATTGTCAGGCAAGGCCAACCTGGCCTTAGCGATTGCCTGACGTGCATCATCAGATTTTCCAAGTACACCATAGGAGCGGATAAGACGACGCCAGCCTGCTTCATTCTTTGGATCTTCGTCAAGCTTTGCGGCCAGGTTTGCAACCATCCCCTCAATCATCGATGTTCGCGCAGCCGCGTCCATTTGGCCTGCGGCTTGAATATCGCCTTGGGACGGTCCAGGAAGCTCTGCTGTGGTTGAAGGTGGCTTGGATTTAATACCCAGCAGGCCCCGCTGGGCTTCCAGATTTGCTTTAGCAACGGGAACCCATGGCGCTTGATCAGTCGCGTTGGCCAATAACTTTTCCCAAGCAGAAACGGCTTTTACCGGTTCACCATTCTGGCCGAGTGCCAATGCGAGAAAAAAGCGGGATTTCACATTTTCCGGCGAACTATTGGCAGCGCGTTTGAAAAACCCAAGCGCCTCATCAGTTACTACGCCCTGCGACGAAATTACCAGCACCTCTCCAAGAGAAGACAGCCTTGACGGATTATCTCCCAAAAGCCGGATTGTATTGCGGTAAGCATTGATAGCATCATCAATGCGACCCAAACGGAGATAAACCGGAGCTACCACGGCCCAGCCTCTGCCGTCGTCAGGATTTTTTACCAACTGCATCTCTGCACGCTCCAGCAAATTAACGATGGATTGGCGCTCAGGATCAGCGCTCAAACGCGCGGCAAGAGTTTGATCCGGCAAGTCAGGTGTACCGCTCAGCATATAAACTGCGATGGTAAAAAGAGGCAGGAACACAACGGAGCCCACGACTGCCCATTTATTGGAACTGGTGGTTGTGGATGCCTTTGCACTAGAATCAGGCTGCGTGGAAGCGATCAGACGGCGGCCTTCTTCGGCTTTGGCGGCATCCGCTTCTTCGGTGGAAATTCTTTCGATGGAAAGATCATTATCGATCTCTTCTATCCGGGCTTTGTAGATTTCGCGGTCATAATCTGACTCAGGCGAAAGCGTGCCATGACCGCGTGTCAAAGGGTAAAGAACACCAGCGGTCACCAAAAATGTAATAAATGCGGTAGCAATCCAAAATAGCATTCTTGTCTAGTAACCTTTATTTCCTGTAGTTCCAACAGCATATGGTGCGCCCACACGCAATGGGCAATTGGTCGCAAGTTACAGGAACCAGACACACTAGGAATTCACTTTAACGGCACCCAGCTGCCTTTATCGTTACGACACGCGGTTCCGGTGGCTCGTTTTTCAACGGCACCATCCTGCAAAATATGCTCATACCGTCGGCAATCGGATGATCCTACCTGATATGGTTGTTGAGGGATTACTTTTCCAGAAATTTCTGACAGACCTTTCCATGTCACAGGAGAGCCGCTTCGCCCCTTTTCCAGCGCAATATATTCAGCCTGAATTGCCCTGCTCATGGAGGTGCGGTCCAAAGATTGTCCAAAGTTTCCGCCAAGAATCCCCGCAGACAGAGGCTGCGCAAGCGCACTAACGCTGGATAATATGAGAGAGTCAGACATTTTTTTGGTGGACGCGCATCCACTAAGGCCAATCAGGAGAACGGCGAAAAACAAAGAACGGATTAGGGAGTTCATTTTCATTTGCATCACAATTGTCGAATTATTTCTAACGCACCGTAGCAAGTTTGAGAGATTTTAGCAGCAACTTATTTGGGTTTTATGGAAGGCAAATTCAACTCAACCTTCAAACCACCATGGCTTGATTTAGTTAGTTGCATTTCACCGCGATATTCCTTGAGAATATCCTTAACAATGGAGAGCCCCAACCCTGATCCCGGTTTACTTTCATCTAATCGCTTGCCCCTGCCAAGAACGGCTTTTGCTTCCGCTTCTGAAAGACCGACTCCATCGTCCTCAATCGAGATTGTTAGATTTGTTTGGTTCGGCACAGAGATAGAAATTAAAATTTTTGAAGAGGCAAATTTTGAAGCATTCTCGAGGAGGTTTCCGATAACTTCCTGAAAATCACTTTCTTCGCCTGCGAAGAACAATGGAGTTTCCTGCGGATTAACAAAAATAATTTCAAGGTCCGGATTCAGCTTGCCAATCACCCTGACCAGTTTTTCAATTGCAGCAGTCGCATCGGTTCTGGAAGTAATGGTTGCATGGCGAGCAGAAATTCTTGCCCTCTCGAGATAGATCTGGATTTGATCCTGCATTTGCCCGATCTGCTCCAACAATAAGACCGTGGAAATCGGTTTATCATTTAGTTTGTTGGGGGCAAGTTCGTTGCGAATGACCGCGATTGGTGTTTTTAGCGAATGGGCAAGATTGCCGACTTGTGTTCGCGCTCTCTCAATCACCGCCTTGTTTGAGCTCAACAGTGCATTGGTTTCATCGATCAAAGGCTGCACTTCACTGGGGTAAACACCATCAATACGATCTGATTTTCCATCACGAATACCCTCCAACGCCCTTGTGGCTCCTGCAAGAGGGCGCAATCCAAAACGCACCAAAAAATAGGATGCCAGAACCAACGAGAAACCGAACAATACCAAAATCACAACTAATCTGGCCACGAAATTTGCCACATCATCGTCAATTTCACTTTTATTGCCAGCAACTTTGAAACTGAAAACTTCATCCCCCTCACCCAATATCACCTGCGCCTCATGGACGATCAACTCGGTGCCATTGGGGCCCATTTTGGGAAACTGCCGCTGAAATTCCTCATTGAATTTGCTGGTTTCAGGAGCCATCAGAGATTGGGAGGAAAGGGAAAATGAGGATAATTTGTTTTCGGGGGAAGCGGTCGATTTTATTGACCAGTACCAGCCAGACTCATATTGTTGGAACCGTGCGTCGCCAAGATTTGGGGAACCAATAAGCTTGCCGTCATCATCCTGACGGATGGCCCCCATCAATGCAAAGATATTAGCGATGAGAACTTTTTCAAATCGCTGCTCTGCTCTGATTCGGTAGTCTGCGGAAATTAGAAATCCGATCATCGTCACTGCAATCACGGTCCATGTGGACAGAATCAAAAACAGCCGTCCAGAAAGCGTGCTGGTCCTCATTCGGCGGTATCTGATGAAGGAGCGAGAAGTCGGTAACCAAGCCCCCTCACCGTCTCGATGCAGTTAACACCAAGTTTTTTGCGCACTCTGCCAACAAAGACTTCAACAGTATTGGAATCCTTATCGAAATCCTGATCGTACAGATGTTCGGTCAATTCGGTGCGTGAAATCACCTTTTCCTGATGATGCATCAAATAGGATAAAAGGCGAAATTCGTGTGAGGTCAATTTAACATGACGCCCTTCACAGCTGACTTTGGAGGTTCTGGTGTCAAGGGATACCGGGCCACACTCGATGACGGAGGTAGACAAGCCGGCGAATCGACGAATAAGCGCCCTTAACCGGGCCAACACTTCTTCAATATGGAATGGCTTGGTGACATAATCATCGGCACCGGCGTCAATGCCGGAGACCTTATCGCTCCAGCGGTCTCTTGCGGTTAGCATCAATACAGGCATATCGCGCCCGTCACGGCGCCATTCTTCAAGAATGGTTAAGCCGTCTTTGTCCGGCAGGCCTATATCAAGAATTACTGCATCATAAGGTTCCGTATCGCCGAGAAAATGCCCCTCTTCACCGTCAAAGGCCACATCAACTACGTAACCGGCATCAACGCAGGCATCCTGCAATTGCCGGTTTAAATCTTTATCATCTTCGAGAATTAATATGCGCATGGTTGGTCCCGGATTATGGTCTAAATTTTCGCGTCACCACACGGGGACGTCCGCCCGGTTTGCCTCTTTGACGAACAGTCACAACGCAAATGGTTTTACCATAGGCACCTTTTTCACTGCGTACGACCAATATCTGAGCACCGCCACGCACGTCTACACGGGCAGCCGCAATGTCTCTGCAATTTGCAGCATTAGCTACCGGGCTTACTGCACCCATCAGCGTAAACAGAATAATTGTGTAGAGTATCCTAATCATATGCGGAATATACCCTAACAATACTGAACCGTTTATGAACGATGTGAAAATCTGAATTTGCCCGAAATCACATGCACAGGCGCTGCCAGACGGAGTTATGCTCCATAACTTGACCTATGGTTCCGCGAGTATCCTTTTCAGACCAGCGGATGGGTTCAAATGCGATGCATTCCCAACCCGTGCCGCCAACCTCTTTTGTAGAACTAGTCTCTTTTGTAGAGATCGTCTGGCAGGATGTCAGTTGTAGCAGTGCGATCAAAAGACTGGCGTGCTTTGTTTCGAGCATTGATTGCTTTCCTGATTTTTCGGAAACCGAGTGCTTGCGCTTCCGTTATTTTCGCGAGCCTTTGGTGTTGTTGTGTCGTTGCCTTCGACAATATTCCAACCAACGCATCGATTGCCTTGGCGATAATCGCAATCATTCTAATCAGAGCCATTTCTTGCCTTAATCGATCATGTCGGTTGCAGTCAGGCGACCGTAAATTGCAAACAAAGCACCAGCCACAGCGGCTGTTACTGCGAGCAATGCGCCCCAGATCGTCTTTGATTCAAACCATGCTGCACCAAACTGGCTGCCACGCAATTGCTCGGGATCTTCCGAAGAAAATGCATAGCCGATAGTGCCATTCGACCATTCCAATTGACGTTTAG
>JASFYT010000012.1:0-9065 GCA_045047085.1 Rhizobiaceae bacterium | reverse complement strand
TCTATCCTGCTTTTGGCGAATCTTTCGTACATTATACCCTCTACTGTCTCGACCGATTGAAATTACAACCCCGACCAATTGAAATCGATGAGCCGTCTGATTGAAAGAATACCTTTTTCATAATAGCGAAAAATCAAAACCACAATAACTTCACCGACTACCTATATGTGTGGCCAATCACCATTTATCAGCGACATAAATAAACTCACTTTACCGCGTTTCAGCGGCCCCAAACCTTCAGTTTAGATGAGCAAAGCTGCTTTCACCCGATGATGCTACCGTTATCAGCAGGTAGTCTTGAATGGTTCTGTCGCTAAGTTTTACTGGGGCCTGTTACACCTGCTGTTTCACTATTTCATAATTTGAGCCATAATTTTACGCGCAGATTGTTCTTGCGCATAAAGGGTTATTCCTGCGCGTAAGGATTTAAGCGCAAGAACAAGGCCCATTCAAAAATGGCACAAGAAGTTCCACTCACCGAACACAAAGACATGCTGCACGTTTTGGGCAGGGGCCAAACAAGCTTTATACGATCAACGCCTAAAAAACGCTGTATTGTTATCGCCGGAGCCTTCGACGCGTTGTCCGGTTAACTTCGGGAGTTTCGCCTTCCCCCGGATGCTTACCCCCACCCTTCCACTCATCTGACACAAGCCAGTCTTCAAAATAGATCAGCCATAAATGGGTCCAAGGGATGATAGTAAGGTCTAATCTTTTCGAGGCGTCCCATTGTCCTTCGCCAGGAAAATACAGGCATAGGGTATCCGGGTTATGGTAAATATGAGGCAAATCACGTGGATCAGACAGAAGCCGTAAATCCGGGTCAATAACTCGAACAACTGGAACGCCGTCGCTCTTTAGCTTGAGATGTATCTGATACTCACGCGACATCGGGGTTGGCTGAGCCACAAAGTTCCATTCCAAGAAATGATGATTGAGGCCACCGACGCCAACTGCCGTTTTCGAGTTGCGCAAAAACAAGAACTGCTGCGGCAACGAAAGGTTTTTCTTGGCGGCTGACGGCCTCATTTCAGCTTAGTCTCCAAAGAAATCGTTTTTAGGGATTGGCGTGGCGGCAGCAGAAGGTTGCGCGGTCAGACCAATACCAGGGGCCAGCAAAAGTGAACTCGATTTACGCCCATCAGATACCACGTCCATGCGCCGGTTCATAACTCGTGCAACGACCTTTTCGCCCATGCTGTCCTTCATCGAACCAACGATAATATCGAGGCCAACTAAGTCCCTCAAGGCTTCAAAATCTGCCAGTGCTTTTGCGTGCCAATCGTAGAATGCGCTGACGCGCGCAGGCTCAAGATTCCAACGCTCAGCAAAATTTTCTCCATCAGTTGTTTCATTCCAAACTGCATAAATTGAACATCCATCAACCAAGGGCTTATCGATGAATATTGGCATAAGACGGATTGTATCGATCAAGACCTCCAGCTCATCAGCGAAGACATGCCGCTTCACACACATCTCATAGGATCGCATGGCAAGCGTCGTGATGATGATAGATATCGGCGCGATGTCATCTTTAATGTTCAAGAAATGGTTGTCGCGATGGCGTTTTAAAAGTTGAACTGTACGCCGCAAAATACCTTTGACCGACTGGCGAACGGGAAAGGGTTCTGTTGTTGCTTGATCACGTTGAGTCGCAATGATGGTTTGCGTCATACGTGGGGCAAGAGCTGCACGCTTATCAAAAAGGTCGCGATATGAACGCGGATTTGTTGGGTGCCAGATTTTGAGCTTACGATCAGGTACCAGCTCTCCACCATTCATGCATGCTGGGTTGGCGATCGTCGGCGAGATATCGAGATGAAAATCACCAGCGTAGTCAAGTCGCCAACAACGCTTCTTTTCCTCGAGGATAGAAGCGTAATAGGCATGTTCCCGTAGGCGCTTGCCAATGGCAGCTTTCAATACCGCCGGATCAATTTCAGGGCCCTGCCCCATGATGAAGCTAATCAGATCAACATCAAACTCCGCACGACCAATCGGCCTGATGGATGTGCCAAGCGCTCCGGAACCATGGAGATAGACATGCAAAGACGCCAGCAACGGGTCGCGCGACCCAGCCAGCCAATCCGCAATTGCTTCATAGCTGGTTCGAGCCCGTTCAAATTGGGTCTCTGTCCATTCCAAATCCTGGCAGATTTCTTCCAGGAGAGTAAAGACTTGCGCCCGACGATAGATTGCCGTGTCAGTGAGCGGCTGTTTGAAAATCTTGTTCATGCGATCTCTCGTTCTAAGCTGTACACGGGCTGAAAGGGCTCGGCAGGTTTCTGGAAAAACACTTTGGAAAGTGTGGGCGATGCGTGTCGCGCACCCGATGCACCAAGACCCTTAAGTCGTTTAATTTTGCTGGTGTCATCCAAGGAAAAAAACCCAGTGGGTACACTTGGGGAATATCGATAGATGGCTTGGCGATCATGGGGGTCACCAGTCATAAGTTTGGCCATGCCAAGAGCACCTCGGGATTGCCCGTCCATAAACAAGCTCATTGCCTTCATTCCGAGGCCTAAAGTACCTGGTGCTTCAGGAAGCAAATACACTTCATCCACACAGCCCAGACTGAGTATTTGTAACTCCGCTGGGTCCCATCCGAGCATGGAAATGGCTTCGACTGTTGCAATGGCGATGGGATTGTTTGCCCAAACGCCCCCATCCAAGAGACCAACATCATCAACTGTCTTGTGCCGCTCAAAATACGTCGGCGCGGCCGAGGTTGCCATAGCTGCATCCAAAGCAGGTCTACGATAATCAGTAGACAAACGTGAATGATGCGCCGTCTTGTAAATGTAAACGCTACGCTGGTCAGCATCCCAAGCTGGGACTAGCAGACGGGTTTGTGCCTCGCCAATGCGCCGGTCACCCAGAATTTTTTTCAATTCTTTTTCTAGAACTGCTGCATCATGTTTGGGCTTGACCGCTTGGCGCAAGATGGCGCGCGCACTACGTCCTTTGCGTCCGAGCCACCCCAAGTCTTCGGATTCCCCAAATATAGCCGGGCCACGATGCTCATAAAGATCAAGCAGCTCTTTTGCCCTGAGGCCAAGTGCCAATCCAATAGCGAGAATGCCTCCTGTCGACGTTCCGGCAATGAGATCAAAATATCGCCCAATGGGTTCATCAAGGCTTTCTTCTAAATGCGCCAAGAAAGCCGCTGGTTGAGTGCCTTTAATACCCCCGCCATCGATGCATAGGATGCGTTTCATAAAAATTAGCCTTTTGGAGGATACGGATCATGGCCGTATGTGTTACGTTCGCGAATGCGGCCATTTTGACCGTGGATCAGCATTTCAGAGCTTTGGTTGCGTGCAATCCCTCGCGCTTCGCTGATCGCAGCCTTTTGAGTGCTATGGACAGACGTTGCTTTTTGATTTCC
Source organism: Rhizobiaceae bacterium (assembly GCA_045047085.1). Classification (GTDB taxonomy): domain Bacteria; phylum Pseudomonadota; class Alphaproteobacteria; order Rhizobiales; family Rhizobiaceae. The sequence continues at coordinate 5,677 of JASFYT010000012.1, read as the reverse complement.
AGCACCTTTGACAGCCCAACCGCGTGAATGCGGTACAACATGTTGATTTTTATTAGACATTTAGGCCTCCAAGTGTCGATTTTTCTTGACTGATTCGTCAATCTATGGTTTACATATATAGCATAATAATGCGTTTATCAACCTCTATCTCTTGGGAGAATAAACATGTTTGGACAAAGATTGCGATTGGCGCGCAAAAAGGCTGGATTATCGATGCGAGCCTTAGCAGAGCGCACTTCGCCAAAGATCAGTGCTCAAGCCATCAGCAAGTACGAAGCAGATAAAATGCTGCCGTCCTCTTCTGTGCTTGTCGGGCTTGGAAAATCGCTTGGCGTTTCGCTCGATTTCTTGATGGGCGGCCAGGTTGAGGCTCTGTTGGGTGTAGAATTTCGCAAGCACTCAAATACTTCTGCCAAGGATCGCGCTCACGCTGAAGCTATCGTCATTGAAAAACTTGAGGACTATCTAGCAATTGAAGAAATTCTAGAAATCTCTCCGCCAAACAATCCATTCGGCGATGTGCCAACTGATCACGTCAAAAGTTTTAAAGATGTGGATTTTATTGCGCTCAAATTACGAGAATACTGGAAACTCGGGAATGATCCAATCCCAAGTATGTCAGGGCTCCTAGAGGACCACGGTATCAAAGTAATCGAGGCCGATTTGGCGGAGCGGTTCGACGGTTTGGCGTGTGATGTTAAGCGCAGTGAAGGCCGGCCGAATACCGAGGTAGTTGTGTTTTCCAAGAAGACCAACGTGGAACGGAAAAGATTCAATCTGGCCCATGAACTGGCACACCGCGTAATTAGTGCGACCAACAACCCAGCAATTGGGTTGGAAAAAGCTATGAACCGGTTTGCCGGAGCCTTTCTTGTGCCGTCTGATCATCTGATCGCTGAGGCTGGCCCCTCGCGCCACGGTATGACTAGGTTTGAGCTCATGCGGTTGAAGCGTCTCTATGGGGTGTCTGCCGCCGCGATGTTGATGCGCCTCGCACAGGTAGGTATTTTGCCCCAGTCAATGATTGACTACGCGTTTAGAAGCTATGCGCGTCCGTGGCGCACCCGTGAGCCTGAACCAATTCGAGATGACGAAGGGTTTGGTGAGTTTGAGCACCCACAACGGTTCGAACGTTTTGTATGGCGAGCGTTGGGAGAAGAACTGATTTCCCCAGTTCGCGCAGCTCAAATGCTACGTTTGTCACTTTCAACTGTTGAACAAAATATCAGAGGATAGTGCGTTCCGTGGCCAGTGTAATCATCAACGACGCATGCTGTCTGATCGACCTCAGAAAGGGCAATTTGCTCCACGTCTTGTGCAAATTACCCTATCAATTTGTCGTTCCGCTACCGATCCGTGAATCTGAGCTCTTAGATTTTTCACCTCAGGAATGGTCATTTCTCGAAGCCAGCGGAATGACAACTTATGATCTTCCGCCTGAAGAAGTTGGCGAAGCTTTTGGCGTCAAACAACGGCACGGTCGGCTATCGGCGAACGATTGTTTTTGTCTGGTCGCCACCCATCACCATGAGAACGGCATATTATTGACGGGTGATAGGCTATTAAGGCGTGTTGCTGAGGATAATGCCGTCGAGGTGCACGGCATTCTCTGGATCATTGAACAGCTGAGCGCCCACGGCGTTTGCGAACGTGACTTACTTACGACTGCGCTAACACTTTGGCGCGAAGACAGATCTGTGTTTGTTCCAGACAATCTCATTGATCGGCAACTTCGATTACTCGACTAGCGGCTCAAAGTTGATAAATAGAACGTAGGAGCTCAAAGCCCTCTTCCGGGTCGAGATCCACTTTAAAATCTTTTGGCTTGAAACCCTCGATTGCTGAGGCAATTTCAATGTAGGAACGAAGGTCTTTCTTGAGGGGTTCTGTGACCTCAATTGTGCTATTTCCGGGGATCAACTGAAGAAGGCGAAAGACATCATTGCGATGTTTCTTGATGTCGTCACCTTTTACATATTTGTCGCCGATCTCGCGCCTATTCGAGAGATCGACAAAAGCACGCGCCTTGAAAGGAATTAGTAAAGCTTCATCAAGGACGTGAACACCATCAATGGCGCGGCGCATCACCTGAAGGGCTTCATAGTAATCCTTGTCGAGTAAGATAGCTGACAAGCTCAATGTCTCGTCAGGGACGGATACAACCGCTATCTCAGCACCCTCGACCAAATCTAATGCATCCGGCGTATTTGAGAACAATTCGAGCATGACAGGGTAACTCGGGTCCTTCGGCCGATGGAACCGATAGAACTCCCGACGACCTTCGCCGCGTTCACGTGCCTGATATTGGCCGGCATCAAGGAAGGCTTTCAGCGCAGTGGCAAATGCGCCATCCACAACCTCAACACAAAGCACCATGTCGATGTCTTGTGTGGCTCGGAAATCAATTCCCGCCTCATCAAAAATGAGGGAGCAGGCGGAGCCACCGATAAGAGCATAGCAGTCTTCATGACCCGCAAAATGCTCTCGAAACTTGTCTATACCTGGAACCACGGTAAACCCTCCAACAGTTGCGCCGCGGCTCCCGCAACACGCTCGTCAGAATGATTCTGAAACTGCATGTAAAGTGATAAGGGGTCGGCTTGGTTTTCACCTGTAACGATATCGGGATCATATCGCCAGACATCAACGCTAAAGTTTGCATCTTCTGCAAACTCAACCTCTGGACCAAATTGCCCAGTCTGTAAGATCTTCCAATCTTTGGGCCCAACCGCAAAGCAGGGAATGCGTGGCGGGTTGATCATAGTAAGCTTTGCCAATGCTGCTTCACCACCCTCAGGGAAGGCCTGCGGAAGAGTGGTGCCATAAAATCTAGGTGGCAGTGCAGGCGCACGAAATAGGTGCGAGGATTTTACTGGCGAACGCAACAGGCCACGAGCCCGATCAAAGGTCTCTTCTCTGGACTGCTCAAATTCCAGAAGCTTTCTGCGGCCTTCCAAGATCACTGAAGCCAAGCCATTCGCCGACAATTCATCGAAAGCACGGCCGACTGACATTGCGGAATAGCGCAACTTTTTTGCCAAACCACTTGGCGACCAATCTTCATGGTTTAAGGACAAGAGGTGTCGAAACAGAACGACTTGGCTCACCGGTGAAAGGCTCGAGGTGGATGCCGGTTTGCCTTTGCGAAAATATTCGCGCAAATCCAACGCAAGGCTCGGGATGTAAAGCTGGTTGTCCGGCACCACGAACGCCATACCTTTTTCGATCATGCGCGCTCGTATATAAGCTGACATGTGATCAAACACGAAAACAATCGTCTCGTCGGCCGACTTTTTGAGCTGGTCTTTTCGCTTGGCCAATTCTGCAGGCGTAGCAGCGCTACCCTCACTCACCAGTACAAAGAGGCAATCGACAGACAGTAAGCGCCCGCGCCAGTATGCAAATTCTTTGGCAAGGTAAGTGGGCAGTTGCAATTCCTGTTCCCACGGTGCGATATCAAGCTGCAGATGTAGCGTCGATTGTAGGTAACCCCTCAATCGGTCGACGAGTTGATCGTGATGTTTCGTATTTTTATCTAACATAATTTAGCACACTAACACTAACAATGTTAGAATGCAAACTCTACGTTATTAATAAACTGCCCCGAGAACAATTTTGGTATCCATGCAATTTGGGGCTTGCGTCGTTTAATATTTTGCACCACAAGTGAGGTGGTAAAAGTTAAACGGAGATCAATATGCCCGCATTCAATCCTGTCATCGTCAGCGGTGAAATCGATGTAGAAGGCAGGCTTGCCGATCTTGAACTCACAACCGATCAGATCATCTCGATTGGTCGGGTCGCCCGTTCCCGCCATGATGACGCCAGTCCGCTGATGCCGATGAATGCGCCGGGAAGCCTCGCCTATATTTACGGCGTAGAGGAAATGCGCAATCAAATCATTGATGCGGATTGGGTGGCCGACAGAGAAATGGGGGTTGAAGCTGTTGTCAATCGCAGGCTTGGCGTGCGCATAGCCTATCAGAACGTGGATAAAGCATGTTCACTGCATTGGAAGCCGCACCCGCGCTCCGCCAAAGGTACTGGATCTGAAAACTTGTGCGGCCCGACTCTGTTTGAACACGCGGGCGTTGACCCCGGCCCTTTGACCAACATCAAAAGAGATGCGCTTGCAACCTACTATGTAATGGTTGCAGAGGATGGCAGTATTGAGTTGTCTCGCCCAATTATCCAAAACAAGACGTTTTATGATTTCCACGAGCGCATTTTCGTGAACAACCTGAGTGACCCTTGGGAAGATGCCATTGACACTGACAACAGCCCAGTTGATGACTTCGACATTGAAGTATCTCTCAAAGATGAAGCATGATGTTCAACGCAGAAAGACTCAAACTTGCCCGTCAAAGGCGGCGCTTGACAGGCAAACGCCTTGCCGAAATGGCAGGTGTGACACCTATAACTGTATCCAAAGTTGAGAATGGACATCTGCCAGAGGAAGACACTATTGACCGCCTTGTGAGCGCGCTTGGGTTTCCAAGAAAATTTTTCATGATGGATGATCCCGAAACGCTGATGAGTGACACCGTCAGCTTTCGCAGCCTTTCCAAAATGAGTGCTGCCGAACGAAATGCGTCTCTTGCCGCCGGTAGTCTTGGGATCGCGCTCTATGATTGGATTGATGCAAAGTTCAAACTCCCTCAACCGGACTTAGTTGACCTCAATAAAGAACGTAATCGGCCCGAAATCGCTGCACGTATGCTACGTCAACATTGGGGCTTGGGTGATCGACCCATTGGAAATATTTTGAAGCTGCTAGAGTCCAAAGGCATTCGCATTCTTTCGCTGTCAGAGGACACTAGGAATGTAGACGCATATTCCTTTTGGCGCGGTCCTTATCCCTACATTTTTCTCAATCAAGAAAAAACCGCAGAACGATCGATTTTCGATAGTGCACACGAGTTGGCCCACTTGGTCCTTCATCACCATGCAGGTGCTAAGAATGATAAAGGTGCAGAAATGCAAGCCGACAAGTTCGCGTCTGCATTCTTGATGCCCGAAGCTGATATTAAGAGTGAGGCGGTTGGTGGTAATTCTGTAAACCAGATCATCCGCGCAAAAAAGCGATGGAAGGTATCTGCGATGGCTCTTGCATATCGTTTGAACGCTTTGAACATGATCAATCCTTGGATGTATAGATCCTTGTGCATTGAGTTGGGTCAAATGGGCTACAGAAGCGGTGAACCTATAGGCGTTGAACGAGAGACTTCTGTTGTGTTGGCAAAGGTATTTTCTGCACTCTGGAGCAAACGGATGACAAAAGCGGACATTGCAGCGGATCTTGCAATCCCACTTGAGGATCTCGAGAGTCTCATTTTTGGACTGTCTGGTGGCACACATGTTAAGCCTGAAAGGTCAACGCTTGGTGTAGTATCCTAGAGCGAGCTCGTGACTATCGTAAAAACTATCCCCACTCGCTTTCTGCCATCCCTGCATCCTGCAACTGCTCCTGATCCGGCAAGTCCCTCAAGCTCTGCAGCCCGAACGTCCCCAAAAACCCCTGCGTGGTGACATACGTATAGGGCGCACCACGTTGCGGACTGCGTGGCCCGGTGGCAATCAGCTCCTTGGCATAGAGCCGCCCGATCAAATCACGGTTGATGTCTTTGCCAAACACGTCCTTCAACTCGGCACGGCTAATCGGTTGATGATAGGCAAT
>JASFYT010000011.1:0-4948 GCA_045047085.1 Rhizobiaceae bacterium | reverse complement strand
CCGTTTAAATTCACCTCAATGGTCGCTGGAACGTCCGATTTATAGGCTGCAATATAATCGCCTACATAATTCAAAACTTGCTCTGAATACCCTGAGAACTCAGCTATAGGGATGCCATTCTGAATGACGCGATAACGGCTGAGTTTTTCAGTAGGGCTGCGCCTTGCTATATCGCCAAACAATAACCAGTCAGATGTCGTTTCCAAACCATGGCACAATTGTGCAAGCTTGCCCGTGGTTGGTTCATTCTGGCTGTACAGATAACCACAGAATGTCCCAAATGGTATATCGCACTTAGCAGCTAAAGCGTCGTAGTTTTCATCCTTACTTCGGATCAGTTCTCGAAGCCTTTTGAAGAATGCAGTCTCATCGAATTTAAACGCCATGGTGCTTCTCCTTTTGGTTTAAGGGGCAACGATTGCAGGCACGAAACATCTGTACGCGCTGCGAGTTTGCTGCGCTGAACGCCATCGCTTTTTTACGCCATGACTGACAATCATTTGTGGGGATGGTGCCAAGGGCGGGGCACAAGATAGTGCCATCCATAAATACACCGCGTACACAGTCTTCAATCGCTGTTAAATCAGCTTTATAGCGGTTGTTCAAAACCTGATTAACGGCGGATGCAGAGTACTTGATTTTCTTGGCGACATAGGATTGCGTCGTGGCCTTACATTCCCGTGCCAAGCACGAAATCCAATCTGGAATATCTTCTCCCCAAGCGTTTTTCGCCGTGATAACAGGGTTGCTTGCGCCGCTCATGGTCTCGGCTCCGCGTAATAAACAACCTTGTTCAGATTGGGATCAAACACGGCCTTTACCCTCTGTATTTTAGGTGGCTTCGGGCCAGTGTAATTAATAAGCCTGTACGTGGCTTGGTTTTTCCCATGCACGGCTTTTTGCACAACCTTCAGGTATTTTGCTTTCAACAATGTGCCACAATAAGCACGGGCCGTTTCCTCTGAAACCGTCACTTTCTCATTTGCGGAATGCATGGCCAAATCAAACGGCGTGAAGGTCTTTAGCATTTTCATCGACCGCCACAGGTTTTTGTTGCCATCGCCTTGTGTCACCCGCGATCCGTCCTTTTTCAGGCGCGGTGCATGTACACCCGCATCGCGGATAAGAACAAACATCTTTGTTTCTTCATATTTGCGATGCTTCTCCACAATTTTACCCGCTTCAAGTCGCGCGATATAATCGGTAATTGTCTTGCGATGTATATCCGTGGCTTTTTGAATTTGGGTGGCGGTGAAAACATTCAGCTTACGAATTTCAACCCAGATACCATCTTGACCTTGTGGCTTTTTACTTTTTGCAATCTGATCGATAGGTTTTTGGCTCATGCAAATGCCCTCCGAACAGGAGCGGAACATGCAGAAAATTTACGGCTTCCCCAGATTTTCGAAGTTATCTCGGTGATGCTTTTTCTCAGTGCAAATTCTTTGACATTATTGAGGTTTACAACAACACGGCGAAGCGAGTGGTTGGACGCTTGCAAAATGGTCTCACTAAAATCATCATTCAAGGACAAGCCGGGACAATGCATTTTAGCCAAATGACGGACATCATCAATACAGGCAGGCAAAGCTCCAACGCGCTCGAGAATTCGACCATCGACCCGTTCCCATTTTTGTAATCCTGTAGGTAGGTTTTCTTCGCCGATTAGAATAATCGCGGCACCTGAACCTTTGTAAATATCCCGAACAAGTTCAATCATGCCTTTTTTGACAAGAAAGTCCGCCTCGTCGAGCATAAGAATGCGATCGGTTGCGACCAATTCCTTGCATATTTCCTTGACCATATAGGATATGGTTTTTTCAGGTGGAATTCCCAATTCTGTTAGGATTTCCTCACATACGTTTTTCCGTGTCCAAACACTTTGAATTTCGATATGTACCGCGTCGAAATTATTGGCGGCCCAAGTGGCTGCTGTGGTTTTTCCAAAGCCGGACGGGCCATAAAATACGGCCAGACCGTCCAGCCCAAAACTGCGGTTTTGAACCCGGTCAATCAGGGATGCCAATGCACTTACATTGCGAAGTGGTGCAACGGAGTTGTAAAGTTGGTTGTTATCTGCCATTTTATCCTCACTCACTTGGGGTTTCGACCCCATTTCTATCGCCGTCGCTTTGGTCTGTACCCATTGCGGCGGCACTTACATCAAGAGTATGATTGCCCCTTGAAATCATCATAAACACGCCGTTCACCACGGTATTCGGCACTGGTTTGGTAGCTTTTCAGCCATTTGACTTCGGCCACGCCGATACGTTCACCGGCGTCTGACTTACGTTCCAGTTCCAAAGCGCGCAGGAAGGTTTCCCGTGCCGTTTCCTCGGGCTCTTGCGCCTTCGGTTTGGCCTTCTGGTAATCAGCCAAGAAAATTGCATGTGTGGCTTTTTGCTCGGCTGTTTCGGTTTCTTGATACGCTGGCGGTGCTACCAATGGTTTTGACCGATCAGCGGTGCCAAACTTCGCGCTGACAACTTTGGCGTCCACCATCGGCGTAACCGCACTTGGCAACGCATCAAGTTCATCTGAAATCTGCTTCACGCTGACAGGTAGCATCTCTTTAAGAAGTTGTTTCTCAATGCGTTTGATTTTGGCGTTTTTACGGGCGGTTTCCTGCGCGCCTTCCAAACTGAAGAAGCCGATTTTCTCTTCACACTTGGCGTAGCCCATGAATTCGCCCGTCAGCGCGTATATGTAAGCACCGGAATGCAAGTCTTCCGGATCAAACCGAGCAATCACTTTTTGCCCCGCGTATTCATTCATCCAATTCGACCAGTATTTATTTTTATGCAATGTCATGCGACCATGTGACCGATGCAGTGATTTTACTTCTTGGCCCATCAGCCAAAAGCGGCGTTGTTCTTCTGTGGCTTTTTTGATCGTGGCATTGGCGTAGCTCTTATTGAATGTTTCATCAAAACTACCGCCATTCGCGTTGTCCGTCAGGCGACCGAGACGCGCATTATGCTCAATAATCCCTTCTTCAAGAACATGCAGGAATTTCTCAATGGGGATTGCGCGTGACTGATAGTTTTCGGGTTTTGCATCTGGGCGATTACCAGTATATGCACCCTCGAAACGGGGGTCTTTTGCAATGTCTTCGGCCCAATCCCGAAAGCCGCGTTCAATAGGTTTGGCTTGCCCATGTGCAGGTTTTGCCCAACACACTTTAATGCCTAGAGACGGTAAAACACCCAATGGATCATCATCGCGGATTTTATACCGGAACCGTGTCGCCGTACCGCCCGTGAGCCACTTGTTGGCAAACTCTTTACCATTATCAAACAAACACTTCAGAGGGATACCGTAGGTTTCGATCATTTCCCCAAAAGCCGCCATAACCATAACTTTGTTAGGGGTGTGATCCACACGCCAGCTAAGCATTTTATTGGAATATAAATCCTGAAACACGATGATCTGTGGGCGGTTTATTGTGCCATCGGGCCAAATAGTAAACACATCAAACTTGTGGCAATCCGCATTGACACCCTGCATGGCGTACATGGTGCTACGGTCGCGCGTTTGTGGGGGGAAGCAGCGTTGCAGCCCTGCAAGGCCCTCACGAGCGAATATCTGGCTCACACGCGGGACGATTTCATTAAATCGCCGCCGTGCTGTGCGTTCCGGCAAACAGGCCCATCCATTATTCTCACAAATGCGCACAACACGGCGATATGCGGACGTGAATGTCGGAGCTGAAAGGCGCATATAATCGGCCTTTAAGCGGTCTAAAAACTCATGGCTACACTTGGCCTTTGGATCATTGCGCTTGGCCGCTTTATGGCGGGGCGCAAGATACGGCAGATAATCATCAACACGCACCATGGCGATCATTGCAAGCCAGTTCCAGATCGTGCGATCCGATACACCGACATCCCCGGCCGTCATTGCCACCGAGTTAAAACGGGTTTGACCCAATTGTTCCAGTTCAAATACCTGCTGGATGATCTGCAAACGCTTTGCTGCGGTTTGTTTGATCGTGTCGGACATATTGTCAAACCACGCCCATGCCTCATCCCGTATAAGGGCGGGTTTTGGCTTTGGTTCAGATATATTTGCAACCTGCGCCAGCAGGAATTTCTTTGCGCGCAGCGGAAACAATTCCCAACTGTATTCCCAGCCACCACCGCGCCCTTTGCGCTTGCGGGCTAGATCGGGATAAGAATTCCATTCCAACCGTTTTGACATAGCTATTATATTTTGGCGTGTCGTTGCCATATCCGGCAATTTTTCTGTAGCAATCTCTTGTGACGTCCACCAAAGTTTATCGGGTTCAGAGTTGTTCATCTGATCCTCCCAACTCTGCAAGCAAGGCAATCAGCTCATCCTTGAAATCTCGCGCTAAACGCCGCTTTGCGGCAATTGGACTGCGTTTCCAGAGGCCGTAAAGCTTCAGGTAATCCGTATCTGCCGGACTTTCGTGTTTGGGTTTTTTCGGCGAAATAGCATTTAAAGCATCTGACACGTTTTTTGCAGTGCCGTGCTTTAATCGATCAATCACATCAATACGAATATGCGGTTCTTTGATTTTTCCAAGCTTTTCAATGTCACCAGCTTTAATCACTTGTGGGGCTTGACGCAGTTCTGTAATTTCACGCTTACTCAGTATAAGACCAGTCGCCACACGTCGGCATATTTTACTTTCAGAAACACCTGTTGCCTCAGCCGTAGCTTTGATAAAACTGCTAACTGCCAAATTGACAGTTAGGCCCTGTGACGCTGCATTACCTGCAAACCCGCGTTTGGTTTCCGGATGCAATCTCTCATAAGTACGCTTGCGCTCTGCAAGGAATAAGGCCTCATCAAGAGGGCTTAAAGTTGCCCCTGCGATATTCATATCAATCTCTATCAACCGCGCTTCTTCATCGGTAATATCGACATAAACAATCGCACGAATGCTGGACTGCCCCATACGTTTTGCCGCTTCGACCCGATG
>JASFYT010000010.1:0-98460 GCA_045047085.1 Rhizobiaceae bacterium | reverse complement strand
ACTTCCCGAATATTTCAGGTTTGAAAATCATAAAACTCAATTCTCAGCAGGGATTAGCATTGTGGCAAAGACAATAATTCTGGCAGAACGCTTCGCACGATCCGATAGGTTTAAAACCCTGTTTGGCGACGGCATGTCATTGGTAGAAAATAGTGCATCCTATCTTGATGGCCCAGGTCGTGAAGCAGCAAAGTCCCTGCCCCAGTCTGTAGCGCTTTTTTATGGCGCAGAATCCATGCGTCTTACCACACGTTTAATGCAAATCGCCTCATGGCTGTTGCTGCAACGCGCGGCCAATGAAGGTGAGATGACCCGCGAGCAATTGCTCGACGAAAAGAAAAAAGTCGTTCTTGAAGCTGCCAAAGCACCTACTTCAAGCGAAGCATGGGACACACTGCCCGATGATTTCAAAACTCTCGTGATGAAAAGCCTCTCCCTACAAAGCCGTGTCTATAAAATAGATTCAGAACTTTACGGCGAGCGTGAATGGCAAGACGAGAAGGCCAACAACCCGATCAATCAGCAGATTGAACTATTATCTACGGCCTTCGGCGCAAGAAGGTCAAGCTAAGAACTTTTGGCAAACGGCACATTAGCGCCGTTAATCCCTCGCCCTTTAAACCAGCAAGCTAGCCCTCTAATCCAGCGCCTTGACGATATCATCCGTCATCTTTTTAGCGTCTGCCAGAAGCATCATTGTGCCTTCTTTGTAAAACAGTGAGTTGTCGATACCGGCATAACCGGACGCAAGCGAGCGTTTTACAAACAGGCAAATTTTAGCTTTATCCACATCCAGAATTGGCATGCCGTAAATCGGCGAACTTGGGTCATCCCGCGCCGCTGGATTGGTCACATCATTTGCTCCAATCACATAAGCCACATCGGCCTGAGCAAATTCAGAATTTATATCTTCAAGTTCGAACACATCGTCGTAAGGCACATTGGCTTCCGCCAAGAGCACATTCATATGACCGGGCATTCTGCCTGCCACCGGATGAATGGCGTACTTAACTTCAACGCCTTCGGCTTTAAGTTTATCTCCCAGTTCACGTAATGAGTGCTGCGCTTGCGCAACCGCCATGCCGTAACCCGGCACGATGATAACCTTGCCAGCGTTTTTCATCAGGAATGCAGCATCATCCGCAGAGCCGATTTTTGCATTACGTTCAACCCCATCGTCACCAACGCTGGCAGCAGCAGCATCGCCACCAAAGCCGCCGAGTATCACCGAAATGAACGAACGGTTCATCGCCTTGCACATGATGTAGGAAAGGATTGCGCCGGATGAACCCACAAGCGCGCCGGTGATAATCAATGCAAAATTTCCGAGCGTGAAGCCGATGCCAGCCGCCGCCCAACCCGAATAGGAGTTGAGCATGGAAACCACAACCGGCATATCCGCGCCGCCAATCGGAATGATAATCAACACACCAAGCACAAAGGAGAGCAATGTGATCATCCAGAATACAAGCGTGCTTTCCGTGCTCACAAAGACAATGGTCAAAACCACAATAGCTATGGCCAGCACCAGATTAATCAAATGCCTTGAAGGCAACATAATCGGTGCACCAGACATGCGCCCATCGAGCTTGGCAAAGGCAATCACCGAACCGGTAAATGTAATCGCACCGATGATAACCCCGAGCACCATTTCAATCAGGCTTGCCCCGTGGATGTTTCCAACGGAACCAATGCCAAAAGCTTCCGGTGCATAAAGCGCGGAAGCAGCAACCATAACGGCCGCCATACCCACCAGTGAGTGAAAAGCCGCCACCAATTGTGGCATTGCGGTCATGGCAATATTTTTCGCCAGATACGCACCAATGCCGCCACCGATTGCCAGCCCCAGCAGGATCAGCACCCAGCCGCCAAAAGATGGTGCTGCCAAAATCAGAGTGGTAACAATCGCAATTGCCATTCCCACCATACCGTAAACATTACCCTGACGGCTGGTTGTTGGATGTGAAAGGCCGCGTAATGCCATGATGAACATGACGCCGGAAACCAGATAAAGCAGCGCTGTAAAGTTTTGCATGTCCGGCCCCTATCGCTCTTTTTTCTTATACATGGCAAGCATGCGCTGGGTCACAAGAAACCCGCCAAAGATATTCACCGAGGCTAAAACCAAAGCAATAAAGCCAAAAGTAGTGGCCGCAAATCCCGCAGCTTCAATGCCAGCCGCAAGCAAAGCACCTACCACAATTACCGAAGAGATGGCATTGGTCACGGCCATCAGCGGCGTGTGCAGAGCAGGTGTCACTGACCACACAACGTAATAACCAACGAAAATCGTCAGTACGAAGATCGCCAATTGAAAAACAAACGGGCTGATACCGCTAGTTGCAGCGATGTCGACAACACCGCTCTCGGCCGCCATTGCACTGGCTTTTTCAGCCAGAACAGCCGCTTGCTCCGCCATTTCCCGAGCCTTCTCGGCCAGAACCTTAGCGGCAGTTGAAGAATTATCGCTCATTTAGCGTCTCCCGTTTTTTTGGGGGTTCTCTTGGCGCTTGCGCTCGTCTTGGGTGCAGCGCTCTTTTTGGGAGCAAATGCCGGATGAACAATCTTCCCGCCCTTGGTTAAAAGCGTCGCGGAAATCAATTCATCATCCCAATCCACTTTCAATTTACCCGTTTCCTTATCGACCATAGTCTCAAGGAAAGAATACAAATTTTTCGCATATAAAAGCGAAGCGGACGCCGCGATGCGTCCAGGCATATTCAAATATCCGACGACCGAAATTTTGCCCACATTGGTAATTTTGCCTGCAACCGCGCCTTCTACATTACCGCCACGCTCTACCGCCAGATCAACCAGCACTGAACCATCATTCATTGCAGCCAACATTTTCTTCGAAACCAGTTTTGGTGCTGGGCGTCCGGGGATCAACGCGGTGGTGATAACAATATCTTGCTTGGCGATATGATTTGCCACAAGCTCGGCTTGTTTAGCCTGATATTCTTTAGACATTTCCTTGGCATAACCGGATGCAGTTTCAGCCTGCCTGAACTCGTCATCCTCAACAGCAACGAATTTCGCACCCAGAGATTCGACCTGCTCCTTTGAAGCGGGACGCACATCTGTCGCGGTAACAATTGCACCAAGACGACGTGCCGTGGCAATAGCCTGAAGGCCTGCAACACCCGCACCCATCACAAAGATTTTTGCCGCCGGAATGGTTCCTGCCGCCGTCATCATCATTGGGATAGCACGGTCATAAACTGCAGCCGCATCAATCACCGCCTGATATCCGGCAAGGTTTGCCTGGGAGGATAAAACATCCATCACCTGTGCCCGCGAAATACGTGGCATGAATTCCATTGCAAATGCACTCACACCAGCTTTAGCAAGTGCTGCAACGTCTTTCTCATTGCCAAATGGATCCATACTGGCAAGAACCAGTGCATCTTTTTTGTACTTCGTTGCTTCTTTTGGCTCCGGGCGGCGCACTTTCAAAATCACATCGGCTCCGCCGACACTTTTTGCAGTAGCAATTGTTGCACCGGCATCTGTAAATGCTTTGTCAGAAATACGAGCGCCAACACCGGCAGCTTTTTCAACGCTAACCGAAAAACCGAGCGCACAAAGTTTCTTGACCGTTTCAGGCGAAGCTGCAACCCGACTTTCAATTGCATCGATTTCTTTAGGGATATGCAATTTCATGCACACGGCTCCTCATAGTGATTATTCATCTGCTACTTTAGACGAACAAATCAGGCCAAGGCAAACAGAAACATATGTTTACGGCGCATCAGCAACAGTGATTAGAAAAACTCGTCGTTAAATGGCGAAGTAGCTGATGATCAAAAGGATAATCATCAGTAGCGTACCGCCGAGAAGGCCTCCGCCGGCAAAAAAACCGAACGCCATAGCAATCATCAAAGCCACACAACCCACAGTACCCCATTTGATCAATCCAACAAATGCATTGTAGGTTTTTTCGTGTTCAGGATAATCCATTGCGTTAGCAGGAGTGCTTGATTTTGCTTTTTTAGCCATTTGATTTTCCCCAATTGGAATCGCTTAGGTCTTTGATATGCACCCATGCATTACACAATCGCCCGGTCAATAACAACAACCCAAACCACAATCATCCGGTACTTATTGTCTCATGGGCCTTGCCAGAATCTGATCGACTATACAGATCAGTTCGTTCGGAGCAAGCTGAAGCTTTTACCGCTCTCATCCACACAATTCATAGTATTTACGTCAGGCTTGGTACACTTGGCAGAATTGAATTTGCCGGAAACATTTCCACGCCATGAAATTTGCAATGAAGTCTCTGAGTTCACAGTATAATTCCCCTGGGAAAGAACTTCGCCAGTGTCATTGGCAACAGAACGGAACGTTCCATTGTTGAATTCAGCCCGGTAGATACCGTCGGATGAGGCCCACGCACCATTAGCGATCGGTGCTTTCGCCGGTTCTGGCGCGGTTGAACAAGCAGCCACAGGCAAAACAAGCCCGATCGCTAACACACACCGCACCCAAATAGGCATTATCCTGAAATTCCTCATAACTCACTCCTGTTTACTCGTCCGTCGCTATTTAACAAATGCAGCCAGCGCTGATTTTGTCAATATGCCTATAAAGGTGGCGAAATTGGCACCACCTAATTATCTTGGCTAATTATCCAACGCATCCAACTCGTCAATCAGCCCCTCAATCATACTCAAACCTTTGAACCAAAACTGCGGATCAGAGGCATCCAGCCCAAATGGAGCCAGCAATTCGCTGTGATGCTTTGTCCCGCCAGCTTTCAGCATGTCGAAATATCTTTCCTGAAACCCGTCTGCAGAATTTTCGTAAACCGCATAAAGCGAATTCACCAGACAATCACCAAAAGCATAGGCATAAACATAAAAGGGCGAATGGATGAAGTGCGGAATATAGCTCCAATATGAGCGATAATTATCGTTGAAATTGAACACATCACCAAGGCTCTCTGCCTGCACATCCAGCCAGATATCGCCAATCTTATCCGCGGTCAGTTCACCTTCACGCCGTGCCAAGTGGATTTTTCGCTCAAACAAATAAAACGCAATCTGGCGCACCACCGTATTGAGCATATCCTCAACCTTTTGTGCCAGAAGCGCCTTACGGGCTTCTTTGTTGTCACTGGCATCAAGCAGCGAACGAAATGTCAGCATTTCACCAAAAACGCTCGCTGTCTCCGCAAGCGTTAGCGGCGTTTGTGACATCAGCGCACCCTGTTCAGCAGCCAGCACCTGATGCACCCCGTGGCCGAGCTCATGGGCCAACGTCATCACATCGCGAGGTTTGCCAAGATAGTTCAACATCACATAGGGATGAACACTTGGCACCGTTGGATGGGCAAAGGCACCCGGAGATTTTCCGGGGCGCGTTGGCGCATCAATCCAGTTTTCATCGAAAAATTTTCTGGCAATATTTGCCATTTCCGGGGCAAAACCATCATAGGCAGTGAGCACGATATCACGTGCCTCATTCCACTGAAAAATCTTCTCGCCAGATTTAGGCAAAGGCGCATTGCGATCCCAATGCTCCATCGTTTCCAGCCCAAGCCATTTGGCTTTCATTTTATAGTAGCGATGCGAAAGCCGCGGAAAGGATTGTTGTACGGCAGAAACCAGCGCATCTACTACTTCGCGCTCTACCCGATTTGCCAGATGGCGGCTATCCGCCACATCTTCAAAACCGCGCCAGCGATCAGAAATTTCCTTGTCCTTGGCCAACGTGTTGGTAATCAGCGTATATGTCTGTTCACCCTCTTTCAGCACTCGGCCAATTTCTGCGGCAGCTTCGGCACGGGTATCACGATTGGAATCCTGCAACAGGGTCAAAGCACTTTCGACCCCCAATTCCTTGCCACCAATATTAAACTGCGCAGAGGCCATTTTATTATCAAACAAGCGGTTCCACGCAGAACGCCCGGTCACTGATTTTTCATGGAACAATTGCTCAACACGATCTTCAAGCTGATAAGGTTTATCCTTGCGCAAATCTTCAAGCCATGGCCGATAGTGATTAAGTGCCGAAGATTTATCCATCGCACCATCAAGCGCCACATCATCCAGACGGTTTATCTCAAGGGTAAAAAACAACAGCGAAGAACTGGCATTGGTAATTTTTTCTTGAGCATCACCATAAAATTTTGCTCGCTCTGCATCGGTCGTTTTGCCATTATAATATAACCCCGCAAAGGACATAATACGCCCCATACGCTCTTCAATGGCTTCATATTCGCGCAATGCCGCTGCAAATTCATCAGGGTTGTTTGCAATTAGGTCAGCCAGATTACCCAAATATTTCCCTTGAAACGCATCTGCGTCGTTCTGGCAAAGCACGATATCGTCCCTGTATTCGGCACAATCCGCACTAGCGTAGAGGTCTGCTAAATTCCATTCAGGCAGTTCACCAAATTCTGTATTGATGGATAACTTGGCCATAGTGAGTATCCCTTATTTCGCAAATTCGCCCCCGAATCTCGCCCGAATCCCGTATGTATAGTGCTGTCTAATGCCTTTTTGTAGTGTCTTCGTAAAGGCTTTGTTCACCTAGCCGCTTAAGCACGTATTCAACCTATTTTGCTAGGATGCAAAGGAATTGAGCTGTCCGATAGTTTTAGACAGCAAAAAGGTAATTAATTCAAAGGCTGCGGGACAAATGGCAGATTGCATTTTAATTGTTGATGATGACCCGGTACAACGCCGCTTGCTAAGCGGCATGATCGGCAAAATGGGTCATACAACCTTGCTGGCCGAAGGCGGTGCTGAAGCAATCGATCTTTTGTCCGGCAAAGACGCAGCCTCGATCTCCCTGATTTTCCTTGATCTGGTTATGCCAAAAGTTGGTGGCATGGCCGTACTTGCCGCAATGGCAGAAAAACAAATTACAATTCCGGCAATCGTGCAAACCGCGCAAGGCGGCATCGAAACTGCGGTCGATGCCATGCGTGCCGGTGCATTTGATTTTGTTGTAAAACCAATTTCCCCGGAGCGGGTGAAAGTCGCAATTACCAACGCGCTAAAAGTTGGTGCATCCCAAGTTGAACATAAGCGAACCATCAAAGCCGAAACTGGCACAATGACGTTTAACGATATCATTTCCGCAAGCCCTAATATGGCTCGTGTAAAACTGTTCGGCGAAAAATCGGCCAGATCGAACATTCCTGTGCTGATTGAGGGTGAATCCGGCGTTGGTAAAGAACTGGTCGCCCGTGCAATTCAGGGCGTTAGCGCAAGATGTTCACAAAATTTCGTCACCGTAAACTGCGGTGCTCTCCCGGAAAATCTTGTTGAAAGCATCCTGTTCGGTCACGAAAAAGGTGCTTTTACCGGGGCCAACGAAAAACAAATCGGCAAATTCCGTGAGGCCAATGGTGGCACGCTTTTCCTCGACGAAGTGGGCGAATTGCCCCTCGATGTGCAGGTAAAATTACTACGCGCCATTCAGGAAGGCGAGATTGATCCGGTCGGTTCACGCAAATCTGTGAAGGTCGATATCCGTTTGATCTCGGCTACCAATCGCAACCTTGCTGACGAAGTTGATGCCGGTAATTTCCGCGAAGATTTATTCTATCGCCTGAATGTGTTTCCAATTCTGGTTCCACCCTTACGCGAACGCAGCGAGGATATTCCTGAACTTGCCCGCCATTTCACCAGAGAACTTGCGGCACAGGAAAATCGCAAAAACATTAAGTCGATTACGCCTCACGCGATCGAATTGCTGGCTGCCTATGACTGGCCGGGCAATATCAGACAATTGGAAAACGCAATTTTCCGCGCAGTGGTATTGTGCGAAACCGATGCCTTAACTCTGGACGAGTTCCCACAAATCCTTGCGCAAGTTGGAAAGTTTGAACCAAATACCGAGCCAAATGCAGAGAAGGTCGCAAAAGTGTCTGCACAAAAAATAGCAGAGACACCTGTTGCGTCAACCACCGTTGAAACATCGTCTCCAAAAGACAGTTTATCGCTAACAAATGATACCGGAGAAATTCGCGATCTGGCCGAAATCGAACGCGACGTTATCCGCTTTGCGCTGGAGCTTTACGATGGCAAGATGTCAAAAATTTCCCGTGAACTGGGCATAGGCCGCTCCACTCTTTATCGTAAACTGAAAGAATATGGTTTGGATGAAGACGCTGATGAAGAAAAGTTGGCCGGATAATTATCTGAGTAATAACAACAATAATATACCAGCTGTTACAATCAATATTCCGATCACCTCAGTGCGCGATATTTTTTCCTTAAAGGCGAAATAGGATACAACAAAAGTGAACAACAACTCCACCTGCCCCAGGGCGCGTACATAGGCAGCATTTTCCAATGTCATTGCGGTCACCCAGCCTATCGACCCCAACAAACCGACCACGCCAACCAAGGCCGATATCCGCCACGATTTAAACACTGCGGTCAGTTGCCCCGGTTCACGCCAACGCATGTAAACTGACATGACAACTGTCTGGACTACTGTTGCGAAAGCCAAAGTGAGCGCGGCTCGTGTAAAAAATTCTCCACCTTCCAAGGAGAGTGAAGCAGCCCGGTAACTAACTGCCGACAAACCAAAAAACCCGCCCGATGCAATGCCTATCAACGCCGTGGGCTCCAGACACTGGCGAATAAGATCACGTACATTCAACGTCACCCTTGTCACCGCAATCATCACGACCCCAACAAGGCTGAGTATGATTGCAAAGACCGCCCCAATACTCACGGTTTCACCAAGAACAATCATGCCGAATATGGCTGTTTGAATGATTTCAGTTTTTGAAAAAGTTGTCCCCACGGCAAAATTACGAGAGGAAAAAATATGCACCAGCAGAGCGGTTGCAATGATTTGCCCTGCCCCACCAAGTGTCGCAAACAGGAAAAACCGGCCATTGGTTATTGGAAGTTCATAACCGCCAAACTTTACCAGCGCGATCAAATAAAGCACAGCCAGCGGGGCTGCATATGCAAAGCGTGCATAGGTCGCACCGGAAGTGGAAAGCTGTCCTTTCAAATATTTTTGCAGCGAAGAACGCAAGTTCTGCATAAATGCCGCAAAGATCGTAATGGGTATCCACAATTCCATAAAGTTTCTTACGGCCTATGCGATAATTTGAGCAAGCAGTTTCTGCTGGCATCATCAATTGCGCAGGTGTAAACTTTCCCGATGACAAATGATCGCCCAATGCTCGGCATTACCTTGATGACAGGTTTTTGCATTCTCGCCCCATTGGGTGATTCCATCGCAAAACTGCTGGGAGGCGAAATTCCCTTAAGTGAATTATTGATCGTTCGCTTCACCATGCAGGTCTTGCTTCTGGTGCCTGTAGTCTGGTGGTTCAAATACCGGCTCACCATGACAAAACGGATATTTTATTTAGTCCTTATCCGCACAATTCTCCACATCATCGGTATTGGCGGTATGTTCTCTGCATTGCGCTTTTTACCGTTGGCCGATACTATTGCAATTGCTTTCGTCATGCCTCTCATCATGCTAATCTTAGGGCATTATGTTTTGAAAGAAGAAGTGGGTGCAAGGCGCATCATCGCCTCCGCCATTGGGTTTGTCGGTACTTTGCTGGTGGTTCAACCAAGTTTTGAAGCCGTTGGCCTACCTGCTTTGTTGCCCTTGCTTGTGGCGGTAGTCTTTGCCCTCTTCATGCTGGTCACCCGCCAAATTGCAAAAGAGATAGAACCCATCGCCCTACAAGTAGTTAGCGGCATTCAGGCCGTCATAATTTTGTGTCTGATTTTTCCATTTACCATCGGGTTAGGAATAGAAACCATTGGGTTCAAAATCCCCAGCGCATTTGATGGACTGCTGCTTTTCACCCTCGGGGTCATTGGAACTCTTGCTCATTTGCTGATGACGTGGGCTTTGCGTTTTGCCCCGTCTGCCACCTTGGCACCGATGCAATATCTTGAAATCCCATTTGCCACCCTGATTGGTTGGTTCATTTTCAAAGACCTGCCAAACGGGTTGGCCGCACTGGGCATTCTGATTACGATTGCAGCAGGCCTGTACATCATTTGGAGAGAGCGGATGGTCACCAATAATTCAGCAAATAGGAAGGTAAGCTAGGCAAACGAATCGATCTTTATAGATTTTGTTACAGAATCCGTGGCCCAGCCTCAATATTGCCTTACAATCGCGTTATTCACAGCTTGGTCAAACCGAAGGAATGGCTCATATTATAGCTATTAGGTAACCTTAATTTGTACAAAACAACTTTGACGATGTTTTTGCCACGCATTTACCGCGTTTTTATGGCAGAAATGGTATGTTAACTATAGGCAGCTACTGTCTGTTAATGGAATTGGCTCGGGCGTAACTTATTTGAGATTATCGGGACAAATCATATCCGCAAGATTGGGCAACAATCTTTCAGGAGATAGGCACTCACCACTGATTGCGTTTATTCGCAAGCTGGTGCTGGTTTCCTGTGCTTTTTTTGTGCTTGCAATGCTTTCGGCCTCGACATTCGCAACCGATAGTCAGGCACAGACCCGCAGCCTCAAGCTTTATTACCTGCACACCGGCGAAAAAGCGACAATCACCTATAAGCGTGGTGGCAAATATATTCAAAGCGGCCTAAAAAAGGTGAACCGCTTCCTGCGGGATTGGCGCCGCAATGAGCCGACAAGAATGGATCCAAAACTGCTTGATCTGATTTGGGAAGTTTACAAGGAGTCTGGTTCGCGAGCCTATGTCCACGTGATCTCCGGCTATCGCTCGCCAAAAACCAATAACATGCTGCGCCGACGCGGGCGCGGGGTTGCCAAAAGAAGCCAACACACATTGGGCAAGGCGATGGATTTCTTCCTGCCCGATGTAAAATTGGCCAAACTGCGGAAAATCGGCCTGATCAAGCAGGTTGGTGGCGTAGGTTATTACCCTACTTCTGGCTCGCCATTTGTGCATTTGGATACCGGTAGCGTCCGACATTGGCCTCGCATGAGCCGCAGTCAGTTGGTAAAAATTTTCCCCCATGGAAAAACCTTGCACGTTCCTTCTGACCGAAAGCCTTTAAAGGGCTACAATGTCGCCAAAGCCAACTATGCAAAATACAAGCGTGGCTCAAAAAGGATCGTCATCAGCAAAGAAAAAGAGCTACCAAAGAGGAAGCCAAAAACAGCAAAAGAACAAAAAACGCCAAATGCACCGAAGAAGAAACGTTCTTTATTCGCCCTGTTCAAGGGAGCGGATGATGACGAAGGCGAAACCCTCAACGCGGCGACCGCGCCAAAGTCTGTAAAAACAACATCCCAGCCGGCTAAACCAGAAATTTCGAACAACCCGTTCAATCCGTTTTCCGAAGAAACACAAGGGTCAATCCAATTTGCACAATTGCCTTTACGCGCACCCGTTCCAACTGCTGCACCACGTGAAGCGGCCAATGAGCAGGAATTCCTTCTGGCTTCTTTGAGTGAACGGCAGATTGAAAACAATGTTCAGCCAGCAACTGCCGCACCTGCAGCGCCGCCAGTTGCAGCTTTGCTGCCGGAAGAACCTGCCGTGGTCGCAATCAGAGTACCGACCGCTCAGGTTGAACCCGCTCCTTTGCCAACAGAGCCAGCACCATCCAAATCTGCTATTGAAGCAAGAATTCTTCTAGCTCTGGCCGATCCTTTACAGCCAACTTCCAGAATTGGCACGCAGACCAACCCAATTCCTGTAAAAAGCCCATCCAAACAATCTAAATTTGCCGCAACTTTGAAAAAACCGGTCCGATCTTTCGAGGTGGCAGCCTTATCCCCTTCCGAGATCGAAGATTTGCGTAGCGAAATTCGCTATACTTTGGCCGCTACACGCACAATTGCACAAAAACAGTCAGTCTCTACCAAGAAGACAGTGGCACCTTTGTTTGCAAGCAAAAGGGTCGTACCAGTTGTGGATGTGCCGCAGAACAGGTTGCCTACTCCAAAACCGACATTGCTCACAGCTTTACAACCTGAAGAGCCAATTAACGTCACCAGTGAGTTTGCCCTGCGTCTGGAGCGCGCATACCTACAACCAATGGAGTCTGGCCCCCAATTCAGTAACAAGGTCGCCACTCCGAAGGATAATTCAAATCACGAGGCCACACAAAAATCAATTCGTAATGTAATTTTGGCAAGCCTCAAAACACCTCCACAATTGATGATTCCCACCCAAAACCCACGTTCAGCAGCTCTTCGAAACCTCGCAGGAACATCACCAATTACCATTGCATCCTTAACTCAGGAAGATTCAGAAACTGTTTCGACAAATTTTGATATGAGCCGGCTAGATGACAAACCGCCAGTCAAACAATTGGCGAAGCGGACAATTTCTCTGTCCCGCTTTTCCATGACAGGCCTCGAGGACAATGCCGTTGGCAGATGGGCATTGGTCAAAAACGCCAGCATTCGCGAAATTACAGAAATCAGCCCCCCAGCCTATGGCCGCAATATCATTCGCGAACTGCCTTCAATTATCTTGACCGCCGGATTTTCACATGCTTTTGCCGGCTCCAAATCCGACCGTTTCAGCGGCAGTTCTCTGGAGTTTTTAGCTTTCTCAAAATTTGAGAGCAGATAAAATTTACAAGATAGAATGATTCGATTCTTGGCACCGACGGGTCTGATTTACTGAGTTTCCATTGCGGATATCCCGAAAACATTTCCAGCAGGACCTCAATCAAACAGGCCATTTTACAGGTTATCCCAAGGGTACCATGGCCTATATTCGACAATTCTGATAAAATATGATTCACTGAACTCGTATGAAAACACGATGGAGGTACATTGAATGGCAGTACAGGCCAGAATTGAAACCCTTGAGCAACGTCACCAGCAACTGGAAGACGTATTGTTAGAAAAGCTCAAACATCTCGGATCGGACGATAATGAAATCGCTGATTTAAAACGACAAAAACTTCACATCAAAGACACTCTGGAACAGTTAAAAACGGACGGCCCACTCAATTAGAGCCTAAAACGAGCGGCCGCATTCCACTTTAGTTTACGGCCGTTCATCAACCAAATTTTATGTCGTAAACGCAATTCCGATAATGCCATCCCAAAGCAATTTAACTCCAATGATGGACATTGAGATGTAGGTCAGTCGGAAATAGATATCCTGCGCCACCCGTTTAGTCAGCCACACACCCAACAACACCGCAAGAAACGCTACAGGCATGAGTGTGAAGGATGCGAAGAGATTGTCTGTTGTAAACTGGCCAAGGGCAAAATATGGCACCAATTTCACCGCATTTATGATCGAGAACATCATAATACTGGTCCCTGCAAATATCATCTTGTCCATTTTTAATGGCAAGGTATAGGCTTGGAACGGAGGCCCACCCGCATGGGATATAAAACTGGTAAAGCCGCAGACCGTACCCCACATCGCTGCCAGCAAGCCGTTGCGCTCTTGCGCTCCCATCTTGCGTAATTCACGCACAAACATGTTAATGGCAAAAATAATAGCGACCATACCAACCAATAGCCGCACCATATTTTCAGATACAATCGAAGCAGTTGCCCAACCAATCCCAATACCCAACAAACCACCGGGAAGCATTTGGCGAATAATCGACCAATCAACTTTGCTTCGATAGTTGATCAAACCAATTATATCCATCAGAATAAGGATCGGCAGCATAATAGCAGCAGCTTGCACCGGCGAAATTACCAGCGCAATAATAGGCGTCGCCAGCATACCAAGACTGCCCCCAAACCCACCTTTAGCAATTCCGGTGAGCAGGACGGCTGGAATCGCAAATGAATAGAATGTCCAGTCGGTCAGCATGAAAAATACCAGATGGAATAAGGCTAGGTAGATGTTAAACGGTATCAATTCCGGTTAAGCATTAAAAACTTGCATGCTTGACCTTTTCGCTTTCATGCCAGAAACAGAAACCAAATAACAGGGCTATCTTACTGCAAAAATGCGAGAGACTAGCAGAGAAACAAAAGAAAGACCGAAAGCAAGAACCAATGGACGGATCAAATAACCAATCAAACGAAGAAATCAATCGCTGTCGATTGGTTCTCATAGCCTCGGCCACTACCTGCACCAGCGAAGCGCTTTGCACGGCACTTGAGGGCGGAGATATCGCCAGTCTTGTGATCATGGCTGACGAAGCAGACCCCGGTACTTTTGCTGATATTTGCAAGGAGTGGGTAGCCATCGCCCAGCAAAAAGAAATTGCTGTATTGGTGGCTTCCGACACACAAGTCGCCGGACGCTCTGAAGCAGATGGAATTTTTGTTGATTCCGGTGGTCTCGAAGTGCTTGAAGATGCAATTGCCTGCTTTTCGCCACATAAAATTGTAGGATGTGGCGGAATAAAAGATCGACACAGAGCACTGGAAATAGGCGACCGACGCCCCGACTTCGTGTTTTTTGGAAAACTAAAAGGTGACATCAAACCCGTGCCCCATCGCAAAAATATTGCACTGGCTGATTGGTGGTCAAAACTGATCGAGACCCCATGCGTAATCATGGGCGGCAATGAAATTGACAGCGTCATTGAATGTGCCGCCAGCGGTGCAGATTTTGTCGCCCTGAACAAGGCCGTATTTGAACATGCAGACGGGCCAAAAGCAGCCGTTGTCCTGGTCAACCAATTGCTTGAGGATCACGCGCCACAGTTTGAAGAGGCTGAAGTGTGATTGCGCTTAAGGTCTCATATCAACCAAACTTAAAGGGTATATTTGCATTCATATTGCCGATAATTTTCTTGGCAATTATTTTCACTGGTGCGAGCAATTTTGCCCATAGCCAGACTACGCTGCCGGATACAAAAACAAGCAAGGCTGATGACATCAAAAAGCCTCGCCAACTGGATCTAGCCTATGGAGCCTTTCAGCGTGGACGATATCTAACTGCATTCGAACTGGCATTGCCGCGCGCAAATCTTGGCGATCCTGCTGCCCAAACTCTAATTGCAGAATTATACGACAAAGGATTAGGCATTGCACGCGACCGCAAAGAATCAACGGCATGGTACGAAATCGCAGCCAAAGCTGGCAATCGCGAGGCACAATTCTCCTTTGCTGTAAAATTATTGAATGGCAAATACATAAAAAAAGATCATGACCGCGCAATGAAACTGATGGAACAGGCCGCAAATGCCGGCCATTCTGTTGCAATGTTTAATTTCGCCCAGCAGATAATCAACAAAAATCCAGGTTCAAAAGGCTTTGCCATCGCCCTGCCCTATCTGGAAAAATCTGCCGGCGCAGGCGTCGTTGACGCCTATTATGCCCTCTCACAAATTTATGCCAGCGGCTTGGGACAAACAGCAGCAGACCCCAAAAGCGCCCGCTTCTGGTTGATCCGCGCTGCCCGTGGCGGTGTTGACACCGCTCAAATCGAACTGGCAATCCAACTTGCCATCGGCAAGGGTGGCGAGAAGAATGAAAAATCCGCCGTAGCATGGTTTCGCCGCGCCGCATTCAGCGGCAATGTAATCGCCCAAAACCGCCTCGCCCGCATGCTGGCACAGGGCTTGGGTGTCAAGGCCAATGCGGCCGAAGCAGCAAAATGGTACATCCTAGCCCGCCGCGCAGGCCATGTAGATTTTTGGCTCGATGATTTCTTGAAATCCATCAGCCAAAAAGACCGCGCCATAGCAATGGAAGCTGCAAACCACTGGCATGCACGTTAGTTCATATTGGCAATCTCCATAAAAGTTGCGACTTAGTAAGCATGGGGTTTGCGATTACCCCGTGAGGCGTCAGCCAAAATTTCGCGTCCAATTCACCTTGTAAATCAAGGAGGGAGGACGCCATGCCGTCTCCAACACAAATAACCGTATCTCAACTATCACGCCTCATCGGATTGCCAGATTCACCAGTAATTATCGATATCTGCATTGATGAGGATTTTGAGCTTGATGCCAGATTCATTCCATCAGCTTTTCGCCAACCCTTTGGCGAAATAGCCACCTTGCCCTGTCCTTACAGGGAAAACGCGTCGTCATTGTTCGTCAAAAGGGTTAAAACTCAATCAGGGAGCTGCCGCAATCCTGCGCGATTGCGGCATCACTGCTGAGTTTCTGGAAGGCGGAAATTGGGGTTGGTGCGACGCAAATCAACCCCTTGTTCCAGCTGATAAAATTCCAAAACGAAATAACGACGGACGCTCGGTCTGGGTCACCAGGCAGCAACCCAAAATCGATCGCCTATCCGTGGTTCATTCGACGTTTCATCGATCGCAAAGCACAATTCCTGTTCATAGCGCCATCGGAAGTCCTGAACGTTGTACATTTGATACGATGATTGAAGAATTTGTGCTGAAGACCGAACCACTCAAACGCCTTGCGGAAATTATTCATGGAGCGGATACCAATCACCACGATTTGACACCTCAATCGGCAGGATTGGTGGCTGCATCCCTCAATCTCTCGCGTATGTATCGCGATGATCTCGAACAGTTGGGCTCGGACATGCTACTCTACGATGCATTCTATCGCTGGGCGCGTGATGCGGTTAGTGAAGGTCACGACTGGCCTGCGTCATTGAACAAATCATGAGCAACCAATCCATCCCGCTCAAGGAAGTGTTCGGCATCTTCGCCAAAATTGGCTTCCTGTCATTTAGCGGTCCGGCAGCTCAAATTTCGCTGATGCACCGCATCATCGTCGAGGATAAAAACTGGTTAAGCGAGAAACAATTTCTCAACGCGCTCAGTTTTTGCATATTGCTCCCCGGCCCCGAAGCCATGCAACCCGCCACCAATTCCGTGTGGCGAGTTGCACGGTGTTTTAGGAGGCCTAATCGCTGGTTTGTGGTTCGTATTGCCGGGAGTATTGATTGTGCTGGCTATTGGCCGAAACCACGCCGGGGCCACTAATTCTGGTCACCGAATTTGTCGGCTTCATTGCTGCCTTTCGCGAGGGTGGATTTCTACTCGGAATGATCGGCGCAATCGTCACTTTGTGGGTAACATTCGTTCCGTGCTTTCTCTGGATATTTGCAGGTGCGCCCTATATTGATTGGATTTCGGCACAACCTCAATTGGGTGGAACGCTGTCTGCAATAACCGCTGCAGTTGTCGGGGTCATTCTCAACCTGTCAGTCTGGTTTGGCCTGCATGTTTTTTTTCAAAACAGTAACACCGCAAAAATACGGCCTCATCACCCTATGGCAACCGGATATTGCTTCGCTTGATGGGCAGGTGATCGTTCTTTCATTGCTCTGTGGAATATTACTACTAAAATTTCACTGGGATCTCATCCGAGTATTGGCTATTTCTGCCGCCTGCAGCAGGATACTGACAGAATTCAGTTAGCCTCAGGACTTGCAACAAACCTCAATTTGTGGTCTTGAAGCGGCTAATGTGCTCTTTGGCGCGAAATGCCCGAACCAGCAAACATGTAATCCATTTAAAAACCAGAGATATTCCAATGAAAATCAACGGCAATGAAATCAAACCCGGCAACGTTATTGAACATAATGGTAGCTTGTGGCTGGCGGTTAAAACCAATGCTGTCAAACCCGGCAAGGGCGGCGCGTTCAATCAGGTGGAAATGAAAAACCTGATCGATGGTACCAAAAGCAATACCCGCTTTCGTGCCACCGAGACTATCGAGCAGGTTCGGTTGGAACAGACAGATTATCAATTCCTCTATGCCGATGGCGACACTCTGTTTTTCATGGATAATGAAACCTATGAGCAATTGGAACTACAAAAAGATTTCGTTGGCGACCGCGCTGCCTTTTTACAGGACGGCATGAAAGTCACTGTAGAGAGCCACGAAGAAAGACCAATCAGCATCAAAATGCCAGATTACGTAACGCTGGAAATTACCGAAGCCGATCCTGTTGTGAAAGGTCAAACGGTATCTTCGTCCTATAAGCCTGCCGTGATGGAAAATGGCCTGCGGGTGATGGTTCCACCCTTCATTTCAGCTGGCGAACGCATTATCGTCGACACCAATGAAGTAACCTATGTGAAGCGCGCCGACTAATTTCGGTCAGTTTCGCAAAAACTCAACAAAAACCTAAATCCGGTATTTAATATGGCGCGTTCAGCACTCCTGCAAATTATGACAACAACAGCCTTCCGCGCTGGCAGATCTCTCTCTCGCGATTTTGGCGAGGTGCAAAATTTGCAAGTCTCGATCAAAGGGCCGGGAGAATTCATCGAGAAATCTGCCAAAAATGCCACAAAAATTATCCGCGAACAGCTTTCCAAGGCTCGCCCTGATTTCGGCATGATGATCAAAGGTACGGTTGAACAAATCGGCAGTGACAAACAAAATCGCTGGATTGTGGACCCGCTAAACGGTCAAACCAACTTCGCCCATGCGCTACCTTATTTCGGTATTTCAATCGCTTTGGAGCGCGAAGGCCAAATCGTTGCCGGGGTTATCTATAATCCCGCACTCGATGACTTATATGCAGCCGAGCGCGGCTCAGGCGCATTCCAGAACGACCGCAGATTGCGCGTTGCCAATCGACGCCATTTATCTGATTGCCTGATCGGCGCCGATAACACATCTTCCGATAAGTCGGCAAAAACTGATTATCTCAAAATTCACGCCCAATTGCTTGGTCAGGTAGAAAGTGTCCGAAATTTTGGCTGCACCTGTTTGAGCCTCACCGATATTGCAAGAGGCAGCCTTGATGGCCATTTTGAAAGTGGCACCAGCTACGAAAGCGTCGCCGCGGGCGCTATCGTTGTGCGCGAAGCTGGTGGATACATATCCACTGCATCCGACAACAAAAACTTGATCGACCAAGACACTGTTCTGGCTACAAATTCCGGCTTGCATGAAAAATTACTTGAAATCCTAAACTGATGATCAAACTACTAGAGCGGTAAAAGTCATACCCACGCCTTTTTCAAGGTTTTAATTCTCCAAGTATCGGGTTAGCTTCACACAAGTGATTTGATATTTAACATTTTCAAAATCCACGGGTTATGGAGGTAAGACTTTGGCTAGGCGATTTGATTCACAGCGGCTTTCCAATCCACGCATTTTCTTGATGAGCATGGTAATCTTTTTGATTATCATGGGCTTTCTCGTGGCTATTTTATACAATCAAATTGCGGTTGCATTTGTCACCAATCCCGGCCTCAACGGCCTGATCGTATTTGTACTGGCCTGCGGCATCCTTTTGGCGCTGATACAGGTTTTGAGACTGGTACCAGAGGTTTCTTGGGTTAATTCTTTCCGTGAAGGCGCGCAGGAACTGGACGGCATGCGAGAGCCGATTATGCTGGCACCGATGAAAGCTCTTATTGGGCAAACCGGGCAAAGCGTATCGCTGTCAACCATGTCCATGCAGTCCATGCTTGATTCCATCGGCAACCGCCTTGATGAATCCCGTGATACCTCGCGCTACCTCATCGGCCTGCTTGTCTTCCTCGGCCTGTTAGGCACTTTTTGGGGCCTGCTCGGCACCATCGGCTCCATCGGCGACACAATACAATCCCTCGACCCCAATTCTGGCAACGCCAATGACGTGCTGGATGCCCTGAAAGCCGGATTGAAAACTCCGCTCGACGGCATGGGGACTGCATTTTCTTCCTCCCTGTTTGGTTTATCCGGCTCGCTTGTTCTGGGTTTTCTTGATTTACAGGCCGGACGGGCCCAGACCCGCTTCTATACCGAGCTTGAAAACTGGCTCTCCTCCGTCACCGATGTACGCGTTGATGCAATTTCTACCAGCACAGGAGATTCCGGCATGCGGCTGGAGCTGGAAAATCTGTCCCGCAATCTGCAAAAAGAAGGTGGCGGTTCAAAAGCAACAACTGCAATGGCCAATCTGGCTGAGGGTATTCAAGGCATGGTACAGCATTTGCGTACCGACCAAAAATACATGCGCGAACAAATCGAACAGCAAGCAAAACAACAAAAAGAAGTTACCGATTTGCTGAAACGCCTAAACAGCTTCTTCGAAAAGGCGGAGAAAAGCTAGTATGGCTCTTACCCGCAGGCGCCGAGATCGAGAACTGAACTATTGGCCGGGCTTTGTGGATGCCCTGGCAACCCTGTTACTTGCCATCATGTTCCTACTGTCGGTATTTGTGTTGGCGCAATTTCTGCTATCGCAGGAAATTACCGGAAAAGACGCTGTCCTTAACCGGTTGAATACACAAATTGACGAACTGACCTCCTTGCTGGCACTCGAACAAAGTACAAAACAGGATGCCGAAGACACTCTGGCAAATTTGCAAACCTCCCTCGGACAATCAGAGCGTGAGCGCTCCAGATTACAAGAAATGCTCGCAGCAGGGTCAGGGGCATCCGACGAGGCAAATCAGGCGATAGGAAAACTAAGCACGACCCTTGATTCAGAAAAACAAATCAGCCAGCGCGCACTGGCTCAGGTGGAACTACTAAACCAGCAAATATCCGCCCTGCGCCGGCAAATTGGCGCACTGGAAACAGCCCTCGACGCATCAGAATTCCGTGACAAGGAAAGCAACACAAAAATTGCAGACCTAGGTCGCAGGCTTAACGTAGCTCTCGCCCAACGCGTACAGGAACTTAACCGTTATCGTTCCGATTTCTTTGGAAGACTGCGCGAAATCCTCAGTGATCGCGCAGATATTCGTGTTGTCGGCGACCGTTTTGTATTCCAGTCCGAGGTACTGTTTTCCTCTGGCGGAGAACAATTGAATGATACCGGCAAGGATTCCATGCTGAAGGTGGCGCAGGCCCTGTTACAGATTGGCCGCGAAATCCCTGACGACATCAACTGGGTATTGCGTATCGATGGCCATACCGATGATATCCCCCTCAGCGGGAATGGTCGCATCAAAGATAATTGGGAACTATCTTCTGCCCGCGCCACATCTGTGGTGCGCTTTTTCATTGAAGAGGGCGTACCAGCCAATAGACTGGTGGCAGCAGGCTTTGGCGAATTCCAGCCATTGGAAGATGAAGATACAGATGAAGCAAGATCGGCCAATAGGCGCATTGAATTAAAACTTACTGAACGCTAGGGCCAACATCCAGGAGCAAGGGTTGAGCACTTCCTACGACGCAATCATCATCGGGGCAGGTCTTGCCGGGCTGGTGGCTGCGTGTGAACTAACGGACCGCAAGAAGCGCGTTCTCATCCTTGAGCAAGAGGGTAAAAATTCTCTTGGTGGACAAGCATTTTGGTCCCTCGGTGGCCTGTTCATGGTCGATACGCCCGAGCAGCGCCGCATGGGCATCAAGGATAATCCCGACCTTGCTATGAACGACTGGATGGGTTCAGCGCAATTTGATCGCCCGGAGGATTATTGGCCCAGAAAAACTGCCGAAGCGTACCTGGAATTCGCTAGTGGCGAGATGCGAAAATGGCTTTATGATATGGGCATGCGCTGGTTTCCAGTAGTCGGATGGGCCGAGCGCGGCGGCGGCTTTGCCGACGGTCACGGTAATTCCGTTCCCCGCTTCCATCTTACTTGGGGTACTGGCCCCGGCGTGCTGGAACCCTTCATCGCACGAATTGAACAAGCGCAGGCGAACGGCCTCGTTGACATAAAATTCCGCCACCGCGTAACGAATATCAGAACTACCAACAATGCAATCTCCGGCGTAACGGGAAAATTGCTTGAAGTCGATACAGTAGAGCGCGGCCAAAAAAGCTCGCAAAAGATGGTCGGTAATTTTGAATTTGAAACACCTAATGTCATCGTCGCTTCTGGCGGCATCGGAGGTAATGCTGAACTGGTGCGCAAGGTCTGGCCCACGGAACGGCTGGGCAAGCCACCGACAAAAATGCTCAACGGTGTCCCCCATCATGTGGATGGAAAAATGATCGCGATCACCAAAAAGGCAGGGGCAGCCACCATCAATGAAGACCGCATGTGGCACTACACAGAAGGCGTAAAAAACTTCGATCCAATCTGGCCGAACCATGCCATCCGCATTCTTCCCGGCCCCTCTTCCATGTGGTTTGACGCCGAGGGAAACCGCATGCCTGCCCCTTGTTTGCCGGGGTTTGATACGCTTTCCACCCTAAAACATATCCTATCCACCGGTTATGATTATTCATGGTTTGTACTGACCCAAAAAATTATAAAAAAAGAATTCGCCCTCTCCGGTTCTGAACAAAACCCGGATTTCACGTCAAAAAAATGGAGTGAAGTTCTAAAAGCCCGATTGGGAAAAAGAGCGACTAACGAAGTGGAAGCTTTCAAAGAAAAAGGCGAGGATTTCGTCGTCGCCAATAATCTCGAAGAATTGGTCACTGGCATGAACAAGGTTACCAAAACGAACCTGATTGACCATGAAAAGCTACATGCCCAAATTACAGCACGCGACCTGCAAATCGGAAACCCATTCACAAAAGACGCACAGATAACAGCCATCAGAGGCGCAAGAAATTATCGCGGCGACAAACTCATCCGCACAGCAAAACCACACCGGATTCTTGATCCAGAAGCTGGTCCATTAATTGCCGTCCGTCTCAATATCCTAACAAGAAAATCCCTCGGTGGCCTGCATACCAATCTCGAAGCTCAGGTTCTTGGTAATAATGGCGAACCCATCAAAGGCCTTTACGCTGCAGGCGAAGTTGCGGGATTCGGCGGTGGCGGATATCATGGTTATAACGCACTGGAAGGAACCTTCCTCGGCGGTTGCATATTCTCAGGTCGTGCAGCCGGAAGGGCCTGCTCGAAGGACTAGCTATCCTCTAGAAGAGCCTCTACCCCCACATCAAATTGCAGTTTGGCAAGCCTAGCATAGATACCTTTTTTCTCGACTAGCGCCTTGTGGTTTCCCTCTTCCACCACCTTGCCCTTGTCCATCACCAAAATTCGGTCGGCTTTCAAAATAGTTGCCAAACGGTGCGCGATGATTAGCGTGGTACGCTTCGCCATCAATTTATCCAGCGCATCCTGCACCAGTTTTTCGCTTTCCGCATCCAGCGCACTGGTTGCTTCATCCAAAAGCAATATCGGCGCATCTTTCAAGATCGCACGCGCAATTGCCAATCTTTGACGTTGACCACCTGATAGCATCACACCACGCTCGCCTAGCTCTGTCTCGTAGCCGTTGGAAAGCCTTTCGATGAACTCATGGGCATTAGCAGCTTTCGCAGCCTCAATCACCGCATCACGGCCAGCCTTTGGATTGCCATAAGCAATATTCTCAAAGGCACTTGCTGCAAAAATAATCGTTTCTTGTGGCACAAACGCAATTACCTTACGCAATTCTGAGGGATCAAGATCGCGAATATCGCCCCCATCCAAGGTAATTTTTCCAGATTCTGGATCATAAAAACGCAACAGCAGAGAAAATATCGTACTTTTCCCGGCACCCGACGAACCAACAATAGCCACCGTTTCTCCCGGTTTGATCGACTGGCTCAATTCATTCAGCACCGCCATATCGGGGCGGGTCGGATAGGCAAAATCGACCTTCTCAAAAATGATTTCTCCCTGCAATGGGCTGGCCAACGCTTTTGGATTTTCAGGTGCACTGATATTGGGTTCCTCCAGCAATAATTCCGCAATGCGCTCCGCAGCACCTGCCGCCAGCGACAATTCTCCCCAAACCTCAGACAATGCCCCAAGAGCACCGGCCGCAATCATCGCATAAATCAAAAACTGCCCCAGCGCACCGGCAGTCATTTCACCAGCCAGCACGTCTTGCGCACCAAACCACAAAACAGCAACCACACTGCTGGAAATAAGAAAAATCGCCATTGCAGTAAGAAGCGCCCGGGTACGAATGGCCAACCGTGCCGCTTCAAACGCTTCTTCCACCGCTGCCGCAAAATGGTTCTGCACCATCTTCTCGTTGGAAAACGCTTGCATCGTGCGTACAGCAGAAATCGATTCTGAGGCATATGCCGTTGCATCCGCCAGCGTATCTTGCGCCATCCGCGAGCGCCTGCGCACTGCACGCCCAAAGGCAATCATAGGCAAGACAATCACCGGAATTGCCCCGATCACAATCAGAGACAGCCCAGGAGACGAATAAACCATCATTATCAGCGCACCAATACCAAGCAGCGTGTTGCGAAGTGCCATCGAGGCGGTAGCGCCAACAGCGGATTTGATCTGGGTTGTATCTGCAGTAAGGCGGGAAATAATTTCACCCGTTTGCGCCGTATCAAAGAAATCAGCACTCAATTTTGTCACATGGGTAAACACGTCGCTTCTGATATCTGAAACCACGCGTTCCCCAAGCCAGATCACAAAATAATATCGGCACGAACTGGCAAGCGCCAAAACAGCAGCAATCACCACCAGCATTGAAAAATAATTATCTATAAAATGCGTATCGCCGGCAGAAAACCCGTGATCAACCACACGGCGCACTGCCAGTGGCAGGGTCAGCGTGGTCGCAGCCGCCAAAAGCAAGAAAAACAATGCCGCAGC
This sequence comes from Rhizobiaceae bacterium, assembly GCA_045047085.1. Lineage (GTDB taxonomy): Bacteria > Pseudomonadota > Alphaproteobacteria > Rhizobiales > Rhizobiaceae. The sequence continues at coordinate 74,184 of JASFYT010000010.1, read as the reverse complement.
AACATGCACTTTATAACGCTTTAGATAGGGAAAAAGGCGGGCAAGCGGCTTGAGAGAACGCCGTTTTCTTTCTTTTTCTTCCTCACTGATACCAAGGTTACCAGTTACGCTCTCATTACCATTTGCCATTATTGCATTTCCATCATTATTATTACGAAACGCCCGCTTAACTTTTGCAGGTCAAATTTCTTTTACAGGCCAATTATTTATTTACAGACTTGTTTAGCGCGCCTACTTGATGTATGTCACGCACAACAAATTTATAGCCTTAAAACCAAGATTGAGGCATAAATACTCATTCAAGCAAAAACAAGCGCTGAAATGGTCACATGTTGGTAGGCTATGAGCAAATAGTTTTGGTTTCGGACAGGAAAATATAATGAAAACGGAAATTCATCCAGCATATCACATGATTAATATCGTCATGACAGATGGTACCAAGTACCAGACGCGCTCCACATGGGGTGCTGAAGGCGACACCATGAACCTTGATATCGATCCAACTTCTCATCCAGCTTGGACCGGCGGAAATTCAAACCTTGTTGACCGCGCCGGACGTGTGTCCCGCTTCAACAAAAAATACGAAGGCCTTGGTATCTAAACCAGCCCTTTCTTGGAATTTTAAAGATCCGGCCTCATCGTCGGGTCTTTTTTTATTGTATTATATCTTGACCGATCGATCGGTCAGCATCATATAAACCGTATGAGCACACACGATACAAAAACCGCAATCCTTGAAGCCACCATCACCCTATTGGGCCGTGAGGGCGCCGACGGGTTCAGCGCATCAGCACTGGCAAAGGAAGTTGGCGTCTCCAAGGCTACCCTCTTCCACCATTTTCATGCCCTCGACGAAATCCCCATCGCAGCGCTGGAATTATTAACTTCCCAGGCTTTGGATTTCGACTTACCCAAAAATGCAGGCTTGCCGGAATTCTTGGACGCCATGGGCGAGATGGCATTTGGTTTGTTGGAGGAGCGGCGCAGTTTTCTCAATGCCTTTTTTACCTTTGTCAGCAAAGCAATGTTCGATCCCCAACTAAAGAAGAAATTGCAAGTATCATTGAATGGAGCAAGATCGCAGATACGCCAGATGTTCAGCGTCTATATCAAAGATGAAGTCCGCGCCCGCGACCTCTCTAACATGGTGATGGTCCTGCTCGATGGCGGCATGATGTACGCACTCCTGCTCGATAACGAAACAGAAATTCGCGCCATGTGGGATCGTTTCACAACCCTTTTGATTAGGGAGTTTGAAGATGAAAGTAGCAATTAACGGCACAGGCATCGCCGGCCCAACCCTTGCCTATTGGCTCAAACACTATGGCCACGAACCTGTCCTGTTCGAAAAATCCCCGACTCTGCGCACTGGCGGTTACATCATCGATTTTTGGGGTGCCGGGTACAAAATCGCCGACAAAATGGGCATCATTCCGACGATGATGAAAGACGCCTATATCATGGAGCGTATCCGCACAGTCACAGCCGGTGGTTACACTACGTCATCCCTCAATGTTAAGAGTTTTATGAAATTGAATGACGGCCGTTATATGAGCATTGCGCGCAGTGAGCTGGCCAGAAATATCTACAACGCCTGCGACGGGATTGAGACAAGGCTTGCTACCTCAGTCACAGGTTTTGAGGACCATGACGACAAGACCGAAGTGCAGCTTTCCAATGGCAAGAGCGAAGATTTTGATTTGTTGATCGGCGCAGACGGGTTGCATTCCCATGTGCGCGAACTGGCTTTCGGACCTCAGGAAAATTTTGAAAAGCACCTCGGATTTTATGTGGCCGCATTCACTCTCTCAAACTATCAGCCACGCGACGAACTAACCTATCTTTCCCACACCGTACCGGGCAAACAGGTTTCGCGCATTTCACTACGCAACAATGAAACACTTTTCCTGTTTATCTTCGCCAAAAACCTGGTATCGGCGCAACCGGAAAACGAGGCAGATGAAAAGACAATATTGCGTGAAATCTATGGCGATATGGGTTGGGAAACAAAAGCCATCCTGTCACGAATGGACGAGGTGGAAAACATCTATTTCGACCGCATCAGTCAAATCCGAATGCCCCAATGGACCAAGGGCCGTGTGGCACTCATTGGCGATGCCGCCGCATGCGCCTCTTTATTGGCAGGCGAAGGAACAGGCCTTGCAATGACTGAAGCCTACATTCTGGCTGGCGAACTACACCGGGCCGACGGCGACTACAAACAAGCCTTCCGGATTTATCAAACCCGTCTGCAATCCCATTTGAAGGAAAAACAGGACGCAGCATTGAAATTCGCTGGCTTCTTCGCACCAAAAAACTGGCTGTCACTGATCGCAAGAGACACAATGACCAATTTCGCATCCATCCCGTTTCTTGGGCAAATGATACTCGGCTCGATGTTCAATGACACTTTCGAATTTCCAAATTATGAGGCGATACCCCACGATAGAAGAACTACTTCATAATTGCGCGATGGCATTTCGATCGGTCATCCTTTCGGAAAGCAACAAGCAGTTTCACCATGCTTTCTCGCGGATCGGTACCAAAAATGTAATTCCTCAACGCTCACAAAATCCGAATTTATTCAATCTGCCACTCTCAATCTGATTGTTCACCCAACCATTTAAAGAACGCTTCTGTTGATTTTTTTGCAACTCCTGCTGATGACAGGGTCATGTAATAGCCAGTACCCAAATCTATGTTTCCATCGGGCCAGGGGATAAGTGCCCCCTCTTCTACAAAATCGCCTGTAATCGAGCGCCAGCCAAGAATAAGCCCTCGACCGTCCAGCGCTGCCTGTACTGCTTGAATATAATTTGCAAAATATTGCTCCGCGCCAGCTATCCGCTGTACCTCCGCAAGTTTGAGATAATCTGACCAACTGGCCCAATGGGAGGAATCCAAACTGCGTACATGGATAAGCTGAGCACGATCCAATCCAATACCCTCTGTCAACAACGCTTCAATCATGGCAGGACAACCAACCGGACAAACGACTTCGTCGAAGAGCTTGATAGTTTTACCGTCATTCCAGCCGCCAGTCCCGTAACGCAGAGCCAAATCAACCCCGGCAGAAATCGTTGGCACATCCAACAGAGGGGCCTGCACATTCACCAGAATATCCGGATGCCTGGAATAAAAATCAGGTAGACGCGGCATAAGCCAGTATGTCGCAATGCCCAATGTGCATGAAACTGTCAACTGGTGCTCCTCGTCATTAGCGTCAGAGCGAATTTCTTCGATGGTACGAGAAATTAAATCAAGCCCATCTCGCGTGACCCGTGCCAACTGTTGGCCAGCGGCGGTCAGGCGCGCTGGACGGCGACTACGGTCGAGGAGTCTCACACCAACATGTTCTTCCAGTGTTTTCATCGCCTGCGTGATCGCTGGCTGCGTAACATTCAACTCGGCAGCAGCTTCGCGCATCGCACCAAGGCGGGCAATCGCTTCGAAGGTAACAAGTAACCGAAGGGGTGGAAGTCGTTTCATAACTTAACTTGTATGTTAATTTAATATTAGAGTAATCCACCTTTTTTTTGATGTCAAACAGGACAAAATATTGACATTGGTTCAAATAATTTTTCTGAACAACAAAAGGATGCGTTATGAATATTATGCGGCATAGCGAACAACCGGTTAGCATTACGGATACCGGAGTTCACATCCAAATCCCCGATGGGCGGCGTGCCTATTTCAACTTTTACTGGTTACGTGATAATTGCCCATCCTCTTTTGACAGCGTTACACGCGAACGAAGTTTCGACATTTTCCACCTCACAAAGGCCCCGAGAGCTAAAAGCGCCAAGCTAGAGGACGATGTGTTAGTGCTTGACTGGAAGGATGAAGACCATACGACGTCTTTCCCCGTAGAAACCCTTATGGCCTACGCGGATAACAAGAAACGCCCCGATCCGGCAGATATTCAGCGCAAGGCATGGTACTCTGATCACTATCCGGATGTACCTCGGTTCTCACAACCGGAGCTGATCGCTGATCCGCGAAAGGTCGCAGAATGGATCAAAGCGTTACTTGTCGAGGGTCTTGCAATCATAACCGATATGCCCGATAGCAATGAGGGCCTTACACAAACCGCCAAGCTGATTGGGCACATCCGACCGACGTTCTTTGGCGATTATTTTGACGTGCGCACTCATATCAATCCAATCAATACGGCATACACGGCAGCTGCCTTGAAGCTCCATACGGACATTCCTGCTGAAGAGCATGCTCCAGGTATCCAGTTTCTGCATTGCCGTGCCAACACGGTGAATGGCGGTGAAAGCCTCTACGCCGACGGTTTTGCAGTGGCCAATGAATTCCGAAAGATCTCCCCTGATAGTTTTCGCCTTCTATCCGAGATTGATATCCCGTTCTACTGCGAACATGACACATTTGATATGCGCGCGCGTCAAAGGGTAATCGAACTTGACGAACAAGGTGAAGTTTCCGGGCTAACAATCAGCCAGCACTTGCTCGACTTTATGGATCTGCCGCAGGAGATGTTGGACAGCTATTATCCTGCCTTCTGTCGCTTTGGCAGAATGTTGCAAGATGAGCGTTATTTGATGAAATTTATGATGAATGCTGGTGAATGTATGACGTTCGACAATCATCGTATCGTACATGGTCGTGCGGCATATGTCGCAAACAGTGGGGAGCGGGTTCTTCGCGGCACCTATACTGATCGGGCGGAGATGCGTTCAACATATCGCACTTTAGTTGGCGAGGGCCGGTTTAAGGTATGAATTCTAACATCAAAAACCTGAGCAATGAGCCTGATGCTCTCGCGACACTAAGGGAAGATCTAGCTGCTGCCTTCCGGCTATGTGATCGTTTTGGCTGGGGTGAGTCAGTTGGTAATCATTTCAGTGCCGCCGCCTCTGGGGACGGGCGCAAATTCTTGCTAAATCCACGCTGGCAGCATTTTGCAACCATCCGAGCAGGAGATCTTCTATTACTGGATGCCGACGATCCGGATGTTATGACCCATCCTGATGCGCCAGATGCTTCTGCTTGGACGATCCACGGAACCATGCATCGGTTGCTATCTGAAGCGCGAGTGATCCTGCATTGCCATTCACCATACGCGGTCGCTCTTTCGTGCCTTAAGGATCCCACCCTTTTACCGCTCGACAACAATACCGCTCGGTTCTTTGGAAAGGTCGGGTACGATCTAAACTTCTGCGGGATCGCCGACGATGACAGGGAGGGTCAGCGATTGGCTGATGCAATCAAAGGCAAAACGGCGCTCGTCATGGGCAATCATGGTGTGTCCGTTGTCGGAGAAACTGTAGCCGACGCCTTCGAAAACTTATATTTCTTCGAAAAAGCCGCAAAAACCATGATGCTTGCACTTGCAAGCGGGCAGCCCCTTTCCGTTCTGACCAACGAGGTAGCAGAAGCCACTGCAAACGGCTGGGCTTCCTATCGTGGCATGGCAAAACATCATTTTGACTACTTGAAGTCGACATTAGACGGCAATTATACCGTGTGAACTAGATGTTTTTATTTAAGTCCGGCAACTCTATTCCTATTTGCGAAGTGGCATCTTGATTGGCCAACCTTTCGGGAAGGCAGCAAGCAGTTTCACCATATCTTTTGGCGGATCAGTTTCAAACCGTATTTCTTCGCCGGTGACGGGATGATCAAAACCCAGCATCGCCGCATGAAGTGCCTGACGACGTAGTTTATTTACCAGAATTTTCTGTGGTTCCGTGAGCTTGTTGATCTTGGTTTGAAAGGCCTGACCATAAACCTGATCCCCCACCAAAGGATGGCCTATATGAGCCATGTGGACACGGATTTGATGGGTACGACCAGTTTCAAGCCGACATTCCACAAGCGAGATATCTGATTTATGGTTCTCTTCACCGCCCAGCGCCTTAATCAGCGTGTAATGGGTAACGGCATGGCGAGCATCAGGCGCATCTTCGCGTACGACTTTTCGCTTTACGCGATTAGTGGTTGAGCGACCAAGCGGCGCATCGATAATCCCGATTTTGCGCGGCGTTACACCCCACACGAGCGCCAGATAAGTCCGTTGCAACGATCCGGTCTTGCCATGATCGGCAAATTGAGCACTCAGACTTGCATGGGCTATATCGGTTTTAGCAACCACCATCACGCCGGAGGTTTCCTTGTCCAGTCGATGTACAATGCCGGGGCGCTTCACCCCGCCAATTCCTGCAAGTGATCCCTTACAGTGATAAAGCAGCGCATTGACCAGCGTCCCGCTCCAATTGCCAACGGCAGGGTGCACCACCATCCCGGCAGGTTTGTTGACGACGATCAAATGTTCGTCCTCATAAAGAACGTCGAGCGGAATATCTTCAGCCTTGAGTTCCAACTCCTCAGGTTCAGGAACCACCAGTTCAATTGTCTCGCTTCCCTTTAGCCGAAGGCTGGGGTCACTAACAACCTCTCCGTCAAGGGATACGTGCCCTTGCTTTATAAGGCTCTTTATCCGCGAGCGCGAGACATGTTCCGGCATTTGCGCCGTCAGCCACGCATCAAAGCGCGTGCCTTTTGAGGCAGCACTTACAATCAGTTCTTTTCTTTCACCCGATATTGGATTAACAGTCTGGCTCATATTTCATTTCTCAATCGAGCAGACATCATGAGCGCACCCAATAACTCCTCCACCCTTGCAGATGAAGAAAAGCCCCTAGACCCGGCGGTTGAACGCGTACGCAAAAGAATGCTCCGCATGATGATTGTCTCTGTTGGTATTATGTTAGTTGGCCTTATGGCCGTGTTAGGCGCGATTGTCTACAAACTCGGCCAATATGGCAAAGAAACTACGCCGGCAGCAGCCAGCTCTACCCCATTGGATGTGCCCGAATCTGCCGGTATCATCGGCCAGATTGACATACCGGAGGGTGCAAAAATTCTGTCTGCCACGAAGGACGGCCAACAAATCCTGCTCACCCTGCAATTGGCCAATGGCCAACAGCAATTATGGCTCTACGATATCGCCAGTCAACGCCAGTTCGGCATCATCGACATTAAATAACTTCTATTCAACCACAATATTTTTGATAGCAACCAACGCCTTATCACCAATAGCCAAAGCCCGGTGATCATTGGCGTTCAGCGTGACACTCACTTTTACATTCCCTTTCGGCAGGGAACCAATGTGGAACCACGGGCCGTAAATTCGGGCGAGCTTTTTATCGTTCACATAAATATGCGCATGACCTTCACCGGCGTGATGTTTTTCATTCACAGCTTCCGGGGCAAAACGAAAATGCGTCGTGATGATATGAAGGTTCCAGCCGCCCACCACATCCTTTTCAAGATCAATGGCAATCGTCGGTGCGTTTGCTCCAGCTTTCAGTGAAAGCAATTTGGAGTGATCATGCGCCATTTTACCATCTGTCGAATGGGTATGCCCCTTAGATGCCGCAAATAGATTTCCGGTCAATCCGAAGATAATAGATCCGACCGACAACGCAGTATAATTAAATTTTGTAAATATCGTGATGGGTCCGTAACCCATTTTAATGATCCAACTACTACCCCAAATTAAATTAGCTTGCCTGTGTAATTTTGTCCGCATCAATATCTAAATGGATTTGAAAACCTTGGGGCACTCACAAATTCACGATCGCTTAACGTTCCCAAAAAAGTCAACAATGCTAGTTTGTCATTACGCGAAAGTTTTATCTTTTTCGGCGTACCATCCAAATTTTGAAGCAAGGGGTCCAGATTGGTGTGAGGTTGAATCCCAGATGCATAATGATCAATCACACCAGCCAAAGTCGGAAAGCGCCCATCATGCATATAAGGCGCCCTGAGGGCTATATTTTTCAGGGATGCCGCACGAAACTTGCCGATATCCTCCTGCTTGCCGGAAACTTCACCCCAGCCTTGGTCGTCGGTTGAAACTGCATCCAACCCGTTATTCCGTGGGCCCTGCATGATAAATGCATCGCTTTCGTGGCAACTTCCACAACCTGCACCACCTGCAGACACTGAGTTAAAAAAGAGAAACTTGCCCCGGTTTTGCACATTCGTAAAACCGGAAAACTCTTGCTCAGCACTCTCATACTTTCGCCGCTCGATATCATAAAAAGACTGATCGCTCACCATTGAACGCACAAACTGTGAAAGTGCATGCGCTATCCGTTGCTTCGTAACATCACCATCGCCAAATGCGTTTTCAAACAAGGGGGCATAATAATCAATTCCGCGAATTTTAGCGGTCAACTCCCCTTCGCTCAAACCCATTTCAATTGGATCAAAAAACGGCTGCAACACCTGTTCTTCTAATGTGGCTGCTCGTTCATCCCAGAAAAAACGCCCGCTTTTGTTAAAGCGCCCATTCGCAAGGCCCATAGCATGACGCCGAGTGATTTTCCCTTCAAAACCGATAGAAAATTTTGTTGGGTCATCAAATCCCAAAACCTGAGAATGGCAGGATGCACAACTCACCAATCCGTTTTTCGAAAGTTTCAGATCATAAAACAAAACCCGCCCAAGCGCAGCACCTTCATTGGTAACAGGAGGCTGCCCCTTTGGGGAAAGGGCCAACAGATAATCTGGCAAAGGTTTTTGATACTGAAAAGCAGGGTCGGGCAATAGCGGCACCAACGCCAATCGCCCCACAGGTTCTTGCGCCAATGAAAAAACCGGTAATGCCCAAATGAGATTCGCTGCAAAAATCAGATGAAAGATATACTGGGCATAGCTCAATCTATTTGTTCACCGCCCGTGCTGTTTCCTGCAAGGCACGTATACGGTCAGCCAAAGTGTGTGGCACTTCGGTAGATGAAGCGTTGGATTTTGAACGTCGCCCTTTGACGGGTTTTGCAGGTTTTGCTTTTGCAAGAATTTCATTTATCGGAGAATTTTCACCCTCCATTGAGGCCGTCATTGAAGTAACCCGCGCCGCTAAATCATTGATGCGCTCGCGCAAAATAGAATTCTCGCGCCTCTCTGTATCCCAATTGTCCGCTTTATCGCGCTGATAGGCATTGAGCGCATCCTGCATTTTTGCCTTGTCCCGGTCCAACTCTTCGATTTGGTCTTCCAAACGCAATTTTCCCGCCTTGATCGTGCCCATTGCTGCTTTGACATTCTCGTTCGAAGCATCGTTCAACAACGCTTCCATTTGAATGTTTGCTTGAGCAAGCCTCGCGGCTAGATCAACGCTATTGGCTTTTTCGTCAATCAATTCTCTTGTCAGTTCAGATTTATTTGCCTCATCCTCGCCATTGGTCGAACGCATGTCTGATACAACGCGTTCCCGGCTTTCAAGCGATTGCTCACTTTGTGAAAGTTGTTTTTGCATACGCTCATAGCGCTCCTGCAAATCTTTATATTTCCGCTTGCTCACTGTCACTTCTGATTTGGCTTTGGACAAATCCTTGATGGCCTGTTGCAATTCACCGCCAACATCACCCTTGCCATCACTCACTGCCGACAATTTGTCTGTAAGCTGTTCCATCACATTGTCTCTGGCAAGCAGTTCAAAGCGGCTGCTTTCCGCCTCATTTTGCGCCGTATTCAATCTGGTCCGGGTTTGTTCAAGTTCAAGCGCCCGTGTTTCAAGTTTTTGCTGCATTTCTTCGTGTTGATAGTTCGCCCGGGTCAGCGCTTCTTCCTTCTGTCGCAACAAGGAACGAAGTTCACTGCCTTGGGTTTCCAGTTCACCAACAGAGCGAACCCTCTGGCCACTTTCTTCCGCCAGTTGCGCCAGCTCATCACGCTTGCGATTGATTTCAATAATTTGAACCGAAGCTCTTTCGCGCAATTCCTCGACGCTCATTTCAAGCCGTCTGGTGCTCATGGCAAACTCTGCACGCAACTGATCTTTGTCCGCCTGAATCTCGTTTAAGGTCAACGGAACAGAGCTTTCAATGCGTTTTTTGGTAAGAACAACAGCCCGGTTCCAAATCGCCGGAGACACCATCAAGGCCAACAACCCAGCACTCAAAAAGCCCAACACAAAATACAAAATACCTTCAAGCACTGGAAAACCCAACCTATTATCAAACAAAACAAGAATATCACTCTATAGCTTAAACAGAGCAATACTAAGGCCACCATCGCACGGATGGCAGCCCTTTTCCATATAATAGAATGGTTTTTTAATGTCAGTTTGAAATGGTCAAAAGCACATCCATTTTCCACGAATGCCAGCGTTCATGGTGGCGAAGAGCCCCCCGGCGCAATGCGCCGCCCAAGCGGAGGGCCCAAGCAAAGCTTGGAAACGCCCGTGAGCCAAATGTGAGACCTAAAATGGATTAAGCGTAGGACGACGACGAAGCTTCAGATAACCGATATTCACGCCCAAACGAGCACCAAGCCCAGTTTTGATCGGAACCAGAAGTACTCCGCCACGTTTCAGAACAGTCACCCCAACTCCGCCAATCAAAAAGGCCGAGCCCGAAACACCAAAATAGCGCCGATAAAGGTCATCAATAGACTGCAAATCATAAACCAGCATCATAGTTCGGTCGCCATCAATTCCGTAATCCCAGCCAACCGATGGCCCTTGCCAATAAACCGGATGGTCACCTGCATTCTTGGTATAGATCAGGCCTTCGCCATAACGCAGACCACCAATAAATGCGCCACTGGCCTCTTCACCCAGAATATAGCCATTGGGTAGGCCGTATCTGGCAAATGTTCTTTCAACAGCAGATGCAAGTGCACCAGAAGTGGAACCAAAAAAGCGATGCCCGGCATCAACCACTTCGCGTGCAGTATAATGCTGGCTGCTTTGTGCTTGTGCTTGCTGGCTTGAAACCATTAACGTCAGCAACAGGCTAAAAAACAGGACAAATCCAGACACAAGTCCGATATATGCAATGCGCGGTGTGAAAGTTCTGGTATTGGAAACCATGGAAAACCTCTTCAAATTAACAAAAACTATCAACAAATTTATTTTCAATTCTGATTATGACGGCAAATCTTTTCCGAATAGTGAACAAATTATGATGAAATTTGGGCAATTTCGAAATATTTGCATCATCGAATGAGCGTATTGCCCAAAGCTGAAGTTTTCCTTCAATCATTGTTAAGAATGAATCGTATAGATTGCACCTCAAACAAACACTCAAATTCAAGAAATTAAGGACCGCCACTGCCATGCCAAAACTCCCGGAACTGAGCACGATGGAACTGGCCGCTCTATTGAGCAGCCGCATTTGCCACGACATCATTTCTCCTGTTGGCGCGATTGCCAACGGTCTGGAGCTTCTGGATGAGGACAGCGATCCTGAAACCAATGAAATTGCCATGGAACTCATCCGTGCATCTGCAAAAAACGCCTCCGCAAGATTACAATTCTCGCGCATCGCTTTTGGTGCCGCAGGTTCTGCTACTGCCGACGTGGATACAGGCGACGCGGAAAAGGTTGCTCGTGGCTATTTCGACAATGAGAAAAAAACCGACCTCGAATGGATTGGCGAACGCGCCTACATGCAAAAAGACAAGGTTAAACTTCTACTCAATTTACTGCTGATTTCACTTGGCGCGATCCCGCGCGGTGGCCTTGTAAAAGCAGAAATCATCGATCCCAACGGCACGTCAAAACTGGTCATCAACGCCACCGGTCCAAGAGCTCGGGTCCCACCGGTTTTCCTTGATCTGCTTAGCGGTACGTTTGAAGATCACATCGATGCCCATGCTGTTCAACCGATCTACACGCTAAAACTCGCAGAAGCAGCAAAGATGGAAATAAGCGTCGTCCTTGAAGGCGAAAGCGTCGTGTTCACAGCGCAAAACATTGAAGCCGATCCTAGCTCTTAATGCTAAATTCCACATTCTGGATGTCGCTAAGCGAGCGACATCCAAGCTGATGCATGTTGTTTTTCAAATCAGTTGAAAAAATCGCATGGGCATGTTCGGCCCCATTTTTGCCCATGGCGCAGACCGCATAAATAAACGGTCGCCCGGCAAAAACAAAATCAGCACCAAGCCGCAACGCGCGAACGATATCCAGCCCCGACCGAATACCACTATCAAACATAATTTTAGTCTTACCACTCATCGCATCAACAATTTTTGGCAAAGCTTCAATAGAAGAAGGAGCCCCATCCAACTGGCGGCCCCCGTGATTGGATACCCAAATCCCGTCAACTCCGTTTTTCAACGCCAGCTTGGCATCTTCAACCGATAGAATACCTTTTAGAATTAGCGGCCCATCCCATTGCGCCCGCACTTCTTTGAGATATTCCCAATCCAGAACATTTCCCAATTGTTCTCCAACAAACGACGCCATATCAACCAATTTTTTGGATTCCGCATATTGCATAAGAGTTAGAAAATTGGGCATCCCCCGCTTTAGCGTATGCAGTGCCCAACTTGGCTTTGTTGCCACCTGATAAGCCGTTTTGATATTCACAGTCGGCGGCATTTCCAACCCTGCCCGCCTTTGGCGCTCTCGCATGCTGGGCACCGGCACATCAACAGTTACAACCAAAGCCGAAAAACCAGAATCTTTCGCCCGTTTGAGCATATCATCGCGAATTTTTTTATCGCGTACTGCATAAAGCTGAAACCACGCATTCCCCTTCGCAAGCGGTCCGACAGCTTCAGGACGATCTCCCGAAACAGTACTCAGACAATACGGGATACCATTTTCACCAGCCATTTTTGCCAACATTTGTTCAGCACCCGGCCACATCATGCTCGACATGCCCACAGGGGACACCCCAATTGGGGAAGTGTATTGCCGACCAAACAATTCGACACTCGTATCAGGTTCAAATGAACCCTTCATAAACTCCGGCGTCAAAATAATTTTATCAAGATCACTCTCATTGCGTGCTTTTGCCTGTTCGCCGCCTGTGCCACTGTCCAGATATTCAAAAGCAAAATGCGGCGTCCGCTTTTTAGCCAATTTTCTGAGGTCATTGAAAGACGGATAACGCCCGTCTGGTAGTACAGCATTTCGCATGAAAGTTCTTCCAATTTACCCAGCCTGAAATATTCGGTCAGCATATTTGTTAAATGGCTCAAGTTCCACTATTCATTTAGGGTAACAAATTTCAAACATGTGAGCCCAATGCCAGCCAAGCCTAATTCTCCCTCCACCGCAGAACTAAAACAAACAGACCTTGCCCATCACTGGCATCCTTTTACCGACCATGCGAGCCTTGATGACGCGTCGCTTCGGGTGATTACCCATGCCGACGGCTCCTATATCTGGGATGGCAACGGCAAAAAAATTCTCGATGGCATGGCAGGTCTTTGGTGCATGAATGTGGGTTATGGCAGGCAGGAAATCATTGACGCTGTCTCTAACCAGATGGCGGAATTGCCGTACTACAACACTTTTTTCAAATCAACTCATCGCCCAGTGGTTGAATTGGCTGAAAAGATTGCATCCCTCACCCCCGGTGATCTCAACCACATATTCTTCACGGGTTCCGGCTCAGATGCCAATGATACAGTTCTGCGTCTCGTGCGGACCTATTGGGCCAGCAAAGAAAAATCAAATAAGACGATCATCATAGCCCGGAAAAACGCCTATCATGGCTCCACCATGGCCGGTGTTTCCCTTGGCGGCATGTCCGGAATGCACATTCAGGGAGCTCCACTCATTCCTGATATCGCCCATATCAAACAGCCCTACTGGTTCCACGAAGGTGGCGATATGAGTGCACATGAATTCGGAATTGAATGCGCCCATGATCTCGAAAAGAAAATCGACGAACTCGGCGAAGACCGCATCGCCGCTTTCATCGCAGAACCTGTTCAGGGTGCAGGCGGTGTCATCATCCCGCCTGATAGCTATTGGCCGGAAATCATGCGCATTTGCAAGTCCCGCAATATCCTTTTCGTCGCTGATGAAGTAATCACCGGATTTGGCCGCCTCGGCGATTGGTTCGGCTCACAATATTACGATTTAAAACCAGATGTCATCGCAATGGCGAAAGGCCTGTCATCAGGATATCTACCCATCGGAGCAGTGGCATTCTCCGATGAAATTGCGAACGTTCTCCGCGAAAACGCAGGCGAGTTTACCCACGGCTACACCTATTCGGGCCATCCAGCCTGTTGCGCTGCGGCCCTTGCCAATTTGAAAATAATGGAAGATGAAAAACTGATTGAGCGAGTAAAAAATCACACCGCCGGTTATTTCGCCAAAAAATGGGCAAGCCTTGGCGAACACCCCCTTGTTGGTGAAGCAAGATCGGTAGGTCTCATGGGAGCATTGGAATTGGTGCCCGACAAACCGGCCCGTAAAAAGTTCAAAGATGAAGGTGAAGCCGGTGCCAGTTGCCGTGATCATAGCTTCAATAACGGTCTCGTTATGCGTGCTGTGCGTGACACCATGATTGTCTCCCCGCCACTCATTATTACTGATGAAGAAATTGATGAGATGGTCGAAAAGGCATGGAAATCTCTCGATCAGACTTATGCCGAAATAGGTGCAAAATGAATATATTGAAACCAGAAATCAGCCTCGGTATCTCACCGGATTTTTCTACTGGTCAAAATAAGGAACTGGATGAATGGATTCGCGAATACCGCGTCGATGAAGTGGAGTGCGTCACTCCGGATCTCGCCGGTGTAGCAAGGGGCAAGGTGATGCCCGCCATGAAGTTCATGCGCGAAGAAAACGTGCGCATGCCTGTCTCCGTTCTACTGGCCACAGTCACCGGCGATTTCCCGGAATTCGGCACCGAGATCAGAGAATATGATATCGATGCCGATGTGGTTTTGGTGCCAGACATCGCCACCGCACGTACGGTTCCGTGGGCCATCGATCCATCAATCCAGATTATCCACGATGCATTTGATGTGCAGGGAAACCCGATTTCATTCACCTCACGTAACGTGTTGCGACGTGTTTTGAAACTCTACGATAACAAAGGGTGGCGTCCCGTCATTTCTCCGGAGATTGAATTTTACCTCACCAAACCAAACACCAATCCCGAAAACCCGCTTGAACCACCCATTGGCCGTTCCGGTCGCCAAAGCCATGCCAAACAGGCATATTCTCTTTCTGCGGTGGATGAGTTTGACCGGGTGATCGAGCATATTTATGATTATGCAGAAGCCCAATCCCTCAACATAGACACCATTTTGCACGAATCAGGCGCGGCCCAATTAGAGATAAATCTCCAGCACGGAGACCCGCTGAAACTTGCCGATGAGGTTTTCCTTTATAAGCGCCTAATCCGCGAAGCAGCCCTGCAGTGTGGATGCTACGCAACATTCATGGCCAAACCCATGGGCAACCAGCCAGGCAGCGCCATGCACATCCACCAAAGCGTGGTCGATACCAAAACGGGCAAGAATATTTTTTCAAACCGTCATGGCAATGCCAGCCCGGAATTCAAACACTTCATCGGCGGTCAACAAAAATACCTGCCGGATGCAACTGTCCTGATGGCACCTTATGTGAATTCATACCGCCGTCTGGTGCCAGAAATGTCGGCACCGGTAAACCTTGACTGGGGCCACGATAACCGCTCCGTTGGCCTTCGCGCACCGCGCGCAAAGCCAGAGGCTCGACGTTTGGAAAATCGCCTTGTGGGTGCCGATGCCAATCCCTATCTGGCAATCGCTGCCAGTCTCGCCTGCGGCTATCTGGGAATGATTGAAGAGATAAAACCCCGTAAAGAAGTGACAACCGAAGTTCTCATGCGTGGTCGCGACTTGCCAACAGGCCTGCTTGATGCAGTACAGGCTCTGGATAACTCTAAAGAACTCCGCAAGGTTCTGGGCGATCTGTTCGTTGATGTTTTCGTCGGCGTCAAACGCAAGGAACACGAGGATTTCATGCTGGTGATCAGCCCGTGGGAGCGCGAACATTTACTCCTGAACGTCTAGATTATGGTCCTTTCCCTGCTTCATGCCAATGATGAACCGGGCGAACACGCCCCCTCTTGGTATGCGGCAAGTGCTCATCCCATTTCTACATTTGAACCACTCAAAGGCGAACAGATATTTGATGTGGCAATCATCGGCGGCGGCTATTCTGGCCTTTCCGCTGCACTTCATCTGGCGCAAAACGGCTATAAGGTAGCGTTACTCGAAGCCCACCGGATCGGATGGGGAGCATCAGGAAGAAATGGCGGACAAGTTTCATCAGGTCAGGGCAGCAATCTTGAAAAAATCGAATCTCTTGTAGGAAGAGAATTGGCCAAACAAATCTACCGGATTGGTATTGAAGCGGGAGAAACTGTTCGCACCCTCGTCAAAACCCACGCTATTGATTGCGCTCTTGGCCATGGTGTTATTGGAGTAAACCACCGAAAACGATACGACGCAGATTCAAAGTCCTTCGTCGAAAAGATGCAACGCGACTATGGCAGCGATACACTCGAATACCTCACCCCCGATGCCATGTGCGAAAAACTGGGTGCTACAAATTATTCCGGTGGCTCACTGGATAAAGCCTCTTTCCACCTGCACCCACTCAATTTCGCCCGCGGCATAGCGAGAGTTGCCATCAAAGCCGGAGTTACAATTTTTGAACAAAGCGAAGTGCTTTCCGCAGAAAATTGCGAGATAAAAACCGCTTCTGGCTCGATTAAATGCAATTGGACCATTCTCGCCTGCAACGGCTATATCGGTAACCTCAATCCCCAGGCCGCAAGCCGGGTCATGCCGATAAATAATTTCATTATCGCCACAGAACCACTAGATGATAAATTAGCAAATTCTCTGATCAAAGATCGCGAAGCAGTTTATGACAGCCGGTTTGTAGTCAATTATTTCCGCCTGTCAGAGGATAATCGCATGCTGTTCGGCGGTGGCGAAAACTACGGTTACCGCTTCCCGAAAGATATCAAAGCCTTCGTCCGCCCAAATATGTTGGAAATATTTCCACAATTGAAAAACGCAAAAATTGATTATGGATGGGGCGGAACGTTAGGAATCACCTTAAACCGCCTGCCCCTGTTTGAAGTCATGCCGGACAACATTCTGAACATCTCCGGCTATTCCGGCGATGGCATCGCCATGGCCACAATGGCTGGAAAAATTGCCGCTGAAGCAATAGACGGACAAATGTCCCGCTTCGATATAATGGCCAAATTACCCACTCCAAAATTCCCCGGTGGCCCTCTTTTACGCTGGCCAACCATGGTTGCAGCCATGGTATGGTATTCCCTGCGCGACCGGATATAGAGCAAAAATAGCTAAATTCAATCACTTAAGGCAATTTTTAGATTAAATTTTGCCCATCTTCTTGGTGTCAGCGCAATTACTCCCTATATCATTAGTAACTGAGGAATAATTTCATATTCAAGTATAAACGGGCCAACCTCGGTGGCCTGATTTTGGGGAGAGCAAAAGATGGCAAATTTTTTTCCAACCGTTTCTGCGGGTGAAAATGGTCTTTCGCGTTATATGACCGAAATTCGTAAGTTCCCAATGCTGGAGCCTCAACAGGAATATATGCTCGCCAAGAGTTTTCTCGAACATGACGACCGCGATGCGGCTCATCAATTAGTCACCAGCCATCTGCGTCTGGTAGCAAAAATTGCCATGGGTTACCGCGGCTACGGCCTGCCAATTGGCGAAGTGATTTCCGAAGGCAATGTGGGCCTGATGCAGGCAGTTAAAAAATTCGACCCGGAAAAAGGCTTCCGTTTGGCAACTTATGCCATGTGGTGGATTAAAGCCTCTATTCAGGAATATGTATTGCGTTCGTGGAGCCTCGTGAAAATGGGCACCACCGCCAACCAAAAACGTCTGTTCTTCAACTTGCGTAAAGCAAAAGGCCGCATTCAGGCCATTGGTGATGGTGATCTGCGCCCCGATCAGGTAACCGAAATTGCCACACAATTAGGTGTGCGCGAGGACGAAGTCATTTCCATGAACCAGCGCCTCGGCGGCGACGCATCCCTCAACGCACCAATCAAGGCTTCCGAAGGCGAAAGCGGTGAGTGGCAGGATTGGCTGGTGGATGATTCAGACACAGCCGAAGAAATACTCGTTGAACAGGATGAACTCGATAACCGCCGCACTATGCTGAAAGATGCAATGTCGGTGCTGAACGAACGTGAGCAGCACATTTTCAAAGCCAGACGTCTGGCAGACGATCCGCTAACTCTGGAGAAATTATCCGGCGAATTTGGCATCTCACGCGAACGCGTACGACAAATCGAGGTCCGCGCCTTCGAGAAAGTACAAAAAGCCGTAAAGGCCGCTGCCCGAGACCTAGCCATGGGCAACAAAGCAATAGAACTCCAAGCAGGCGCGTAGCGCCTGTTTGGTGTTGCCATGGTTTGCACTCACGGCGTATCCTCCCTATCGGTCGGGCCTGCGTGAGCGCGGCGCCATTAGCGCCGGTCGCTCTTCGCTCCCGCCTGCGGCGTGGTAGCTACAGACGAGATGGTGCAAGGGAAATTTCTGGAAAGACTATCGTGGGAAACAAATGAGAGCCCAAAGGGCGAGCGTGGGAACCCGGCCGGTCAGGCCGCCCATTCGGAGGGCCCAAGCGAAGCTTGGAAACGCCCGTGAGAACAAATAACAGCGAGGCGCTGGGCCATAAGCCAACCAGAGAGTTAGTTAGCCCGCACCAAGCTTACCTATTCTTCCAATCCTCAAACGCCTCGCGAAATACTTTTTCGCCAATAACACCTTTTTCCAGCGTTACCAAAGCGCGTCTGCCTGTGGCATATCCCAGCGGAATATCGATCCAATCAGATTCCAACAGCAATTTTGAGTTGGTCTCAACGGCCTGAGGAAGATTGTTCAATGCAATCAGGAAATAGCCCGTATCAATTTTAGCTGGAACGGCCACAAGGCCTTCGCCTCTGGCCTGTTCGGTAGCCTTCATGACAAACCGTGCCACATTGTCAATTTCGCCGCCTTCGAAGTTTAACTCGATAATATGACTAGCCGGTAGGCCCTCATCTGTATTGCGTTTAATTGTTATGACCATTGAAAGCGGATTACCAGGAATATCCAAACGTCCCTTGACCACCGCCTCGGCAGGTTGGTCCGGCGAAGGTGCCTCTTGGTTTAATGTCCAAACAATCGCTGCATCGCTTCTGGATGCGGCACCATTTGCACCACCCTCTTCGTAGAGATAAGCCTTCTGTGCAATAGCTGGCAACCCTGTTGCAGCGGGAGTCCCATCGGCTGCTTTACCTACTTCTGTCACCTCAACAGGTTTTTCAGTCAAAGGTGCAGGTTCAACCGACGGGTCAGATCCCGGTTGCAGCAAAAGAGGTTCAGCTGTATCGCTGCCATTCGGCTGGCTGACCGGTTCAACGACAATAGGTTCAGGCGCTACATCCTCGCCATTTCCACCAAGACGGGCTGATTCTTTTTCAGATGAACCTATTTCTGCCGTTTCAGCTTTTCCCGGTGTCTGTGTCTCTGCTGGGGTATTACCACTCGCTGGGGCTGCAACTTCCGTAGTAGGTTTCGCTGCGTCCAGCAATGCGTCCTTATTGAGCCACAACCCATATGCACCACCACCCACGACAACCAATCCGAGCAGATAAGGAAGAACTCGTCCCACCATGCCGCGTTTATCAGGCTCGTCGGCGACAAAGTCTTGCTCAGCAACTCTTGGAGAAGTTTGAAGCGTAACCGGTTGTGGCTCGCTTCTTTCAGCAGGAGCAGCCGGAGCAGGTCGGGATTCACTGGCGGGCGCAGCCGCAACATCAAGTCCGGTGACCGATGCTGTTACAGCCTCTGCAACACTATCCATATCCGCATCGAAGGATTGCTCAACTTCGATTCTTGATATTGCATTTTCCAATGCACTCATTTGTCTTGCAATAGCTTCTTCGCTCGGTGATGGGGTCAAGCCACGCAATTGCCGTTCAATCGCCTCACGTGCTTTGGCAAAAACAAGAGAGCGATTTGCAGCCGTATTCTCAGGCAGTCTGGAGATGGTCTTATCCAAAATAGAGTAGTAGTCAGCCATTTAATGTCACCAGCAATGTCCCGCGCCCGTTGATATCCCAGCGTTTTTTAAAGGATCGCACTAACCTTTTAGTCCTGAAATGGGTCATGAACAAGGATTGTATCATCGCGCTCGGGGCTCGTTGATAACAAAGCAACTGGCGCACCAATCAATTCTTCCACATGACGCACGTATTTTACTGCCTGTGCAGGCAATTCATTCCATGTTCTGGCACCAACTGTAGTGCCTTCCCATCCCTCTAATGTTTCGTAAACAGGCTCAACCCGCGCCTGCCTGCCCTGACTTGCGGGCAGATAGTCAATTAACTTTCCATCAAGCATATAACCGGTACATATTTTTATTTCCTTAAGACCGTCCAAAACATCGAGTTTCGTCAGCGCAATGCCCGTAATACCGTTGGTTGCCACGGCCTGCTTCACCAATACCGCGTCAAACCAGCCACAACGGCGCTTACGACCGGTAATCGTGCCAAATTCATGGCCTTTTTCGCCAAGAAATTGACCAACTTCATTATTTTGCTCCGTAGGGAACGGCCCCTCACCCACACGGGTAGTATAAGCCTTTGTAATTCCAAGCACATATCCAACTGAACCCGGCCCCATGCCAGAACCCGCAGCCGCCTGCCCAGCAACAGTATTTGACGAAGTAACAAAAGGATAAGTGCCATGATCAACATCAAGCAGCGTGCCCTGCGCCCCTTCAAACAAAATACGTTTGCCATCACGCTTCGCCTTATCCAGCAACCGCCAAACCGTTTCACTAAACGGAATGATATCATCAGCGACACTGGCCAATTCATTATAAATTGTGTCGTAACTAACCTCATCATGCCCCAAACCACGCCGCAATGCATTATGGTGGGTCAATAGACGGTCGATTTTTGCAGGCAAGGTTTCCAGATTAGCAAGATCAAGCACCCGAACAGCTCTTCTTCCCACTTTATCCTCATAAGCAGGCCCAATTCCACGGCGTGTAGTGCCAATTTTGGTGCCACTATCGGATGCAGCATCCTCGCGGATTGCATCCAGCTCCCTGTGCAATGACAAAATAAGGGTAGCATTATCTGCAATACGGAGGTTTTCGGGTGTTACTATCACACCCTGCTCTGCCAAACGTCCAATCTCAGCAATCAGCGCATGGGGGTCAATCACCACCCCATTGCCAATAACCGCCAGTTTTCCACTACGCACCACACCAGATGGCAACAGGCTCAACTTATAGCTAACCCCGTCTATAACCAACGTATGCCCGGCATTGTGCCCACCCTGGAAGCGCACGACGATGTCGGCACGTTCAGACAACCAGTCAACAATCTTACCTTTGCCCTCGTCACCCCATTGGGAACCGATTACAGCTACATTCGTCATGAAATTCTCCGGTGCGCGTTCTACTTATCGCAACTCAAGCAAAACATCTGGGAATCAAAAAATCCCAAGGCCTTACGGATTGCGGTTGCTTTTAGACCGAATAGCCACAATTTTCAACCACGTACCGGAGGTTATTAATTTTATCCAATATCGAATTCTAAAGGCTTGGCCTGATCGAACAGACCACCGCTGGTAATTGCATCCAGCACTTTTTGTTCAACCGGAGCATCAAGGTATAGCAATGCGATCGCATTGCCACCCGGTTCATCGCGACCAAGTTGGAAGTTGGCGATGTTAATTCCAGCATCCCCGCAAACCGCCCCAAGTGTACCAATAATGCCCGGCTCATCGCGGTTAGTCGTATAAAGCATATAACGCCCAATATCCGCATCGATATTAATGCCCTTGATCTGGATAAATCTTGGTTTACCATCGGAAAACACAGTACCCGCAATCGAGCGTTCGTTCTTCTCCGTCACCACGTTGAGCTTGATATAACTATCAAACACACCTGACTTATCACGGGTTGTTTCAGAAATCTGAATGCCTCGTTCCTTCGCCATAACGGGGGCAGAGACCATGTTCACATCAGACATCTGAGATTTCATCAGACCGGCAATGGCGGCACTTGTAAGCGCGCTCTTATTCATCTGCGATACGGCACCATCATAGGTAATTTCGACGCTGACGATGGGTGAATCGGATACTTGACCGACAAATGCGCCCAGATGCTCAGCCAGTTTAGCAAAAGGCAGCAACTGCGGTGCTTCTTCAGCGGTGATTGAAGGCATGTTTAGCGCATTGGAAACGGCACCATTGACTAGATAATCAGACATTTGTTCCGCCACCTGCAAAGCAACGTTTTCCTGCGCTTCGGTGGTCGCTGCCCCCAGATGCGGCGTGCACACCACATTGGGCAAATTGAACAAAGGGCTGTCAGTAGCAGGCTCCGTTTCAAACACATCAAATGCTGCACCCGCAACCTTGCCGCTTTTCAGCGCATCAGCCAGAGCAGCCTCAACAACCAAACCGCCACGGGCACAGTTGATGATCCGCACACCGTCCTTCATTTTGGTAAAAGCAGCCGCATCAATGATATTGCGTGTTTTGTCGGTCAACGGCACATGCAGCGTGATGAAATCTGCCCTGGCAAACAACACATCCAGTTCAACTTTTTCAACACGCAATTCATTAGCGCGTTCCTGCGAAAGGAATGGGTCATAAGCAATCACCTTCATGCACAGACCTTTGGCGCGGCTGGCAACAATAGCGCCGATATTACCGCAACCGATCAAACCCAAAATCTTACCGGTGACTTCAACGCCCATGAATTTACTTTTTTCCCATTTGCCTGCATGGGTTGAAGCATTGGCAGCAGGAATTTGCCTGGCACAAGCCAACATCAACGAGATGGCATGCTCAGCCGTGGTAATAGAATTACCGAACGGCGTATTCATCACCACAATACCTTTGCGCGATGCGGCCGGGATATCCACGTTATCAACCCCGATGCCAGCACGACCAATCACCTTGAGGTTGGTTGCCGCATTGATAAGTTTTTCAGTTGCCTTGGTGGCTGAGCGAATGGCCAGCCCATCATATTTGCCGATGACTTCCAGCAATTTTTCCTTGTCTTTGCCAAGGTCGGGCATGAAGTCTACGTCCACGCCGTTATCACGAAAGATTTGTACTGCAGTTTCAGAAAGTTTGTCTGATACAAGAACACGAGGTGCCATGATGGCCTCCGAATTTTGGCCCTATTGAGGGCGGGAATTTAGATAAATTAGATTATGCGGCTGCTTTGAGCGTCGACAATTGTTGGGCAAAAGCCCATTCAAGCCAGAGAACGAGCGCTTCCACATCCGATTTTTCAATCGTCGCCCCACACCAGATACGAAATCCGGCAGGCGCATCGCGGTAAGCACCAATATCGAAGGCAACGCCTTCTGCATCCAGCATTGATACGATTGCTTTGGCAAAGGAAGCTTGTCCAGCATCATCAAGTGCCAGCACTTCTGGATGAGAAATTGTCAAACACACCGAAGTATTTGAACGCGTCTCAGGCTCAACCGCCAAATGCGCAATCCAGTCATTGCGCTCAACAAAGTCAGCAATGACAGAAGTATTGGCATCTGCACGGGCAATCAGGCCTTCAAGGTTACCGACGGATTTGCCCCAGTTGAGCGTATCAAGATAATCTTCAACGCAAAGCATGGAAGGTGTATTGATGGTAGAACCTTCAAAAATGCCTTCTATTAATTTGCCACCTTTGGTCAGGCGGAAAATTTTTGGCAAGGGCCAGGCAGGTGAATAACTTTCAAGACGCGCAACAGCACGCGGCGACAAGATCAGCATCCCGTGGGAAGCCTCACCGCCCATCACTTTTTGCCATGAAAAAGTCGTCACATCGAGTTTGGAAAAATCAAGTTCCTGCGCAAAGGCTGCCGATGTTGCATCACATATCGTAAGGCCATCACGATCGGCAGGAATGAAGTCACCATTGGGAACACGCACACCGGAAGTAGTGCCATTCCATGTGAAAACCACATCACGGTCAAAATCAATTTGGCTCATATCCGGCAAATGGCCGTAATCAGCACTGATTTTACGAACATCATCGAGCTTCAATTGTCCGGTCACATCGCTTACCCA
This sequence comes from Rhizobiaceae bacterium, assembly GCA_045047085.1. Lineage (GTDB taxonomy): Bacteria > Pseudomonadota > Alphaproteobacteria > Rhizobiales > Rhizobiaceae. The sequence continues at coordinate 50,313 of JASFYT010000010.1, read as the reverse complement.
GCCAGCGCCAAAGCTTTCCCATGCAACCATGTCAACGCCACGCTCGCCGAGCAATGACCAAAGCGCCATTTCCACAGCACCGGTATCTGATGCAGGAACAATACCGATGCGATAATCATCAGGCACATTCAATATTTCGCGGGTGAGATCAATGGCCTGTTTAAGTTTTGCCTTACCGGCTTTCCCACGATGTGAGAAACCAAGAACGGCATCACTAAGCGCATCAAGTGACCAACCAGGTCGTTTGCTACAAGGGCCAGAAGAAAAACGGGGATTGCCCGGACGCAGGTCCGGTTTATTTATGTCAGTCATTTCATCTATCCTTCCAGATAGCTAGCCTCTCGTTGGGGAGAGGTGTCCCACCGCCGGACGTATAGAAAGCCCTACCTGAACGCAAGTCTTAATATGTTGAACATGCAGAAACTTGCAGATGAATACGGAACGAAACGGGATCATGTGTCAAAAATTGGCACAAAACTGACACGCACCGTTTTTGGTTTGTTCCCAACGCAGGTATGAGAATGGCACCATATTAAACCATGAGACATATACTCAATTTTTCACCCAAATGACCCCACCCATATTCACAATTTTTCTCATCCGTAGCTAATTCTCTAATATAAATAAGCATCACCCCGAACTAAATTTATCAATTACAATACATATTTTCTTGATTTTGGTATCTAGCGTTGAGGACATATAAGCTTGAACTTATACATTAGATGTGTACATCTTTAAGCTGCAAAAAAATGGAACTGCTAGTGAAAAGTTGTACCCCGATAGGGTTTTGTATATATTGTGGTAAGCATTCCGATGTTCTTGGGAGAGAACATGTTGTCCCTTTTGGACTAGGCGGCAACCATGTATTGCCAAAGTCAAGTTGCCGAAAGTGTGAAAGAGTCACCGGAAAGATTGAGCAGTATTGTTTGAGGGATATCCTTGGTAATTTCCGAGTCAGGCATAAATTTCCAACCCGAAGAAAAAAAGAACGCCCAACAATGTTGACTTTGAAAAATTGGATTAACGATGACATCAGCGAGACAATAGAGGTTGAACCGCAAAATTACCCATCTATATTATTACTACCGAAGTTCGGTTCCCCTGGAATTCTGGATGGAAAAGCTCCAAATGGCCAAATTGTAGTCGGCGCATGGAGTGGTAGGAGAGAATCAAACCACAACCATCGAGGAAGATATCAACCAAAACCATTTAAGGCTGATACGTTCACTCTCATGCTTGCGAAAATTGCGCATTCATTCGTCTATGCAAATATTGAACTGATTGAACTTCAAAAATACAACCAATTGCTTCCTGATTATATTTTGGCTAAAAAACCAAAATTATTTGGATATTTGGTTGGGGGCTCTATGAAAGACACTAAACCTGCACCAGAAAATATTCTCCATGAAATTTCATTGAGCCGTATGACAAAAAATGGTGTTGAATTTTTACTAGTTAACATCCAGTTGTTTGCGAACTGGGGTGCTCCCCAATATTATGCTGTATTTGGTCACAAGCCCGTCAATTCATAAATGTGAATTCCAGCAAGAAAGATTCTGCAAACTACATTGAGCCTTTGATCGGTTAGCCACCGAAATCCATATTACATCTCCTATTCAGTTTTCAATCCGATAGTTGCCCACCTAAAATATCAAGCGGATGAATTGCGTATAAAACAACAGCAGCTGACAAAAAACGGCGCCTCAAGGGCGCCGTTTATATTTAAAGCAGAATTAGTCTACCAAATTTCATATCGCAAACCTATGCGAAAATCCTGCAGATTGAAATCATCCGAGAATGCCGTGTTTGATGAAACACCGCTATCTGCAATCGTTTTGCCACCGTCCACATGAGTATATTTATACTCAAAATCAAACAACCAGTTTTTATCGAGGCGATAATCAAAACCAGCCATTACGGAATAAGTTGAACCCTGATAGCTTTCTCCAGAGCGCGTTCCCACACCTGAAATACTGTGACCGCCCCACTTCACATCGGCCACCCCAAAACCGGCCCCAATATAGGGTGTAATACCCATGGTCTTCCCAAGGGATACATATCCGTTCAGGCTATAGTTGGTAAGTTCAAAAGAGCTATCATTGGTAACGGCTGCACCTGCATCCAACCCGTTCCAATCACGACCGCCATGATAATCGATTGTTGTATCTACCCGAAAATACGGATTGAATGTATAACCAAATCCAACACCGGCAGAATAGCCATTGTCTTCATTTTGCCGTACAAAACTAAACACATTTGTGCCGTCATTAAATGATTGGTTTTCACCATTACCTAGCGAAAATCCGACATTACCACGCAAGTACCAACCACTGCCATATTCCACATTGGTCCTGCCACCGCGAACATAGGTTGGGTCCAGATCCGCGGCAAGAGCGCCTTGGGAAAGCCCTGTTAGTCCTGTTATCACCAGAATTACTGCTAGTACCAAACCAGTTTTTAGAAAGTTATTCATCTTGGTCTCCCTGTTCGGATAGATTTTCCCGAACCAATTTTGCTTTTGTGATTTGAATACTCAACGATCAAAGGGACCTGTCTGGCCCCTTCAATTTACCACTTATTTGTAAACGCTGCCATCATCGTAGCTGGCAATTGTGCCGCCACCGAACTGGTATCTCAGGCCAAGTTTGAAGGCATGAACATCCAAACCTTCATCATAACCCTGACGACCTGTATTGGCGTTACCCGCTTCAAAATGGAACATTGGTCCACCTTCGATATGGGTATAACTATATCCAGCATCCCATTTCCAATTGGCATTGATGTCATATGAGGCACCTGCATGGAGTGAATATGCAAATCGCAAATCGGCTTCACCAAAATGGCTCGTTGAAACAGATCCGGTACAACCGGTTACACAAACTTCAGAGTTGATTAGATCAGTCCAATGCAGTTGGGCAGCACCGAGACCAAAGCCAACATAAGGTGTAATTTTGGAGTAAGTGCCAAGATCCATATAGGCGTTCAACATATATGTGGTCACTGAAAGTTCAGAATTGTCTGTGAAATTACAAAGTGTAGCACCTGTAAGGGTACAAGTTGTTGCGCCGGTTGCCGAAACTCCGGTGAAATCCGTTTTGAAATAATGATCAATAGTTGCATCAACACGGAAATAGTCGGTTACCTGATAACCAACACCACCACCAAGCATCCATGTATCATCTAAATCATGCTGTTCAAACGAACCAGTTAGTGAAGCTGAACCTTGATGATACAGCACACCATCAGACTTGAGGGATGCGTAGCCAATATCACCGCGCAGATACCAACCGGTGTTGGATTGGGCCATAACCTCTTGAGGAGCCTCAACGATATCCGGTATAATATCGGCAGCATTTGCCACAGAGGAAATACCAATCATTGCCGCTGTAAGCAGTACAGTCTTCTTTAAGGTGCGCATTACTTTTTCCTTTTTCCAGCCAAAATCAGCCAATAATTCAATTCTTGGTCGCAATATGGAGGAGAAATGTTAATACGCGCTTAACCGTGTTTATTAAGGTTAAGAATAATGACTTACAAAACCTTAAGGGCAGATTTGGTTGTCTTTGCTCTCACAGTATATCTTCGCCGCGCTCGGATATCAGAATAGGCGGAACCTTAGCGCCGCTCGCTCTTCGCTCCAGCCTTGGGCGTAATAACAATTGGGAGATTCGTACCGGAAAACGGTTTGATGAATTTTTTGGAAAAAAGAATGAAGACCTAATGCGTCATGCGAAGATATGCTATTAAGAACGCCCTAGAAACCGCCATGAAAAAGGCGTCGCCCTTCAGGCTAAGCAGCAATCTTACTAACAGCACTGGCAATATCGTTGACCACGGTGGCAACCAGCGCCGCGTCATCACCTTCCGCCATAACGCGGATAAGAGGTTCGGTTCCCGAAGCTCGGATAACCAGTCTGCCGGATTTACCTAACTGAGACTCGCCATCGCTTATTGCTTCAACCACAGTTTTGTCTTTTAGCGGATTGCCGGAAGTATAACGCACATTTTTCAAAATCTGAGGCACCGGTTCAAATTTGTTGCAAACATCGCTTACCGGTTTTCCGCTCGATTGCACAACAGACAAAATCTGCAGTGCAGCCAGTAAGCCATCACCAGTTGTTGTAAAATCGGACATCACCATATGGCCGGATTGTTCACCACCAAGATTAAAGCCATTGGCACGCATGTGTTCAACCACATAGCGATCACCGACCTTTGTGCGCGCAAGGTTAAGTCCCTCAGACTCCAAAAATCTCTCAAGACCAAGATTTGACATTACGGTTGCAACCACACCACCACCTGTCAGTTTCGACTGACTGTGCCAATGGGAAGAGATCGCTGCCATCATCTGGTCACCGTCAATTACCTTGGCATTTTCATCTACAATGATGACCCGGTCTGCATCCCCATCCAGTGCGATACCCACATCGGCTCTCGTCTCACGCACTTTATTACAAAGCGCTCTGGTGTCTGTGGAGCCGCACTCCAGATTGATATTAAGGCCATTGGGTTCATTGCCAATGGTCACCACATCCGCACCCAGCTCCCACAAAGCTTCAGGCGCCACCTTATAGGCTGCACCGTTGGCGCAGTCGACCACTACACGAATACCCTCAAGCGATTGTCGCCTTGGAAGGGTGCGTTTAACGAACTCAACATATCGCGCATCAACCCCCTCAACGCGGGTGGCGCGTCCAATATCCGTTGCCGCAGCAAGTTGCGCTGAAACATCTGTTTCCAACAGGTTTTCAATCGCGGACTCAATTTTGTCGGATAGCTTGTAGCCATCAGGGCCAAACAACTTAATACCATTGTCTTCAAAACTGTTGTGAGATGCAGAAATCATCACACCAATATCAGCCCGTAGCGAACGGGTTAGCATGGCAACACCCGGTGTAGGAACCGGTCCGAGCAAAAACACATCCATTCCAGCAGCGGTAAAACCCGCCACCAAAGCGTTTTCGATCATATAACCAGATAGGCGGGTATCTTTACCAATCACCACCCTGTGGCGGTGGGTGCCTCGACGAAACACGATGCCAGCAGCCATGCCCACCCGCATAGCGATATCCGCAGTCATGGGAAAGCTGTTGGCCAACCCTCTGATGCCATCGGTCCCGAAATAGCTTTTTGTCATGTTCTTGCCCAAGCCTCTTATCAAACACTCCAATAGCCTTGCCCCACTTACGCGGCAAAGGCCATTCACAGATTAATTCGCTATATATCAGCTTTGGGTTAATGAACCGAAACTTTCAACGAAAACTCTCAGCGCAAAACCAACCTAAATCTGCTTATTGAGGTTGAGGCTCCATATCACCGGCATCAGGCTCGTCACCCTTCTTTTTCTTGCCAGCCTTACCTGCACCAGCGCTTGGTACCGCTGTACCGCGTGAAGGAGGCGTATCGTCGCCGCTATCGCGTGCAGGCGGCTTGCCAGCAATCAAATCATCAATTTCACTGCCTGAGAGAGTTTCATATTCAAGCAACCCTTGAGCAATAGCTTCCCAGTCTTTTTTCTTCTTCTTCAGAATGGATTTAGCAGTCGCATAAGCTTTATCAATCAAGTTGCGAACTTCGCTATCGATCGTTTGAGCGGTTGCTTCCGATACGTTCTTCGTCTGTGCAACTGAATGGCCAAGGAAAACTTCTTGCTGGTTTTCACCATAAGAAACCAGACCCAATTCATCTGAATAGCCCCATTGGGTTACCATGGCGCGAGCAAGCTTGGTTGCCTGCTCGATATCCGATGAAGCGCCCGAAGTAATGTTTTCCTTACCGAATTTCATCTCTTCAGCAACCCGTCCACCCATCAAAATAGCCAAACGAGAAACCATGAATTTATAGCTCATGGAATAGCGGTCACCTTCTGGCAATTGCATCACCATACCAAGCGCACGGCCGCGTGGAATGATCGTAGCTTTATGAACCGGATCAGCTGAAGGCACGTTGATCGCAAGAATTGCGTGCCCTGCTTCATGGTATGCTGTTAGGGTTTTTTCCTCTTCGGTCATAGCAGCAGAACGACGTTCCGCCCCCATCATCACCTTGTCTTTTGCATCTTCAAATTCTTGCATGGTCACAAGCCGCTTATTGCGACGTGCAGCAGAAAGCGCTGCTTCATTGCACAAATTTGCCAAGTCTGCACCAGAGAAACCGGGCGTTCCACGGGCCAGAACTTTCATGTCCACATTGGGCGCCAGCGGTATGTTGCGCGAGTGCACTTTCAGAATTTTTTCACGACCAGAAACATCAGGAAGACCGACAACAACTTCGCGGTCAAAACGGCCCGGGCGCAGCAATGCAGGATCAAGCACATCCGGACGGTTGGTCGCTGCAATCAGGATAATACCTTCATTGGATTCAAAACCATCCATCTCAACCAACAATTGGTTGAGGGTTTGTTCACGCTCATCATTGCCGCCACCAAGGCCTGCGCCACGATGGCGACCAACCGCGTCAATCTCGTCGATAAAGATGATGCAGGGTGAATTTTTCTTCGCCTGTTCAAACATATCGCGCACACGGCTCGCGCCAACGCCCACAAACATTTCAACAAAATCTGAACCCGAAATTGTAAAGAACGGTACATTGGCTTCACCTGCAACAGCACGGGCAAGCAAAGTTTTACCGGTACCGGGAGGTCCAACAAGCAAAACACCATGAGGAATTTTGCCACCAAGACGTTGATATTTTTGCGGGTTGCGAAGAAAATCGACAATCTCTTCAAGATCGTCTTTGGCTTCATCAACGCCGGCCACATCTTCAAAGGTCACGCGGCCCTGTTCTTCAGTCAGCAATTTTGCTTTCGATTTACCAAAACCCATAGCCTTGCCGCCACCGCCCTGCATCTGGCGCATGAAGAAAATCCACACACCGAGCAACACAAACATTGGCAACCATGTAAACAGGAAGCTGGAAAGTGCAGACCCCTCTGAAGGCGGCGTCACTTCAATCACCACACCCTTGGCGGAAAGACGTTTAACCAATTCCGGATCATCCGGCGCATAGGTTTCAAAACGTGTATTATTATCATTGTAAATACCCGAAATCTGCCGCCCGGCAATGGTCACACTGTGCACTCGACTTTTATCTACCTCATTTACAAATTGGGAATAAGGAATTTCGGAAGAGGCAGTACGCTGAACCGGGCTCTGAAACAGGTTGAACAGAGCAATCAGTAAAACTGCTATAATTCCCCAAAGTGCCAGATTTCTGAAATTGGTATTCATGGATTAGTCCTGAAATGATTAGTGCTGAAACGCATTTCCCGACCAGTCTCCCAGAAGGAGCATGCACGGAAAACATCAACTTACCCCTAAGATAGGTTCAATGCCCCCCGATGCCAAGGAGCTAAAACGGTTTTTGCGCATTTTTGGGTCAACAATTTGTAATAAAGTAAACCCCGGGTAAGTTTCATCATGAAAATGCCCGGAATTACCCGGAATTGGGCTCCAAAGCAGTGATTTTTACCAATTTGCCAAGATCATCAAGCCACACAAACAGCGCTTCATCAAAATCAGGGCAAAACTGCGCTAACGCCCGCGCCGTCAGTCTGGCAGTTACCCCATCAGGAAGCGCCTTGTTAAATAGCATTGGAAAATGAAGATCATCCCCATCGCCTCGAAGCACGGGCAAGGATTGAAGAGCTGCCCGCGGAGAAACATTAACGGTTCCGCTGTTTTCTGACACACCATCTATGTCAGTTTCAGCTAATAATGCCGGATCCAGCGGCCCCACATAAAGTGTGGAATTACTGTCATTGATCAAATGCATACGGCCATCCCAAATCGCGTCATCGCCGGGGCCCAAAAGAAACGATGCCAAATTGCGCGTTTCGCGATACAGTAAAATTTTTCCATTCTTAAATTCAAGTACGCAATTTGCCAAAGTTTGCCGTGCTCCCTGCTCCGGCCCTTCCATGGCCAAATCGATCAACGGGTATAATTTGGAAGCACTGGCAAAATGCTCACCACCACCAACGACCGCTAACAAAACTTGCAAAGCATTAATCAAAACCGGTTGTGGCGTTTGATCGAAAGACGCCACATCAAGCTTATAAACCAATCCTGGCAACACACTGACATTATCACCCAGAAAAACAGCGGTCTGATTGGCTACTTGTCTTCGAAGACGCCCCATAACACCAGAAAACGCAAAGAGATTGTTTTTATGTTGCTGCCGCGATTCTAAAAATTTCCGCGCCCGGACGCGCTCATATGAAGCATCAACATTGCTCGGATCTTCCACCCAGCTTTGAGCATTTTGTGCCAGATATTGACGCAGAATATCCCTACTCATTCCCAACAATGGGCGCATCAACAATACGCCCTTGGGCATGATGGTACGAACCGACATTCCAGATAGACCACGACCAGTACCTGTCGGTTTTTCCCGAGACAGGCGCATATAAACCGTTTCCACCTGATCATCCGCCGTATGTCCGGTCAAAACATATTTCGCACCTGAATCAACCGCATATTCTTCCAAAAGCTGATAGCGCGCGAGCCTAGACGCTTCCGGCAAACCGGAATTTGGTTTGATACCTTCCCACGCGAGAGTAATGTGGCGAATGCCCAATCCCTCACAGATGCTGGCAACAAAAGCAGCTTCCGCCGCAGCCTCAGGGCGCAATCCGTGATCAACGGTTACCGCCTGTATCCGCGCGCCTTCATGATGTGCCCACGCATTGGCCAACAACAACAACGCAATAGAATCGCTACCACCAGATACGGCGACAATCACCTTGTCAGTCGATCCAATATCAGCAAACAGAACCCTTGGGTCAGGTCCGGTAATATCCGTGTTTTTGGTAAAATCAATCACGACAAATCATCCAATTACATCAATTAACGCTGCAACGCGCTGCACGCTGTTCTACCCTAACATTGCGTTTCACGATGATCGATGAGTCAGGATATTTTTGCCCAACTTCCGCATAGGTTGCACAGGCTAATTCGCGTTGGTTGAGACCGGCAACCGATACCCCGAGTTTAAGCAGGGTCTGCGGAGCTAATCGAGCATTGGGCCAGCTACGATGAGAATTAAGAAAAATACGGGCAGACTTTTTATATTGTCTACGCGCAAAATAACTTTCCCCAAGCCAGAAATTCACATCAGACACTTTTCTATGCTCTGGAAAACGTTGCAGAAAATCGACGAAGGATTCCTCTGCCAACGCATAATCACCCGACTGAATATAGCTGTAGCCAAGCGCAAAAAGTTCGTCAGCATCCCGCGGTACAGCAAGGCGCACATTGGCGTCACTGCCGCCATAAAGCCGTTTGGTCAGATCTATCGGCGCGCCAACCGTGCCCTCAACAAAATTGCCATTCGCATCAAAGGTGATGGTTCCAAGCGACTTGGCAATTGTACCGGCTTCATCCTGCGAACCGTCATAGATTTCAACCCCGTCAATCATTTTGGGTTTGCGAGGTTTTTGAAGTACTTGGTCGCCATTAGCATTCCCGTCCGAACGCACTACAGAAGCAGTATGTTCAGACGGTTTGCGCTTTCCCAAGCGTTTTTCTCCCTCAGGCAGATTGGTTTTGGATGGCTTAATCAAATCACCGATGGATGATTTTTTATTCGCTGGTCCATCAGTATTTCCTTGTTCTTCAAGCTCTTGAAAGCGGAATTCATTATCCTGTTGCATCTTGCGAACAAGTTCCTGCATTTCAAGTAGCTGAAAGTTTAAATCCTCAATCCGTCCGTTAAGCTGGCGAACCTGCTCTTCAAGCTCGTTCACCCGATAAGCAGATTCGGAAGATTGCGCAAACGCAACATTTCCGCCAGCAAGTCCAAATGATAAGACAGTGAAAACAGCCACCATCGATATTGTTTGTTTCATTAATTCATACCTGACAATTTAGTTCAGTTCCCAGTAACACATAAAATTCTGACTAAATTTTGTTATACAAAAAAAGGCGACCTATATGATCGCCTATTTAAGTTCAAATTGATTAATTTTCAACTACACTTAACCAGTAGGTACTGCCAATAGCGTTACCGCACGGCGGTTTTGCGACCAACAGGAGATATCGTTACATACCGCCACTGGGCGTTCTTTACCGTAGGAGATAGTCCGAATACGGCTGCGTGGAACACCTCTGGCAGTCAGATAATCTCTGGTAGCCGCTGCACGCCTTGCACCAAGTGCCAGATTATATTCCCGCGTACCGCGCTCATCCGCATGGCCTTCAACAGTAATGGGATAGTTCGGATAACGAACCAGCCATTGTGCCTGACGATCAAGAATTGCACGTGCCTGCTGGGTCAACGAAGTAGAATCCGTCAAAAAGAACACCCGATCCCCCACATTCACCGTAAAGTCCTGCTGTGAACCGGCTCTAGCACCATTCAGCCCCAACTGGCCGGCATTATCCGGCAATTTGTTTTTCGACGCACAGCCGGTCAGCGCAAGGCCCAGAACAAGGGCGATGATTGCTGGCGATCTCAGAAATGATTTTTCCGATAGCATCCGATTATTATCCTTTTATGGAATTTCTTCACTTATCAATAACCATAGTTTAGTTAATTGCTATTCAAGAAAGACGGTTAATTTTGTCCTAACAGGTTCAAGCCTCAGGCCGAACAGGTCCCTAATTTCTTTAGAATGAAGCCCCGCTTCAACTAACCATTTTCAACCATTTCTTTTTGTCTAAAAGGCGGCAAGAATTAGAAATCAAAGCCACATTTCCGTTGTTGGTTATGAGCCTGAAAACACTGTTAAATTTCTATGAACACCTTTATTCAAGCAAAGGAGACCAAGCCGGATCAGACGCAAAAGACTGAGTTTTTATCAATTGCTCATGATAACCGGTCAAATCAATTGAATAGAGTTTTGGCCCGCCATTGGCACCGGGACTTTCACGGAAGAACATCAACACCCGACCATTAGGTGACCATGTGGGTCCCTCATTATGAAACCCTTCGGTCAAAATACGTTCCTTGCTGCCATCGGGTTTCATCACCCCGATTAAAAACTTGCCACCTGACTGTTTGGTAAAGGCGATCAGATCACCGCGCGGCGACCAGACCGGCGTTGAATACCGCCCGGTGCCAAAAGAAATACGCTTGGCGTTCCCACCGCGTGAACCCATCACATAAAGCTGCTGACGCCCACCACGATCACTTTCAAACACAATTTGCTGCCCATCAGGCGAATATGACGGCCCCGTATCAATCGATGATCCGCTGGTAAGCCGCGTCGTTGCACGCGTGCGCAAATCCATGGTGTAGATATTGGCGTTTCCATCCTGTTGCAGGCTCATAATAACTTTTTTGCCATCAGGTGAAAAACGCGGTGAAAATGTCATACCCGGAAAATTACCAACAATTTCGCGCTTGCCGGTTTCAATCTGCAACAGATAAACCCGCGGCTGACCACCATCATAAGACATATAGGTGATCTCTTGTCGCGTTGGAGAAAAACGCGGCGTCAACACCAGAGCACCACCCTTGGTCAAGGTTCTAGCATTTGCGCCGTCCTGATCCATAATCGCCAAGCGCTTGATCCGGCGCGATTTTGGCCCCTGCTCGTCCACAAACACAATTCTCGTGTCAAAATACCCTTTTTCGCCGGTCAGTTTTTCATAAATCGCATCGGATATAATATGGGCCAAACGGCGCCAATTCCCCGGATCAGTGAAAAATCTTTGGCCAATCATTTGTTCATTTGCAAACACATCCCAAAGGCGAAACTCGGCCTTTAGCCGCCCGTCTCTTTCCTTGGAAACAGTACCCGTTACCAAAGCCTGAGCGTTGATCACGCGCCAATCTTCAAATCTCGGCACCGCATTGGGATTGGTGATCTTTTCAATAAACGCCGCTTTATCCAGTGTTTTGAACAGGCCTGAATTGCGCAAATCCGCCTCAACCACCGCAGCAATATCACGCGCAATCTGCTGACCGGAAAAATCGGTTATTGCAATTGGAAACGGCTCCACATTGCCCTTGGTAATATCGATTTCAACCAGAGCATGAGCGGAAGACAAACCGATGACAAGAGCGGATAAGAATCCACTCATCCACACTGTCAGAGATTTGAAATTCCACGATATTCCTCCACCCCAAGCGCCTAATATTATGTTCATCCCGTTTTCTCCTGCAGATGGTGATATCATATTTGTAGTCTCAATGCGTGTCATAAAATTGTTCCGTCGCTCAAAACATCTGGCTTGGATGGAAATTAACAATCACATCTGCCCACGTTTCATATTTTTCTGCCGGCAACGAATATGGTGCACATTTCAGGACAGCTCTACTCATTTGCGCTGACCATGGGCGGCGCAAACGCGGTTCTCCGCCCGTAGCTTTCACGCTAGGCCTTCCATCAACTTCCCCGTCCAGTGTAAGGCGAAATGTGACAGTTACAATCGCGTCCTCTCCCGGGTCCTGTAAAAAACCGATGGATGCGCATTCTTCGATAGCCGAGCGCAACCCATCCATTTCACTAGTGCTCAATTTTGCGGCCTTGCCCTTTTTGGTTCCAAGTGCAGTCTTTTTGGTAGAGCGTTTCGCTCCCCCCGCAGATGGCTCTTGTTTGTTCAACAGCGAAGCAATCTGATCTTCCGTAGTTTCTTTTTTTGCCGTTGCAGCAGCGTCCTGTTTTTTAGCTGGCTTGATCTTGCTCTTTTTGCGATCCTTTGTCTCAGCAGATTTTGCTTTAGGCGGCTTCGGACGCGCAGTCGGCGTCGGCACATTATCGGGTAATTTTGCAAACTTCTCCGCTGTCTTGGATGTCTCAGCGGTGGTATCCGCCGGTTTCTCCAATAGAGGAACCTTCGGCTCGTTCAGGGCCGCAAGTTCGGTAGTTGGAACAGGTTCTTCCTTTTCAACCAGTTCCCTAATCGGATCAGGAGAAATTTTAAGTTCCGGAGGTTGTTCCTGAGGTTTGGGAGCAGATCGTTCTTTCGTCGCTTCAACCGGTGCGGCTTTTTCTTTTGCTTCCTGCGTTTTGATATCGAATTTCGTATCACCCACATTAACCGCAGGAGTTTCTAGCGTTGGTTTTTTCGTGGGAGTTGGCGCAGGCGCATCGCCTAAATCGGCTTTCTTTTCCCCCTGCACCGCTTTGGTGATCTCTTCAATCGGCACAATATCAATTGACAGCGCCTCAACTTCTGCCACCACAAACGGCTTCGGCCCGGAAATGGACCAAAGTCCCCAGGTTATCATGCCCACATGGGCGATGCTTGAAAGAGTAACACCAAGCTTCATGGATCAATCACGAAACAACATGATTTACTTCTGCTCCTGTAGGGTGATCATCGCGAGGCGTTTGTATCCAGACGAGGAAATCAACGCCATCACTTCAATCACATCACCATAAGTCGCACCCTTGTCTCCGCGGACAAAGATGCGTTCTTCATAGCCATTTTTGGCAATCGCCTTGAGTTTTGCCACCAGTTCGTCAAACGGGATTTCGGTTTCCTGAAGAAAAATACCGCCTGTTTTCTTCACCGAAATCGTAATCGGCTCGCTCTCTGCATTGAGTTGACTAGCCTTAGTTTCAGGCAAATCAATTGGCACACCAACTGTCAGCAAGGGTGCGGTGACCATAAAAATAATCAGCAAAACAAGCATCACATCCACGAATGGCGTGACGTTGATCTCGCTCATCACCTGAGCTTTCTTCGAGCCACGGCGCCCGCCGCGACGCGACCGTCCTCCGGAATTTCCAACCGACATGGCCATGAAATTTGTCCCTTGTTAGTTGCTTAAATTACTGTTTTTTCTCATCGATCTGACGCGAAAGGATGGCAGAAAATTCATCCGCAAACCCTTCAAGACGTCCGCTGATTTTATTCGCATCCGTCGAAAACTTATTATAGGCAATCACTGCTGGAATTGCCGCCAGCAGTCCCAACGCCGTTGCCAACAATGCTTCCGCAATGCCCGGTGCAACCACGGCAAGATTGGTCGATTTCGATCCGGCAATCGCCTGAAACGAAGTCATGATACCAATCACCGTCCCAAACAACCCGACAAACGGTGCCGCAGATCCGACCGTCGCCAAAAACATCAACCGCTGTTCTAGCCGCTCCATTTCACGGGCCAGTGAAACATCAAGCGCCTTATCAATACGCATCTGCAATCCAATGCCTGAACTTGCACCACGCTCAAACGAGCGTTTCCATTCACGCATGGCCGACATAAACAACGCTCCCATACCCGTGGGCGTATGATCATCCAGCGAACGATAAAGCTCTTCCAACGACTGCCCGGACCAAAACACTTTTTCAAAGCGATCGAGTTGCCTGTTAGTTTTGGTGTATAAAATCCACTTGTCGATCATGATACCCCACGACCAGACCGAGGCGACGAGCAAGCCGATCATCACCAGTTTGACCACAAACCCCGCTTCAAGAAACAACCCTACAATAGATAAATCGCTATCAGGAGCCGCAAGCTCAACCCCCTGCGCAAAAGCGGCTGTGACCGCAAACAGACTAATCCCACTCATCGACGTGAGCCTCTTTCGTTAATTTGAACCAATCGGGGAATATATCCTTTGACCGACCGTGCTCAGTGTAAAACCTTATTAAAATGGTCAAAGGAAGGCGTAATTTGGCAGTTTTCAAGGCCAAACTCCGGAATCACCAACCCGATGACAATTGGAACCGTTAGAATCCATTATGGTTAATGAAGCGTTAGGATTTACGGCGATGGCAAATGCGTAAGACCACAAAATTTGCCCGAAATTGGCAGGTCAAACATTCCATCACGCATTGAAAATTGCAGGTGCGGCACCCATTGCTTCACACTTAAACTAAATTTTCACTATTTATTTACCCAAATGCCTATAATCGAACGGTAATAGAATAGTAGAATAGTAGAATTATCATTGATTAAGCTTGAATGGGCGACAAAACTCATCAAGTAATCAACATTTATTATAAGTTAATATCCATATATATTTGACACAAAATGTCATTGAGAAAACCTATGAAAATGGAATATCAAAAATCTGGTGCAAGGTATTCATGGATGCTACGCATTGCTTTTATGTGTGCATTATTGGGCTTTGCGATAGTGTTTATATATTTCTATAACGCTTCCGGAAAAATTGCGGAGCGGGCCAACACAATCAGACATTTCTCCAATTCACTGGTTGAATTGGATGGAAAATTTGATCCGCTAATTGTGATTGCTGATCGGTTTTCTGAATTATTTGAATCTTCAAAATCTAGTAATAATAATCTTTCACTGAGGGGCATGTCCTTAAAGCAACGAAAAAAATACCTGGCTAGCTTGCCAGTAGAGCCTGATATCATCGGCCCAAAGAATTCGCTTCGCTTCTATGCAAAAGACGCAAGAAAAACGCTGCAAAAATCCATTTCCGCTTACCATGCATTGAACAAGGAAGCCGCCAAATTTGTAATTCTGAATGCCAGATTCATAGTTGCCGATAATCCTTTTAAACATCATATGGCGTTGCTGGCAGAAAAATTGGTAGAATCTTCAAAAAATAAACAAGATATGTATTGGTCTTCAAAGCAAATTTCGGAAAACTACAGGGCGTTTGTTGGGCCCAGCAACAAATTTCTCCTTCAGCGCCTGAGAGTGCTTCTTGATGATCAGGCTACCCAGCAAGGACGGTTGCTTGAGATTTTTCTATGGGTATCCAGCGGGCTGGTTGTCTTTCTCGCTCTGTTTATATTTGCGCCAGTTGATATTTTTCTTCGCCGAATTCATCGCCGATTAACCCATGAATCAGCTCGCGCAGAAAACGCTGATCGGGCAAAATCAGAATTTCTGGCAAACATGTCCCATGAGATACGCACTCCGATGAACGGTGTCATGGGGATGGCAGAATTACTGGCAAACACCAAATTGGATTCCAAGCAGTCCATGTTTACGGATGTGATCTTGAAGTCTGGGTCCGCACTGCTAACCATTATCAACGACATTCTGGATTTTTCAAAAATCGACGCCGGGCAGATGGAACTCGATCCTGCACCGTTCATACTTGCTGAAGCCGTTGAAGATGTCGCATCACTTGTCTCATCACGAGTTGCCGAAAAAGACCTTGAGTTGATTGTGCGGGTTGACCCGGCCCTGCCGGAATACTTTGTCGGGGATGTGGGGCGCATCAGACAGATTGTAACAAATCTGATGGGTAATGCGGTCAAGTTTACCGACCAGGGCCATGTCTATATAAATGTTGATGGCGTGATTGAAGAAAAGGACAACGATGCGTGCGCTAAATTACGCATCACCGTGGAAGACACAGGTATAGGCATACCGGAGGAGAAATTAGCTAAGGTTTTTGATAAATTCAGTCAAGTCGACACATCGGCTACTAGAAAACACGAAGGGACCGGGCTTGGTCTTTCGATTGCTTCATCTTTGGTGAAGCTGATGGACGGCAAGATCGGTGCTGAGAGCCGGGAGGGCGAAGGTTCTACTTTCTGGTTTGAATTCACTTTGCCGGTACATAATGCACCACAAAGAAAGAAGCGTACACCAATGGATTTATCAGGCGCAAGAATTCTGATTGTTGATGACAATGAGGTAAACCGTTCGATCCTTGCAGAGCAAATGCTCTCGTGGAAATTTGACAGTGCAGGAGCAACTAGTGGTCCCGAAGCGCTGGCCGTGATCGAAGCGACGATCGCCCAGAACATCTCGATCGATTGCGTCATCATGGATTATCAAATGCCCGAGATGAACGGCGGTGACGTCGTAAAGGCCATGCACAACAATCCAGCAATGGCAAACATACCTATAATTATGCTAACTTCCGTGGTCGAAACAGCAGAGGGTAAATCATTCTCTACCCTCGGTGTGCAAGCGCATCTGACAAAACCCACCCGTGCAACCCTAATGTTGGAAACGCTCATCCAAATATTACAGGATAACAAAGCGGTAGGTGCAGAAGGTAGTGGTGACCCCATCGATGGCATCGTCAATGCCCGGCAAATGGCAGCAAGTGAAACTACCCAACCAACACCAACTTCTGCGAATGTTAACGAACCTGTAGAAACCAATAATCGGCCGACCATCACCTATGACAAAGAGCCGGTCAGGAAAGAAACAAAGGAACCGTCAGACGAGCTTATCGAGGCGAATAACACAATCGATATTCTTGTTTGCGAAGACAACGACTTCAACCAGATCGTCATAAAGCAAATTCTTCAAACTACTGGTTACAGTTTCCACATTGCCGAGAACGGCAAGATAGGTCTGAGCGACTACAAGCGCCTGCATCCAAAACTGATATTGATGGATGTTTCGATGCCAGTGATGAACGGATTTGAGGCAACACAGGCAATCCGTGCGCTTGAAAAAGACAGCGACCTGCACACACCCATCATCGCCGTTACCGCCCATGCAATCAAAGGCGATAAGGAACTTTGTATGGAAGCCGGCATGGATGATTATCTCTCCAAACCTATCTCACCAGATATATTGACCCAAAAGGTCGAAATCTGGATGCGCCCAGTTTCAAAACAAACCATGTTTGGCTAGCCCCAAGGTTCTTGTTTCTGCGACATTGAATTCACCAACCTGACTCCAGATTGTCGTTATGCCCTCTCCTCAGAGCGTAACCTCTGGTTCCATGGAACCTGTAATGGCCTATGGGCTGATCTACCAACTCTTCCTAAATTGAAGTATAACGATGGCGGAAACGTCGCATTTAGGCATGTGCACGGCGGTTGTGTTTTATGCCCTTGGTATGACGGTGGTAGGCTTTACATGCCGTGGGGAAAACAAAAGGACGGCCAAGAAATGGGAGATGCCGAGGAAATTGGCGCGGACAAAATGTTATTGAGAGGACAATGACATGACTGACACATCTAACACCACGGCGGATGGTGCGCCGACAGCAATCGATACTGATTATAAGCTTGGACAAGACAATATTACCCCTTTTGGGCTCGATATACACAACCCCGTATTCGTAATTTCAGCATTATCCATCATCGCCTTTGTGCTCATCACTTTAATGTTCCAAGAAGGTGCGACGGAATTCTTCGGTTGGTTACGACCATTTTTAACATCCACCTTTGACTGGTTTTTCTTAAGTGCAGCAAATATCTTCGTGATATTCTGCATCTTTCTCATGGTCACTCCCATGGGCAAAATCCGCCTTGGCGGCAAAGACGCAAAACCCGATTATGGCTATATGGGTTGGTTTGCCATGCTGTTTGCGGCAGGCATGGGCATCGGCCTGATGTTCTTCGGCGTATCAGAACCCATGTCGCATTTTGCATCATCCATGGGTGGAACGGCTGCTGAAAGCGGCCTACGAACAGATTGGGCACCTTTGGGGGCAGCAGCAGGTGATGCAATCGCCTCACGCGATCTTGCCATGGCTGCAACCATTTTCCATTGGGCATTACACCCATGGGCAATCTATGCGGTGGTAGCCTTGGCGCTGGCATTTTTCAGCTTCAATCGCGGCCTGCCTCTCACGCTACGCTCTGCATTCTACCCGCTTCTGGGCGAACGCATATGGGGCTGGTGGGGACACGTCATCGACATTCTGGCGGTATTTGCCACTTTGTTCGGACTGGCAACGTCGCTGGGATTCGGAACAGAACAGGCCCTTGCCGGTTTGAACTTTCTGTTCGGATGGAGCACAGGCGGCGGTGCCAAAGTCTTATTGATCGCAGTCATTACAGCTCTTGCCCTCATCTCCGTATTACGCGGCCTTGATGGCGGGGTGAAAGTGCTTTCAGAAATCAACATTGGCCTCGCGGCCCTGCTGCTAATATTCGTAATAGCGGTCGGCCCAACGGCCGTGATATTTGATACCATCTTCTCCGGCGGCGCCGCTTACATCAAACAGATCGTTCCGCTCTCCATGCCATTTGGCCGAGATGACGCGAACTTCTCCCAAGGCTGGACGTCCTTCTATTGGGCGTGGTGGATTTCATGGTCGCCATTTGTCGGCATGTTCATCGCAAGGGTATCGCGAGGCCGCACCATTCGTGAATTCATATTCTGCGTCATCGTTATCCCGACGGCGGTCAGCGTATTGTGGATGGGCACCTTTGGCGGCGTGGCCATCGCGCAGGTAATGGCAGATGCAGCAGCCCCGGTAAAAGACGCAGCACTGGAACTAAAACTGTTCGAAATGCTGAAACCTTTACCGCTTGCCAGCATAACGTCCTTCATCGGCATCGTGCTGGTTTTGGTGTTCTTTGTCACCTCGTCGGATTCCGGCTCGCTGGTAATCGATACCATAACCGCAGGCGGCAAAACCGACGCCCCAGCCTCACAACGCATATTCTGGTGCACGTTTGAAGGCCTGGTAGCTGCCACCCTGCTACTGGTAGGAGGCTCAGGCGCACTAAACCGCCCTACAAGCCATGGCAGTCTCCACAGGCTTCCCCTTCACCATAGTACTACTAGCCATGTGCGTAAGCCTATACATAGGCCTGCGACAAACCATGAAAGAAGGCGGGGGTAGTTCCGGGTATTAAAAGAAAATGAATAAGCCCTGCTCGGGAAACTGAGTGGGGCTTGGAGGCTTTTTTGGTAGTTCGCACCTGTTTCCAAAACAACAATTTGTTATCCACGAACAGATATATGTCGTGTAAATTCTGAACTGGCACCAAACGATATTTGGCGAAACCGCAATGTGATATCAATAGTTCTAAAATTCCAATTAGGAACTAACTGAAATTTAACCTTGTTTAGCTTCGCGGTTTTTCAATGACTTTTTCAACACTCGTTGAACCATTGAACTGGCACCAAATTCCGAACAAATCACAAAGTCTAGTTTTATCAGAAATCGGTTCCAATTTAAGAGTGACCAGTTCCGTTCCAGAGGAGTTAATTACTGAAATTATATTTTTCTCCACTCTTCTGACTATCATTCCTGACTGAGTCGATCTTAAAAGCAAGATTGTTTCGTCAGGTAAAAAGGGCGAGCTATAATCAGATGTTTTTTTCCGCATATCCAGCTGTGCTTTTGTAAATCCTGCGGATGAAACCATAATTATTATCGTGATAGCAACGGCACAAACCAGAGCATTCTCTTTTCCAACTAGATCCAGCAGTGAATCCGTCAGAAGTAATCTTTGTGACAAAGACATAATTAAAAGTGTGAAAGCTAGATTTACAGGCATCAAGACATTGGTGTCACTTGGAGATGTTATAATCCATCCGGTTATTCCCGTTACAACAATAAAATACCAGAATAGGTCAGAAAATTTCCTAGAAGAACTTTTTTTGGGGTTTTCAATTCCCAATTTATATTGCTTTTCCGCGTAACGAATATCTGCAAAAAAGTTTTCTAGCCCCATCGCCATGCCAATGCATGAACATAGCATAAATGCGGGAAACCAACTTATAGCATTTGCAATGTAGTCAGACAGATCAAAAAACTTCATAAGGTTTGGTTCGACGACTAAGAAGTATGATGTGTCATATATAATCGTCAACACCAAGACCGACAATCCGGCAATTGAGGACAATGTTAAGGCATTTTTCAAATTCAAATTCTAATCCCTTTCAATCACAAATCTATTTTGAAGCAATAGCCCGTCGTCACACCATTCCCAACAATAGCTGCATATATTATTGCTTTACGTCTACCTTCCGAAGGAAGCATTCCAGATAATAGTTATAATTTTTGTTTTCGTCAGATATTCGATGAGTATAACCAATTTTCTGGAATAAAGGACAAACTAATTCTGATATATATTGCCCAAGCACCGCACTCGAAGCATGCAGGTCGAGTGGACAACATACCAATCCCCCACCAGCAAATTCCTCATGCATGGCCACGCAGGTTCCAATAAACTTCCCTGCCAATTTTTTTTGACAAGTCATTAAGTCAGCAAAAGTATTTTACTGCGCCAAATAGTTTGCATATAAACTGTTCCTAACACCGGACAAACGGGCACATGATAACATTTCCAAAATTGGATTTATTGGAACCGGGTTAATGGGCAGGCCGATGGCTACCCATCTGGCAAATGCCGGGCATTCAGCGGATCAATACGATCATCAGTGAATAATCAAATACAGTAGCTTTTGAGATTGAAACGGCCACACAAATTCTTGGGCGTTTTCTGGCGGTGGGTGCAATCTGTTTTGGATCGACCTGGGGAGATTTGTTTCTACAACACCGCGCTGCAGCCTCCGTTAGTGGTTGAAATGCGCCGTGCTACCTTCCGATAGCACGGCGAACTCAATTTCTTCTTAGAAGTCTTCCCAGACCTCTGCTGCAACTGCAGCATTACCCTTAGCAATTTTTGGTGCAGCTTTCGGGCGCTTGCTGGGGCTAACCACACGCAGCTCGGCGTTTGAGTTACTGGAAGACACTGATGAATTTCCGGTGTTGAACTGGCTCAACATTTCGTCAATCTGCACCACGTCCTTCGCCAGAGTTTCGCAGGCGGCAGTAGATTGCTCTGCCATGGCAGCGTTTTGCTGGGTTCCCTCATCGATAGAGTTTACCGACTGGTTGATCTCCTGAAGCCCCGACGATTGCTCACGGGCAGCATCAACAATAGCCGCCACGTGGTCATTGATATCCTGAACTTCTGTGACAATCGTTTTGAGTGATTCCCCGGTTTCATTCACCAACCTAACGCCAGTCTTGACCTCCTCAGCAGAAGCATTGATCAAACCTTTGATCTCCTTGGCTGCTGCCGCTGAACGTTGGGCAAGTTCGCGCACTTCCTGAGCAACAACTGCAAAACCACGACCCGCGTCACCTGCTCTCGCAGCTTCAACCCCGGCATTAAGCGCCAGCAAATTGGTCTGGAACGAAATCTCGTCAATAACCCCGATGATGGAAGTAATTTCCTTGGAGGAATTTTCAATCCGCCCCATGGCATCCTCGGCTTCGCTTACCACTTTACCAGAATGTTCCGCATTTGCTTTGGTTTTTGCAACCACAGTTCCGGCCTCTTCCGCTCTCTCAGTAGAGGTTTTGACCGTCGCTGTAATTTGTTCAACAGCTGCGGCAGTTTCTTCAACAGATGCGGCTTGAGATTCTGTGCGTCTTGATAAATTATCTGAAGCCGAATTAATTTCCATCGAACCGGAAAGAATTTTCGCCGAGGCGCCTCCAATCGATTCGATAACTTCAGCCAGACCCTCAATCGCACTATTAAAATCATCGCGAAGTATTTGATAGGCCTGCGGAATATCTTCCACAATCCGATAGCTCAAATCTTTGGTCGCAATGGCAGACATCGCTTTACCAAATACATCAGAAACCAACTGGCGTTCGCTAGCGATTGCTTCTTCCTGGGCTAATTTTTCCCGCTCTTCGCTGAGCCTCTTCTGCTCTTCCTGTTCCGCTACAAGCGCATTGTTACGCAATGCGTTTTCCTTGAAAACATGTACAGCACCAGCCATCGAACCAATCTCGTCTGGTCGGTCACCATAAGGAACATCCTCATCAAGATTGCCATCTGCAAGTGACTTCATCACTGTGGTCATTTTTTTAATCGGTGATGCAATTCCCTGCCCTAGTTTAATACCTATCAGCAATAAAACACCGAGACCGATCACGCTCCCGATCAACAAGGTATTGCGGAGTGAATATACGCTGGCAAGAGCCTCAGCTTCATCAATTTCTGCAATGACCGCCCAAGTGGTTCCATTAAATTCTATAGCACTAAAGGCAACAAGAACATCAATACCGCGGTAATCCACGCCGATAAAATGCCCTTCTTTGCCGGCAAGAGCCTGACGCACCTGTTCCGTATCAACTGTTCTTTTCAAAATTGTAGATTCTTTGGAGAACCGGGAGTCACTGCGCATCAACTTGTCGCCGCCAACCACATAGGTTTCGCCACTTTTTCCAAGCCCAACATGATCCTGCATCATGATATTTAATTTCTCAAGCGGCATTTGGAAAGCCAGAACACCGATATAGCTACCAGCATCATTATATACAGGTTTTGCGATAAAGCTCGCAGGAGCTCCATGGCTAGGTGCATGGGCTTTAAAATCGTAAAATGTCTTGAATTTCTGGTTTTGTTTATTGTTGCTTACATCCCGGAATACTTTTCCAAGATCGCTTTTTGCCCACTTCCCGCTAATCAGATTAGTGGCATAGTCGAGTTCCTTATAAACTGAATATACAAGGTTTCCCTTGGTATCAAAAAGGAAGATATCATAATATCCCCTGTCCCTCAGAAACGCTCGAAGGTAGGGGTGATATTTAGCGTGCATCTCACTATAACGCGAACCATCGCTGCCAGCATCCAGATTTTCCTTCTGCCCGGTTGGGTGAGGATTTTCATCAATGTAAATACGTTGCAATGTAGTTTCAGGGTTGCCCGGAATTTCATCCCATGCACTCGAAAAATCCGTTAGCGCTGTTTGCACCAAGGGGTTTTGTGACTGAACTTCGATGTCACCATCAATAGCCTTAAACCAGATACCAAGTGCCAGCTTGCGTGCATCAAGCACCGCTTCTAATAGCTCTGAAACCTCATGCTTAAGCGCACTATTAGCTTTTATATAACTAAACGCGCCGGTGGCGGTAACCGCCACAATTGCAACCACAGCAATAATACTTGGGATTTTTTGCGCTATCGATAGCGATGTTAATTTGGCAAACATAGTAGCTTTCCAGTTTGTTGTGCCGATAACAGAGCAATTAAGCACTGAGATCAGGTTAAAAAATCGGCTTTTCAGAAGGTGGTTATGAACAATGATGGTCCGGATAAACCTAGTTGGATAAATACCAACACGGCAGCATGGCTTCATGCCAGGAGATTATTTCAATCAAAAACTTCCGTCACCCAATGTATCACCGAATAAGGCTACCAAATCATTAACGCTATCAAAGCGTTGTCCGGAATCATGGATTATGAAAACTACTTCCAAGTCTGAAGCAATGACATGAATTCACAAAAATTTGCTTGGAATTTGAGTATGGAAATACTGATAAAGAAGTGCGGGAGCTGACTATAAGCCATTCAATCCTTATTCTCTAGAAGCAGGGCCTCATTTTCATACCGTTTGATCGGATCTATTTTGCCCCAAATTCTTTGTAATTTTTTTGAAAAAAATCAATTTTTAATTCAACGTCATTGCAAAATCAAAATCTGCGCCACAGATAGGTACTCATCAAAACGTCCAATCCCTAGTCCCACTTCACCTCAAATTTGCCTTCAAAATGCCTGCGTAAAATACTTTTCGTCGCGACCTCAAACTCGGTGGGCCATTTGATTCCCAGTTTTTTAGCAAGTATTCGGGCCCGTGGAAAAAATATGCATGCAATCTGCAAGTGCGCTTCAACAACATCGCGCCTAGGCTCGGGAGATGGCAATGACATCAATATTTCCATACCCTCAGCAGATATTGACTTACCGAGATGAAGAGCGCCTCCCGTACCTAATTCCGGGGTTTCCTCGGTCAAAATCGCCAAGAGATGATCTCTCTGGAAACCATATCCTGACACCGCAGTGAAATATTCTTTTCGCCCAATAACAACATGCAACAAACCCAGCACAAGTATGAACTCGTGAATTGCATAGGTGACGCGCCACATTCGCCTGTTTGTGAGGCGAAATCGGATCGAGAGTATCAAACAAGCGCTAAGGATCAATCAGTACTTTCAGACTGTCTTGAGCACGCGTGATAAAATCCTCTTTTGTTATTATATAGAGATCAATCCGTTGCCATTCATTTGTGATCGCGTTCAGCAGAATATTGGTCGTGCCAAATTGGTTCCAAAATACGATTTCAAAAATATTTTCAAGCTTTTTACGCCAATCCGCTGCAAGGTCTTTGTGGTCCCCGGCTTCCGCAATGGCGACAAGATCGATATCACTATATTCATCCGCTGCATCACGGCCGAAACTCCCGGCAAGAAACAAACCAGATAGTTTTGGAATGTCCGATGAATTTTCGACGATTGAATCTATGAGAAACTGTTGGTTCAAATTTCCTCACTCGGCAGGCTTTTGCTCCGCCTCAAGCTTAGCACGCAAATCATCAGGGAACCGTTTTGCGCCACCACCATGGTTGATAAAAGCTATTTCTACGTCCGCACCCAGAATGAGCGTTTCGCCGCGCCATAACTCCTGACGCAAATAAGATCGCGCACCAGTTAGTTTGATCAAGGTGGTACGCACCACCAACAGATCGTCAATCACCGCAGGTGGCCCGAATTTTAGCGCCATGCGATGAATGGCAAAGGCACTGTCATCCTTGGCGAGATCCGTGTGATAAACCTTTAACAGCCTCAGCCATTCCGTGCGTGAACGTTCCATATATTTTAGGTAGTTGGCGTGATAAACTACGCCGGAAAAATCCGTATCTTCGTAATAGATGCGGATTTCCATTTCGTGGCCGTGCTTAATCAGTCGGTTCGCCATCACTGCTTTTTCTGATGCGCTCTCAATTTCGCTTTCAGTCATTCTTGTCTTCCTCGAAAAATCCGATTTGCTGTGCTGCCAAATCACTTGGTGCCGCAAGTCCCAGATGTTTCCACGCATTTGCGGTTAAAATTCGACCGCGTGGCGTTCGTTGAATATAGCCCTGCTGGATCAAATATGGTTCGATAATTTCTTCAATCGCATCGCGCGGCTCAGAGAGCGCCGCTGCAATCGTCTCAATGCCTACCGGTCCTCCTCCGAAATTACGACCAATCTGATTTAGATAACGCCGATCCAGTTCGTCCAACCCGGCCTGATCCACCTCCAGCCGCAGCAACGCTCCATCAGCCACCTCGCGGGTGATTTCCGCATCCCCGCCAACAATCGCAAAATCACGCACCCGCCGTAGCAGGCGCCCTGCAATACGCGGCGTACCCCGCGCCCGTTTGGCAATCTCCTTGGCACCATCCTCCGACATCGGCAATTGCATCAACCGCGCTCCGCGTTTGACGATAAATTCCAGTTCCTCGACAGTGTAAAAATTAAGCCGGATCGGAATACCAAAACGATCACGCAATGGCGTTGTCAAAAGGCCAATTCTGGTGGTCGCGGCCACAAGGGTAAATTTCGCCAGATCGATTTTCACCGAGCGTGCCGCCGGCCCTTCGCCAATAATTAAATCAAGTTGAAAATCCTCCATCGCGGGATAAAGAATTTCCTCCACCGCCGGATTTAGCCGGTGAATTTCATCGATGAATAACACATCACGGTCTTCCAGATTGGTGAGAAGTGCGGCCAAATCACCTGCTTTCGCAATCACAGGCCCGGATGTGGAGCGAAAATTCACTCCCAATTCCTTCGCCATAATCTGCGCCAGTGTGGTTTTACCCAGTCCCGGCGGGCCAACAAACAACACGTGATCCAGCGCTTCCTCGCGCTTTTTCGAAGCCTCGATAAACACTTTTAAATTGGCCCGAACCTGAGCCTGTCCAACAAAATCATTTAGGCTCTGCGGGCGCATGGTCGCGTCAATTTCGGCGCGTTCCATACCCTGCTTTTCAGAATCCACTATCCGCTCATCACTCACGAACTCAACTCCTTCAAACCAAGGCGAATGAGCGCGGAACTCTCCGCATCTTCACCAGCAGCATTCAACGCCTTGGCAACAGCGCCTGCTGCCTGTTCGCGGGAATAGCCAAGATTTGTCAGCGCTGAAACTGCATCTGTCACATTACTGGAAGCCACCCCTTCGCCCAATTCCTGTTTGAGACCCATATTGCCGTTGCCTGTGGAAAATGCCGGGATTTTATTCTTCAATTCGCTAACCAGTCGCTGCGCTACTTTTGGGCCAATGCCCGGTGCACGCGACACCATTGCCTTATCCTGAAGCGCAATTGCATTGGCCAGATCAGATGAAGAGAGCGTAGAGAGGATCGCTAACGCCACTTTGGCACCCACCCCCTGCACGGTCTGCAACAACCGGAACCATTCGCGCTCAATCTCCTTGTTGAAACCAAACAATTTCAACTGATCTTCACGCACGTAGGTTTCAATAAAAAGCACAGCAGCCTCACCGACGCTGCCCACCGAACCAAGGGTACGCCCGGAACAAAATGCCACGTAACAAACCCCGTGCACATCGATCAGCACATGATCTTCACCAATCTCATCAATGGTGCCTTTTAATTTGCCAATCAATTTTTCTCTCCAGAATGTATCGCCTGCAGTTTCGCCACTAAATTATCCTTCGCCCCGACCAATCCTTTATAGGCAAGTTGATCGTGATCAAGCAATTCCAGTTGCGCAACTATCCCATGACAAAGTTCATCACCAGAAGGATGTGCACGCAATGCAGCAAGCGGATCGATATGTATGCGGATCGTAAAAAGGATACCGCCTGAGATAGCAAGCTTGCGCAGAGTTTGATGTTCTACCCGCAAAAAGATTGAATCTTCGCGCGTATCCTTATTGAGCGAAGGCAGACTAATGGCCTTCTTGCCTCCGTGATAAAGTTGAGGGTCAGCATAAGCCGACCAGTTAAACCGCCGCACGGGCTGATCAACCAAAAGGTTGTCAAAAATCCGGTTGATCATATGGGCGTTACGCGTACCCGGCTCAAATCCCGGTACATTTTTATGAACGTCCTGTAAAACAAGTGAAAATTTTTCCACCAAATCCCACGAGGAAGGAAAGGAAACCGAGCCAGCAGCAATCCGCCAACCATCCTCCTGCTGGCGCATCAAGACCAAGTCTTCCTGCACAAGTTTTGCCGCAATCATCAAGGGTGGTACAGAAGTATCGTTAGCACCGTTCAGATCAACAACACGATCACCAAAAACCATCGCCCCATCGCGCAATTGATAAATCTTGGAAAAATTTTCCAACAGATAGGAAACCAGCAAATCCAAAATTTCCTGCTGCGCTTCCTCTGTTCCCGCTTCCGCAGCAAACACCTGTTCAGGAAACTCGGAAATCAACCGGTCTTTTTCTGCCAGATAAATTTCCAGATCATCGTCCACCTCAATCCAGTCTGCCATATCAAGCGGCTGAAGGCCAATCTTAAACTGCGGTGTATCACCATCATAAGGCGTATGTTTGGGAGCAACCACCACCTTCAAAAAGTCGCCGCTATTTTTAAATTACGTTGCGCCCGATGGTGCGCATGACATATCGCAATTGCCAGTGCATCGGCAGCATCATCGCTGTCATAAGTCGATTTCGGCAACAGCATATCAACCATCATCTTGATCTGCTTTTTATCACCATGCCCCACACCAATCACTGATTTTTTCACCGTATTAGGCGCATATTCGCCAATTACGAGCCCTGCGCGAGCTGGCACCAAAAGCGCCACACCCCGCGCCTGCCCAAGTTTCAAAGTCGCTGCTGCATTGGTATTAACAAAGGTCTCCTCCACCGCCGCCTCGTGAGGCATATGCGAATGGATCACCGCTTCAAGCCCGTCATGCAACTGGCAAAGCCGCAGAGCCAGCGCGGCTTTGGCATCAGAACGCAAAGTCCCGGAACCAACAAATGTCAGCCTGTTTCCGCAAGATTCAATAATCCCCCAACCCATGCGCTGAAGCCCCGGATCAATGCCGATAATGCGAATCGTTTCACTCATAATTTATCCTACTCTTCCCATCCAATCATTTCCATGATTATGTGAACAAAACAGAAACATTTGCGAGGGTCGAGTTAGATTTCAAAAATAATTACTACTTTGTCGAAATGGTCAACCCTCAAACGTCACTAGAGTACAAGCCATCAAGGTTTGCCATTAAAACTCAATTTGGAGAACAAATATGCAATATCTCGCCCTAATCTATTCCGCAGCAGGCACAGGCCCACAACCTGGCACTCCGGAATTCGGCCCTTTCATGGGCGCTTATCAGGCTGCCACTGAAAAATTTAAGGCAGATGGCGTATTTCTCGCCGGAGATGCACTGCAGGGAACCGAAACCGCCACAACTCTTCGCCACCGCGATGGCAAACTGGGAATGACCGACGGCCCGTTTGCAGAAACCAAGGAACAACTCGGCGGTTATTATCTTTTCGAATGCGCCAATCTCGACGAAGCACTAAAATATGCAGCAATGATCCCTACAGTTGATTATGGCAGCATTGAAGTTCGGCCTCTGATGGTTTTTGAATAAAACCGATTAATGACTTCGCCCCCAATCCATACCAAACAGGCAATCGAGCATATTGTGCGAGAGGATTGGGGGCGGATACTCGCTGTGCTGGTGAAGCATTTACGCGATTTCCAGCTGGCCGAAGACAGTTTGCAGGACGCGGTCGAAGCAGCCCTGCAACACTGGCCTGAACGCGGCATCCCAAAGATACCCATCGCATGGCTCTTACAAACCGCACGCCGAAAGGCAATCGACCGCATTCGCCGCCACAAAAATTTTGAACGCAAACAACCCGAATATGCCTTGTTAATGGAGCATGAAGAAACGGCAGATACAGATATGATTGACGAAGCGATTCCCGACGAACGCCTGCGCATGATTTTCACCTGCTGTCACCCGGCACTGGATGAAAAGAGCCGCGTGGCCCTCACCCTTCGTACCTTGGGCGGCCTGACAACCGACGAAATCGCAGCCTCTTTCCTCGACAAAGAAAAAACCATGGCCCAACGTCTGGTGCGCGCCAAACGCAAAATCAAAGACGCAGCCATTGCTTATGAAATCCCAGAACCTGAATTTTGGGATGACCGGCTAAGTTCGGTCCTCTCCGTGCTTTATCTCATTTTCAACGAGGGCTATTCCGCCAGCACTGGCGAAGACCTCATCCGTTTTGATCTCTGCGAAGAAGCCATTCGCCTCACTCGTGCAATCGGTGGACTTTTGCCCGATGAACCGGAGATTATGGGCCTGCTTGCCCTAATGCTCTTACACCACTCCCGTAGCAAAACACGGTATGAAAATGAGTTCATCCCGCTTAAAAAACAAAACCGCAAGGCATGGTCGCAAGAACTTATCATTGAGGGAACAACACTCGTCAAACAAGCTCTAACATCAAATGCCCTCGGCCCCTACCAGCTTCAGGCCGCAATCAGCGCCGTTCACTCCGAAGCTGAAAGCCACGGCGAAACCGATTGGCGTCAAATAGTCCTCTTATATGAAGAACTCTTTCGTCTGCAATCCTCTCCAATCATCCGTCTCAATCAGGCAATGGCTATTTCCTACGCAAATTCTGTGTCAGAAGCTTTGCAGTGGATCACCATGCACAACCTTGCCGAAGCCTTGCAAACATACCAACCCTATCACGCCACAATGGCCGATCTGCATAACCGCAACGACAATAGAGCTGCTGCAATCACGGCCTATAAAAGCGCCATTGAACTTTCAGAAAACCAACCCGAAAAAACGTTTCTAAAAAGTCGGTTGAACAAATTGCTGCATTAAACCCATTTACCGTCTAAGACGGAATTATGGAAATCGTTCTCACTCAATTGGAAAATCCGACCTTCCAGCTTTTGCTGGTAGCAGTCTTCATCGCAGGCATTGTGCGCGGCTTTGCAGGCTTCGGCACAGGCATGATTATGGGGCCAATCGGATCAGCACTTTTCACACCAAAACTGGCCCTGGTCATCCTGCTGGTAATAGACACATTCCCCACCATCCCACTCATCATACCCGCTCTAAAAAAAGTCGTTTGGCGCGAAGTCTTACCCATGGCCGTCGGCGTCATGCTGTTGATGCCTGCGGGTATCCTTTTCTTAAAATATGGTGACACCATAACTTTGCGCTGGTTCTTCTCATTGGTTATTCTTACCGCCGTTACAATCCTGTGGTCCGGCTGGCAATATACAGGCCCCCGCACCTATAGAATTTCCGCAATGGTCGGCGGAATGAGTGGATTTTTGGGCGGTGTATCCGGCCTTTCTGGCCCGCCTCCGATTATTTACTGGATGACCGCCAGAACGGGTACCGGCATAGTTCGCGCCAATCTAATCATCCTGTTTGCCATTTCAGAACTCCTCAGCATTGTCGGATATTACGTCGCCTCAATCATTACATGGGAAGGCGTTCTAAAAGGCCTGATCGCATCCCCGATCTATTTTATAGGCTTGATGATAGGCGCAAAATTATTCGGCAAAGCCAGCGAAACAACCTATCGCCGGGTGGCGTTTACGCTTATTTTGATGGCAGCAATTGTTTCGATGCCGTTGTTTGACTAACGATAAAACAAACATCAATTGGAGAACATACTCGTGAGCTTGGACATGGAAAAAATCAGAATAGAAACTCCGGGTGTTTCTCACTGCACACATCTTCTCGCGTCAGGATCAGCATTGATGCCACAGCCGGTGTTTGATGCAATAATTGACCATACCACATTGGAGGCAAACATTGGTGGTTATGAAGCCCAATACGAAAAGGCTGAGCAACTTGATTCAGTTTATCAGTCGGTGGCAAACCTGATCGGTGCAGAGCCCAAAGAAATCGCATTGCTTGAAAACGCCACGGCGGCATGGTGTCAGGCCTTTTACGCCCTGCCCTTCAAACCCGGCGATAGAATCCTAACTTGCGAGGCAGAATATGCGGCCAATTATGTGGCATTTCTCCAACGCGCTAAACGGGATGGTATTGTCATTGATGTCATCCCCAATGACGAAACAGGTGCCATCGATCTTGCCGCGATGGAAGCCATGATTGATGAGCGCGTGGCACTCATCGCCATCACATGGGTGCCGACAAATGGTGGGTTGGTCAACCCGGCGGCAGCCGTTGGAAAAATCGCGAAACAGCACGATATTACCTATCTCCTCGATGCCTGTCAGGCCGTCGGGCAAATGCCCGTTGATGTGACCGAGCTTAATTGTGATTTTCTATCTGCAACAGGCCGAAAGTTCCTGCGCGGCCCCAGAGGCACCGGGTTTCTCTTTATTCGGAAAAATCTCATCGAAACACTGGAGCCGGTAATGATCGACCATTTCGCAGCACCGTGGGTCGCCACCAATCGATACGAATTGCGCAATGATGCAAGACGATTTGAGAATTGGGAAAATTCCTACGCCTTAAGGGCAGGGCTTGGAGTTGCTGCAAATTATGCAATGTCTATTGGTCTGGAAGCTATACAAGTCAGAGCATGGGGACTGGCCGACAAACTTCGCGAACGCCTCGGTGAAATACCGGGCACACAGCTATGCGATATCGGCTCAGAACAATGCGCTATCGTCAGCTTCACAATCGAAAATCTAGACCCACGCGATACGGTCGCAAAATTGCGTCTCCAAAAGATCAACATCAGCGCCTCCGATCCCGAAAGCACCCGCCTTGACGCAGAGACAAGAAACCTCCCTACAGTCCTGCGGGCAGCACCCCATTATTACAACACCAGCGAAGAATTGGAGCGCCTAGTTATGGCGCTCCACGGCATTGCCAAATCGGCTTGATAATCTACACCAAAGCAAACCGCATATTCAGCGGTTAAAATTTAGTATTTTCACTCATGGGGTAAGATAAAGCCGTCCGTCAGGAGGCAAGCAATTCAATTTCAGGACTGGCCAGTTTTGTTTTGTATTGGGTAATGACCGTCTGTTTAATTTTTGTAGATGATGTTCGAGGATTATAACGAACTTGAACAATCTGTTTTCCTGATTTTTTTAAGTAAGATTCTACATTCAAATTGTGCGGCTTACGCCCCCAATCTTCTCCTATTACAAAAATATCGACATTCAATTCTTTGCACGCAGAGACATATTCAAGTTCATAATATGGGCGTACGATATCGACACAATCCAATGCTTCCAACATCTCCATGCGCTGGTTCAAAGGGACAATAGGGACGTTTGGTTTATAGCGATTTACAACTTCGTCCGAGGCGACACCAACGGCAACAACATTGCCCAGTGATTTGCAGCGGTTTAGCAAGGCAAGATGGCCAACATGTAACAAGTCAAACGTACCAACTGTATAGACAATCATTTTATAAATTTATCCTTTATCATGCTCGTTCGTGATGCTATTGGGTGTGTCTGTCTTCGCCAACGTACAAATAGCTCAAAATCCCCGACTGTTGAGTTGGAGAGGCTACAGGTTTGCAAAAAGTCTGTAACAGAAAAATATTTCTAAAAGCCGCGAGCGTGCAACATTCAAGGCAAAGCGCAGACTATACCCGTCATCTAAAAGCGCAGACTATACCCGTCATCTAGCAGGGGTATCCATCAGTATTTAAATTATAAGGCTTGTCATGGCAACTGAAAAATCAGAATCTCAAAATCTGCAACCCAAACCAATCCTCTCTTATATCATAGATATTCCCAATCTCTGTTCACTTGCAGGGCTTGGTTGCACTCTTCTCGCCATATATTTTA
This sequence comes from Rhizobiaceae bacterium, assembly GCA_045047085.1. Lineage (GTDB taxonomy): Bacteria > Pseudomonadota > Alphaproteobacteria > Rhizobiales > Rhizobiaceae. Next base: position 17,181 of record JASFYT010000010.1, on the reverse strand, counting down.
TAATATTAGGAATTTATCCCGCGGCGATGATTGGTATGATTTGGGCTGTCGCATTTGATTGGGCTGATGGGTTGATCGCGCGCAAAATGAAAGGGAGAACAGGATCAGACAGTAAGTTTGGGGGACAACTTGACCTGTTGATAGACATCGTGAGCTACGGTGTCACGCCAGCTATTTTAATATTGAGCTATGGGAAATTTGACCCTGTTTTTCTCCCCGTAGCACTCGTAATGCTCGTAACCGGTGTTATCCGGTTGAGTTATTTTAGTACGTTTGGCCTGGCCGATGGTTCTAAATACACCGGATTAGCCATTGACAATAATAGCATATTTTTGGTTTTCATATTTTTGTTTGAAGGGTTGTTCAACGAGGGCATTTTTTCGGTCATTCTCTGTATTTGTGCTTTGGGACTTGCAGCTTTGAATGTGTCACAGATCAAAACTCCCAAGCTTTCTGGTAATCCAGTTAATGTGTTCATTCTTGCAGCTTATACACTCGGAATTACCATTTTTTATGGTTGGAATTTTTTATAAAGAGTAAGGGGGCGCACGAGCACATATTCGCTTTTTGTTGAGCCGCTCAAGAGTGCTAAATCAGCCCCTCCCAAGGGCGGCAAAGCGGACCTACAGCAAGGTGAGCGTGCGCCGAGCCCCAAAAAAAGCATGGCTCACCGATGTTCTCAGCCGTATCGCAGAAGTGACGAATTAAAAGGGTTATGTAGACAACAATGGGGCAGTCTTATTACTTAATGGTAGTGACCATGATGAAAGGCAACGCAAGCCCAAGTTACTCTCTCGTCATCACCCTATAGCCAGCGTCTCACGCGCGCCTTGTACTTCACATATTGCTCTCCAAAAGTCTGCTCCATCAGAGTTTCTTCGTGCCGCACGAATCCAATTCTAATCACCAACCAAAACAGCGGGATCACAAACCAAGGCCACAGGTCGTTCAGCAGCAGAGCAGTTCCAATGAGTATTACCACCATTCCCACATACATCGGATTGCGTGTGACGGCGAAGATGCCGTTGGTTACAAGCGTGGTGGATATCGTCAGTGGAACGATGTTGGTCCTAGCTTTGGTGAACTGCCGGGCTGCCACACTCGCAAAAACCACTCCCAAAACGATCGGAGCGATGCCGACGAGGTGCCACGTATCTGGTAGCAGAGGCTCCTCGAAAAAATAGCCAAGTGTGAGCATCGAAATCAGGGAGGTCGCAAAGTAATGTGGGGGTAACATATTCAGGGGTTTCATTGTGAATTTCTCGCGTATTCAGGGGACAGTCAGTCGGTCACACGCCGGTCCCCAGTACGGGCGGACAACTCGTTGCGAGTATCCATGTCGCTTGCGTCGCTACAATTGTCACCCGCGCCCATTTTCGCACTTTGAGATTGCGGATTAGGGAGTTTGGGATTTGAAGGCGTCACACAGCAATCTGCATGGCGCCCTCTTGGATCGCTATGACGGCGACATTACCTTGCCTTCATAGGCCACCATGTGCTGATCCGATCCTTCATCTCGCAAGGACACTATCGCTTGGTAGTCGTCTGAGTTGTGCCATTCGTCGAGTTTTTCCATCGTCGGGAACTCAATTACAAACACCATCTGATGCCCGTCATTTTTGCCATTCAGCATCTTGGGTTGCGTTCCGACTACCACCGGCTTTCCGCCGTATTTGCCACCCACAGCTTTCGTTTTTGTCAGGTAGCTGTCGAATTTCTCCTTGTTGGTTATTGTCACGTGCGACATCATATAAGCGGGCATTGGTATTTCCTTTCGTACTAGCGTAAAAATGCTTTTCAGTTATAACGCGATTGAGAATGAGGTGGTGTTTTTGGTGTTTTATTCTCATGCTTTCGCGTTGACTTTATTATTTAAAGCAATAACTTTAATAAATCAAGTGTTTTTTTGTGAGGAACTATGACCCATTCACGCAGCTACAATCTGCTCTGCCCAATCTCACGTGCGCTGGATCATGTCGGCGACCGTTGGACACTGTTGATCTTGCGGGACCTCCACGCCGGACCGGCGCGGTTCAAAGACTTGCAAACAGGGCTCACGGGCATCGCCTCGAACTTACTATCAGATCGGCTACAGGCACTTGAAGCCGACGGGCTCATACAAAAAGGCCAATCAGATTTTGACGTGTCGCTGTATTCGTTGACCAATCTGGGTGAGAAAACCAATCATTTGTTATTTGAACTGGCACGGTTTGGCAGGCAGATGCCACACCCGTCGAATATTCGAAAACCCGGCAATTTCAGAACCATCGCGGTTTCGCTTGGAACGGCATGTAAAAGAGCCGTTGGTCCTGATCACAATTTCACAGCTAATTTGTTGATCGACGGGGAAGCATTTCGGATGTCGGCGCGGGACGATGATGTTCAAATACGCGCAGGCGCGGCCGAAAATCCGGATGTAATTATGACAACATCCTATGAGGCAATAATGGCGTTGGCCGACGGCGATATCGCTCGTGACGAATTCGTTGCAAAACATGTGGCGCTCGATGTCGCAACGCCTGGTAAACAAATGGAGTTTTTCGACTTATTGACACGCGCAACTCTGGAATTTGAATAACATAACACCTTCTGGAAACCAACACGCTTTGTCTGAGTATGCCGAAATGCACATTCTGAGAAAAGCGAAAGTGAACTCCCCAAGATGAGAGAACTGATTACATTTTTCTGTTATGCGTCGTAGCATCCTTGCAATGTAACTTGGTAGCTTTGGGTTCATGCGCAGCGGCCATTTAACACTATTACCAATAATGTTAAATGAAGCGGGCTACCAAATCTCTGTGATTGGTGTTTTCTAACCGTTCTATCCATATCACAAGTTGGACTTTACAAAAGCAAACAATTGTCACTTTATCCGCATAGCCGCCGCTCGTGCGGTTTACGCTAAGTGGAAACATTGGGCACAAGCAACAATCTATAAATTATTGCGTTTCGTCAAACCTAGGCGATATTTCAGCCATTTAATGGTTTGTATCAATGCCGCATATCCCAAATTCCTAGCTCGAAAGTTTGGCCATCACCTCGTCATCAATCTCGAAGTTCGAATAGACGTTCTGCACATCGTCGTCTTCTTCAAGAAGATCGATCAACTTAAGCAGCGTACCTGCTTTATCTTCGCCCACCGGAATGGTGTTTTGCGGTTTCCAGATGGTTTTTACGCCCTCTGCCTCGCCCAAACTTGCTTCAAGCGCTTTGGCCACATCCCCGATGTCTTCGAAGCCGCAAATGATCACGTGACCGTCTTCGTCGGAGATTACATCATCAGCGCCTGCTTCAATCGCAGCTTCCATGATTGAATTTTCATCGCCTGCATCGGCCTTATAGGTAATTTCACCGGCACGATCGAACATGAAGGAAACCGATCCGGTCTCGCCCAGTTGCCCGCCATTCTTGGTGAAACCCGTACGCACATTGGCAGCAGAGCGGTTGCGGTTATCGGTTAGAACTTCAACGATAACAGCAACACCGCCGGGGCCGTACCCCTCATAGCGGATTTCTTCATAGTCTTCGCCTTCACCACCTTCACCCTTGGTAATCGCGCGGTTAATATTGTCCTTGGGCATCGACTGACCCTTGGCATTCTGGATCGCAAGGCGCAAACGCGGGTTCATTTCCGGGTCAGTGGTACCACCCCCCATTTTCACCGCAACCGTCAGCTCTTTCGACAGACGCGAAAATACTTTTGAACGAATTGCATCCTGCCGCCCTTTGCGGTGCATGATGTTTTTGAATTTTGAATGGCCTGCCATAACGCGCCCTTGCTTTACAAAATTGTTTAATTTCACTGCTTATAGAAAGAACTCTGCCCCCAGTCCAGACATTGCCCAGACTTTGCCAAAGAAACAGGCATTTGAGAATAGATTTATGAATTAGCTCCAGTTAGGTTCAATCCAATAATCCCAAGCGATTCTTACTATTTCAAAGTGCAGCATGACCCTTTCCGCAGAACTCGAAACCAAAAAGAAACAGGTCCTGAGTAAGATTTTCGGTTATGAAAATTTTCGTGACGGTCAGGAGGAAGTGGTCGATGCGCTTCTATCCAATATCTCCACTTTGGCAGTGATGCCAACAGGGGCAGGTAAATCGCTCTGCTACCAAATTCCAGCCTTGGTCAAAGGCGGCATGACCATCGTCGTCTCCCCCCTCCTCGCCTTGATGGAGGATCAGGTCGCAGCGCTAAAATTATCCGGGGTCAGCGCAGAATCGATCAGTTCCAATCGCGATCGCGAAGAAAACGTTGCAACCTGGCGCCGCGCAGCCGCAGGCGAAATCAGCCTTTTATATATGGCACCGGAACGCTTGATGACCGAGCGTATGTTATCGGCAATCGCTCGCCTACCAATTACTTTGATCGCCATCGACGAAGCCCACTGCATGTCCCAATGGGGTCCGGCATTCCGCCCGGAATATGCCGAGCTTGGTCGCCTTGCAGATATGTTCCCAGACATTCCCATCGCGGCCATGACAGCAACTGCCGATGAAGCCACCCGCAAAGACATTGAAATTCAGCTTTTCCGTAAAAACCATAAAACCCTTGTTTCCGGGTTTGATCGCCCCAATATTTCGCTCGGTGTTGAAACCAAGAACAGCTGGAAAAATCAGCTCGTGAGTTTTGTCGAAAATTACAAAGGCGCATCAGGCATTGTCTATTGTCTGTCACGCAAGAAAACTGAGGAAGTTGCAGAACTTCTGAATGCCGAAGGCTTCAAGGCCCTACCCTACCATGCCGGTCTGTCGTCGGAAAAACGCAACGACCATCAAAACAGATTTATCACCGAGCAAGGCATCGTCATGTCGGCTACGATAGCATTCGGCATGGGCATTGATAAACCCGATGTGCGCTTCGTTGCCCACACAGATTTACCCGGCAGCATGGAAGCCTATTATCAGGAAATCGGACGTGCCGGACGTGATGGCACTCCTGCTGGCACATTGCTGCTTTTCGGTGCCAATGATATCCGCATGCGTCGCCAGTTTATCGAACAAGAAGACAGCAATGACGAGAATAAGATGCGCGGCCATAGACGCCTTGATATGCTGGTCAGTTATTGCGAAGCAACCTCTTGCCGCCGCCAGACTCTGCTGAAATATTTCGGCGAAGATACCCAACCCTGCGGCAATTGCGATATCTGCGATAACCCAATTGAATTGGACGATGGCACGGAGTTAGCCCTGCTGGTTACCGGTGCAATCTATGAGACCGGCGAACGCTTTGGCCAAGCCCATATCATAGAAGTTCTGCGCGGCAGCAACTCAGAAAAAGTCACTAAATTCAGACACAGCTCTTTGGATTGCCACGGCTCTGGTCGAGATCTTGCCAAATCCCAATGGCAATCGATCATTCGCCAGATGGTCGCCAGCAATTATCTCGAAATCGACATTGCTGGATATGGCGGCCTGCACATTACCGCAAAAGGCGCAGACCTCGGTCGCGCTGTCGGCACTTTCATGTATCGCCCAGAAGCAGCACGTGCAGAAAGCAAACCCAAAAAGACAAAACGCGCCGGTGCGAAACTATTGCAGGCAATACCCATATCCGAGCAGGACGAAGAACTTCTACAAGGCCTGAAAAAGCTGCGCCTGAAACTTGCACAGGATAAAAACGTCCCGGCCTTCGTCATCTTCCCCGACAAAACACTAATAGAAATGGCCGTTCACCGCCCAACCAACCGCGAAGAATTTGCCGAAATAAAAGGCGTTGGCCAAAAGAAACTGGTAGATTTTGCCGATCAGTTTATCGACGTGGTTTTGGATACTTAAAGCACCAGCTTCATTCCGTGATGAGTGGCAACAAACCCCATACGTGCATAAAATCGGTGAGCACTCTCACGGGTAACATCAGTGGTAAGCTGCACCATCATACACCCACGCTCCTGCGCCTTTTCCACAATGTGACCCATCAGCATCGCACCGATACCTAAGCCGCGCAGATCGCTAGCCACCCGCACCGCCTCCACGTGACAACGCTCATTGCCACCTCGTGATAGGTAGGGAATCCAAGTCACCTGCGCTGTAGCAATCAATCGACCATCGCGCTCAACCACAAATAATTCATTATTTGCATCATCATCAATTTTCAAAAAAGCCGCCTGATATTTGGCCAATCCCGCCTCAGATAAGTCCTCGCGTTTGGCCCCCAATTCATCATCCGCCAAAAGCGCCCGAATATCGCTCACATCTTCATATCGTGCCAATCGAACTTCCATCAATCATCTCTATCCCAAAAGTGAAACCCACAAAATACGTGCATCTTTCTTACTCGTTGATACACAAAAATGTCCCATGCCACTATCATAATACGCGCTATCACCCTCGCCCATTAGGCTCGGTTTATAATGCTCCGTATGCAGTTCAATTTCACCGTCCAGCACCAGCAAAAATTCTTCGCCTTTGTGACGTATCCATTCGGGAAATTCGTCTGCCGAGCGCGCCGTTACTGTGGTGATATATGGCAGCATGGATTTACTTGTGAGATCTCCACATAACATACGGTGGTTGTAGGTCGGCGTAGTGTGAGTTTCGCCTTCATCAAATCGGGTCACATCGCGTCTGCCAGCAGTACCACTCTCAGCAGATTGAATGAACAGTTGCGGCGTTGATATATCCAACACAGCAGTAAGTTTGCGAATATTCTCAAAGCTTGGTGTCGACTGTCCGTTTTCAATTTTCGATAGGGTTGAACGTCCAATCCCCGATTTCTGGCTCACCTCTTCAAGGGTCAAGTTCTTGCGTTTCCGAGCTTCCTTGACGATCTCTGCAATGTTTGAACCACCGGTGAGCCCTTCATCGCGCTCGCTATTATCGGGTATATTCAAAATGAGGTTTGCGATGTCTGCCATAAGTTCTTTCTAGCATTTTCATCAAATTTCCACAATAAGAAACTTTTGTAGACAATCACTCAAATTTCCATTATTAGAAACAAAAGTTAACAATGCCCATTTTCGGAAAACACCATGTCTCAACACACCCCCCTTTACGATTTACATGTGGAACTCGGCGGCAAGATGGTGGAATTTGCCGGCTGGGAAATGCCTGTGAGCTACCCCCTCGGCACCATGGGCGAACACAATCAATGTCGTGAGAAGGCTGCCCTCTTCGATGTTTCCCATATGGGACAGGTAGAATTACGCGGCGATGATGTTGCCAAAAAACTTGAAGCCCTCGTACCAAGTAACATTGATGGCCTACCGGTGGGAAAAGCGCGCTACACATTTTTCACTAACCCTCAAGGCGGCATCATGGACGATCTCATCGTCTCCAATGCCGATGATCATCTCTTCGTTGTGGTCAATGCCTCCATGCGTGAACAAGACATCAACCACATGCGCGAAAATCTGCCCGGTATAGAACTAACCGAGCGCACTGATTTAGCCTTGATCGCTATACAAGGCCCCTCAGCAGAAGCCATTGTCTCTGCCCACTGCCCTGCCGCCGCAGACTTGAAATTTATGGAAACCACAATCGCCGATCTGCTTGGCACAAAATGTCGAATTTCAAGATTGGGCTATACCGGCGAAGACGGATACGAAATCTCGATCCCCACCGATAAAGCAGATACAATTTCCCGCACATTGTTGGAACACCCGGACCTCGATCTTGCAGGTCTTGGCGCTCGGGACAGCTTACGCCTGGAAGCTGGCCTTTGCCTCTACGGCAATGACATCGACAATGATACCTCACCAATCGAAGCAAAACTCCTTTGGGCTATCCAAAAACGTCGCCGCGAAGAAGGCGGATTTCCAGGTGCAGAGCGTATTCAGACAGAAATCGCCAACGGCCCATCACGCAAATTGGTAGGCATCCTGCCTGAAGGCAGAGCCCCTGCCCGACGCGATGTGGAAGTGGTGGATGGCGACGAAAACAAAATCGGCATTGTTACCAGTGGTGGCTTTGGCCCAACCATTTCACGTCCGATATCTTTCGCTTATGTGGACACAAACCATGCTGATATTGGCACCAAGGTGGGGCTGTTAATCCGCGGAAAAATCAATCCGGCTGAGGTGGTTGCGCTGCCTTTCGTCAAACAAAACTACAAGAGATAACTGGAGGAAATTATGAGCCTATATTTTACCGACGACCATGAGTGGATCAGCCTTGATGGCGATATTGCTACCCTGGGCGTGACCAAACACGCCGCTGAACAATTGGGTGATGTGGTATTTGTCGAATTGCAGGATGCAGGTGACAGTTTCGACAAGGGCGATTCCATCGGTGTTGTTGAAAGCGTGAAAGCTGCCAGCGATATTTACGCACCTGTCAGCGGTGAAATCACCGAAGCAAATGGCAAGCTTACAGACGAACCGGGCCTCATCAACCAACATGCCGAAGGTGATGCATGGCTCTACAAACTAAAAATTTCCGACAAATCCCAATTCGATGATTTGATGGATGCCGACGCCTATCAGGCCCTGATCGCCTAACCTACTGAGGGAATGTAAAATGAGTTTCAAGCCAACCGACTATCTCCCTTATGATTTTGCCAATCGGCGTCACATTGGGCCTTCTCCTACTGAAATCGAAGAAATGCTTGATGTTGTTGGTGTCAAAAATCTCGACGAACTGATTGATCAAACCATTCCCTCTGACATTCGCCAACCGAATAAACTCGAATGGGGCGCACCCATGACCGAGCGCGACATGCTGCAACATATGCACAAGGTTGCCGATAAAAATAAAGTCCTGACTTCGCTCATTGGTCAAGGATATTACGGCACAATGACCCCGCCTGTTATCCAACGCAACATCTTGGAAAACCCGGCCTGGTATACCTCCTATACCCCGTATCAGCCAGAAATTTCACAGGGACGGCTCGAAGCTCTGCTCAATTTCCAGACCATGGTCTCTGACCTAACCGGCCTTAAAATCGCCAATGCCTCTTTGCTCGATGAAGCAACGGCAGCAGCAGAAGCCATGACCATGGCCATGCGGGTTTCCAAATCGAAAATGACTAAATTCTTCATCGATGAAAACTGCCATCCGCAAAACATTGCTGTGATGAAAACCAGAGCCGAACCGCTCGATATCGTGATTGTCATCGGCGATCCGGACAAGGATTTAAAACCGGAAGAGATCTTCGGAGCAGTTTTCCAATATCCGGGCACACACGGTCACGTACGCGAGTTCAGCGAACATATCAAAGCCCTGCATGAAGCCAAAGCAATCGCCATCATGATTGCTGATCCGTTGGCACTTACACTACTCCGCTCCCCCGGCGATATGGATGCAGATATCTCCGTTGGTTCCACCCAGCGCTTCGGTGTACCGCTTGGATATGGCGGTCCACACGCAGCTTTCATGGCCACAAAAGATGTCTATAAACGCGCCATGCCCGGCCGCATCATCGGCGTTTCAATCGATGCTCGAGGCAACCGCGCATACCGCTTGGCACTGCAAACCCGCGAGCAACATATCCGTCGGGAAAAAGCCAATTCCAATGTCTGTACAGCGCAAGCGCTGCTCGCAGTCATGGCCTCCATGTATGCAGTATATTATGGCCCCGAAGGTCTCAAAGCCATCGCACAAAGTGTTCACAGAAAAGCCTTCCGTCTTGCTAAAGGGCTACAAGATTTGGGTTTCACTGTGGCCCCGGAAACATTCTTCGACACCATTACCGTTGAAGTGGGCGCATTGCAGGGCGTCATTCTCAATGCCGCAGTCGCCAACGGCGTCAACCTTCGCCAAGTCGGCGAAGACCGTATCGGCATCAGCGTCGATGAAAAAACCACACCCGAAACTCTCGAGGCCGTATGGAATGCATTTGGCGGTGATCTCAAAGACGACCCAAAGCACAGCCACGAATATCGCCTGCCAGAAGCACATCTGCGCACCAGCGAATTTCTGACCCATCCGATCTTCCATATGAACCGTTCGGAAGCTGAAATGACGCGTTATATGCGTCGCCTCGCCGACCGTGATCTGGCTCTTGATCGCTCAATGATCCCGCTCGGTTCTTGTACCATGAAGCTCAACGCCACCGTTGAAATGATCCCGATTACATGGCCGGAATTTTCAGACATCCATCCCTTGGCGCCATCCAATCAGGTAGAGGGCTATCATGAATTGGTGACAGATTTATCCGATAAATTATGCCAAATTACCGGCTATGACGCAATTTCCATGCAACCAAACTCTGGTGCGCAAGGTGAATATGCTGGCCTTCTCACCATCCGAGCCTACCACAAGTCACTTGGCGAAGGGCATCGCAACGTCTGCCTCATTCCGGTCTCTGCCCACGGAACAAACCCGGCGTCTGCCAACATGGTTGGTTGGAAAGTCGTGGTGATAAAATCGGCAGAAAACGGCGATATCGATCTGGAAGACTTCCGCGCCAAGGCTGAGGAGCATCAAGATAATCTCGCCGCATGCATGATCACATACCCTTCCACCCACGGAGTTTTTGAAGAAACTGTACGTAAAATTTGCGACCTCACCCACGAGTTGGGCGGGCAAGTCTACATCGATGGTGCCAATATGAACGCCATGGTCGGCCTCGTACAACCAGGCAAAATTGGCGGCGACGTAAGCCACCTCAACCTGCATAAAACCTTCTGCATTCCACACGGCGGCGGTGGTCCGGGCATGGGGCCAATTGGTGTTGGCGCGCATCTGGAACCCTTCCTGCCGGGAACCTATGACGACACAGATCGTCCAGGGCCTGTATCGGCAGCTCAGTACGGCTCCCCTTCCATCTTGCCTATCTCGTGGGCCTATTGCCTGCTAATGGGTGGCGATGGCATGACACAAGCCACCAGATTGGCAATTCTCAACGCCAATTACATCGCCAAGAGGCTGGATGGTGCCTATAAAATTCTATACACCTCGCGCTCTGGTCGGGTAGCACATGAGTGCATCCTTGATACACGCCCCCTCAATGAAAGCGCAGGCGTAAGCGTCGATGACATCGCTAAAAGGTTGATCGATTGCGGTTTTCACGCTCCAACCATGAGTTGGCCGGTAGCAGGAACCTTAATGATTGAACCAACTGAGTCAGAGCCCAAGGCCGAGTTGGATCGTTTTTGCGATGCTATGCTTGCCATCCGAAAAGAAGCGCTCGATATCGAAGAGGGTAAGATCGACAAGGAAAATAATCCACTGAAACGCGCCCCTCATACGGTGGAAGATTTGGTGGGAGAATGGGACCGACCTTATAGCCGTGAAGAGGCATGTTACCCACCAGGTGCGTTCCGAGTTGACAAATACTGGGCTCCGGTCAACCGCATAGATAACGCATATGGCGATCGTAATCTCATATGCTCATGCCCGCCACTCAGCGATTATGAGTAATTAACAAGGTAATTACCGAATCACTTTAGAATATTGTATCCATTACAAATGGGTAGCGTTGCTTCGAAGGACCTTGGAAACAAGTCCCGCGATATTCTGCACTTCCATTTTTTTCTGCAATGCATTAATGATAATTTGAACAGTAAAACCAGACAATTGAACTTCTTCCTGAAGTTCAAAACTAGTCTTACCATCTATAAGTGCAAATAAACAGCGCTTCTCCAGCTCTGTCAGATTTTGCACCTGCTCTTCAGAATTCCACATCGATATTGCCGCCCCTAAAAGTCAATCTGCCCAAACTATGACCTCATCAATATCAGTTTCCCAAACGTCTGGTCGCAAGTCAACGAAACAAGTTTTTATAAACAACTAAACTTCAGGGTGTATGGAATTGCTGTTTTATCTCGTTCAATGGTCGGATAATGCGAAATATGAAATTTGATTCGATTTTCTTAACCGCCCCTTAGGACACGTCACCTATAATCCATAATGTAGATGAGAGCGGGTAAGTTCTCAGGCATGACGCCCTCTACATCCCCGGATTACCGGGATGTCTGAATTCCAAGGCGTTTCTCCCGCCTTTTTGCGAATTCTTTTTTCAACATTCTGATTTGATTTAAAGTTTAGGTTGCTTACTGGGTTGCGTTTGATCCTGCTACACAAGACGCAAATGACAATCCTCCTGCCTTTAGCATCCTTAAAATATATGTCAGGTCAATAAATTAGAATGTCGCTGCAAGCCACATACCTCCAGCTTACAGCAAATCGGGATTACGCCAACTCCTGCTGGCGTAATCCCGTTGCCAATTCAAGGGGTATTGTTCGGACCAATATAATCCGGATTGGCAATCCGAAAAAATTATAATCTAGCGCTAATATTCTCGCTTGAAGCAGGCATACCGCCCTGATTCATACGATCAGGCGCACCTGCCACATCCACATAGCTGCCAACCAACCCCCGAGTAATCTCGGTAAGCTCTGACACCAAAGGGTTTTCCGAAAGTTTCGAAATATAGTCTAGAAAGAATTCGAGCTGAATTTTTCTCAAGCGCTGGCAATCTGTCTTAAATGTCCGAATTTCCTGAAACGTTTGTTTTAAGGCTTCATCCAGCTTCTGCAATTGCAATATATCTGCATCCTGAGCGACTGCATTTTCAATATCAGCCACGTTCTTATTAAAATATTCTATGGTTTTCTCTAGCAATGTCTCTCATCCGTCATATGTAAAATCATTCGGAATAAATCGCCCAAAACTCTCCGGCACACTAGCAGCACACTCCTACCCCAATGATCTTTTGCTTACAAGGCGGAAAAACATCAAAAAATACGACGTCTGCATCCAAAACCTCATCCTAAAGTAAAAACTCAAAATTAAATCTACAAAAATAATGTGGCGAAATAACCATCACGAATCACTTACAGAATATTTCTGCCATAATCAAACAATGCTTCGAAGTGAGGCGACATGGCACACCACATGATTTTTCCATATTCTGAAAAAAACATAGAAACGGAAGTGATTATTTCAAAAAAACACAACTACCGAAGAAATAGGTTAGATAAAGCCAAATCTCTCGACAAACAAGCCCATAGAACCAGAGCAAGCCAAGAACAGCACTTATATAAATCAGGATATATAGATGAAAATGGCCCAACGCTGTAGCTATATTGTGCAGGGGGATAGCTACTGCGTTGGACTATACCACAAAAAAATGTGGGATGGGAATATAATACTATTCTGGCAGAAAAGCACCATAGGCGAAATCTTATCCATCAGGTTTCCGATATTGAAGGGTATCTGAGGTCATGGCCCATAAATTATTCGGCGCGTGTCCTAAATATCACCCACTGAAAATGCCGAGGGAGCTAGCCCCTCCCGATGGATTCTTACCATCTCCAAATAGGCAGCTTCGATGTCCTGCGTGTAGCTAACAATATCAAACAGCGGCGTGGAAAGACGGTTAGCCTCCAATCGGCGTCGCAACTCCTTGAGTAATGAGGCATCCTTGGCTAGTTTCAACGCCATTGCCTCATATTCTTCAAGACTATTCACCGCGAGTTCCGGCAATTCAATTGCACATAGCAAACTGCCTGCAACGCGGCTGGCGAAAGTATCTCCCGCACAACTCAGAACCGGAAGTCCAGACCACAACGCATCGCTAGCGGTAGTGTGTGCGTTGTAAGGAGTTGAATCAAGGAACAAGTCAGCAAGACGATAGCGTGCTAAATGATCTTCCAATTTAGGCAATTTGGGAGCAAATACCAATCTTTCTGGTCCAATCCCCAACGCCAGCGCTTCACGTTGTAAGTTTGCCTTGCACAATGGATTTGCTTCAAACAACCATAAAACACTGCCCTCAAGCTGCTTCAGCAGCCCCATCCATATTGAAAATAGTTCTTCGGTAATTTTATAAGAATTATTGAACGAACAAAATACGAAACCCTCCTCAGGCAACCCGTGTGCTTTTCTAGACTGGGTCTGTTGTGAAATTTTTCGCTTGGTATCATTCGGCATATAGCACTGAGAGAGTTGCACAATCGCTTCATCATAATGTGGCTGATGGTGCATCGGCGTCACCTGAGGGTCTCCGATTATATAATCTATAAAATCTGCCCCCATAGTCGATGGATAACCCAGAAAATTCACCTGTATCGGCGCCGGATGGTGCGCAAGAATTCGTGTACGTGCATCACGTGTGTAACCTTTGAGATCCACAAGAATGTCAATTGCCTCTTCCCGAATACAATTTGCAGCTTCATAATCACTCATGCCCAGAACCGGGACGAATTTATCAAAGGCTGATACTACTCTGGCTCTGGTTTCACTGCCATCATCCTTGCTATAGCAAAAACCGAATATCTCAAACCGGTCGCGATCATGGCGTTCCAGCAGCTCCGCAATCAGCACACTCACCGCGTGCTGGTTAAAATCTGAAGACAGATAACCGATACGCACTTTGCGATCATCTCTATCTAAATCAAGCAAAGGGTAGTCGTGGTAGATTGATGCATCAGCTACCTTTTGATCGCCGGCATACAAGCGATTAAATCTCAACTGTTGCAGAGGATTGCTGCTCATTGGCAACATCCGAAAAGGTGATACTTTGATCGACCGATCGTAAATTTCCTGCAAACAGGCGGCATTTTCCGTTTCCAGACCCGGCCAATCACAGATCATCCGACGTAAACCACACAACTCAAACTTCGTAATTGGAAAATCGGGCTGACAAGCCAAGGCTTTACGATGGGATTGAATAGCCTCTTCCAGCCTACCGAGTGAACTAAGCGTACATCCCAAATTATGATGCGCATCAGCAAAACCTGGGTTAATCTCAATGGCTTTTTCAAGCATCAAGATTGCCTTGTCACTTTGATGAAGCTTGTGCAGCAGCCCACCAAGGTTCGAACAGGATTCAAAACTGGCCGGATCATATTTATAAGAATTTTTATATGCCATAATGGCTTCAGCATACTGCCCGAGAGATTCATACGACACGCCCAGATTATGGTGGGATGCAGCATTGTCAGGCACATGGCGCAATATCCGCCTATAGCCAGCTATCGCCTCTTCATAATTTCCAGCGTGCAAATACTGCCCGGAAAACATAAACAGGCTTTCCATTTGCGAATATTGCTCTTGCGCCTTTTGAGTTGCCCGTCGTTGCTTTCTGTTCATGAAAAATACTCCGGTTAATTCCCATTACTAAAATCCGCTAACTTCGGCGCAGTTGTTGATCCCGAATTTCTTCTTTGGTCATAAAATCTAGTCGCTGGATCATGACATTATGAACAATTCTTTTACCAAGTTTGGCATTGATATCATCAACAACCTGTTTTTGAAATTTTTCCAAATCAAACCGTTCCAGCCGATAGATATCAATATCCGAATTTCCATAAACCGAACCGTTGATGATATCGCGGAGGACAAATTCAATTGGAACAGTCAGGCTGGAAGCAATCTCTGTATTTACAGTATAGGCTGAATCCAAAATGAGATATCCTTGCACCGCAGAGTTTCGCACCATCGGCACAACGATAGTTTCAAGTTTGATGGTTTCAAGTAAACCAAAAAACTCTCCGGCTTCCTCTTCACTTGGTGGCGCCACAGGTTGACCAAAAAACCAAACCGAACCGGATAAAACTGCTGCTGTCCAGATGCCTGCAAAAATCATTTTAATCATTAGATACCATTCCAGCCTCTGGGATCAGCCGAATATGTACCATCGGACTCAGCTTCCTGCTCTGCGAGCGCCATAGTCCTCGTAACTTCCCTGATCGCAGTCATTCTGAGCTGCAGCGTTTTTTCATTTTGTTCCAGCAATTGCACAGTTTCCTGCACCCGCCGTTGCAATGCTTCAGGCAGCACCAGTTCAGATATTTCCAGCGATGCTCGGTTAAACTGCACTATCAACTGCAATTTATCTCGGGCTGTCCCTTCCGGAATATGATTGGCGGGTGATTGAAGAAGCTTGTTTTCCTTCACCAACAGATCGTGCAGCAAAGTGATCAAATGCTCGATGGTCGCGATTTGCTTACCAATAACAGCCTGATTCAAATGCACGACTCCCGAGTTGCCAGTTGTTTCAAGACCACTCATTTAACAGGCCTGCTCGCATTGGTATTTTGTCCCAATCCAGCGATACCCAGCCCACCATGTTTGGCAATCTGTTCACCCAAGGCGTCCGCAAACATTGATTTATAGATATCTCCGCTCATTCCCGCACCAAAAGAATCACCTGGCATCGATTTCAACATCGTGCCGAATAGCTGGGACACAACCATTGCCTCAAATTTCTGCATGGCTTTAGCCGATGCATTTTCTTTGAAGGCAGCGACCTTGACCGCTTCTATGTCTTTTGTGATATCTCCGGAAGAAACCAATGCCTTAAAGCCCTCTTCAACGCTGTTGACAGACTTAGAAGTCGCCGTCGTTGAGGCTAAAGGAGAGGTCGCCGACACAGTTCTGGCAACAACACTTTGTATGGCAGTAAAATCGCTCATTCCATCCTACATCGGTAATGCATTTGGCACCGAAATTATGCCTTCAACCTTATCCCAAGCTTGCGGGTGCGCCTCGTGACTAACCAAATATTCCATTGATTAATCGACCCAGTTCCAAATTGAAGTAAATAATCATATCGTCCCCCACCCAAATCAAAAGCCCCATCCCAACTGTAATCAGGAATGGCGTTGATACAAAATAAATCGGGATTTGCGGGGTGAGTTTATTCACCAGACCAGCAATCAAATTCATCACCAGTGAGCAAATAATAATAGGAGCTGCCAAGCGGATCACAATTTGAAACGCTTGAGACAGATGAGTCGCCAGACTTTCCACCAAACTACCAATAACCAGAAACTCTCCGACCGGATAAACCGAATAAGACATCATTAATGCCAAAATGAACTGAACATGCAGACCGGAAATAAAAAACAGAATAACCGTGGATGCTTCAAGCATGGTTGCAAGGGTCGTGCTTTGACTTTCACCAATAGAAATTCCCGGAATTGTATTCAACCCGATCATTTGCGTAACAATTTCACCGACGAACGAAATCGCCATGATGAAAAACCGTACCGGGATCGCAAGAATTGCACCGATAACAAATTCTGCAAAAATTAGTTTGACCATCTGGACCGGTTCAATACTTTGAGGCAATTGCAATTCCGGTGCCACCAAGGGAAAAATCGCAAATGTAATGCCTAATGCAGAAAATAATCGAACTTGGTTTGGCACCTGTGCAGATGAAAATCCGGGCAGCAACATCATGCATGTGCCCGTGCGTATAAAAATCATGAACAGGCTGATAATGGCGAGTTCGCCGCCGATCATTCGGCAATGGTTCCCAAGGTATGAACTTCCATGCCGCGCGCTATTTC
>JASFYT010000009.1:0-17035 GCA_045047085.1 Rhizobiaceae bacterium | reverse complement strand
TTCCCGGTGAACATCCGCTGATTGCCGAAGGCTTGTTCGGCATCACTGCTCTGCGGCCACAAAATCTATTCGGGTTTGATCTGGCAGCAATCAGCAATGGCATGATCTGGAGCCTGTTCTTCAATACATTTGGTTATGTGGCTGGGTCGCTTACCAGAGCTGCCGATCCGCTGGAGCGAATGCAGGCCAGTGCATTTGTCTCCGTTTCGAGGGCATCTTTGCGTTCAGGTCGTACGGGCGATTGCGAAGTTACGGTGCAACAATTGCGTGAAACCGTTGCTCGTTATCTTGGTGTCAGCAGAACTAATCGTGCCTTTGAAGACTATTGGTCAACCCTTGGAGAAAACTTGGCGGATGAGCAGTTTATCGATGATGAATTGCTACGCTTTTCTGAACAACTTTTGGCCAGTGCCATTGGTGCATCTTCATCGCGTCTTGTGCATTCACTCTTGTTGAAACGCTATGACAGCGATGTGAAATCCAACCTACAATTGCTTGATCAGGCTTCTGAAGCTCTGCAATTTAACAGGGGCGTTTTGCAATCAGCACTTGATCAGCTTGATCAGGGATTGACGGTTTTTGATGATGAATTCCGTCTGGCCTCATGGAATAGGCAATTTCGAAACCTGCTTAATCTACCAACGAGCGTCGTCAAAGCAGGAGCAACGCTGACCGAAATTACCAAGGAAATTATCGAACAAAATCAATTGGATGACTTTGACCCGGACGGCGAACAATTGGCTTACAGGATGATCCACAAAGATGATCTTTGGCACTTTGAAATGCCCGGCCAAGATAAAATCATAGAAATCAAAACCAGCGCCATGCCTGCGGGTGGCATCGTTGTGACGTGGAACGACATTACCGAGCGCTTGCGGTCCGCCGAAGCGTTGCGCGAAGCAAATGAAGGGCTTGAACGACGGGTGGAAGAGCGTACCAGCGATCTGGTCGAGCTCAATGAACAGTTGAAAATCGCCAAGGCCGAGGCCGATATGGCGAACCGAAGCAAGACACGTTTTTTGGCCGCTGCTGGCCATGACATCTTGCAACCGCTGAATGCGGCCCGACTTTATTCCTCCACACTGCTTGAACGCCTTAAAAATAAAGCGGAAGTGAATCTTGCTCAAAATATGGGTAAATCGCTGGAATCTGTAGAGGATATTCTGGGTGCAATTCTGGCTATCTCCCGTCTTGATACAGCACAGATGGTTGCCAACCCGGTGGCTTTCCCTCTGAAATCAGTGCTGGAACAACTGAAGCTGGAATTCATACCTTTTGCCATGGAAAAAGGCCTCACTCTTGATTTTGCCAAGACTGATATTTGGGTATATTCAGACCCTGGACAATTGCGGCGACTGCTGCAAAACCTGATTTCCAATGCGCTCAAATATACCCGCGTGGGCGGGGTTACGATTTTTTGTGAAACTGAAGGAGACCAGATATCAATCAAGGTGCGCGATACCGGGATTGGCATTGCCAAGAAAAACCTCGGAATCATCTTCACCGAATTTGAACGTCTGGAAGAAGGGGCAAAACAGGCCACAGGTCTTGGCCTCGGCCTCTCAATCGTGGAACGCATTGCCAATATGCTGGGGCATAAGGTTCAGGTGCAATCCAAGCCCCGTAAGGGCACAACTTTCGAAGTGTTGGTGGATGTAGCAGAAGCTATCACCAACACGGGCGGGACTAAAACTCAGGCACCCATCGTAACCAGTAGCCAGTTGGATGGCACTTTTATTCTTTGCATCGATAATGATGCTAACATCCTTGAAGGGATGTCTAGCCTCCTGACCCAATGGGGTTGCGAGGTTCGTACAGCAACCGGGTTGAAAGAAGCCTGCAAGGTGATTGAAAAGGCAGATAAACTGCCTGATGTGATACTGGCGGATTATCATCTGGATAGGGCCAATGGTATTGATGCAGTTAGTGCGTTGCGAGAACAATTCGGCCCACAAATTCCGGCGGTGTTGATTACAGCAAATCGTTCCAATGAATTAAAATTGGAAGCTGGTGAAATGGGAATTCCCATATTGCAAAAACCTATCAAACCAGCGGCCTTGCGGGCGGTAATTATTGCACAGGAACGTCTTACCCAAGAGGCTGCGGAATAATTGCGGAAAACTCCTTGAAGTTCTCCCCCTGCCCTCATAACTTCTTTCTGTCCTTGGCACTTTGAAAGGCTCCCAATGTCAGCCATCCCCTCTGTTCCTATTGAATTGCGCGTTGCAAAAGATAAAAAAAGCCTGCGCGTGGTATTCAGCGAGGAGCTATCTTACGAATTTCCGGCTGAAATGTTGCGCGTATTATCGCCTTCCGCTGAAGTACAGGGCCACTCGCCCTCCCAGCGCCAAACCATTGGCGGCAAGAAGAACGTGGAAATTATGACCGTAGATGCGATTGGAAATTACGCTATCCGCATCACATTTGACGATATGCACAATACCGGAATCTATAGCTGGTCGTATTTTTTCGAATTGGGAAAAGAGCAAGAAAGCCGTTGGAACGAGCATTTGACTGAACTGGAGGCAAAGGGACTTTCCCGTTAGTTTCGATGTCCGTGCTCAGTCAATGACGTAATTAGGAATTTTGACCCATCCAGCGTTCAATTCCGTGCGCAACAAATTGCTCGTTAAAACATTCAAACAATGATATGTATCATGCCACATTCTAGTTTTGTCGACATGAAAGGGTTTTATTATGCAGAGAATAATTTTTACGATTTTTGCCATGGCGGCATTTTCCACCACGGCGTTGGCGCAAAGTAATATCAAGAAGGGTATGACCGAGTTCAGCGTTACGCTGAATGGTGAGACCTGCACAATCTCGCGTGCACAAGCCAAGGGCAATAAGATCCATACCGCCTATTCGACAACAGAACGCGGGGCACCTCAGCCAATTAGCCTTGGCGAGGGTATTCAAACTCTGGGTGAACTGGAATTCGTTGACTATATGATGAAGGCTGAAAAAGATAAAAGCGTCATGATTGTCGACACGAGAACCGAGGGTTGGCACCGGAATCTCCGCATTCCCTGCACGGTGAATGTGCCCTATACGCAACTAAATGATGATAAAGACATCGCAATCCTCACCATTCTCGATAATTTCGGGGTCGAGGAAAACGAAGACGAAACCCTCAATTTTGACAATGCCAAAACCATTGTCGGTTATTGCAATGGCTATTGGTGCGGCCAGACTCCGGCCATGTTCATGCGGGCAAAATATTCGCTCATTAATCTGGGATATCCGGCGGAAAAACTAAAATACTATCGTGGTGGTATGCAGGCATGGACGTCACTGGGGCTCACCGTTGAAGGGGCGCTGGAATAACTTTCTACCGTTGAACTTCGGATGAGTTGCGATTTTACGTGAGCTAGGCCAGACAAAATGGAATCCGTCGGAAAGCTATCCGGCGGAACTCAAAATTGGAATATTGTGGCTTGTTAATCACGGTTGAAGCGAAATAACCGCCGCCAATTAGGTTGTATTTCAATTTTTTTAAAGAATTTTAAAAATATTTTTGGGGCACATGAAATGCCTTCGCATGTCCACAATACTTATATTCTCGGACAATTTTCTAAAAAACTAGCACAAAAACGGAAGCATGGGAGTAATCGACCTCTTGGCTACGAATCCAGTTTAGTATCCAATAATATATCATTCATCGCAAAAACCTTACCCAAGGTAACTCACTAACATTTAAAAAATACAACTGGATTTTTCTATGTAATTAGATCAATGCCGAGGGCGCAGAAAAATTAAATATATGCAGTTTCTAATGATCGCCGATCTCGAGATTTTGCCTCAGAAACAGCCGGGGGATATCATTAACTGTTGTATAAGACTTGCTCTATTACAGTCCAACGAATTAGAATGGCACGCATGGTACATGCGGTCAGTTAGAGCAGGGATGGTACTGAAAACAAAATAAAATGACGACCGCAAATGAGTATATTTTCTGTAATTTCGCAGGTAGACCGCATAAAAACACTGGCACTGGTCTTGTCTTTAACCTCAATCGGGGCAGCGGTATTTTCACTGGAAACTATCACTAACCGCCTTTTGCAACGCGACGCATATGCTGTCGGAATGCACTGGGCTGAAGATATTGAAGCAAATCTGATTAATCTGGAGGTTATATTTTCCGGCAAGCCCGATCAATCCAGTTCCTCGGAAATATTGCGACAACTAAGTTCCATTGGACGCATTTATCGTTACGTTTTCATTGATCCCACAGGCAAGACTGTCTTCGATACTAGCACCTATAGTCCCTCGAACCAAATTGCACTTGCCCTGCCGAATAGTTCCGAGCACGAACTGTCGTCAAATCATCATGGTGAGTATGAAAACGATAATGCGGGCATGAAAGATCATGCTGCCCATTCGAGATCTTCACGCGCAGATAATAGCCATTCAGTCACACTAAAAAAGGGCGACGGCTCCACCCATCCTAAGCTATATGCATATGTGGACTATCCCGTTACCAAAGACCGACAAGTTCTTGGATCGATTAAACTCTATCTTGATCAAACCGAAACTCAGGCTTTGATGAGCGATATTGTGTTTGCGTTCCTTGCCGTATTGTCTGGCATGGTTATTTTCACTTTCGGCGCTCCTGTGTTTCTCTATTTACGAAACAGGACGAAAGAAAATACAGCGCAACAAGAATTTAAACAACAGCAAGACCAACTTGATGCGGCACTTTCAATCATGCATCAGGGTTTTTGTATGTTTGATGATGATGGCCATATCATCCTATCCAATGATCGTTTTGCAACCATGTACAATTTACTGCCGGAGCAACTGAAGCCCGGGATAACGCTGGACGAGCTTGTCGATATTCGCGTAAAAAATGGCTGTTTCATCGGTTCAGATGCACTCGAATATCGCCGTATCGCGGGCAGTATAAAATCCAAACCTGTATACACTCCCAGAACACACCAGCTCAATGACGGTCGCTATATAGAAATTTGTAATTTTAAAATGGAGGGCAATGGTTGGTTCACAATCCACGAGGATATTACCGAACAAGTGGTCTCCAAAAACGAACTTACACATCGTAACGAACGGTTGGATACAGCTCTTAAGACTATGACACAGGGGCTTTGTATGTTCGATGCTGACGAGAGAATCGTGGTGTGCAACAGCCAATACGCCGAAATATATGGAATTTCTTCTGAACAGATTCAGCCTGGAACTCATTTGCAAGACATCCTCGAGTTGCGAGTTCAGAACGGCACATATGGAGGGGCAGATGTAGAGGAGTACCGACAAGAAAGAACCAATTGGGTGGAAAATCAGCAAATTGGAGGTAAAATTCATCACTTGAAAGACGGGCGCTACATCGAAATTCGTGACCATCCAATGGCCAATGGTGGCTGGTTATCTATTCATGAGGACGTAACTGAACGCCACGAGTCTGAAAAGAAAATTAAGTTTCTGGCGAAATTTGATGCGCTGACCGGCCTACCAAACCGAACACAAATTAGGGAAAAACTGAAAACGGCAATCAGACAATCCGATAAATCCAACACAAAAATGGCGTTGCTATATATCGATCTGGACGGGTTTAAGGAAGTTAACGATACGCTCGGCCACCCCGTAGGGGACCGGGTTTTGTTAGAGGTCGGTTCAAGGATTACGCAATCTCTGGGCAAAGCAGCGGTTGCCGGGCGTCTTTCTGGTGATGAATTTATCGTTGTTGTGAAAGAATTTAATGAGCATTACGAATTGAAGCTGCTTGGTGATAAAATCTGTTCTGCTCTCTCAGCCCCAATTCAGGTGGATCATAACATTATTGAAATCTCGGCGAGTGTTGGAATTTCGGTTGGCCCACCAGAAAATGGCGATGTTGAAACCCTGGTGCAGTTTTCTGATTTGGCTCTGTATCAGGCCAAAGCAGATGGCGGCAATTCATACCGCTTTTTTGAAGAAGGCATGTATGCGCGCGCCAAGGAGCGCCAGCAAATGGCGTCTGATTTACGCCATGCGATCACCAAGGGTGAATTGCTTTTGCACTACCAGCCACAAGTGGATTTATCTTCTGGAAAAATCAACGGGTACGAGGCTCTTGTCCGGTGGCAGCATGGTACACTTGGGATGATCTCACCGCTCCAGTTCATCGGGCTTGCTGAAGAAACAGGCCAGATCAATGAAATTGGCGAATGGGTTTTGCGTACTGCATGCGAATACGCGGCCAGTTGGCCTAACCGAGAAAAAATATCAGTGAATATATCACCAGTGCAATTTAAGCGCCAGAATATCGTTGAAATGGTCAAAAAAGCGCTGCAGGAAACTGGGCTTGAGCCAGCACGGTTGGAGCTTGAAATCACTGAAAGTGTACTCATCCAGAACCCGAATTCCGTTGTCATGGAATTACAAATACTTACAGATATGGGAGTTTCAATTGCAATCGATGATTTTGGCACCGGATTTTCCAGCTTGAGTTATCTGACGACCATACCGTTCAATAAAATCAAAATCGATAAATCCTTCGTCGTCGATCTTTGCACCGATTCTGAAATAACAGCGATTGTTGCCATGATCATCGGGCTGGGCACCAGTCTCGGCAAAACCGTCACGGCAGAGGGTATTGAAACTCCCCGCCAGCACGAATTACTTTGTGCGGCTGGATGTGATCAGGGTCAGGGATATTTTTACGGCAAGCCATTGCCGGAGATTTTGGAGATGGATCAGCCAGCGACGCTTTTGCGGGCGTGATGTCATTGACATTAGTGGCTGAGGATATCGGGATTGAACAAATTTATCCTATTGGCCCACAAGAGACTTTAGGCCTTAGTTGAACAAGTAAATGGGGCTTGACCAGGCCTGATAGCCGTCTTCAGTTGTCACACAAATCCATATTGGATTATCCTTACCGTTGCCAAGGGGAATGGATTGCCTAAACGATAGACTTCTTTTAAGCGGCGCATCTGGAAGCCGGAAAGCGCTCAATTTTCTCTCCAACCCGCCGGCGTCCAGCTCGATATCCTCAATTCCGATATCTGAAAGATCGAGCGACATGTTGCCGTGATTGGTTGTCACAGACAAACTGCCTGAGCCATTTTCACCCGATTCATCAGTCCATGCGTCAAAACCCATAAAGTTGCCGGTGGTAACGGATTTCCAGATAACCGTGTCGGAGCCACGTTGTTCAAACAAGCTGTCCGGGTTCCAGCGGTTAATGGTCTCAAATCGCTCTATCGTTGCATCTTCAAATTGCGCCCGACCACTCCAGTTTGTATTGCGACCACGTCCACGATATTCAGCGCCGCTCCACAGCAATCGAATGCGGCTACCAAGGTCACTTTCTTCATAAGGGCGAACAGTTTTCAACACCTCGGTTCCGTTGCGTATCTCAATGCGCTCGATACCTGCATGCGCTATAATTTCGCCGGAAAACTCCACTGTGCGCGCGTCTGTTTGCACGATATCACCCATCATGGCGCTATGAACCTGGTGGGTAATTGTATTCGGCATGGCATCGGGATTGCGCTCATATAATGTGCCTGCTTCTCGCAATGTGACCCGTACGTCCATGTGCATGCGGCAACCGGTAGTACCGTAATGGTGGCGTCGCCGCTGAGCTTCAAAGATTGAATCGCGGTCATTTTTACCGGTGAGGAAACAGGTTAATCCACCATAAGCCCCAAACATCGAGTCGCCTGGATAGCTGGCACCAGGCCTACCTTTATGGCCATCGCTATTGCATACCACCCCAACTCTTCGTCCCAAGGGAAATCCATCCGTTAAAATCCACTCGAATGTCCCCCAAGCTGAATGCATTTCAACCGATGTCTCAATTAGCGGATCATGATCATAAAAAATATTGGCATAGCGTCCGCCCACGTGTGCATACATAACCAGATCTTCTTCAGCGTCGTTGAAAGCCTTGTAAAGATCGGTCAATGTATGTGCATCAGTTTCCAATTCTGAACGATCTTCCAACAACGCATGGGAACACCGGCGAATAGTGCGCCCTTCGGTTTTAAAAAAGATATTGTGGTCACCACCTACAGCCGTGTTGCCTGACCATTCATAGCCCGGAAAAACAGTAAACCGTCCTGGTTCATTAAATTGAGCAGTCTGTTCATTCAAATGTTTCCAGAATTTTGCGGTCACCTGAAAATCATTGGCCTGATGGCTGGTTACATCGAGAAACGTTTTATTTCGAGCGAAATCAAGATAGCTCTCAATTGTGTTAGTGCCGATAGTCTCACCGGTTTGTCCATGCAGATCCCCCCAAAAACCTGCCACGTCTCCCGTTTTTATCACCATAGGACCTGCTTCGGCCACTTGCTCATCGTTGATAAACACCTTGATACGGAGCGTGCCTTCTGTCGATACAGAAAGACCCTCAAGTGTGATTGCCCTGTCTTCGGGAGCGTATTCAAATTTATTGGGAAGTCCGCCAACAGGCATTGATGCCTCGAAACGTAGACTAGCCGTTGCCTGAGCAGTCGGATTGCCCCATTTGTCTTCCGCCTTTAAGCCTAAATGAAATTTCTCATTTGGTCGACGCAGTGTCGGCATTACCGCATGCCAACTTTCTACAGGTCCTGCTACAATCGGAATTGCAAGTTGTGTGTCGGGAAGCTCGAAGAAGTTTCCGGTTGCCTGCACATCCGCCATCACGCGGAATTCCCGTCCACCTTCCACAAAAGTCTGAGTCAACATGCCTGGTGAACCACCTTTTGTATCACCAAAGATGATTGTAATTTTTTCACCTTCCTTTAAATACCCACCACGTTGGTACACTTTCAGAATTTCATTCCATGGGCGTTGCCCGCCGTTCTTGTCATATTTCAGTTCTAAATGCCCGTCACCGTTGCTTGAGGCGGAAACAAAGTTTGCCGCCGACGGGTCGGACATTTGTGGGTTGCCAGCGTCGTTGACAAATCGCCAGGCAATACAAATACCTCCGGTATCGTCAATGCCCAATTTCCCTACCGTATAGATCAATTTGAAAGTCTGGAAACTACGCACCTCAACAGCACCCATAGGCTCAAATGTTGCAGATCCAAAAATCGATGGATCATTTCCTGGCCAAACAGATGGATTGTTGTCACCAACGAGGTCACGGTTTACAGGGCCATATGGGCTTTGTTTTTTCATAGTCATTCCCGATTTCTTTTTTGCGGCTGGACAATCATATTAAAACTATATAGTTATGTAAATACTAAAACTATGTAGTTATTCAAATATGCTGGAATTGTAACGTTGCTTGTTGCAATTCAGTTCAGGATTCAATTGGGAGGAAATCATGAAAAATCCAGTTACTCGCAGAAAAGCCTCGCTACTTGTTGCGGCGTGTGCCCTTAGCCTTAGCGTTACAATGGGAGCCACAAAATCTTTCGCTGAATACCCGGAAAAACCTGTAACTCTTGTCATTCCGTATAAGGCTGGCGGCAGTACCGAAACTATGGCCCGGGTATTTTCCGTAGCACTTGCCAAGGAATTGGGGCAGATAGTTATCGTCAAAACCCGCCCAGGTGGTGGTGGCGCGGTTGGATCGACAGAAGTTGCAGCTGCTCCATCTGATGGTTACACACTACTGTTTGCTGCCGCGTTTTCCCTACTGTGGCCACCGATGACCCAGAAGGTTGAGTACGATTTGGACAGTTTCACCTATGTGGGCCAAATCACAGAATACCAACAAGCCATCATCGCAAGAACTGATGCTCCGTTCAACACATTGGAAGAGTTGATCGCATACGCTAAAACTAAATCCCTTAATTATGCTGATCAAAGCCCGATGTCGCGCAAGTATATCAATTTTATTGGCGGTGAAGAAGGCGTTACCTGGACGGGTATCCCGACCAAAGGCGGCGGCGAAATGGTGCCCTTCCTTTTGGGTGGCAAAATTGATTTTGCCTGGAGCGGCGGTATTCACAACCGCTATCCCAAGAAAATGAAAGTTTTGGCATCGATGAATGCCGGCACCCTTCTGGCATCTCCCGACATTCCATCAATCATTGGAAAATACGGCGTTTCGATGCCATCTCAGGCGGTGATTGTTGTACCTGCGGGTACGCCTGCCGATGTGGTTGCCAAGCTTGAAGCTGCGATTGAAGCTGCGTCCAAAGATGCCGATTTCGGAGATTTGGTCACCAACAAATTGAAATTTCCTGTGAAATTTGTAGGATCCAAGGCTCTAACTGCGGATGTTGCAAAAACAGTGGAAGCACTGAAAATTGTCATTGAGAAAACCAAATAGCGGACTTCTAAATGTCTGATAATGAGAAACTTGATGCAGCAAATGATGAGGCACCTCTCATAGAGATTGCCGCCGGATTGGTTCTGGCGGCAATGTCGATTGTCGCTTTGTTATGGTTGATTCCCTACTATGTTGAATTAGGCACCAGTAAGCATGATGTAGGCCCCGCCTTCTTTCCACGACTTACAGCTTTTGTTGTTCTCGGGTTTTCAATCCTTTTGGTCATCACGAAAGCACTTCGTTACAAAAAAGGTAAGCCAGAACTTTCCGGAGCATCCATCGTGCTTGAAACCATTATCTGGGCAACGATCTCCATTCTGGTCATTGTGGGCATATCCAATATCGGTTTTCTGATTACATCCACTCTGCTGGTCGGGTTTGGTGCAATTATAAGCGGCTATCGCACCTGGTGGGTGATTGCCTTGCTGGCAGTGGCCTTTCCAGTCATTATTGATCAGATGGCATGGCTGGTATTTACGGTAGATCTTCCGTGAGCACTTGGCAGAGGGTAATAAATTTTCATGCTTGATCAACTTTTCACCGGCTTTGAAGCAGCCCTCACCCTGACCAATATGGCTTTTATTTTTGCGGGCATTACCCTTGGTATCATTATCGGTGCCATTCCCGGCCTAGGCAGTGTGACTGCAATGGCTGTACTGATTCCTGTTACTTATTATATGTCCCCGTTGGCAGCCATTGCCTTTCTGGTTGGGGTCAATAAAGGCGGCACCTCTGGAGGTGCAATACCGGCAATCTTGCTTAACAGTCCCGGCACTCCGGAGGCAGCTGCCTCGGCTCTTGATGGTCATCCGATGGCAAAACGTGGAGAAGCGCAACGGGCAATGAAATTTGCGTTGTACTCCTCGGTAACCGGCGATACGATTTCTGATTTGTTACTGATCATTCTGGTCGTGCCCTTTGCAGCTTTTGCACTTCAATTTGGGCCGCTCGAATTTACCTCGGTTCTCTTGTTTGCCTTTGTACTTCTGGCTGGCATTTCCGGTGATAGTCCTATCAAGGGATTAGCAGCCATAGCATTCGGTGTATTTCTCTCCACTATTGGCCTCGACCCGATCGACAGCACTGCACGCATGACTTTTGATAGAGTGAACCTGTTTGACGGACTTCCTATTGCAGCCATTGCCATTGGTTCTCTGGCACTGGCCTCGATAATCGAACAAATGTTTGATTTGTGGAGGCAAGGTAGTGGAACAACCATCACACAGGGCAAACAGATAAAAGAAACCAACACGCACCTCCCTGCTGGCGAATTTTTTAGCCATTGGAGAACCATTATTCGTTCAGCGTTGATTGGATCAGGCATTGGTATGCTACCAGGCCTGGGTGTCACGCTCGCTGCTTTTTTGAGCTATGGCGCAGCAAAGAAGGCTTCGGATGATCCTGCAAGTTTTGGCAAAGGCAATCCGGATGGAATTGTGGCAACAGAAGCGGCAAACAGTGCCGTGGTCGGAGCCAATCTAATTCCAACAATTGCCCTTGGAATTCCTGGAAACATCGTTGCGGCCCTTTTGATCAGCGCATTCATCATCCACGGCATTGTCCCTGGCCCCTTTATGATGATTATGCATGGAGACTTAATCTATGCATTATTTGCCTCGATGTTAATGGCGAATGGTATTCACCTCATTATCGGCAGGCTGGGCATTCCCATTTGGGCATGGGTTGCCAAAGCGGCCAAACCTCTAATACTACCGCCAGTGCTAGTTTTATGCATTGTCGGTGTTTATCTACCCGGTCAATCAATGTTCGACATCGGTGTTATGCTGGCTTTTGCGGGCCTTGGCCTGTTGATGCGCCGCACCGGCTTTTCGGTGGTCTGTCTGGTAATCGGCTTTTTGCTGGGCGGGATGTTTGAAACTTCAATGAGGCAGTCACTACTGCTATACAAGACCGATTATTTTGCAATAGTAAACAGTCCAATATCTCTAGTTTTTCTGAGTCTGGCAGCGTTTGTTCTTGTGAGATCGTTCAGAAAACTATAATTTAAGGACAGGCGAAAACACTTTGGAAGCTTCTAACAAGGCAATGACTGAAACTCAAAGCGAGAATCAACAATCCGTTCTGGCTAAAGCACTTGCTTCTCAAATGGACCTCACCAGACGAACCACCCGCTCGACAAAACGAACTGCCGCGCGAATTGCCATTATGCATGTTATTCGCTCTAATATTGTAAAGCCGGGCGAATTGCTTCCTTCAGAAATAGAGCTTACAAAAATACTCGGAGTAAGCCTTGGAACAGTTCAGGCGGCACTGCGAGGGCTTCAGGATATCGGCACAATTGTGCGCCGGCGCGGCGATGGCACAAGGGTTGCATCTAGCGAACCCTTTGGCGAAACCATCTGGCACTTCAGGTTTGTATCCAAAGACACAGGAACCCCGCTCAGGTTTATTGATCAAAAAACATGGGTCGACATAGTTTCCACTCATGGTATTTGGTCAAACCATCTTGGTCAGTGCGCACATTATGTTCGCATTAGACGCGTATTAACATTGCAAAATAATATTCATGCTGGTGCCGAAATGTTTCTGGATAGTTCCGCCGCAGAAGGGCTGGAGAATATAGACGCCTTGGAACTAATTCATATAAACATCAGACCATACCTTGAAAAGGTATTTAACCTGTCAGCAATGAGTGCAACTCATTTTGTCCAGACGACGGAGTTGAATAAAAAAACTGCAGGCGTTTTTGATCTTTCCTCAGAAAGAAATTTTTATGAAATTCACGCAAAAACATTTTCAGCCCGCCAAAGGCCAATTTACTTCCAGCGCATTTATGTTGCCACAGACGATTGTGCCTTAATATTCTGACTTTCTATAATTGAATTACCAACATTAAATGTTGCGTCCTAGGCTCATAAAATTTCTCCAAAATGGTATAGAGTCCTGGTGACAAAAGGGCGATCTCTACATTTCTATGGGCTTCAATAGTAGAATTAAGCTGCCTTGTTTTCAAATATTGTGCCGGTTTATTATGCGCCGGGGTTCTTGCGGGGGATAGGTTTTTCAAATTCCGTAAAATGCCTGAGATGAAAGAACTTTTACTTTTCTTCATCCAATACACCCTCGCTGTGACCACAGAAAGAACGCACTCGAGGCTATACCGGCCAAATTGTTGTAAAATATAGTGGTGGGCGATACTGGGATTGAACCAGTGACCCCTACAATGTCAATGTAGTGCTCTCCCACTGAGCTAATCGCCCTTGTTGTTTTTCAAAACAAACAAGTAGTTTGGATACACCAAATATCTGATGCTGCGTCAACACGCTAATGGTTATTTCTCTAAATAATCTTGGAATTCTCGCTTGGTGCTAGGCGGCGAGCATTTTTTCTACTTCGTTTACCAGATCGCGCAGATGGAAAGGTTTGGAAAGCACTTTGGCATCTTTTGGGGCGTTAGAATCTGGATTAAGGGCAACGGCTGCAAATCCGGTGATAAACATCACTTTCAAATCGGGGTCGATTTCTGTAGCGCGGCGTGCAAGTTCAATGCCGTCCATTTCCGGCATGACAATATCAGTCAAAAGTAAGTTGAAGGGTTCTTCGCGTAGCCGGTCATAAGCACTGGAACCATTGTCAAACGACACCACTTCATACCCAGCGTTATTCAGAGCTTTCGCCAAAAATTTACGCATATCATTATCATCTTCGGCGAGAAGAATTTTGGTCATAGCCAATCCCATTTAGTCACCCTGCAATTTATTACCCTAATTTGAGTGTATAATAAGGCACGATGCGGGTAAACAGGGAGTGAAGAGAAGAGAAATCTCTGTGGAAAATGTCGTTTTTTTACCGGGACATGGCATTTTGCTCAAATTTCCCAATCAGGATTTGTTATTGCCGCAAATTAACGTGTTCGGCGAGAGGCAAAAGCTGTATGGATAATATATGACTACAGGATTCGAAAACTCCGCTAATCCGCCATTCGAGGTTTATGGACCAGCGATACAAAGGGTGCCGTTTGTCCTGAATTCACCCCATAGCGGGCGAAATTACACCAAATCCTTTATGGCGAACGTTCAATTATCGGATTTTTCCATTCGAAAGTCGGAAGATTTTCTTGTGGACGAATTATTTGGCAGTGGCGTTTCAATTGGTTTGCCGATGCTGGTGGCTAATTTCCCCCGAGCCTTTTTGGATGTGAACCGGGAGCCATATGAACTGGACCCAAAAATGTTCGAGGACCAATTACCGGGTTATGTGAATACCCAATCGGTGCGGGTTTCTACCGGGCTTGGCACGATTGCCAAAATTGTTGCTGACCGAGAAGAGATTTACCACAAATTGATGTCGGTAGAAGATGCGCTGGAGCGGATTGAAGATATATACAAACCGTATCATTCCTGTTTGCGGCGGCTTTTGGCAAAGACCCATGTGCAATTTGGTTATGCGGTGCTGATTGATTGCCACTCCATGCCATCGGCACATCATGGTTCGCCCTATGAGCGGCGGCCAGATTTTGTGATTGGCGATCGGTTTGGCAGTTCCTGCTCAGAAGAACTTACCCATTGTTTATGCGACAATTTGAAAGCACTGGGCTATAAGGTAGTGCTGAACAAGCCTTATGCTGGCGGTTTTATCACTCAGCATTACGGGCGCCCGGATAGCGGGTTACACGCGGTGCAAATCGAGATAAACCGTGGATTATATATGGATGAAAGCTCGATGCAGAAATCCGATAACTTTGAAAAACTGGCAGATGATATCCGCCAATTGTTGAATATTGTTGTGAGCATGCCGGAGGCCGCGATGCTTGGCACCTGCCCTCTCGCCGCTGAATAAGAGATAGATCCCCCTATGACACCAAATGAAATTAGACTCTTTATGCATTTGCTTTGCGATGCAGCAGAAAAAGAAACCATGAGCCGCTTTCGGCAGGTGCTTGACATCGAAAATAAGGAGCAGGATGATTTTGATCCCGTTACCGAAGCCGACCGGGAAGCCGAACGGAGCATTCGCAGGCTAATCCAGAAGCAATATCCTGATCACGGCATTCTTGGCGAAGAAGATGGTGTTGAAAATGAAGATGCCGATTATTGCTGGATTATTGATCCGGTGGACGGGACACGCTCCTTCATCAGCGGACTGCCCACCTGGGGAACGCTGATTGGCCTTTATCATAAAGGGGTGCCGATTGCCGGGATGATCCAGCAGCCCTTTACCAAGGAGCGTTACTTCACCGCTGGTGAAGGTAGTTTTCTTCAAATGGGAAATGACGCAGCGGTAAAAATTGCTACCAAGCAAACCCCGGAACTTTCGCAATCCATCCTCATGACCACCACGCCAAAACTATTTAAGGGTGAGGAATTAGACGCCTATGAGCGGCTGGAAAGCGCCTGCAAGCTCGCCCGTTATGGCTATGATTGCTACGCCTATGCGATGGTGGCTTCCGGGCAGGTGGAGCTGGTGGCCGAAAACAGTCTTCATATTTATGACGTCGCAGGAATTATTCCGGTGGTCGAACAGGCAGGCGGCATCATGACCAATTGGCAGGGTAAATCCTGTGCAAACGGCGGTCAGGTTTTAGCGGCAGCAAATCGTGATATACACGAACAAGCGATGGAATTATTGAACGAATAGCTCTCGACTTACTGGGTATCCTCAAGGTTTTTGATGCATGTCTTCGAGATGAAGTTCGGTTCTCAGCATGGGCACCAACATACTATTCAGGACTATTCAAATTGATACCTAAAGGTGAATTTAGTTCGTTGTGACCATGCCAAGTTTACTCGGACCAACGGCGGAAATGCGGACTTTACTGCCGTTTGCGGCAAGCGCTCTGTCGCATGATTTATTGGTGGGACTTAGCTACGAACAGCTGAAATGATGACTGAGGGAGCCGGGACCAGAAAACCCTTTTCATGCTTGATACCATCAGACCGAGTACGCGCTGCCAAATCCACGCGAATGGCATCGCGCTGCGCAGTGGGCTGGCCTCCCAGAAGCGACGCGGCGCGGACGGCTCCTTGATCAAAGACATCAAACAGAGCCTCTGGAGCTTGCACTCCAAGCTCAGTTGCAACGTTGGATAACTGGACTTCGACAAAGCCTGCATTGGCAACCATAGGTTTGGCAATAGCGCTGTCTACAAGTATATGCGCGTCCGGACCTGTCGGCAGTGTGACCAAAGGATCGCCTAGGCGTCCGACTGCATCGAACAGCCAGCCGAACGCACCTTTTGAACCCTTGCCCCGCCAGATCGAAAACGCGATCCTGCCGCCCGGCCTCAGAACCCGAGCCGCCTCCGCCAAACCCAGCGCAGGATCAGGGAAGTGTGGAACACCAAACCCAATCGTCACCGCATCAAAGCTGTTATCGGCAAAGTCCATCGCCATTGCATCACCCTGAACGAACTGCGCTCCGGGGGCGGCAGCTTGAGCAAGAGAAATCATGGCTGCTGAGAAATCGAGCCCGGTGACTGTAGCCCCACGGGCTAGAAGTTCAACTGCAACCACACCATGCCCGGTGCACAAATCAAGAATTTTCGTCTCTGAACTCGCCATAACTGCATCTGACAGCCTTTGTGCAACAACACGCGTGGCAACCTCGAACCCATTGGCATAGCCTTTGGCAATAGCGGGGTCGCCCCAACCCTCACGCTCCATCTTTTCGAACTCACTTGTGTTGGGCAAGTGCCTCTCCAATCAGCATACCTTCAACCAGCTTCGGAAAATGGTAACATGAAAAAAAGACCTTTGGTAGGTTTGGGCTTATTCCGTTGAAAAACTCGGCCCTGAATCTGTTATGATTTTGGATTTTCCTCAGAGCGTCGCTGGACCTTATGCCTGTTATGCCGCGAGGCTT
>JASFYT010000008.1:0-48976 GCA_045047085.1 Rhizobiaceae bacterium | reverse complement strand
GCAATGAGTGAGGCCTTTGGTATTAAGTCCGAAATTATCCTGAAAGGTCTCGATGAAAGTCAGGCCAAGCTGGTATCAGCGTTAACTGAAAGTGCAGAAGCAGTCAGCAGCGACATTGGAAAAACACAGGATCAGTTTGTCAAAGCATTCGATGAGAAAGCATTGGGCCTTCGAAGAGACTTGCTTGACGGACAGAACCGGGTCACAGAAACTTTGATCGAGCATGGCGACTCCATAAAGCACAACATGGAAGCCACCAAAGAAGATTTAGCCGAAGTACTCGCTCTACGGACGGGTGCCATTCGCGATGAACTATCCAAAGGCCAGTCAAACATAACTGCTACCCTCGGCGAACGAGCCAGAGAAATCAAAGATGGTTTGAATGCCACGCAGACACAAATCGAAGAGATTATGACGCAACAGTCTACAACCTTGCAGCAAAATCTGGAAATCGGGCAGGTGACGTTAGCTGCAACTCTGGTTGAAAACAGCGCTGTAGTGACATCCGTTCTGGAAAAAGGGCAGCTGTCCATTTCCAATGCGTTCGAAGAAAAAACTGCAGCGACAGTCGCCAGTCTGGATAAAAAAGCCGGACAAATTTCAGACATCCTTTCCGAGCGCGTAAATTCCATCAATGATTCTCTCGGAAAAAGCCTGATGGAAACTCAGACAGGCCTCGAAGCAAAAGTTCAGGAATTGAACGATACTCTTTCCAGTCACACCTCTGAACTGAGTGCCATTATCCAAAATGATGCGAAACCCATCGTCGATGGTATCGCTGCAGCCGGTAATGTTGCAGCTGATAAACTGAGGACTGCCGGACAAGAAGTTAAAATTTCTGCTGACAATTTGACTGAAAACCTCGACGCTTCTGCAATTCGGGCCTCCGAGCGCATTCAGCAGGCTAACAAACAGGCCAGCGCTGAAATCGAAAATGCCACTAGCCACATCGCCGCCTCCAGCGAACAAGCCGTTTCGATCATGGTCGATCGCATCGGAGCATCAACACAACAGGTTGCGGATTTGATCCATACACAAAACCAGGTAGCCAGCGAAGGCATTGAAGCAGCCGGGGAAGCAGCCGCCAGCAAACTTCGTGTTACAACCCAGAGTGTGCAGGCAGCAACCGGCGATATGGTAGAGAAAATCAACGCTTCAACTGAGGAGATGGCAAGTCGTATTCGTTCAGCAAATGAAATTGCCAATACCGAGATTGCGCACGCCACTCAAAGTATTTCTGAATCCAGCGAGCTGGCAACTAAAAGCATTTCTGAATCCAGCGAACTGGCAACTAAAAGCATTTTTGAATCCAGCGAACTGGC
This sequence comes from Rhizobiaceae bacterium, assembly GCA_045047085.1. Classification (GTDB taxonomy): domain Bacteria; phylum Pseudomonadota; class Alphaproteobacteria; order Rhizobiales; family Rhizobiaceae. The sequence continues at coordinate 47,654 of JASFYT010000008.1, read as the reverse complement.
AACTATGAGCCTAAAACAGGCTAACGCCAGCCTCAAAGTCGATTCAACCGAAGTTCTCAAACGCCTGTCCCTAACCACAAACGACCTGAAAGAGTTGATCTCCAGTGTTGGGCAGAGCGTAGATCAAATCAATCAGGATCTGTCAAAACAATCCGGTCATCTCTCCTACACCGTTAATCAAGCGCGTGCAGAGCTCGAGAAAACCAGAGAGATCGCTGCCGGAACCACCACAGATCTGAGTTCAACAGCTGCAAGCCTTGTCAATAATATGACAGAAATTGCCGGACGACTTGAAAATCAGGGTCGCTCGCTGCAGGACGCAACCCGCGTCATTGATTCCGCACAAAATAATCTTGAAACATCGCTTGAAGGTCGCCGAAGCGCACTTGACGAATTGGCCACAGGCCTTGTTCGCCGTTCAGATGAAATTGAACATAGCATGTCAGCATTTGGAGAGCTCATTGCCAAAATGATCAATGGCAGCCATGAGAAAACACGCGATATCAGCAGCGCTGTTGCAGCTGAAATTTCTGCTGCAATCAACGTGTCTACCAAGCGGTTTGCCACAGCAACAGATGAGATGCGCGAAGCAGCCAAAAGCGTTCAACTCGAACTGGAACAAACCAGAGAGCAAATGCGCCGTGGCGTTATGGAATTGCCTGAAGAAACCCGCGAAAACGCCAATGCCATGCGCCGTGTGGTTACCGAGCAGATTGCCGCTCTGAAAGATTTGTCCAATATTGTTACGAAATCCGGAAAAACATTGGATGCTGCACCTCCTATGTCTGCGCCTGTACCGAAATCTGTGCCGACACCTGCCCCAACCCAATACCGGGCAGAAAAGCCGGCCCCACACCCAATGCCTCCCGTCTCTCCTGCGTCCACCGGTATTGGCGAGTTGCGGGATACGATTGCACCACAACAACCTCAGGCACCGATCACGCGCCCGGCAACAATAGGCTTAAGCCAGCGCCCATATCCTTCTCCTACAGCAGAGCCGCACCAACCAGCGCCTGTTCCAGCCACAGCATCGCAAGTGCAACAGCCGCAAAAGCCTGATGATGGTGGCTGGGTGTCCAACCTGCTACGCAGAGCTTCCGAAGAAGAAGATGCCATTTCTGACATACCATCGGCAACAGCACCACAGAGTGCGCCTGCAGCAACCCACGGTGGCCGCTCACCACAGCATGTGGTTGAATCCTTGAATTCGCTTTCAATGGATATCGCCCGTGTTATTGACCATGAAGCATCCGTAGAGCTATGGGAACGGTATCGTCAGGGCGAGCGCGACGTATTTACCCGCCGCCTCTATGCGCTTCAAAACCCGCAAACCATGACGGAAATCCGAGCAAGATTTACTCGCGATGAAGAATTTAGAAACACCGTCAGCCGGTACATGCAGGAATTTGAAAACCTGCTTGCAAGCATTGCAAACAACGATCCGGACAAATCCATCTCCAGAAGCTATCTGGCAACAGATATAGGCAAAGTATACTCCATGCTTTCAACAGCCTCCGGACAGCTCCAACGGTAGATTGGAGCATTTCCTGCAGGATTAGAGATCAACCCATCTGAAGGAAATACAAGAGCAGCGAAGAGCCGTCCAGCGTTTCACTCACGACGTATACGAACAGATCCGAGTAAAACGAGGCTGCACCATAAACCAGAAGGTATAAAACCAGTCCTGTCATGACGGAACCAGCTTAGGCTTTCGATTCGTTATTTCTTATGGCAGGAAAAAGGGTAGCAGCTTTCAGCAGTACCAGCGCCAAAACGGCCATCGCTGCCATAATCCAAAAACCGTTGACGGCAAAGTTTTTATAAATATAGCCACTGGAAAACACCGAAATCGCCATTACCAAACCGGCCAGAACAAAACCAACGCCCTGAGCGCTGGCGATACGTTCCTCTGGCACAGATTCCATAATGAAATACATAGTGGCGATATGTACGGCACCAAATGTCAGGCCGTGCAGAAGCTGCAATATCAAAAATCCCGACAATCCGGGATCAAGCGGGAAAAGCGTCCAGCGTAAAACCGCAGCAATTCCACCAATGGTAAATAACCCCATTGTGCCGACATTCTTGATCAGCCAATTGCCAAATTGGAACAGCACCACCTCAGCAGCAACCGCAAGCCCCCACAAGAACCCAATCATTAACCCGCTATAATCCAGTGACTGCCAGTAAATCGAACCAAAGCTGTAAACCAGCGCATGACTTGCCTGCAATATCCCAGCAGCCAACAATATCAACATAAAGCGAGGCATTTTTAGCATTCGGGCAAAGCTGAATAGATCCAGATCGGAATTATTCAAATTTCTACGCTTGCCGATTTTTGGCAAAGTCAAAATCAACACACTACCCACTGCCAGCGCCCCGATGAGTGCATATAGAATATATTCCTCTGGCGCATTCAGCAGATATTGTCCGCCAGCAAGATTGGCAATAATAAAAATCACCGATCCCCAAATCCTGATACGTCCATAATTTGCGTTAAATCGACGAACCCCCGACATAGCAATCGCATCCACCAAGGGGACAACCGGATTGAAGAACAAATTCATGGCGATCGTCACCGCCAATATCCACCAAAACCCATTTGAAAATGCGTAAAGCATCATCATCAATGACGATATAATATAGAGCACTATGGTAAAATTCGCCCGATCGGGCCGTTTGTCGGCATAAGCAATCATTGGGCCGGAACTGAAAACCCGCAAGATCATAGGAGCAGATAGGACGACTCCAATCTGAAATTCGCTCAGCCCTTTAAATTGCAGCCAAATAGGGAAATACGGAAGCGCCATTCCCGCAAAGGCAAAAACACAGCAATAAGCAATAGATATTCTGGGGCCAAAAAACCGTGGTTCGGTTTCAGCCAGCGCAGAGTTTTCAGAGTCCGTTGCTGCCATTCAATTCACCAGTTAGGATTTTGGAAAACAATTCCGGATCAGCATTCCCACCGGAAATCATAACAACAATTACCTCTCCCTGATATTTTTGCCCAGCATCCAGCAATGCAGCCAGTGCAGCAGCAGCGCCGGGTTCCACCACCAGTTTGAACTCTTCGAATGCAAATCGCACAGCTTCACAAACTGATGCGTCACTGACAACAAGCCCCTCCGAACAATGTTGTCTTACGACCTCAAATGTAATTGTGCCCGGTTCCAACGTCATTACCGCATCACATATCGAACCGGTAAGCGCATCATTTGAAAGAATTTCACCAGCCTCAAGCGAGCGTTTGAAATCGTCAAAGCCCTGAGGTTCCACCGTATGAATCTTAGCCTCGGGAAAAGCATCATGAATACTGATCGACAAACCACTGGTTAATCCGCCACCGCCAGTCGGTGTCATAATTCTAGTCGCTGAAAGCCCCATTGCCTGCAAATCTCCAACGATTTCCAACCCACTGGTTCCCTGCCCGGCAATCACATTTGGATTATTGAACGGATGAACAAAGGTGCGGTGTTCCCTTTCCGCGATTTCATTGGCGATTTCGTCCCGATCTTGCGTTGCCCGATCATAAAGAACCACAGTTGCACCGTTTCGTTTCGTGCGAGCGATCTTCATCGCCGGACTGTCTGATGGCATTACAATCGTGGCTGATATACCCAAACGCCGCGCAGCTTCCGCCACACCCTGCGCATGATTTCCTGAAGAACAAGCCACCACGCCGCCAGCGCGCTGTTCGTCAGTAAGCAAAGCAAGCGCATTGCTCGCCCCACGTAATTTAAACGACCCCGTAGTCTGAAGACATTCAGCCTTCACAAAAACCTGCGCACCGGTGAGTGCATCAAGCGCATCACTTCGCAATAAGGGCGTATGAATTATTTTACCCTCAAGACGTTTAGCAGCAGCTTTAATATCATTAATATCTGGAATGGAAATTGGATCAGTATTCATAAGATTGGTTACTCGAAATTCGCGATTCTAATCAAGTAAAATTTATATCCGATCAATGAAACAGAGTCGATAAGTGTGCTGGCAATTTGACCGGCAGAGCGATAACGTATGATTAAACCGAAAGGAATAAATTATGGATTTGGGAATTTCAGGCAAGCACGCAATCATCTGCGCATCGTCACGTGGACTAGGCAAAGGGTGCGCCATGCATTTGGCGCAGGCTGGATGCAATATCGTCATCAATGGCCGCAATGAAGCCGTGACAATGGCAACAGCAGAAGAACTAGAGAAATTATCCAGCGGAAAAGTTACAGCTGTCATTGCCGATGTTTCCACTCCTGACGGACAGGCAAAACTGCTCGACGCCTGCCCTTCCCCTGATATTCTCGTCAATAATAATGGCGGACCACCCTTGCGTGATTTCCGGGAACTATCGCGCGAAGACATGCTGGAAGGTGTCACCCAAAACATGGTGACCCCAATTGAACTCATCCAAAAAGTGGTCGATGGCATGATCGAGCGAAAATTTGGCCGTATCGTTAATATCACTTCTTTGTCGGTGTATACCGCAGTTGCCGGCCTCGACCTCTCTTCAGGCGCTCGCGCTGGATTAACATCATTTCTTGCAGGCGTGGCACGCTCCGTCGTCTCGAATAATGTGACCATCAACCAAATTCTACCGGGCAAGATGGATACCGACCGTTTGCGCGGCGGCATAGCTTTTAGTGCTGAAAAACAAGGGATCTCCAACGAAGCATCAAAACAACAAATAATCTCCGAAATCCCCGCCAAGAGGCTGGGAACGCCGGACGAATTTGGTGCGCTTTGTGCATTTCTTTGTTCTACCCACGCGGGCTATCTTACAGGTAAGAATTACTTGATCGACGGAGGTCTAAATCAGAGTGCGTTTTAGAGTGTGACAAACAGCACGGAATAGACACATTCGAAATCATAGATTAACTATATCGCGGTAAGTTTCGCGAACCGGTAATCGTGAAAGGTTGGTAACCAGCCAGATTTGCGAACTTCAAAAGCAGATATGTATAATGGCGTTTAAAACCAGTTCATACTTTCTAAGGCTAGTCTGTCTGGTCTCGATATTGATTGTCTCGCAGACAGGCCTTGCCGAGGCACAATCAAGCATTTGTCGCCAGTTAGAACGGCAATTATCACGCGTTTCCACCGGTAATCAGGCCTCTCCGTCCAGAAAATACCGCCAGTACAAACAAGCAATACGCGACCAGCGTTCTCAATTATCAAAAACCAAACGCATAGCAAAACGCAATGATTGTCGAGCCGGACAGTTTAACCGCTCAGGAAGATGTAGCAGGTTAAATTCAAGCATCCGCCAAATGCAGGACAATCTGGCTCAGCTTGAACGAACAAAAAACCGTTTACGCCAGAACGGCGGCAATGCAGGCTCCCAGCGCAACAGAATTCTGCAAAACATGCAACAGCAAGGCTGCCTAAATCGCACAACTGAAAGAAGACAAGCAACTTCCGGACGCGAAAGACCACGTCGCCGCAGCCTCATCGAACAAATTTTTGGCCGCAGAGCCTATCGCGAAGATGGAAGACGTGTTCGTGAGGAGTTCGATTTATTGCCGGAGTCACAATATTCCCAATTTGGAAATTTTCGCACCATGTGCGTCAGGACCTGCGATGGCTATTATTTTCCAATCAGCTTTTCCACCGATCGCGGCCACTTTGATGCTGATGCCCTGAGTTGCCAAAACAGATGCCCGGGAAGCGAAGTTGAACTTTATTATTACGGCATGCCAAGCCAATCCGCTGAAGAAATGATCTCCTACCGCAACAACATCCCCTACGCAAAACAGCCTTTTGCCTTCAACTATCGAAAAAAACTAGACCGCCAATGCACCTGTAATTTCTCCAATGCCGGATTGGCCGAACTTGAAGCACAAAAATTTATCGAGCGCGAAGAAATCGAGAAGCCAAGCGCCCCGCGAATTGCGCTACCCGCATTTCGTCAGGACAGATACGCAGATCCTGAAACCGCAAGTAACAAAGCCGGTGCTTTTTCAATGGCTAATCTAAAACAACTCGGTAATAAAATTGCTCCATCCGCAAATGGAAAATCAGACCAAAAAAAGAAGATCAGGATAGTCGGGCCAGCGTTTTTTCCGGTCCAATAAGTTGCAAAATAGTAGCAAGTTCCGGGCCATGCTCTTGCCCAGTCAGCGCTTTTCTAAGTGGCATGAACAGACCCCGGCCTTTTCTGCCGGTATTTTCCTTAACCAAAGCGGTCCACTTACTCCAGGTTTCACCATCCCACGTGCCATCGGGTAATAGCCCTTTAGCTTCGCTAATGAAGTCGCGATCCTCATCATCGATAATCGGATTTGCGTCATTGACAATTGCCCACCAGTCGACGGCATCCGATACTTTTTCAATATTGGGCCGCACTGCGTTCCAAAACTCTTCGCCGCCACCGATGTTCAATGAACTGAGCAGCTCAGACACGTCTTCATAGGAATATTCATGCACCAGACGCTTGTTGAGACTTGAAAGTTCCGCCATATCAAATTTCGCGGCAGACTTAGTGATGGTCTGAGGATCAAAGCGCGCGGCCATCTCCTCCATATTTTTCATCGGCTCAACTGCTTGCGATGTACCGATCAGAACAGCCAACGACACAACCGCCATCTGTTCAAAGCCCTCTTCCGCGAGACTGGCAATTGAGAGTGAACCAAGTCGTTTTGAAAGGCCCGAACCATCAGCCGATGTCAGCAAGTTATGGTGACCAAATGCGGGAGCCTTCGCACCCAGCGCTTCAAACACCCCAATCTGTGCACCGGTATTGGTCACATGATCATCACCGCGAATAACATGGGTTATTCCAAATTCAATATCGTCGACAACGCTCGGCAAGGTATAGAGATAAGTGCCATCACCACGGATTAAAACCGGATCAGACATGGAGGCCAAATCGACAGTCTGCCTGCCACGCACCACATCATCCCAGTGAACTTCCGTACGTTTGGTAGTAAACGGGTCATCGTCATAGTTTTGCAGCAAAAAGCGCCAATGGGCAGTTCTGCCTTCAGCTTCAAAAGCAGCAATTTCTTTCATGGTATATTTCAGCCCTGACCGCTCATAGATCGGCGGCAGCCCACGTGCCAGCAAACGCTTGCGGCGACGATCCAGCTCATCAGCAGTTTCATAGCAGGCATAAAGCAATCCCTTGGACTTGAGCTTTTCCGCAGCTTCATCATATGAAGAAAACCGTGTTGACTGACGCTCAATTCTGTCAGGTTTAATGCCAAGCCAGTGCAAATCACGCTCAATGCCTTCTGCAAATTCGACCTTCGAGCGCTCGATATCCGTATCATCAAAGCGCAGGATAAACTGGCCGTCATTCTTTTTGGCATAGAGCCAGTTTACAAGAGCAGTTCGGGCATTGCCGATATGAATATTGCCGGTAGGTGAAGGGGCAAAACGAAGGGTGACTGTCATGGGATTCACATTATCCAGTGTTGAAATCTATGGTGCGGCCAATTCCGCACTCTGACGGTTCGCCACTTGCCGCGATACAAACAACATAACCACAGAGACCGCAAGGCAATAGAGGCCCATTACAACAATTTGCGATGGAAACGGTATACCAAAATCAATCAGATACCCGGTTATACCCGGTCCCAATGCCGACGAAAGCACCATTAGCGCCACAATGATAGAGCGCACAGAACCCAGATATTTCGTGCCATAAATTTCCGGCCAAAGCGCGCCGAACAACGTAGTTGATGTGCCATAGGAAACACCCAACAACGCCATATACAAAAGCAATCCAATGCGAGACTCAATCAAACCGAGGAATAAACAGGCAATCCCAAGCGGCAACAGGAAGAACGGTAGAATGCGCGTAGCCGAGAATCTGTCCACCAATTGCCCGGCAATCAGCCCGGAACAAATGGCCACCACCGACATAATTACGAACGAACCTGCAAAAAACTGCTGCGTCCAGCCACGGATTTCCACTAGATAGGCCTGATGAAAAAACACTGAAGTACCGATAAAGGCCGGCGCGAAAACACCAATAGACATTAGCCAGAACAAGCCATCGCGCATCACCTCCCCGCGTTTCCATTCGCGAGCACTGCTAGCCACAGCGGGTTTATCGCTCGATCTTGGTTGTCGCTCCACCCGCATCAAACCAAAAATGAGGGGCAACGCAATTGCGAGGAGAAAAAAAGCTCCTACAAGCCATGTATTTCGCCAACCTATCGTCAATGAAATAATGACGAATATAAGAGGGAAAATGGTTTCACCAGCCGAATGCCCAAGCGCCACTATCGATACAGCCCTACCTCGGTGCCCCGCAAACCAGCGCCCAATCGCCGTCATAGCTGCATGGGTCATCATGCCCTGCCCGAACAAACGCAATCCAAACAGAGTTAAAAGAAGCAAGTAAAACGAATCGGAATACGCCATGGAAACACAGGCAAGTGCCAACATCGGAATCATGATCAAGGCAGTTCGGGATACCGATATAAGATCAACCAACTTGCCAACCTGCGGCAACACCAAGGCACTACCCAGTGTCGCAAGCATGTAAACGCCGCCGAACTCACCATTGCTAAGTCCGTATTCAGCGCGAATTTTTCCTCCTGACAGAGCAATAAAAAAGGTCTGCCCGAATGATGAGCAAAAGGTCATCAGGAAACCGCCCAAAATCCAGCGCAAATTCTCCCTAAGGAACAAAAAGAAGGCTCCCATGCGAGCAACTATCCCCTGTCACGAAAACGGTTGGTAATTGGATAGCGCCGGTCGCGTCCAAAATTCTTGCGCGTAATTTTCACACCGGGCGCTGCCTGACGCCGTTTATATTCCGCGATGTAGAGCAGGTGTTCCATCTTGTTTACGGTTTCACGGTCATGACCATTGGCGACAATCTCATCGACGGAAAGTTCTTTTTCCACCAGAGATTCCAAAATATCATCCAATATTGGATATGGCGGCAGGCTATCCTGATCAGTCTGGTCAGGCCGCAGCTCAGCACTCGGTGCCTTATCGATAATATTTTGTGGAATAACCTCTCCCCTCGGTCCCAGACAATCGGGCGGCATATGCTTGTTGCGCCAGTCTGAAAGCTCATAGACTTGCATTTTATAAAGATCTTTGATCGGATTAAAGCCACCATTCATGTCACCGTAGAGCGTCGCATAACCAACGGACATCTCGGATTTGTTCCCGGTGGTCACCACCATCGAACCAAACTTGTTGGAAATCGCCATCAAAATGACGCCGCGCGCGCGCGATTGTAAGTTTTCCTCAGTCACGCCCTCTTCAGTGCCCTCAAACAAATCGCCTAAAGCATCGAGCAATCCTTCAACCGGCTTTTTGATAGAGACAATTTCGTATTTAACATCCAGTGCCTTCGCGCAATCGGAGGCATCTACGAGACTTTCCTCGCTTGTATAATCATAAGGTAACATCACACAGCGCACCCGAGATTCGCCCAGCGCATCGACACTCATTGCCGCAACGATGGCAGAATCAATACCGCCAGAGAGCCCCAACACCACATTGGAGAAGCCATTTTTGTTCACATAATCACGCAATCCAAGGACGCAGGCACGCCAGTCACACTCCTGCTGATCAGGCAATTTTGCCATCACTCCATCGTCACACGACCACCCCTCGTCCCCGCGTCTCCAAGTGGTAACAACAACACTATCTTCAAAAAGGCTCATCTGAACGGGAATAGTATGATTGGAATTGACCACGAAAGAACCACCGTCAAAGACAAGTTCGTCCTGTCCCCCGAGCTGATTAACATAGGCAATTGGCAAGCCGGATTCGATCACCTGGCGAATAGCAATTTGGTGTCGAACATCCATTTTTTCCCGGTTATACGGAGAGCCATTAGGCACCAATAAAATTTCAGCACCACTTTCCGCCAGAGTTTCGCAAACGCCCAAATCACCCCAGATATCTTCACAAATTGGAACACCCAATCGCACACCACGAAAATTAATCGGCCCGGGCATAGGGCCAGAATCAAATACACGCTTTTCATCGAAGACATCGTAATTGGGTAAATCTACCTTCATACGCCATGTCTTGATCTCACCGTCATCAAGCAAAGCAATTGCGTTAAACAGACCATCCTCGTTTCGCAGTGGAGAACCAATCAGTATGGCCGGACCACCATCCTTCGTGTCAACGGCAAGATCAGCAACGGCTTCCATGCATTCTTCTACGAAAATCCGTTTTAAAACCAGGTCTTCAATCGGGTAGCCAGCAATGAACAATTCGGAGAACAGGATCAAATCGGCTTTTGCCCGATGGGCCTCATCACGTGCCTTTCTGGCAAGGGCCAGATTTCCGCTAATATCTCCGACAGTCGGGTTTAACTGTGCCAGCGCAATACGTAAAATTTCAGGTGATTGTGTCATACCACGCTTGTAACAACGCTGACCAAACTGGGCAATTCAAAAAACATCTCTGAACACAAATATCCGTAACATATTAAGGGTATAACCACCCACATCAGGCACGATGTTAGCTGAACATCTCATTCAGCTTCCGTTCAGCATAAAAATGTCAAATTTACACCATAGACAAACCTGATAGGGTTACTGAAACTTACTAATATCGAGGGTCAAAAAATGAACTTCCGACATTTTCTGCAAATTCCTGCTTCCTCTACCGCAAGAATTGCGGCAACGGCGATAGCAGTAACGATTGCCACCGTAGCCCTGCCTATTGCCTCAGCATCAGCGGGCGGCGGACACCATCGCCATCACCGTGGTAATACGGGAGACATTGTTCTGGGCGGCATTATTGGCCTGACCATTGGCGCAATCGCGGAAGGTTCAAATCACCGCAGATCTCACCGCGTCCACAGACGTTCATATCGCCCGTATTCTCGCCCTCCAGTTCGCATCTATGATGATTATAATCCAAATTTTATAGAATATGACCGTGAACCAAGGTCTTATGGTGCACGTGAGCCTCGTCCGTTCAGACCATATGCATCGCGCGAGCGTCGACCAACCAGATACCGGGAAACACGCGAGCAGCGTCCACGCCAATCTTATAGAAAGCGCGAACGAGCACCAATCCAGCGCAATACCCTACGTGATTTTGACGCACCAAAAGTAATTACATACAATGAAACCGCCTCCATTGAGCCATGGAGCGCTGGCTGGAAGGACTATTGCAGAACGAAATATCGTAGTTTTAATCCAAAATCCGGTACATTTTTGGGATATGATGGCGATCGTCACTTCTGCGTCGCTAAATAATCTTCCGCGTTAAGGTACACATTAAGGATAGTTGACAAATAACCTGTTCGTGATGCGGTTACAAAGAAATGGTACTTGTAACCGCACATACACACCCTACCTGTTTGATATCGTAGTAAAACAGTTAGGAGAGCAATACATGACGCACCCGAGAGATCACATCGGGGAGGGTTATCAGGCAGAGGATTTTTCACCGCTCAGCATTGTTGTGGTTTCCATCACAATGATAGTGGCGGCACTAATATCAATATCACTGCTTGTATAGAGGTTCATCTAAGAAAATATCAAAACAGCAAAAAGCGGCAGGAGCCTAGTTCCTGCCCTTTTGCGTTTGTGGGGTAAAAACCTAAGCTCCTTAACCGATTTCAGCAATAATTTCACCCAAGGCATCATCAAAAATTTGCAAATCTTGCGTGGTGCCGGCACTAATGCGGATACAGCGCGACAGCGGCTCCACGCCGGGCATTCGAATGAATACACCGCGTTCCGCCAGCCCCTTCATTAGGGCAAGCGTATAAGCACTGTCACGACCACAATCCATGGCAACAAAGTTGGTAGCGGAAGGGATCGGCTTAAAACCGTGCTTTCCAGCAATTTCAGCAATTTTCTCACGTGCATCAACGATTTTCCCAACCACTTCTACTAGATAATCTTGATCTTTCAGAGCAGCCAGAGCTCCCTCCAGCGCCACGCGGTTCATGCCGAAATGGTTGCGCACTTTTTCAAACCTGCGAATGATGCCAGCTTCGCCGATGCAATAGCCAACGCGGGAACCAGCCATGCCATAGGCTTTGGAAAACGTACGAAAACGCAACAACTGATCATTATTAACATCGATCGGCGGCGCAGTACCTGAAGGTGCCGTATCGATATAGGCTTCATCAAGCAACATCATACAACCATCAGGAATAGCAGAAATCATTTTCTCCATATCTTCACTATTCCAGAATGTCCCCATGGGATTATCCGGATTGGAAATATAAAGCAGCTTTGCTGAAATCTCCCCTGCACGCGCCAACAAGCTGGATGGATCTTCATAATCATTGACGAACGGCACCAGTTCCAGATTTCCACCCGTGGCACTAACATGAAAATTAAACGTCGGATAAGCCCCGGCGGATGTTACAACATTAACACCCGGTTCAACATAAATCCGCGTGACACAATCGAGTAAGTTATCAATTCCACCGCCAATCACGATGTTTTCAGGTCTTACTCCATGGTGCTCAGCAAGAGTTTTACGCAATTCCAAAGCCTCCGGATCTGCGTACATCCAAACATCTTCGGCAGCGCTCTTTATAGCTTCAATTGCCTTGGGCGACGGACCAAAAACATTTTCATTGGCCCCGATACGCGCGGCAAACACCTCACCCAATGCACGTTCTTGCGCCTCAGGCCCAACAAATGGCACGGTTTCAGGCAAAATGGCCACATGATCGATCTGTTTTGGTGTTTTGCTCATGGTCAAATTCTTCTTTTCTCTATTGTTTTTGCCACACAAAAAAAGGTGCCTTTCCGGGGCGAACATTTAATTGTTCACGAATTTCGGGCGTAATGCCATCTGAAATCAGCGCTCCACCCTCCATACCGCGTAAAAAATCAACAAAATCCGCTCCCAACATTTTGTAATGGTCTTCCTGTAGGAATTTCTCCAACCGTTCCGCATCGCTTGCCAGATGCTCACCGCCTTCTACACTTTGCCGATCAAGGTAGGGGCCGGGCACCGAAAATATCATTTTTCCACCCGGCGCAAGCATTCGGGTAAATGCGATCAGATGATCGCCGTAATGTCCCGGAATATGCTCAAGCACATGATTATGTAAAATTGCTGTAAAATACCCATCAGGAAACAGGTCGAAATCCTGCGGGAAATAAAGTTTCAGACATTCTGCATGGGGATAGCGTTCGGGCGAGGCATCGCTGGTGATATAACCTGCCCCGACCATCTCGGAGAGTTCACGATATAAAAACTGTTCCGGCGCCAGATGCAATACGCGCTTTGCTCCACCTCGCACCAATGGCAACAAATGCGTCTCATAGACCATCAGCGCAATTCGGTGACGCGCCTTCGAACCGCAACTGGTACACCGCTCCCCCTTACGACCACGATAACCTTCAAAGTCCGTTCCACCGCAAATATTACAGGCCATTACCAATTCCCAGTGCGTATACAAAATCAAGGTTCTATGGCCCTTCTTATAGATTTTTTTTATTCGGTGAAAGAGCGATATTTCCATAGAAAACCCCACTTTTGCGTATATATCAGTTAAGATTCGGATCAGTGATTCGACCAATTGGATACAGAACCAAATATGAACACCAGTAACGACCTTTTCGGTGACAACCCCACACCGCCAGTACCTAAGAAAAAGCCCGTAAAGAAAGCTCCTCGTAGCGAGGGGGATTATTCTGCCGCGGATATTGAGGTACTTGAAGGACTGGAACCCGTACGCCGACGCCCCGGCATGTATATTGGTGGCACGGACAATAAAGCTCTGCATCACTTGTTCGCCGAAGTCATCGATAACTCCATGGATGAGGCCGTTGCCGGTCATGCCAGTTGGATCGAGGTTGATCTGAGCGTCGACGGCTATCTCAGCATCACCGATAATGGCCGCGGAATTCCGGTCGATCCCCACCCGAAATTCAAGGATAAATCCGCGCTGGAAGTGATCATGACCACACTTCATGCGGGCGGTAAATTCGATTCCAATGTTTATGAAACTTCCGGCGGCCTGCACGGCGTGGGTATATCCGTCGTGAACGCACTTTCAGATCATTTGATTGTGGAAGTTGCCCGTAATAAAACTCTTTATCGTCAGGAATTTTCCAAGGGGCACACTACCACCAAGCTTGAAACAGTTGGCGAAGTGCACAACCGGCGCGGAACCAAAATCAGCTTCAAACCCGATTTTAGCATTTTTGCCAAGGGCGTAGCGTTCCAGCCATCAATCTTGTACAAAATGGCCCGCTCCAAAGCCTATCTTTTTGGCGGTGTAGAGATCCGCTGGACTTGCGACCCATCCCTGTTGAAAGAAGGCGATGATACTAAAGCAAAAGCCACATTCCATTTTCCGGGCGGCTTAAAAGACTATCTGGAAGCATCAATTTCCGACCAATTCAAGGTAACGGAAGAACCCTTCGCCGGAAAAACCGGCAAGGCAGGCGGTCACGGTGCTGTTGAATGGGCGGTCACATGGTACGGCGATGATGGCTTTGTAAATTCCTATTGCAACACCATTCCCACCGGCGATGGCGGTACCCATGAAGCAGGGTTCCGGATCGCTCTTTCACGCGGGCTGAAGGCTTACGGCGAGATGGTTGGCAACAAAAAAGCCTCAGCGATTACCACCGACGATGTGATGACATCGGCTGCGGCCATGTTATCAGCTTTCATTCGGGAACCGGAATTCGTTGGGCAGACCAAAGACAAATTGGCGACCGTGGAAGCTCAAAAACTGATAGAAAATGCCATTCGTGATCCTTTCGACCATTGGCTGGCCGCATCTCCGCAGCAAGCCAATAAATTGCTCGAATGGGTAGTCGACCGCGCCGACGAACGCCTTCGCCGCCGCCGGGAAAAAGAAATCAACCGCAAATCTGCAACCAGAAAACTGCGCCTGCCCGGCAAGCTTGCTGACTGCGCCTCGAACGCCAAAGGCGATACCGAATTGTTCATCGTGGAAGGGGATTCTGCTGGCGGCTCAGCCAAGCAGGCTCGCAACCGGAAAACCCAAGCCATCCTGCCTTTGCGCGGAAAAATATTGAACGTCGCAAATGCAGGTCGCGAAAAGCTTGCGGCCAACCAGCAAATTTCTGATTTAATTCAGGCGCTTGGCTGTGGCACACGGTCAAAATATCGCGACGAAGATCTGCGTTACGACCGCATCATTATCATGACCGATGCGGATGTTGATGGGGCGCATATCGCGTCTCTGTTGATTACATTTTTCTTTCAGGAAATGCCGGGCCTCATCAGAAGCCACAGGCTTTTTCTGGCCGTTCCGCCGCTCTACCGGATTTCGCAGGGAGGAAAAACCCTTTATGCCCGCGACGACAACCATAAGGATCAACTTCTGGAAACCGAGTTTTCCGGCAGTAAAAAAATCGACATTGGTCGTTTTAAGGGACTTGGCGAAATGATGCCGGCTCAGCTCAAGGAAACCACGATGGACCCAAGTAAACGAACTTTGTTACGGGTAGAAGTGCCAGAGTTCGATGAGAACGCCACCAAAATCCGCGTTGACCAATTAATGGGCAGCAAACCTGAGGCCAGATTCCAGTTTATTCAGGAAAATGCGGAATTTGCCACTGAAGATTCGATCGATGTTTGATAGGAAGCCGTTAATCACAATATAAGCACAAAGGCGGCTCTCCCTTGACTCTTCGCCCCTAATTGCGTAGCGAAGAGCGGAAGGCGCGGGGTAACTTCGCGCTAAATGGTGATGCGGCTACACAAATATGAATTTGTCCTGCGAATATTTCGCAGATAGCGCTAGAAAGTACCAACCAAATAAATGAGCTTTGAAAATCTTGGGCTGAGCGACAAAGTGCTCGCCGCTGTTAAATCATCGGGTTATACCGAGCCGACACCTATTCAGGAACAGGCTATTCCCCACATCATGCAACGCCGCGACGTACTGGGCATTGCTCAAACGGGCACCGGGAAAACCGCTTCTTTTACCCTGCCAATGCTATCATTGCTGGAGCGAGGCCGCGCTAGAGCACGCATGCCCCGCACATTGATTTTGGAGCCTACCCGCGAACTTGCAGCACAGGTTGAAGAAAACCTCAACCGCTACGGGCAAAATCACAAGCTAACTGTAGCGCTCCTGATTGGTGGCGTATCCTTCGATGAACAGTTACGCAAACTGGATCGTGGTGCTGATATTTTGATCGCAACGCCGGGTCGTTTGCTTGATCATTATGAGCGCGGAAAAATCCTAATGACCGGCGTTGATATTCTGGTTATCGATGAGGCTGATCGCATGCTGGATATGGGTTTCATTCCCGATATCGAACGCATATGTAAAATGGTTCCGTTCACACGCCAGACCTTGTTTTTCTCGGCAACCATGCCACCGGCAATTGAAAAACTATCTCATCAATTCTTGCAAAATCCAGTACAAGTTTCAGTCTCAGCCCCTGCATCTACGTCAGATACGATTACCCAAAGAGCAGTTGCCAGCGACTTTGCCGACTATGAAAAACGCAGTGTTTTACGCGGCTTGATTGATCAGGCAGAGGGTTTAAAAAACACCATCATTTTCTGCAACCGGAAGCGTGATGTTAAAACCGTTGATAAATCTTTGCAAAACCACGGCTATTCCTGTGGCGCCCTCCATGGCGACATGGACCAAAGAAGCCGCATGACGATGCTGGCAGATTTTAAAGAAAATAAAATCACCCATCTGGTAGCAAGTGATGTGGCAGCCCGTGGCCTGGATATTCCGGATGTAAGCCATATTTTCAATTTCGACGTACCGGGCACAGCCGAAGATTACGTGCATCGTATCGGACGCACAGGACGTGCGGGCCGCAAAGGTAATGCCTTTATGATTGTCACTCCCGCTGAGAAAAAAGGGTTTGACGCAATCGAAGAGTTGATCGGTCAATCCATTGAATGGCAGGGCGACCCGGTAGAATGGGATTCCAAAGCTGGCAGACGCCGCGGCAATAGCAAGGCTGGAAAGAAAGACGATTCAAAACGACCATCTTCGCAAAACAAAGAGCGTGGTTCCAAACCGGCGAAACAAGCAGAAGAGCCAGCCCCTGCGGTAAAAGCTGAAGCGCCTAAACGTTCTAACTCGCCAAAATCAAGTCCAAATCCGGCCTCAAACCCAGCCAATGAGAATAACAACAAGCCAAGAACTGCTACGAAGGCTTTTGGTGAGGATGATCATATCCCGGCATTTCTACTAAGATCCGCCGAAAAAGTCAGCTAACAAAACAAATTTTGATTTAGGCCGCTTACCCTTGTAATTTACGCTTGGAAGGCGGCTTTTTCATATCCGCACGAACAGCCACATCAAAAGCTTTCAGCGCCCATTCGCGCAGTTCTTCGGCATCCTCCATAAGACGCTCCGGCATATACCAATAGCCGAAACTCCTTTTGCGAGTGCCTCTTTCGCCTTCTTTGGTGTCACCTTCTCTGGAATAGGTCCACTGCTCCATCCCCTCATCAAGGAAATTTTGCTCAGTTTCTCCATCAACCTTGAGCGCCACCCGGTCATCCATTACCAGACCAAACATCAAACCATGTCTGAATATCCCCGTGCCGCCAAACATATTTTTGAAGGTGACACTCCCAACCGGCTCAAATAGTTCGGTCAGATATTCCTTAAATCCACCATCGATTGCCATGCCTTATTCACCTTGTTGGGCCAACTCCATATCCCAATACATAGCTTCGATTTTGTGCCCGTCCAAATCCCGCACGAAACAACCGTAATAAGCAGCGCCATAATGCGGGCGAGGCCCCGGCTCCCCATCAGGCGAAGCACCAGCAGCAATGGCAGCATCCCAAAATGCATGCACCCCATCCCTATCAGGCGAATTAAACGCAAAATGCACACCATTAGCGGTCTCAACAGCGCCTTTATCATGAGGCGGCGCGATCCAAAATTCCGGATAGACCTTGCCATAAGCAACACCCTCAGGAAAATCCAAAACCCGACTAGCCCCAACGGTCGCTAAAACCACATCATAAAACACCTTGGCCTTTTCAAAATCTTTCACCCCCACAGAAACATGGGACATGATACTTGGATTTTCGTCTGACATTTTGATCTCCCTCATTAATTTTGTTCACTATATGTTCTGGTTTTTCTATTTGCAAGCATTAATACACAGTGATGAAAAAATAGTCCCCCCTGATGCATCGTTAAGCGATATCTCGTCCGATGACTAATATTTGGGTACATATATTCAATATGCTGGGTCGTTGCCCCCAAATACAGAGGCTAGTTGGGCAAAAAAGGACAAGAATATCTTTCCTTACCAGCCTCATTTCATATTTCAGAAAGTATATATCGCTAGGATGAAGAAATAAAACAAACAGGCGGTATAAATTTTGAGTAAATTCCTTAAGTGGGTTGGTATACCTTTGATCAGCATCGTTGCGATCGCTTGGCTGTATTTGCAATTCGCTTATCCTACTTATGCCGTGCGCTACCAACTGAGTGTTGAGGTGGAGACGCCTACCGGAACAAAAACAGGCATAGGCGTGTTGGAATCAATTATTGAGTATCAAGTTCAATTTCTTCCAAATGTTCCTTCCTCTCTCACTAGAATACGAGGCGAGGCAATACCGATAGATATAGGCAATGGGCGATACCTTTTTATTACTTTGAGACAAGATTCAAAAAGAAAAGGCAGTCGTTCTGCAATTGGTTTGGCGTTAGCAAATTTAAGTCCCTCGAAAGTAAAATATCCTGAGAGTCGAATGAAAGATTACTGGATTAGGGCCAACAACAGTCCTTTAAGGCACCTAGTGCCTAATCAACTTCCCCTTCTTGTCACTTTCACCGATATCAATGATCCAGCCAGCTTGCAGCGGGTCGAGCCTGATGAACTGGAGAAGTATTTTGGAGCTGGTGTGCGGTTTGGGGAGGTCACGCTGGAAATTGTCAATGAATCAGTATCCAGCGGGCGAATTGAAAAGACGTTGGCGTGGTGGAAAAATTTATCAACACCAATCGGTGGAGACACCAAAAGAAATTACGGCGATCCGCTTTATGGATTGGGTAAATCATATTTCAGGAAGAGTTAGATGAGCATTTCAAATAAATGATGCTCTCAACTCAAGCTGAACGCGCAGCAATCATCTCCGGGCTCATTTCAGCCGGTGTTAGCTCGACAGATTCCCCACAACCACACGCAGAACTCTCATTTGGATTGTTGAAAACAAAGCCATTGCGCAGTTTTGTGGTTTCGTAGTCCAGTTCAGTACCCAGAAGAAACAACATGGCTTTCGGGTCGATATAAACAGTCCCCTGAGATATCTCGACCTTGTCGTCGCCTGCTTCCGGATCGTTCACCAGATCGACGGTATATTCCATACCGGCACAGCCGCCCTTTTTCAGGCCAACACGAATGCCCTTGGCGCTATCATTAGCGCTCAGAATATCACCAACGCGCGAGCGCGCAGCATCTGTAAGGGTAATAATATCAAAGCTGCCCATAGGACTAAAACCTTTCAAAACCATCTCCCCCTAAGATAATACCCAGAGGTAAAGATATCAATACCGGCCCAATACCGGTTTAGTACCAACCTAGAGCAATCTGAGCCTCTTCCGACATACGTTCCGGTGTCCAAGGCGGGTCAAACACCATTTCAACGTCCACATCCATCACGCCTGAGACACTTGCCACGGCATCGCGCACCCATATGGGCATCTCGCCCGCAACCGGGCACCCGGGCGCTGTGAGGGTCATTTGAACCTTGATCATGCGGTCATCTTCGATGTCGATGCGGTAAATCAGGCCCAATTCGTAGACATCCGATGGAATTTCAGGGTCATAAACGGTTTTGATGGCCGCAACGATATCATTGGTCATGCGTTGAAGCTCTTCAGCCGGAATGCTGGAAGCATTCCCTGTACCAAGGGCCGCCTCATTAGGGCCAACTTCGTTTTCGGTATTTTTTTCGGTGTCTTTAATGTCATCACTCATCGTCAAATCTCACTATTATCTCTAAGAGAAGAATTTCCGCGCACTTTCCAGCGCCTCAGCCAATACATCCACTTCTGCCTTGGTGTTATACATCCCAAAGCTCGCACGACAGGTGGAAGTCACCCCAAAACGTTGCAATAGCGGCTGTGCACAATGTGTCCCGGCACGCACCGCCACCCCGGCCCTGTCAATCACCATGGAAACATCGTGGGCGTGAATACCTTCCAGTGCAAATGAGATTATAGCACCTTTTCCGGGCGCATTGCCATAAATACGCAGAGAACTGATCTTGCCTAACTGCTCGTGAGCATAAGCGCACAACTCAGCTTCATGGGCGGCAATCAAATCACGCCCCTTACTCTCCATATAGTCAAGCGAAGCGCCCAATCCAATAGCTTGCACAATAGGCGGCGTACCAGCTTCAAAACGATGGGGCGGCTCGGCATAGGTAACTTTGTCCATGCTGACGTCCAAAATCATCTCGCCACCACCCTGAAATGGCCGCATCTGGCGCAAAATATCCATTTTGCCGTACAGCACACCAATGCCCGACGGGCCGTAGGTTTTGTGGCCAGTAAAGCAATAAAAATCCACATCCAGATCCTGCACATCCACTGGCATATGCACAGCGCTCTGGCTACCATCAACCATCACCGGAATATCGTGAGAATGCGCAATTTTCGTCATATCTTTCAACGGGGTAACCGTACCGAGCACATTCGACATATGGGTAACTGCAACTAGCTTTGTGCGCGGAGTAATGGCTTCTTCGAACTTGGCAATATCAAAACTGCCATCATCATCCACACCAATCCATACCAGCTTCACGCCCATACGTTCACGCAGGAAATGCCACGGAATGATATTGGAATGATGCTCCATCAAGGTGATGATGATCTCATCACCCTCAACAAGTTCCTTCATCGCATAACCATAGGCCACGAGATTGATTGCTTCAGTTGTACCCGAAGTGAAAACAATTTCGTCGACAGTTGGCGCATTCAGGAAGCTACGAACCTTTTCGCGCGCATCCTCATAAGCCTGAGTAGTCTCGTTCGAGAGATAATGCAGGCCGCGATGCACGTTGGAATACTGGTTTTCGTATGCACCCGACACCGCATCAATCATCTGGCGCGGTTTTTGCGCTGAGGCACCATTATCAAGATAAACCAAAGGCTTACCGTAAACTTCACGGGAAAGAATCGGAAAATCTGCGCGAATTGCCTCAACATCGTATTTTGTATCAGTCATGTTACGAACCGTTTTTTTGTAGCCATGTATCGATTCTGGCGATCAGAGCCTTTTCAACATGCTCATTTGCCAGATCATCAAAAGTCTCATCGACAAATGCCTTGATCAAAAGCGCACGTGCCTGTTCATCTGGAATTCCGCGGGCATTGAGATAAAACAGATGATCATCATCGATATCCGTAACTGTCGCACCATGGCCGCAAAGCACATCATCGGCAAAAATTTCAAGCTCCGGCTTGGCCGAAAATTCCGCTTCATCACTTAAAAGCAACGTATTGCAGGACATTTTTGCATCAGTCCGTTGCGCTGCTTGTGCTACTTTAATTTGCCCCTGAAAGACACCGTGGCCCCTGTTCGTTGCCACATTGCGGTAAAGCTGGGTAGAAACTGTACCTTCGACCGAGTGGACCATTATAGTGGTTACATCCACATGGGACTCGCCACCAACAAGATTTACCCCGAGCACATTTAGCTCTGAATTCTCGCCCTTAACCGCAACAATAATTTCCTGACGCACCAATTTACCACCGCAATTGAGCATGAGAACGGTGAGCTTGGCATTTGTTTCCAGAGAAACATGCAATTGCGCCAAATGGGTCGCGTCATCCCCGTGTTCCTGGAGAATAACCCATGTTACATCAGCGTCTTCGCCCACATTTAAATGACTGATCGCATTAACCTGCGCGCCCATATCATCGGGTGAAAGGTAGCGCTCCATTAATGAAACTTTCGCACCCTTGCCAACCCTGACAGAATGAGAAACCCCGCTATAGGCAGCACTTGTTGAGGTATGCGGCATACCAAGCGGCGTATCAACTGTAGCACCGTCTTCGATCTCAATCTGCACACCCACAGCGCCCATAAGCCCTTGCAACAACCCGATTGCATCGTCTTTGGAATAATTCGAGCCGTTTACACCGTCATACCGGGACACTCTGCATCCAGCAGGAAGTTCGTCGGTAAAATCCTCCAGATATTGCCCGTCAAACAATGGCAGGCGAATAACCGGTACGAGGCGTGAATAGTTTTCAGCGACCTTTTTTGCTTCTTCTGCACTCAGCTTTTCAGCACGTGCAGGCACATGCTTCAACAGGCGGCGCAAATCCGTATAATGCCACGCCTCAACCCGGCGGGTGGGCAGGCCATACTGGCGCAAATTATCAGCAGCAACGCCTTCACCGGCCATTGCCAACAAACTTTCTTCAACCGCATTATGTTTCAAAACTGCATTCATGGTTCCCAAACTTCCTATGCAGCTGACGCAATCACGTCAGCATAGCCTTTTTCTTCCAGATGCAAGGCCAGCGACTTGTCGCCAGATTGAATAATGCGGCCTTTGTAAAGCACATGCACACTATCCGGCACGATATGCTCCAACAAACGCTGGTAATGGGTGATGACGATAAATGAACGTTTTGGATCACGCAGCGCATTCACGCCGTCTGAAACAATTTTCAACGCATCGATATCAAGTCCAGAATCCGTTTCGTCCAGAATACAAAGGCTTGGTTCTAGCAGCGCCATTTGCAAGATTTCCGCACGCTTCTTCTCGCCGCCGGAAAAACCCACATTCAATGCACGTTTCAGCATCGTCATATCAATATCGAGCTTGCCCGCCGCAGCCTTCACCTTTTTAATGAAATCGGGCGTGGTATACTCATCTTCACCACGCGCTTTACGCTGGGCATTCATCGCAGCCTTAAGGAAGTTCATCGTGGCAACGCCAGGAATTTCCATCGGGTATTGAAAAGCAAGAAATACACCGGCAGCAGCCCGTTCGAATGGCTCCATTTCCAACAAGTTTTGACCGTTGAAAAGCACTTCGCCTTGGGTGATTTCATAGTCCGGTTTACCGGCCAAGACATAAGAAAGCGTCGACTTGCCAGAACCATTCGGCCCCATGATGGCAGCAACCTCCCCATCTTGAACAGTTAAATTCAAACCTTTAATAATCTCAGTGTCTTCTGACGCTATCTTAACGTGAAGGTTCTTAATTTCAATCATCGTATTTCTATGTCCATAAATTCAATTTGTGTTCAAATAAGCGCCAACGAATGTCGGTTAGCCCACGCTTCCCTCAAGGGAAATCCCGATTAGTTTTTGCGCTTCGACCGCAAATTCCATCGGTAGTTTCTGAATGACGTCTTTAACGAATCCGTTGACGATCAGTGCAATGGCTTCTTCTTCGGGAATGCCCCGTTGTAGGCAGTAAAACAGCTGATCATCCGAAATTTTCGAAGTTGTTGCCTCATGCTCAAACTGAGCCGAAGAGTTCTTCGCTTCGATATACGGAACCGTATGCGCCCCGCACTGATCACCGATCAACAAGGAATCACACTGGGTAAAGTTTCGCGCATCCGACGCCTTACGATGGGCAGAAACCCGCCCGCGATAAGTATTTTGCGATCTACCGGCAGAAATCCCTTTGGAGATAATCCGGCTGGAGGTATTCTTGCCCAAATGGATCATTTTGGTGCCGGAATCGATCTGCTGTGCCCCGTTTGAAACCGCGATCGAATAAAATTCACCCTGCGAACCATCACCGCGCAAAATACAACTTGGATATTTCCACGTAATGGCTGATCCCGTTTCAACCTGCGTCCATGAAATCTTGGAGTTATCACCCCGGCAATCACCGCGCTTGGTCACGAAATTATAGATACCACCTTTGCCGGTCTCATCGCCCGGATACCAGTTTTGCACGGTAGAATATTTAATCTCAGCATCTTCATGGGTAATCAGCTCAACCACCGCCGCATGAAGCTGGTTTTCATCGCGCTGAGGCGCGGTACAACCCTCAAGATAGGAAACGTAAGAACCTTTTTCCGCAATGATCAGCGTGCGCTCGAACTGGCCAGTATTCACCTCATTAATGCGGAAATAGGTGGAAAGCTCCATCGGACAGCGAACGCCTTCCGGGATATAAACAAAAGAACCATCGGTAAACACCGCACAATTGAGCGTGGCGTAGTAATTGTCCGAAACAGGCACGACAGAAGCCAGATATTTCTTCACAAGCTCAGGATGCTCCCTGATCGCTTCTGAAATCGGGCAGAAAATCACACCGGATTTCGCCAGTTCCGCCTTAAAGGTCGTAACCACAGAAACACTATCAAACACCGCGTCCACCGCCACACGACCGGATGCATAGACATTATCAGATGGGTTATCATCCAGTGTGCTTGGTTCACCTTGCCTGCGAACACCGGCCAGCAATTCCTGCTCACGCAAAGGAATACCAAGCTTTTCATAGGTTTTCAGCAATTCCGGGTCGACTTCGTCCAGCGATTTTGGCCCATCTTCGAAATTCTTCGGAGCGGAATAATAGTAGATATCATTGAAATCGATCTTCGGATAATTGACCCGCGCCCAATCAGGCTCCTCCATGGTCAACCAGCGCTGATAGGCGTCCAGCCGCCATGCCAGCATCCATTCCGGCTCATCTTTTTTGGCCGAAATAAAGCGAATGACATCTTCATTCAGCCCTTTTGGGGCCTTTTCTGACTCAATATCAGTTGTGAAGCCATATTTATATTTTTCGACGCCAATTTCTTTGACGGCATCGATGGTTTCTTGAACCGCTGCCATTTGTCCATCCTAGGTACGGGTTCAAGGCCCGCAATTAGAGTTTACATACCTGAGATAAGCTTTTGCCATCCCAATTTCAATTACATTCTTCGGCCTCAAGCCGCTCTTTGAACAAGCTTTTTCCACGCATCCAAAAATTTCGTCGTGTCGTGATCATTAGACTGCCAGCCAAGGCTAATCCGTAACGCTGAAGCACTGAGCTCATCATCAACACCCATCGCTTCAAGCACGCTGGAGCGTTTAACTTTTCCAGACGAACAAGCTGAACCGGAGGATACCGATATCCCGTCCAAATCCAATGAAATAAGCGCTGTTTCCGCACTTACGCCAGCCTGAGCAAAACAAGCAGTATTACCTAGCCGCCGCTCACTCTCGCCAAAAATCACAGGTTGCGCGATGCTGTTACCAGCCTCCAGCGCAATTTCTTTCACACCACTCTCAATCTTATCCCGCAGATCGACCACGAAATCCGCTCCACCGGCATTTGCAACCTGCCATTCACAGGCAGCACCGAAGCCAGCAATCCCGGCAACGTTCTCGGTTCCTGCCCGTTGAAAGTTCTCGTGCCCGCCACCACGCAACAATGGCAGAGGCGACAAGGAAGGGTCGCCCAATATCAAGGCACCCACGCCTTGCGGGCCGCCAAGCTTGTGACTAGAGACAATCACGAAATGTGCCCCAAGCTCTGAAACTGAAACTGGCACTTTTCCCACGGCTTGCACCGCATCCACCATCAAATAAGCCCCGTATTCACGAACAATCTGGCTGATATCCTCAATCGGATTCATAATGCCGGTCTCGTTATTAGCCAGCATCACGGCCACCATGGCAGCACCATTGGTATGATCATGGGACCGCATGGCCTCACGCAAAGCGTCCAAATCCAGCACGCCGCCTTCGGTAACAGGTAAAATACGTACATTCTGCGCTGAAAACCTGCCGCCGGAGAAAACACACGGATGTTCAACCGCGCTCACATAAAGCGTACTGATCCCGATATCATGACCACCTGCGCGAAGAATCGGCGAAAGCGCATGCGTAGCACTTTCGGTGGCACCTGATGTAAAAATGATCTGATTGGCATTCGCCCCAACCAGTTCACCCACATGCTGGCGTGCATTCTCAACGGCTTTGCGAAATTCCCGACCTTCAAAATGCACCGAAGATGCATTGCCAAACGAACCCAACACTTCAATCATCACCGCGCGCGCGTCATCGAGAAGCGGTACGCTGGCATTATAATCGAGATAGGTCCTTTCGGTTTGATTCTTGGCCATGTGGGAGCCGGAAGTTTGCACCTTTTGAATTCCTGAAATTAAGCCTCAATCAACACTATTTGCAAATTTCGCGCAATTTACTTGTAATTGCTACACGCGATTGTCTATGAAGGCCCTTGGTTCCTATGAAAATTGCTTCTACGGAGCTTACCGTAATTTTTAGTTTTGAATAATTCTAAACTAGGTTGTAAGAAGGCAATTGCCGAAGGTCAAGGCCACAAAACAAACTACGTGGCAATAATTCGTAATTCCTGAGTGTTTTTGACAAGTTTGTCATAAAAACGCCAATAAACCAGTTAGAAAAGTACAGGAGAGAGTATGCCAGAGGTAATTTTTAACGGCCCTTCAGGCCGGTTGGAAGGACGCTACCAGCCGTCTGCCGACAAAACAGCCCCGATTGCAATCATTCTGCACCCCCATCCCCACCCAAAATTCGGTGGCACCATGAACAATAAAATCGTCTATGACCTGTTTTATATGTTTGTGGAGCGCGGCTTCACCACACTGCGTTTCAATTTTCGCGGCGTTGGAAGAAGTCAGGGCGAATTCGATCACGGACTGGGCGAATTGTCAGATGCAGCAGCAGCCCTTGATTGGGTTCAAAGCCTGCACCCTGATAGCCGTGGTTGCTGGATTGCTGGCTTCTCCTTCGGTTCATGGATTGGCATGCAACTCTTAATGCGCCGCCCGGAAATCGAAGGCTTCATGTCGATATCACCGCAGCCAAACATATATGATTTCGCATTTCTGGCACCTTGCCCATCTTCAGGCCTGATCATTCACGGCGCAGAAGACAAAGTTTCTACGCCAGAAGACGTTCAGGAACTGGTAGACAAGCTAAAAGCACAAAAAGGCATCCTAATCACCCAAAACACCATGGAAGATGCCAACCACTTCTTCACCGAGCACAATGAAGAGCTCATAGAGGAATGCAGCACTTATCTGGATAAGCGCTTAGGCTTGATCGAAGGCGGTGTGGAAGAAACGATGCTGCTGCGTTAGGAAATTTGGAATTCTCAATTTCTGAGAATTCCACCGCTAACAGGCTCCCGCACACCCGTCGTATCAGGAAAAGTCAGAGGCAAGCCAAGCTTCGCACGAATAGCCAAATAACCAAAAGCTTCGGCTTCCATCGCATCGCCATCAAAACCTGCATCTTCCGCACTCACAACATCTGCCTCCATTGCATCACCCATCTCTTTGAGATCGGCCATGATGGCGGGGTTATGCCGTCCACCACCGCAAATAATCCAGAGCTTTGGCATATCCGGCAAATGCTCGCAGGCTTTGAATATTGCCGCCGCACTCAAATTGGCAAGCGACTTTGCGCCGTCTTCGAGGCTTGCTTCACTTGGATCAGGCATACGAAAATCATTGCGATCCAGTGACTTCGGGACTTTTTTGGCAAAATATGGATCGTCCAGATATCTATCCACCAATCCCCGAATTACCTGCCCTTCAGCAGCAATCATACCGCCCTGATCAAACGGAATACCCGCATGGGCCTGCACCCATTGATCAATCAACGCGTTTCCGGGGCCAGTATCAAAGGCGATCAGCTCATCATCCGCGCCGATATAGGTGATGTTTGAAATCCCGCCAATATTGACAAAAACCACCGGCATTTTCTCACGCAATTCCTCTGGCAGCGAACTGGCCAGCGCCTGATGATAAACCGGGACCAAGGGTGCGCCCTGCCCGCCAAATTTCATATCATTGGCCCGCATATCATAAACCACAGGAATCCCGGTTTCACTGGCAAGCAGATCACCATCGCCCAATTGTACCGTTAACCCGATACCCGGGCGATGCAGCACTGTCTGCCCATGAAACCCAATCATATCCACGGCTTCAACCGACAAATCCTGACTTTCCATAAAGCCCTTCACGGCATCAACATGCAGCCGCGTAACTTCCTGCTCAACTTGTTGCAGATTACCGGGTCTTTCGGTGCGGTTCGTAATTTCCTTAGCTGTTTCCAGCGCATCTCCCAGCAAATCCCGCATCGCCGGATCATAGGCAAAAAACTGCGACGCCCCGCGTTCAACATGTCCTTCACCATCAGAACGCACCAGCGCCACATCAATTCCGTCCATGCTAGTGCCGCTCATAAGACCAATTGCTGTCCAGATTTTACCCATCTAGGCATTTTCCCCGTGAATTTTTCATTAGAACCTGCTAAATGGCTCCAGCCTGCTTAAACTTTGAGTGAATCAAAGCAAATGGCAGACAAAGTTTACAGGGAAATTTCTATCATGTCCGCATTCAAATCCGAGTTTCTGCAAATCCTGTCCGAGCGTGGTTTTATTCATCAAATATCTGATGAATCCGGCCTCGACGCTCTGTTATGTAAAAAGACGGTAACTGCCTATATCGGTTTTGATGCAACCGCGCCCAGCCTGCACGCAGGAAGTCTGGTGCAAATCATGATGCTATACTGGTTCCAGCAAACCGGACACCGCCCGCTTGCCCTGATGGGCGGCGGCACAACCATGGTCGGGGATCCATCCGGCAAGGATGCCAGCCGCCAAATCTTGACGCCTGAGCTGATTGAAGAAAACAAAGCTGGTATCAAGCATGTATTCTCAAGATTGCTGACTTTCGGTGATGGCCCAAAAGACGCCATTATGTCAGATAATGCCGATTGGTTGCTCAAACTGAACTACGTCCAGTTCTTGCGCGAATATGGCAAACATTTTTCGGTCAATCAGATGCTGGCACGCGACAGCGTAAAAATGCGCCTAGAGCGAGAACAGCATTTATCGTTCCTCGAATTCAACTACATGATCTTACAGGCCTATGATTATGTTGAATTGAACAAGCGTTATGACTGCCAGCTACAAATGGGCGGTTCCGACCAATGGGGGAACATCGTTTCCGGTGTAGATTTGGGCCGACGCGCAGGATGCGACGACTTATTCGCGCTTACAACACCACTTCTCACCACCTCATCGGGTGCAAAAATGGGCAAGACGGCCGATGGCGCCGTATGGCTCTCGGATTCAATGCTTTCTTCTTATGACTACTGGCAATATTGGCGCAATGCAGAAGACGCTGATGTGGCACGTTTTATGAAGCTTTTTACCAAACTGCCAATGGATGAAATCAGGCGCTACCAAGCCCTTGAGGGCGCAGAACTAAACGAAGCCAAAAAAGTTTTGGCCACCGAAGCAACCGCCATGGTTCATGGTAGAGAAGCTGCAGAACTTGCAGCAGAAACCGCCCGCAAAACCTTCGAAGAAGGAGGGGCTGCAAGTACACTACCTTCAATTGAAGTTGCTTCCGGCGATTTCAACGATGGCATTGGGGTTCTTTCTTTATTGGTGCAAGCAGGTTTTGCCAAATCAAACGGCGAAGCTCGCCGCCACATCAAGGGCGGAGCGGTTAAAATCAACGATCAGGCAATTTCAGATGAAGGTTTGAAAATTGGCGAGGGAGACTTGAACGCAGATAGTGTGGTCAAATTGTCGATGGGCAAAAAACGCCACGTGTTAGTCCAGCCAATTTAATCCAGCATCATTTTTTCAGATACACGAAGATGCGCCGTGAGCCAAGAAAGCGTTGTTATTTTTTGAACTCAAATATCTTGTTAAAAATACCCGGCGTCGCCAGAGACAGCGGATTGATGCTTAGGTCCGGGCTGGCCATCTTTCCTTTCAAACGATAAGTGATGCCAATCAACGCACCATCGCGACCATTACTGAAAATCGAACCGATAATCGGAATGGCTGCAACCACCTTGCTAATCCCGTAGGCAGGCATAAACGTGCCTCTAACATTGGTAAAATCATTCTCGTCATAGATCGTTCCATCAAAAGTAAAGCCGATTTGGGCACCGCGCATCAGCCCGTCATGAGCATTCAAATAGCCATTTCCCTTTTCAATGCGCGCACGAGCAAGGGAAAATTTTGCTTTGTTAGTTGTTACTTTTTTCAGGCTTCGAGACACAGCTTCACCATTTCGCAACCCGCTATCAGGTGGTCTGGCACTCACAAGTTTTTTGAGGCGCGGCTCATCGATCAATACGAAATTGCGAACAGTGACATCACCAATATATGGGCCATCACCCTGCTTTTTCAGCCTAGAATTCAACACGCCGCCCTGCATCCGGCTATAAATATTCACAAAGGCCAGTGCATGGCCCGCGTCCTCGGCAACAAACTCAAATTCGGTTTCTTCTCCTTCGCGCGTAGCCAACACCTGAAATGGTTTGCCACTCCCGGCTATCCCCGCAATCGACAAATGATCAATCCTGCCATCGCTAGCGAGATATTGAGTAGATGCATTACTAATTTGGTGAGAGTTAAACCCAAGCAGCTTGTCCATTTGTACAACTACTTTTACCGATCTACCATCTTGCGTATTGTCATAATCCCCTTCGTGAATCAACAAATTTATCAATCCGCGCGCATCATAGGAACGACCTTTCACACTGATATCAAACACACCCTTTTTGCGCGATATTTGCAGATCAAAATCATCGCCGTCATTCAGCGCAACGTTCTTCATATTTGCGCCACGTAAACCTGCTCTATCAAACACCAGACTACCCTTGGCGTGAAATCCATCACCGGAAATCGAAATATTTTTAAACCGATTCACTTTGGATTTCGACTTCAGGGTATAGGTCGCCTCTGCCGGAATTCCTGCCCCTTTGCTCCACCCAACCCACGGCAAATTAATCTCCGCTTTGGTCAGATCGAGATACTGTTTCTCCACTTTTCCAGCAACTTGTTCCACGCGCAACACGATAGGCCCGACAATCACCGGAGACAGATTAAGTCCGATTTTTTTACGCATTTTATCATCAAGGGTGGCTACAAATTTGCGGGATTTTTTATAACTCGACTTCTCCCCAAGCGGCTCCACAATATCGAGTTTGGCCGAAACCCCATCAATGGAAGCAGTTCCAGAAATCCATGCAACTTCCGAGTTCGCATCAATCAGTACATTTATATTGCTCAACTTTCGACCGGAAATTTTCCGCTTCATCGAAACTTTTTTTAGATCTACCAACGCATTCCACTTCACTTCGCTCTCTTTCACCTTTGCAACAAGGGGAAATTTGGCGATGATGTTTGCGTGAGCCATGCCGCTAAGTTCACCGGCATTTGATTTCAACCTTGTCATCACCCGCAATGGTTCTGATTCTGCAATGCTTGCCAAAACGGAAGCTTTACCATCAAGCGTAAATTCGGCACTGGCCAATGCCGGTCTGTCTGCAAAATCTGCAATGGAAAATTTGGCAGAGGCAAGAGTCGCTATTCCAAATTCGCCGCCTTCAATTTTACCTTCGCTGAAAGCCACATCAACCTGCATACCACTGAGGGTTACCGCCCCTTTTGCATCAATCACTGGAGGCAGTTTGCCAAATGGTTGAAAACTACCGTCCTTGAACTCGACAACCATTTGTAAATGTTCAGGTTTAAGGCGCGCACCCTTATCAATATTGCCAACAATGCCTTCTGGAATCGCTGCCACCATCCGGGCATTTTCAATCCTGCCGCTGATAAGGTGTTTATGCGCCCAATCGCGCGCGCGCTTGCCTAAAAAGAATGGCCAAAACTGTTTGACTGCAATTGCAGATATACCTTTTGTTGAGGCATCAGCAGCAATAGAGACCGATGATTTTTTGAATCCAAAACTTCCACTGCCTTCAATTTTTCCTCCATTGGTCGCCATCAATGCCTGACTAACTTCAAGACGCGCTTCTCCGGGGAACCAAAACCCCCGAGCAGAAAAAGCTGCTGGAATCGCTTTTTCAGATTTTTTGAGATTTTCCACCAACGCTTTTTCAGCAATAACCTCGTATTCTACCGGCCCGGCATAGCCGATCGCAGCGTCAGCCGGACGCAAGCCACCGATAAACCAGCTGTGCAATTTTCCTATCGACAATTCTGAGCGATCAAGCTCAATCTGGTTTTTTTCGGGAATCAGGCGTAAATTGACTTCAAACTTCTCAACCTCTGTCAGTTCCTTACCCACACGCAAATCATGCTTATTCGAATAAACAGAAATTGTGGGTTCATGTGGTGAAAAATCCTTATTGAACGAAAATTGGGCTTTCCATCCAATGATGGCATTTGAACCAAAGGGCCCAATTTCACTCTCCGGTAACGGCACCCAGCCCACAAGGTTCAGCCCTTCACCGCGAAGTTTCAAAACCGACTGTTGCTCCTCATTCAGTTCATAACTTGCACCAAGCGTAATAGTGGATTTCTCGCTCTCAAGCGTACCATCCAATTTGAAAAACCCCCGTGAATCACCACGCAGTTCCAAACTTTTGATATATACAGATTTGGCCGGAGAAGCCTCTTGCAACATTTCCGTAAGGCTGGAATCAGTTATCTTCAAAGTTCGAAACAGGTCTCTTTTGGCCAGTAATGAAAACTCATTAAGCTTTCTGCCCATAGCACTCAAAGCTGGTTTTATATGGCTGGGAACCCTAAGCCCCGAACCACCGACAAACTCATCCGCTGACAATTTGGCTCTATCAATAACTACTGATTCAAATCCGGCATTACCAAAAAGAGTTTGCCAAACTTTCATACTGAAGCGAATGGACCCAATTTCTGCCACCAGTTTTTGATTATCCGAACGTAGAATTCTCACATCAGGACTATCTACAGACAACATTCCCGGCAGCGAAAACTGAAAATCTGTTGTATCCAGCACAACTTTATAGTCGGGCCCAATGGCCTTTTGCAGAGTGGATTCCAAACGAGACTGAATCACTGATTGTTTTCCTGAAGTGCCGGAAATCAGGAAATACATCGACACGGCAATCAGAAAAAATACCAAAGAAAGAACAATTGTTGCCGCGAATATAACACGGGAAATCCGCCATACCCTCAAACGCAAGCGCAATTCAGGCGGCGCGCTCAGAGCATCGCCAACATCTTCATTTGCCTGTTTGGAATTGGATATATTCATCTACAAATTTGTTGGCTATGAAACGTTATTGTCATTCACCCTGCCAAGGATCAGGATCACTATGCCTATTAATCTGTGATCCCGGTTGATTTTTGGTAAACTTCAGCAAGTTTCGGCTCCAAATTGTAATTAAATCGCGCTATCGTCGCCATAATACCCACCGGAACCAGCAAAACAATCTATCACAAGTATTCTTGTCGAAAGGAAGGCAAAATGGCACAAATAACAAAGGGTGATCAAGCACCAGATTTCGACCTTCCAACGGACGGAGACAGCAAATTCTGCCTGTCCGAAAATCGGGATAAAATTGTCGTTCTGTTTTTCTACCCAAAGGACGACACTTCCGGTTGCACAATGGAAGCAATAGACTTTACCGGAAAGCTCGCCGAATTTGAAAAACTGGGCGCAATTGTGATCGGGCTTTCACCTGATCCGGTAAAAAAACACGACAAATTTATAGTAAAACATGATCTCAAAGTATCGCTTGTATCAGATGAGGAAAAAGAAACCCTGCAAGCCTATGGCATCTGGGTCGAAAAAAGCATGTACGGCCGAAAATATATGGGGGTCGAACGCACAACTTTGCTGATCGACAAATCAGGCAAAGTGGTTGAGGCATGGCACAAGGTAAAAGTATCTGGCCATGTGGACGAAGTTCTCGAACGGTTAAAAAGCCTTTAGAGAAATTCATGCAGAAAAATGGAATATCCCCAACATGTCTGGCGGGCGGTGCAATCGCCGCTTTGAAAGAACCCCAACTAGGCAACAAGATTTTGCTGACCCAGCAAATGGCCAAGTTGTGGTATGCGCGTCGTTTGTCCCTAATCAGTTCTAAAAATATCAAACCACCGAACAGGCCCGGACGACCAAAAAAGCCAGAGCTACTTCCCCCTGATCAGGTGCCTAAACGCACCCTCAACTCCCGAAAAGGCCGGATAGCTCTATTACATGCAATCGCCCATATTGAACTCAACGCCATTGATCTGGCCCTCGATATCATTGCCCGTTTCGCCGATACAAAAATGCCCCGTTCGTTTTTCGACGACTGGGTCATGGTAGCCAATGAAGAAGCTAAACATTTCGCCCTGCTGCAAAATCGGCTGGCAGAATTTGGCGCAACCTATGGCGATTTACCCGCCCATGACGGCCTATGGGAAGCGGCTCAACAGACCAGCATCAGCCTCACTGCAAGATTAGCGATCGTACCACTGGTGCTTGAAGCACGTGGGTTGGATGTCACCCCTTCTCTCATATTAAAGCTGGAACAGGCTGGCGACACGCCTTCTGCCGATATATTCCGCATCATTTACGAGGATGAAAAAGGCCACGTGGCCGTTGGTGCAAAATGGTTCCGATTTTTATGTTACCGCGAAGGTGTGGAACCGGCGGCAACATTCCAAAGACTGGTACGCGCTAATTTTCGGGGCCAAATCCGTCCCCCCATCAATGAAAGAGCTCGTAGCGCCAGCGGTATCACTCCCGGCTTCTACCGGTCACTTTCTTCTCTAGGAAATTGATTTCACTCGTTTCTTCCAAATTAAAAGAGTTTGTTAACCATAAAATGTTCTGATGAAACCAGAGCATTTCCTGAAAAGTGGAAGTTGGTTTTCGGATAAGAAGTGCGTAAAGAGCAAAATTTGAGCGCATGAGCGGTTCTACGAAAAGCAAATGTGCTCAAAGTAAGTAAATGAAGTAGTTTCAATATGAACCCATCTCCAATACGTGAACCTGGCAGTTTTGGAAAACGCACCGAGCTTCCAACGATCATGATTACCAAAAACGGGAGAAGCAAAAGCTTCGTTGTTCGCCCTGCGCTGTTTGCAGCAATCACCGGGTTGCTGTTCATGTTTATGGTCGGATATTTCAGCGCCACCGCCTATCTGGTTTTTCGTGATGATTTAATGGGGGCATCTCAGGCACGTCATGCACGTACCCTGCACGAATACGAAGATCGCATCGCAGCCCTGCGTATAAAGCTCGACCGTGTAACAAGCAGACAATTGCTGGACCAAAAAGCCATCGAAGCTAAGGTCGCTGATCTGGTTGGCCGGCAGGAAAAGCTGGCCGCACGCGATGGAAAAATGGAAAAACTCATTTCCAAAGCAAAAACCGCTGGTCTGAAGACTGTGGCCATCTCCACACCTACCAAACGACCGGACAATCCAGACAAAATTGATTTCCTCAAAACCGGTAGTATTCGAGCCGGAACAGTAGCCCCCAAACAGGACAAGCTATCAGGCCTCTTCTTACGCGGTTCCAACAATGGGATACAGGATATAAATCAATCCTCCATGAGGCAGACAAACAACCATATTCTCTCAAACAGCTTTGGTGGTGAAGGTATTTTTGGCCAAGTAGCCAGCGACATTGACCGCATCCAGTCACATCAAATTGCCACACTCGAAGGATTACATTCTGCAGCACAAGCAAAATCCGGAAAAATCGTAGCAATATTGAAGAATGTCGGCATTGCCATCGCCAAGACGGATAACGCCCAAATAGGCGGGCCATTTATTCCAGTTGATTCATCCATCAATTTTGACGGCTATTTGAATGCGCTAGATAACTCTTTAAGCAATCTGAAGAAAATCGCACGTACAGCAAAGGCACTCCCCCTCGCCAATCCTGTGCCGGGCCAAAAGACTTCCAGTCGCTTTGGTCTGAGAACCGATCCGTTTAACGGCCGCAGAGCCGTACACTCAGGACTTGATTTCAAAGGAAAAACAGGAACACCCGTCTTGGCTACTGCCAGTGGCACTGTGATCCACGCTGGTCGCAAGGGCGGCTATGGCAAAATGGTTGAGATCAAGCATGTGGGTGGCTTTATCACCCGCTACGCCCATTTGCGCCGGTTCTACGTGAAAAAAGGGCAAAAAATCACCATTGGTAAAAAGATTGGCACCGTAGGCAGCACCGGCCGAAGCACAGGCCCGCATCTACACTACGAAGTGCGCAGAAACGGAAAAGCACGCAATCCGGCCGACTATCTAGCCGCCGGACGCCGCCTCAAGAAACTGCTTTAGCTACGCTTAAATTAAAGGCACGCCTCAAACAATGCCCGTGTGTTTTCCGTATTCATCTCAATCGGATTACCACCACAACTTGGATCTTCCAAAGCCATTTCAGTCAGACGATCCAGATCAGGATCTTTCACGCCAAGGTCTGTGAGGTTCTTTGGGATATCAAGTGCTGCATTCAGCGATCCCACATAATCATAAAACCCTTCAAACCCACCTTCAATGCCAAGATAGGCAGCAGCCCGATTGATACGTTCTTCAATTGCCGGCCGATTAAAGTTCAATACTGGCTGCATAACAACGGCGTTCGTTGTGCCGTGATGAGTATGATATACCGCGCCAATCGGATGAGAAAGCGAGTGAACCGCTCCCAAACCTTTTTGGAAAGCTGTTGCACCCATTGCAGCAGCACTCATCATTTCAGCCCGCGCCTCAAGGTCATGACCGTGAGTATACGCACGGACAAGATTTTCCTTCACCAACCGCATGCCTTCTAGAGCGATCCCTTGCGACATTGGGTGATAGTGGGGTGAAGAATAAGCTTCAAGGCAATGGGCAAACGCATCCATGCCAGTGCCAGCCGTAATCATTTTGGGCATTCCAACAGTTAATTCAGGGTCGCAAATCACGGTTTCCGGCAAGAGTTTGGGATGAAAAATGATTTTCTTCATTTGGGTTTGGGTATTGGTAAGAACCCCTGCACGACCAACTTCCGAACCGGTGCCAGCCGTTGTCGGCACAGCAATAATCGGCGGAATAACGGATGAATCCGCACGGGTCCACCAATCACCAACATCTTCCAATTCCCAGACAGAAATGTTCTGGCCAACCATTAACGCAATCAGTTTTCCAAGATCAAGACCAGAACCACCACCAAACGCGATCACACCGTCATGGCCACCGGCCTTATAGACCTCAATACCATCTTTCAGATTGAATTCATTCGGGTTCGGATCCACTTCGCTAAAAATAGCGCGGCCAAGACCTGCCTTTTCCAAAACATCCAGTGCACCCTGCGTTACCGGCAAGGATGCCAGACCTTTATCAGTCACCAGCAATGGTTTCTTCATATTGGATGCAGCACAAGCATCAGGCAATTCAGCAATGCGTCCGGCTCCAAATTTAATGGCGGTCGGATAGCTCCAATTTGCGATCAAACTCATGACTTTACGCTTTCTTCAAATGATAGGATTTTGGTCGTGTAACGCTGTCATAGCCAAGCACAGAAAGGGACGCACCGCGCCCGGTATCTTTGCAGCCTGTCCAGCAAAGAGCGGGATCAAGATAATCACAGCGGTTCATAAAAATAGTTCCGGTCTGAATCTGACGCCCGATATCAGCCGCTGCCTGCGTGTCTTTGGTCCAAATCGAAGCAGTCAGGCCAAAATCGGAATCATTCATCAATTCAATCGCTTCTTTATCAGAAGAAACCTTCATAATGCCAATAACAGGCCCAAAACTCTCATCGCGCATAACCCGCATGGAATGATCCACACCCACCAAAATCTGTGGTGCCAAATAGGCGTCCGTTCCATTGTCACGAGGAAACAGCGCCGGATCGATCAGCGGTTTTGCGCCGGCATCAATTGCTTCTTTGATTTGAGCACGAACTTCTGTAGCGAAACGAACATGCGCCATCGGTCCGAGCGTCGTTTCAGGATCGAGAGGGTCGCCAAGCTTATACCCGTCGACAATCGCCTTTGCCTTTTCAACAAAGGAATCAAACAGGCTTTCATGCACATATATGCGCTCAATTCCGCAGCAGCACTGGCCAGAATTAAACATCGCCCCATCAATCAACGTATCAACGGCTGCATCAATATCCGCATCAGCACGAACGTACCCGGGGTCCTTGCCACCCAGTTCCAGAGCCAAAGAGGAAAATGTACCAGAAGCCGCAGC
Organism: Rhizobiaceae bacterium; assembly: GCA_045047085.1. Lineage (GTDB taxonomy): Bacteria > Pseudomonadota > Alphaproteobacteria > Rhizobiales > Rhizobiaceae. The sequence goes on along the minus strand of JASFYT010000008.1, from coordinate 9,833 downwards.
TTCCATCGCTTTGCCGCCGCCCACAGAGCCGGTGAAATTGATGAAATCAAACGCACGGTCACTAATCAAATCCGCAGTCAGTTCATGGCTAAGCCACAAATTATGGAACAGCCCTTCCGGCAAGCCAGCCTGTTCAAAAGCCTGCGCAAATCGCTCACCAGCGAGAAGAGTCTGTGTCGAATGTTTCAATATCACAGCATTACCAGCAGAAAGTGCCGGAGCAATCGTATTTACCGCCGTCAGATACGGATAGTTCCAGGGCGCAACCACTAGAACAACACCGACAGGTTCTTTGGCAATATAGCGCAAGAAATCGTCACTATCCTCAATCTCAATCGGCTTCAATGAAGCCTCAGCAATCGAAGTCATATGAAAAGCGCGTTCCTTCACGCCGCCAATTTCACCACCATAGCGAACAGGACGGCCCATCATATGGGCAATCTCGATGGTGATTTCATCGTTCATCGCTTCCAACGCATATATTGCTTTGTCAACAATAGCAGTACGTTCGGAAACCGGGCGTTCCGCCCAAGCCTTTTGCGTTTTGCGTGCGGAAGCCAGTCTTGCGTCCACATCGAAACGGCTATCCACTTCACGCTCGGCAAAAATACTGCCATCAATCGGAGAAATACAGGTGAGTTTCGTCATATTTTAAGCCCTTTCAAAACCGCGCGCGACTTCCCAGTCAGTAACAACGCGGTCAAATTCTTCCTGTTCCCATTGAGCTGCTCGCACATAATGGTCAATCACATCATCGCCCATCGCTTCACGCAACATGGATGAACCATCAAGCGCAATCGCTGCATCGCGCAGTGATTGCGGAATTCCACGCGCTTTTTCTGCGGCATAGGCATCACCGGTAAATTCATCTTCCAGTTCCAATTTGCGATTTATCCCATCCATGCCAGCGGCCAGCATGGCAGATATCGCCAGATATGGGTTCAAATCCGACCCACCAACCCGGCATTCAACCCGGATAGATTTAGAACCCGCACCGCATAGACGATATCCAGCAGTCCGGTTATCCAGCGACCAGATTGCTTTCGTCGGCGCAAAAGTCCCCTTGGCAAATCGCTTATAGGAATTGATATAAGGCGCCAGAAAATAGGTAATCTCGCCAGCATGGGCCAACAGTCCCGCAAGATAGTGGCGCATCGTATCAGACATGCCATATTGACCATCCGGGTCGAAGAACAACGACTTATCATCCAGCGTCCAAAGCGATTGATGCACATGGCTGGAACTGCCCGCATGTTTATCGCTCCACTTGGCCAAAAAGGTCAGCGCCCTGCCCTTGGCCCAAGCGATTTCTTTACAGCCATTCTTGGTAATCACATGATTATCGGCGCAATCAAGCGCATCGGAATATTTGACATTGAGTTCTTCCTGACCGCTATCGGCCTCACCTTTGGAACCCTCGATAGGAATGCCCGCACCATATAAATCATTGCGCATGGCACGCATCACATCTTCTTCCTTGGTGGTCTGGAATATGTGATAATCTTCGTTGTAGGCGCTGATCGTTTCAATGCCGCGATAGCCGGAAACCTGCGCTTCCTCATATGTCTGTTTGAACATATAAAATTCAAGCTCGGTCGCAGTCGTTGCCTTCATGCCCATGGCTTCAAGCGCTGCTATCTGCTTTTTCAAAATCGCACGCGGCGAATGGGGCACTGGCGCATGGGTCGAATGATCTTCCACATCGCAAAGCACCATCGCTGTCCCCTCAAGCCAAGGGATCAGGCGAAGGGTCGATAGGTCTGGCTTCATTGTGTAGTCGCCATAGCCAGCCGCCCATGAGGCAGCTTTATAGCCCTCCACGGTTTCCATCTCCATGTCGGTTGCCAGCAGATAGTTGCACGAATGGGTTTCATGCACCGCACTCTCAAGGAAAAATTCCGCCTGAAAGCGCTTGCCCATCAAACGCCCCTGCATATCCACTTGGGCAGCAATTACTGTATCAATTTCACCGTTAGCAACGGCCGTTTTTAATGCTTCAAGAGTAAGGTTTCCGGGCAAGGGCTTTCCAATAATGTCTGTTGAGGCTTAATCGTAAAAATACCCCCGCGCCACTAGCGCGGAGGCGGTTTTAAAAGAACAATCTAGCTACGGTAAGGTTTACCGGCTTTGCCCATTACTGCTGAATATTCCTGAAGAATTTTCACAACACGTGCGCTGCGATCACTGCCTTTGGCAATTTCATCCCAGAACTCAAGCGCTTTGGTCTCGACCTGCGCCCATTCTTCCTCTGGAATGGAAGTCAGTTCAAGTTTACGTCCTTTATCGGCTGCAAGGGTACGCAGTTTGGCTTCGCCGCCCCAATACCAGTGTTGACGATAATAGTGCGATGAATCCATGCAAAGACGGAACAATTCCTGAAGATGCGGAGGCACTTCATTCCACTTGTCACTATTGGCAAAGAACGAACCAATCCAAGCACCCGTAATATTATTGGTGAGGAAATATTTGGTCACATCCGCCCAGCCAACCGTATAATCTTCGGTAATGCCAGACCATGCCATGCCGTCAAGTTCACCGGTTTGCACCGCAACTTCAGCATCTTCGTAAGGGATTTCAACCGGCACAACGCCGAATTGAGACAAGAAGCGTCCAGCAGTTGGAAATGTGTATACCCGCAGACCTTTCAAATCTTCAAGCGACCGAATTGGCTTGTTTGTATTGAAGTGGCAAGGATCCCAGGAACCAGCGGAAAGCCATGTTACATTTTTCACTTCGCTATAGGCTTCTTCCCAGATTTCTTTCAAACCATATTGGTTAAAAAGCACAGGCACATCGAGGCTGTAACGGGTAGCAAACGGGAAATATCCGCCGAAAACTGATACATCAACAGGGGCAGCCATAGAATCTTCGTCTGACTGCACAGCATCAATCACACCATTTTGCATGGCGCGAAACAGTTCTCCGGTAGGAACGATCTGATCGGCAGTAAAGAGCTGAATTTCCATCTGGCCATCAGCGACTTTATTGAAAGAATCAATTGCAGGCTTGATCACATGCGCAGCCAAAGCAGGACCAGCATAGGTCTGTAAGCGCCAGATGATTTTCGCGGGTTGCGCGCGAACCGCAGGGGCCGCAAGTGTAGCCCCCGCTGCAACACCGGCAAGACCGGCATTTTTAATAAAACTTCTTCTGTTAGTCATAGCGTTCTCCTTCTCTTGTTGTGCAGCTTGCGGCTGCATCTCCTCCACTAGGGTCAAAACCCTAATTTCCATATTTCTGTTCAGGTAACCACAAGGCAATCTGTGGGAATACCATTACCAATACAAGCGCAAATATCATGATCGCGACAAACGGCACGATTGATCGATAAATGTCACTCAGTGAAACCTCGGGCGGAGCCATTGCCCGCATTAGGAATAAATTATAGCCAAAAGGCGGTGTCATATAGGCAATTTGACTGGTTATTGTATAAAGCACCCCGTACCAGACTAAGTCAAAGCCCAACACTTTTACCAATGGAATATAAAGCGGCGCAACAATAACCAGCATGGCCGTATCATCAAGAAATGTGCCCATCAGCAGGAACGATAGCTGCATCAGGATCAGCACTTCCCACGGCTCCAGACCCATTTGATCAAGGAAAAAACCCCTAATGGCATTAACCGCACCAAGCCCGTCAAACACCGCGCCAAAACAAAGAGCGGCAAGAATTATCCACATGAACATGCAGGAAATATTCAATGTTTTACGCAGGGTTTCGTCAAAAACTTTTTTGGTCAAGCGCCCCTGAATAATCGCCGCAACGGTAGCTGACATTGCACCAACTGCAGAACTTTCCACTAGAGAAGTAACTCCCATCAGGAACAACCCGGTCATCAGGAAAAAGATAATCAGCGGCAGGATACCGGCACGCAACAATTTCAGCTTTTCAGAAAAACTAATCTCGGCCAGTTCTTCACGGGAAATGGGAGGGCCAAGCTCCGGTTGAATTTTACAGCGCACAATGATGTAAATGATGAACATCGTGGCCATCATCAGGCCGGGGAAAACGCCTGCCATCCATAATTGAGACACCGGCTGGCGCGCAATCATCCCGTATAGCACCAAGACCACCGATGGCGGCACAAGAATTCCGAGCGACGACCCCGCCTGTATCACCCCCGTGACCATGATCTTATCATAGCCACGCCGCAATAATTCCGGCAGTGCAATACTGGCACCAATCGCCATCCCCGCAACACTAAGGCCATTCATGGCAGAAATTACCACCATCAGCAGGACGGTGCCTATTGCCAATCCCCCACTGAGATTGCCGAACCAGACGTGAAACATTCGGTAGAGATCGTCAGCAATACCAGATTCTGACAGCATATAGCCCATGTAAATAAACAAGGGTAGCGTCAGCATCGGATACCACTTCATCAGCTTCATGGAAGCGGTAAAGGCAAGTTCAAAACCACCATCACCCCAGAGTGCCACCGAGGCAATTACAGCTACAGCACCAATCGCGCCAAACACGCGTTGGCCAGAGATCAGCATGGCCATCATGGAAGAAAACATTAGAAGGGCAATAAAATTATAACTCACAGGGAACTTTCCTCGCCTTGATTGGTTCTGATCTCGTCATCATCTGGCCGGATACCAATTTCGATGCCCCTGAGTCGTGCAATATCCTTGAACAGTTCAGCCACAGCCTGCGCCAGCATCAAGGCAATTCCAACACACGCAATGATTTTGATAGGCGCCATATAAGGTCGCCAGATAGAGCGCCCCCGCTCACCATATTCAAGCGCGTATTCTGTACTCGAAATGCCCCCACGCAACAGGACGCCCAGATAGAAAATCAGAAATAAGATCGTGAAGCAGTCCACCGCCGCTTTGGTTTTTGGAGACCATCCACCATAGACCAAATCCATGCGCACGTGACTGCCATTTTGCAACGTATAGCCACCACCCAGCAGATAGTAGGCAACCATAATAAACTGCGCCACTTCCAACGTCCAAAGGGAGGGTAGAAAGAAATTTTTGGAAATCGTCGAATAAAAAAGCACGATAATCATCGCAACAACCAGATACATGGCAAATTGCCCAACCTTCTGGTTTATCGCGTCTACCGTTCTCACGTATGCCTTAATAATTTCAGGCATTCCCTGCTCCCATATTCCCGAAAAAAATCACCTTAGCGCAAGCATAAAATTCCGCCACATATTTTTTTGGTGATTTTTAAAGCATACATACAAGTTTCGCAAAATAAATATCGAGAACTGCAAACAACCAAAATGAATTAGCAAATTTTTGAATAAAAAAAAGTTGAGAAGTTTATAGTAGCAGGATTGACCCCAATATCGTTCATAGCCGAACATGAACACACCACAAACGACAACTTTGGAAAGAAAACCCTTTCATGCCATTCTGCAGGTAGCAAATGAGTTCCTTATCGATACATAATTCAATACATTAAATAAAGGTGTTAACATGTTATTTTCATTGAATGAATTAATGAATTCCTCAAAAATTGTATATGACAATCTTGATCCCACGCCACAAATTCAATGGCCGGTATTGAACACTCGTGCAGGGGCTGACGTCTGGGTAAAGCATGAAAATCATACACCCATTGGTGCCTTTAAAGTGCGCGGAGGTTGCGTTTATCTCAATCATTTCAAGAAACAAAACCCTGACGCGCTAGGCTTGATCACGGCAACAAGAGGCAATCACGGTCAAAGCATTGCGCGCGCGGCAACCAAGGCTGGAATTCCTGTCACTATTCTCGTGCCCGAGGGAAACAGCGTCGAAAAAAACCGCGCTATGGAGGCGTTCGGGGCAGAACTCATCATCTCGGGCAAAGATTTTGACGAAGCTTGTTCCGTTGCTGTTGAATTGAGTAAAAGCCGCAATTTATCAATGATACCCTCCTTCCATAAATCCCTGACGCTGGGCGTTGGCACTTATGCTCTTGAACTCTTCAATCATGTGGAAAACCTTGATACGGTATACGTACCTATCGGTCTGGGATCCGGCGTTTGCAGCATGATTACGGTGCGTGACCTTTTGGGGTTAAAAACAAAAATCGTTGGCGTCGTTTCCAAAAACGCCGATGCCTACGCCCAGTCTTTCGAAAATAACCGGATTGTTACCACAAAAACTGCCAACACGTTCGCTGACGGCATGGCTTGTAAAGTGCCGCAAAAAGACGCCATGGAAATCATCTGGAAAGGGTGCGAGCGCATAGTGCGCGTGAGTGAACAAGAAATTCGCGATGCAATCATAGCCCTTTATCAAGACACGCATAATGTGGCTGAAGGTGCAGGCGCAGCCTCCTTTGCAGCCCTCATGCAGGAACGTCAAAAAATGGCAGGAAAGCGCGTGGGCATTATTCTAAGCGGTGGCAATATTGATATTGAGTTGTTTCAAAAAGTACTTTCCAACTCCCTGTAGAAGCAAAAGCCGCAGCAAAAATTGGCGATGAGGCAGTAATTCATGCAGAACGAATATTATCCCAATTACTGCTGCTTGCCGGAGTAGATCAGGCAGGTTCTCACCGCACGGGTATCCTTTCCGATAAATGACACGGAGCATTGAGTTCTTCCTTTATATTCCCTTGATTATTGGTAGAAGGTCGTTTAGCAAAAACATCACATGCGGGCATGGCGGAATTGGTAGACGCAAGGGACTTAAAATCCCTCGACTTCGGTCGTCCGGGTTCAAGTCCCGGTGCCCGCACCAACATAGGGTTGGAGTTAATGAACGAAATCATAACAGCCGCAATCCTCGCCATTGGTGACGAACTTCTGTCTGGCCGTACCAAAGATAAGAACATTGCCTATCTGGCAAATTTTCTCACCCTTAAAGGCATTGACCTGAAGGAAGCGCGCATCGTTTCTGATGATCAGGATGCCATCGTCAAAGCAGTGAATGAACTACGCAGCGAATATGACTACGTTTTCACCTCTGGCGGCATCGGTCCGACTCACGACGATATCACCGCCGATGCGATTGCCGCTGCATTTGGAGTCGGTATCGACCACGACCCTCGCGCCATGGCCATTCTGGAACCCCATTATGCAGCCCGAGATATGGAATTCACTACCGCCCGCAAGCGCATGGCGCGATTACCCGACGGGTCTGAACTAATCGAAAACAAGGTTTCGATGGCTCCCGGTTTTAACATCGGCAATGTCTATGTGATGGCAGGTGTGCCGGCCATTTTTCAGGCAATGGTTGATGCTCTGGCTCCTGATCTTAAATCCGGTGTGCAACTCCTGACCAAATCCATCGACAGCCCGTTCGGCGAAGGCACAATAGGCGATGGTCTGGCATCCATCCAAAAAGCTCATCCGGAAACAGCCATCGGTTCCTATCCACGCTTCGACGGGGAAACCTACACCACGCAGATATTGGCGCGTTCAAGAAGCGAAGAAGCCATAGACGCAGCAATTTCCGACATTGCCCAATTGTTTGAGGAACTGGGCAAGAAGAAATAGATGCCAGAAACTGGGACCTGTTGGTTTTGAACGGTATATCCAGAAAATAGGCTACTCGAACGACAGCAATGCGAACAAAATACCGTTCATTCCACGACGCGTTGGTCATCGGCACTTTGTGTCAGAACTGGCCGTTTATGGTTTGAACCAATTTACCCTCGAACCCGAAGTCAACGACATTCAATTATAACCAGAATCCATAGACTTAATGAAACCTCACCTAAGTGATCTTCATCTCCATCAAGGCACACCCCTTGTGGTCGCTGATGGACGCGAACGGACGGGTACCTTGAAATTCGAAGTCCTCATAACTTGCAAAATGAAGCTCTTGAAAGCCGATATTTCGGAAGACGTGACGTGATAAGTCGCTAGTCGCCTCGGTCAATGCAAAGCGGTATCCATTGCTTGCACCATTGCTCATGCAGGCCTGCAAAAGCTGCTGTGCAATTCCTTTTCCTGACCACGCGTCATCGACAGCGATCATAAAGACATGCACAAAATCTCCCTCGGCGATTGTGTGCGTTGTCCTGTATTTATCTTCGAGTTGGCCAAGGAACGCCAGAAGCGGCTCGAAAGTTGGAACAAGCGGTCCAATTTCATCAGGAGGAGGTGTGCCAAAATCATGGGCAAGTAAAGCGCCGACCGTATCACCTGTGTCCGAAGACCTTGCGACTACGCTCAGGTTTTCCCGGACTGACTTTTCTCCGAAAACCTTTGCCAGTTCTTCGATCTTTGAAGCAGGAAAACCAGCCGCAACCGCTGGCGGTTCGCTCTTGCTGAAAATGCCCCCAAGTAAGATCGCCATATCGACAACATCGGCAGACGAAGCAATGCTAATGGTGAATTCAAGGTTCGGTTCTGCCTTGTCCATAAGATATGTCCATATTAATTACGGAAGGTTGCAGGGTACAAAAATTGAAAAATGCTGTCAATGAATACCATCTCCCGTAATTGCAGGTTTGTCCGGGTTGTTACCATTGCCGAATATGGGCGAGCAGGAGAAGTGAGTTGAAATGACAAGTTCCATTCTTTGAATTGTCTTAAGAGCGACAAGGCCAATTTGGTCGAAGTGGGCTCAAAGCGTCCGATGCTCAATATCGTCCGGCATAAAGGGCAGATCTGTATCGTCAGGTTTGCCACCTGCGGCTGTGATCATTGCATGAATTTGCCCACGGTGATGGGTCTGATGATTGAAGAAGTGAGTAATTAGAAAGCCCTTCGGTTTTGAAACTTCGCGCCCAAGCGCCGAGGAAAACCATGTGAGATCGCCATCAGCAACATCTTCCGGCACTTCATCTGCCCATTTCAGGATATGGGCATCCATATCGCTACGACGCGCTTTCAAGTCCTGCCAGTCAGCAACCAACTCCCCAGATTCGCCAATAGTAAGATTTTCCGGCAGCGGGCTTCCCGAAAACCGGTGCATCCACATCATATCTCCCCAAAGCAAATGGCTAAGCGTGCGATGAATAGAACCAAAGAAAGCGCCCCGCTCTTTACGACGCTCGTCGTCGCCCAATCTATCCGCTTCACGATAAAGGCTTTGATTTTGCCAACAATTATAACGGGCCATGGTCTGAACATGAGTATTTGTGATCAAGGGAAAACACCTTTTTTGGGTTGCATTTTCGCCCAGTTTACAAGTTTCCCGCTGCTTTCTCAAATCCCCATACAGAACTATTCCACAAATTTACGCATAAAAACCGTTGAGAAACTCGGCGTCAGCCTATAGAACGCTTCTTTATCCCAAGCTCCCAAAAGGATTTTCCATGTCAACATCCGTTCCCAAAGCATTCCCCGTATCATGGGACCAGTTTCACCGTGACTGCAAAGCGCTTGCATGGCGACTGGCCGGCATTAGCGATGCCAAAGGAGAATGGAAGGCGATCGTAAGCATCACCCGTGGCGGGCTGGTGCCAGCGGCAATCATTGCCCGTGAGCTAGGCGTACGCAACATCGAAACCATCTGCATCGCATCCTATCACGAATATAAGGATCAGGGAGACCTGCACGTTATCAAGGGTATCTCTGAGGAAATCATCGCAGCCTCCGGCGGCAAGGGCGCAGGCATTCTGGTCATCGACGATCTGGTAGACACAGGCAAAACCGCAAAAATCGTGCGCGAAATCCTGCCAGAGGCCCATATCGCAACAGTATACGCAAAGCCTCTAGGCGAACCGATTGCCGATACCTATGTAACTGAGGTTTCTCAGGATACATGGATTTATTTTCCATGGGACATGGACCTAACCTATGCTGAACCGATTTCCGGTAAAAAAGACGGTTAAGCGCCCCACAGAATTCACCACATGATAAATGCAAGTCTGGTCATCGTATTAATCACCGTCATGATCAACATGATGGGCGTTGGGCTGTCTTGGCCTATCT
>JASFYT010000007.1:0-62791 GCA_045047085.1 Rhizobiaceae bacterium | reverse complement strand
CATTGATTCCAACATCTGGGTTGCAACCACAATAGGCTTGCCGACGCGTCGGCACATACGGGTGATTTGTTTTTGTATGCCCGGCACACTTTCAATCGGCATTTCAACGCCGAGGTCGCCGCGGGCAACCATAACAGCATCAGACAGGTCCACGATTTCCTGTAAATGCATCACAGCCTGTGGTTTCTCGATCTTTGACATAATGCCGACTTTGCCACGGGCAATTTTTCTAATTTCTGCCACATCATCCGGGCGTTGAACGAAGGAAAGACCCAGCCAATCCACCTCGGCCTTAAGGGCGGCATCCAGATCGCGGCGGTCTTTATCTGTGAGCGCACTCATGGCCAGATCGCTGTCTGGGAGGCTCACACCCTTGCTATTGGAGAGCGTACGACCAACGACGACTTCCATCAGTGCTTTGGTTTTCCAGACTTTAATGGTTTTCAGTTCCACCCTGCCATCGTCTACCAGAACCCGGTGCCCGATTTCTAGCGCTGCTAGCACCTCAGGATGTGGGAGGTGGATACGTTTTTTTGTGCCGGGGGTTGGGTCACCGTCAAAAGTAATATGATCACCGGGTTTGATCGAGATTTTATCGCCCTTGAACTTCCCCAGGCGCAGTTTAGGTCCTTGCAAATCGGCAAGAATGCCGATTGGTCGCGAACGTTCAGCTTCGATTTCGCGAATGAGTTTGACGAGCTCGTTGAGTACTTCGTGGCTGGTGTGGCTCATATTAATACGAAATACGTCAGCACCGGCAATAAACAATTTCTCAATCATTTCCTTGGTGTTGGAAGAGGGGCCAAGGGTTGCAAGAATTTTAGTACGTCTTGATCTTCGCATTATTGGCTGCTTCCTGTTTGCTCTTTTTTCGAATTTGGGTTTGACGCTTGGGCTGAAGTTTGTCCAGATTCGGTTAATCGCACCATCCAGCTGTCTTTATTACCGGTATCAACCTCAAAAAAGCCTGCGCGCTTGTGTCCGCGTGCAAAACAGTTTTGCACACCGTCGATTTTGAACTCGCGATCATTGGTGCACATGAAAATGTCGCCGCGCCATTGTCCGCCTCGGTCAGCATCTTCAGCAAAGATGTAGTAATAGCGAGAATCCAAATCGCCATCGACCAATGCTGCACAAGTTTCCCCTGGGATTTGCCACCAACCCTCGGTGATCCATGCGCCTTTTTCACGGTAGCCAAGAGATATGCCGACCAGACTTTTTGTGTCGTTACAAATTCTAAAGTCGGCGTGGGCAGGCTTGCTTTGAAAAAGAAGAACCAGAAATATTGCAGCCATAGCTATCCCGATGGAACGAGACAAATCGGTTGTGGCAAAAAATTTCAGCATGGACTCAGTTCTGTGTGGCACGAATACGAATTTAATTACATGTGCCTTGGGTGCAGTTTTATGTCAATGGAGGTATTTAAAAGGATTAAATTGCATTTTTAGCCTGATTTTTCTTTGCGAGGGCGTGCCCACCAGATACCAACTAAGATCAATCCACCGCCAAGTAATTGGCCCGTGGTAAGGTTTTCTGAAAATATCAACCAGCCGAAAAAAGCTGCGGCTATTGCCTCAATGAAGATCACAAGAGAGGAAAAGGCCGCAGAAAGCGAACCAATTGCCAGGGCCAGAAGCCCTTGTCCTCCAGCATGACTGAGGAGACCCAGAGCCAGGAGGGCTGTGTAACCGGAGGCAGTTTTGGGTAAAAAGTCATTGCCAGAAATAATTGCGATGATCAGCATCAGTGTTGCTGTAACCAGCGTGGAATTGAAGATGAATTCGCCGCCTCCCATACTACGTCTCGCGACGCGAATTGCCAAGAAGTATAACCCAAAGAAGAAAGATGTGATGACGCCGTAGATATCACCCCAAAGGCGCTCAGGGTTTAATTGAAAGCTGGTGCCAATCAGGAAAGCGGCTCCGATAAGACAAACGGCCATACCGATGAAGGCGTTGAAGGATACTTCTTCGCCGATGAAAGCGCGGGAAAATATTAGTACCCATGCGGGTGCGAGACACGAAAGCAAGGTGGCGTTGGCCATGGTGGTGTTAACGATGGACAGATGCCAAAAGGTTAAATCTCCGGCGAAGAATACACCTGCCAAAACTGCTGGCGTCGTAAGGTTTAGATGAAGTTTTTTGCCAGATTTTCTTAGTTCCCATCCGGCCCAGATGGCTAGAATAGGTAGGGCAATTGCGACCCGCCAAAATGCACTGGCAAAGGGACCAATCTCGGCTTCCCGGACAAATACCGGCGATACACCCATAGCAATTGCGCCAATTATCAGGGCGATAAGAGCTTGGGCAAAGCCGATTTTAGCGGATGTTTTTACGATCGTGTTCATGATAGTAGAGTGTTGAGTGAAATAACTGGAAATAACAAGTCCGGTCTTGATTAAATTAGCTACAGGTTTCATGTAGGCAAGGTAGAAACTCCCGAGGAGATTTTCATGGTTGAAATTGATGAAAAGACCCGTGTTGAACTGGAAGCTGCGGCGTTTCGCACTTTGGTTGAGCATTTGCGCGGGCGCACGGATGTTCAAAATATTGATTTGATGAACCTTGGCGGTTTTTGCCGCAACTGTCTGGCCAACTGGTATAAGGACGCTGCATCCAAAAAGGGTATTGATCTGGATAAACCTGAAGCGCGTGAAATTATTTACGGCATGCCTTATACGGAGTGGCGTGATAAATATCAAACCGAAGCATCAAGTGAAAAACTTGCCGATTACGAAGTAAACAAACCGCAATAATAGGCTTATGGCCTAACCAAAACCGAGGAATATATGTCAGATAATTTAGTAGCGCGTGAACAGCTCAAATCTGTAGTCGAAAGAATTGAGCGTCTTGAGGAAGAAAAGAAGGCCATCGCTGATGATATCAGAGATGTATATGCTGAAGCCAAGGCAAATGGATTCGACGCAAAGGTTTTGCGCGAAGTGGTGAAAATTCGCAAGCTCGATTCATCCGAGCGAGAAGAACATGATGCGGTGCGCGACCTTTATTTGCAGGCGCTGGGCATGTTACCTGAATTTGAACCGGCCGGTGCACCGATTGCTACTACAGCTGTAACGCCGGATGAAGAGGACTAGATTTCGTTATGCACATCACCCCGGATATTGAACAAAGTGACGCTAATAGCAGGGTGAAACTGGCGAAACTGATTTTGGAACATGCTGATATTGACTATGCCATTAACGCGATGGAAAAAGTTGGATGCGATCCTTTGCGGATGCAGCGTTTTAAGAAAAAAAAGCTGACATTGAAGGACGAAATCGAGCAGTTGAAGTCGAAGGTTATTCCCGATATTACCGCCTGATATTGGAAGGGCAATTATGACCACTAAAGACATCGCTATTATCATGGGAAGCCAGTCAGATTGGGTAACCATGAAGAATGCAGCGGATATGCTGGATGAACTTGGGGTCTCGTATGAGGCAAAGATTGTATCGGCCCATCGTACACCGGACCGGATGATGAACTTTGCTAAATCGGCAAAATCCGATGGCTTTAAGGTGATTATCGCAGGCGCAGGCGGTGCAGCGCACCTTCCCGGCATGGTGGCTGCGTGGTCGCCATTACCGGTTTTGGGCGTGCCAGTGCAATCCAAAGCGTTGTCGGGGCAAGATAGTCTGCTTTCCATAGTGCAGATGCCAGCAGGGTTTCCTGTGGGCACGTTGGCGATTGGAACGGCTGGAGCAACCAATGCTGCTCTTTTGGGTGCTGCAATTTTGGCCCTTAGTGATGAGGGAGTTGCGACGCGGCTTGATGAGTGGCGTGCTGCAAAAACAGCGAGTGTGACTGATGCTCCCGTGGACGAGGCATGAGCGTACTAGCGGCTGGGTCAACCATCGGAATTATCGGTGGCGGTCAATTGGGCCGGATGTTAGCTGCTTGTGCTGCGCGATTAAGCTATAAAACAATCATTCTTGAGCCAGGAGCCAACTGCCCGGCGGCACAATTGGCTAACAGCCATATTCAAGCTGCCTATGATGATGCGGATGCTCTGACTCAACTGGCTGATCTTTGCGATGTTATTACCTATGAATTTGAAAATGTTCCGGTTGATGCGTTATCGCATTTGGGCAAAACACCGGTTTATCCTCCGGCCAATGCCCTTGCTATCTCGCAAGACCGGCTGGATGAAAAACAATTCCTCAATGATAATGGTATTGCGACAGCGCCTTTTGATGCGGTTGATGCCGATAACATTGTTTCTGTTTACGAGAGCATGCAAAATAGAGCCGTTCTGAAAACAAGGCGCTTTGGCTATGACGGGAAAGGGCAGGCGGTTCTGGTAGGTGCGAGTGCTGAAAATGCGCGCGCGGCACTAGAAGAGCTCAAACCATCCGATTGTATTCTTGAAGGTTTTATTGATTTCACGCGTGAAATTTCGATCATTGCTGCACGGTCTCCATCGGGCGATATTGCTTGTTATGAACCTGCAGAAAATGTTCATTCGGAGGGGGTGTTACGAACCTCAACGGTGCCCGCTAATATCTCGAAAGAGTTGAGAAAATCAGCAGAAAGCATTGCAGAAACCATTCTCACCAATCTTGAATATGTAGGGGTAATCGGGGTTGAGTTTTTTGTTGCGAGTGATGATAAATTGTTGGTCAACGAGTTTGCGCCGCGGGTGCATAATTCTGGTCACTGGACGGAAGCTGCCTGTGTGATCTCGCAATTTGAGCAGCATATTCGAGCAATTTGCGGTCTTGCTTTGGGCGATACCGTGCGCCACAGCGACTGTGTTATGGAAAATCTGATTGGCGATGATATGGACCACGTGCCGCAGATATTGAGTGAAGCAAACAACCTGCTTCATCTCTATGGTAAGGAAGAAACGAGGGCAGGGCGAAAAATGGGGCATGTTACCCGTTTGCTTGGCCCTGCCAGTTAAACTAATCATTGCTAATACAGTGATATTTTACCCGGATAGACTGGACAATTTCGGAATCATTTGATAAAGATGGGCTAACTGGCAAGGGTTCCTTTGCGGGTACGGTGTTGTTGTTTTCTGCAAATGGTAGGATGTAATGATGTTTATATGGTGCAGATTTTCTGTAAGCCATTGAAATCGTGTCCGTAATTTCTCCTGCATAATTTAAATCGTAACAAATATGAAACGGAACTGCGCGTGCAAGTACTCGTTCGTGATAACAATGTTGATCAGGCACTTCGTGCACTGAAAAAGAAATTACAACGCGAAGGCGTTTTCCGCGAAATGAAATTGCGGAATTTTTATGAAAAACCTTCTGAGAAACGCGCTCGCGAAAAGGCTGAAGCCATTCGTCGTGCACGTAAGCTCGCTCGCAAAAAAATGCAGCGTGAAGGTCTTCTTCCGATGAAGGGTCGTCGTTAATTCGCCGTCTTTCTGCCGGAATTTAGGTTATAAGTTTGGCGAAGGTAACTCGAAGTTGCCTTCGCTTTGTTGTGTTTGTTCGTATGGTCCTGGCAGCGTATTTTGCTGACTTTCGGAGAATAAGATGCGTTTTTTCAGGATGATTTTGGTGTCTATATGTCTCGCGACAGTTGCTGTCTTGTCTGGATGTCAGGGTTCCAACATCGAAAATGCGGTGAATATTGATCCTGCGCAGGGTTCGAAAACCAACATTTCTTCTTTGACGGGTGTGGTCAACAGTAATCCCAAATCACCGGAAGCCTATAATGTGCGCGGAACTGCCTATGGCCGCGCCGGGCGTAACCGTGAGGCAATTGCTGATTTCACAAAAGCTCTTAAGCTCAATCCACGCTTTTATCAAGCCTATGCAAACCGTGCTCTGGTGTATCGTGCCATGGGCTCCCGCGAGAAGGCTGTGGCAGATTATTCAAACGCGCTGAAAATTAATTCTCAATATGATGTGGCTTATATCGGGCGCGGCAATGTCTATCGATTGGCTGGTAAGCCAAAGCAAGCGCTACGCGATTACCAACGGGCCATTCGTTTGGGTACGACCAATCCCCGAGCATATCATTCACGCGGATTGTTGTATCAAACCAGTAACAATCATGCGCAGGCGATTGATGATTTTACTACGGCAATTTCGCTCTCGCCGAACGCGGCCGAGCCCTATAATGCTCGCGGTGTCTCCTATCTTGCAATAAAAGATCAGGAAAATGCGTTGACCGATATAAATCGTGCATTGTTGATCGACAAAGATTACGCGGAAGCTTGGGCTAATCAGGCTTTGGTTTATGAGCAAAGAAACCAGAAGAAAAAAGCATTTAAGGCCTATGCCCGGGCTTCAGCACTGGATCCAAAATACCAGCCCGCGCGTGATGGTATGCGTCGTACCAGAGGCTAGGGTCAGGATCCATCCATTTCAGGGATGTTTATGACGGCTCCGAGTATCCCTATCGACCATCTCGGGTTTTGCAGTGAATGTACGTTGTTTGGTTTACCGAAACGTAGATGCCTGACAGAGTTGGTTGTAGATATTTCAACTGTTTGATTTTGAGGAGGGGCCCCATGGATCAGTTCACAGGAAGTTGCCTTTGTGGTGACGTTCAATTCACTGCGTTGGGACGCCCATACCGGGTCGGCATTTGTCACTGTCTCGATTGCCGTAAGCATCATGGGGCGCTCTTTTACGCTTCAGCAGTGTTTCCTCAGGATGCGGTTACAATCAAAGGTGAAACGCACGACTATGCCGGTAGATTTTTCTGCCCGCGTTGCGGTTCATCAGTTTTTGCACGTAGCGATGATGAAATCGAAGTACACCTAGGATCGCTGGATGCTGCGGATCAACTCGTTCCGACTTACGAAAGCTGGACCGTTCGTCGCGAATCTTGGTTGCCATCGTTCCCGGAAACAAAGCTATACGAGCGCGGTCGTAAAACCATTGGTAGGTCCGAGGACTAAATACCACAGCATTTTAATTGTGGCCATTTGGCCAAAGGGAACGGATGGCAACTGAGCCAGCGGCTCATTCACTTCCCTCGGGAGGTTAGGTGACTTCCCAATAAAGCGGGAACATCGGGTCAAAGACGGTGACCGTTCCTTCGCCTGTTGCAAAACCGATCGTTTTTGCGACTATTAAGATTGATCACCATCACCGATCAGCAGAAAAATCGCCACTCCTAATTAATTTTGAAATTATCAACATGCTGAGTAATTCAACTAATACGATTAAGGCGGCAACTAAAAAATTTCGCAAATCATTGGACACTCAGCAATCTGTCGTTGCTCTTCCCCAAGCCGCCTGATACCGCTTACGATGGTGTAGTACGGTAATTTTCTCATTGAGAGTGAGATTTCGGGCACGGTCAAAAGCCAACAATAATATTGAATCGTCTCAAATGCTCATTTTCCCTATGCGCCTGACACTTGGTCAAACGCATAGGGTAGATTGCAATATTATGCGGGCATCCATGGTGCCGAAACATAGCGGTAAGCGTCGCCTGACTTTTCGACATATCCAATACCCGGGAAATCAACATGGGCACCGGCAATCGCCATTCTCTCGGTACTGGCACGTTCAAATATTGCGCGTCTGGTTTTTCTCGCCTGCTCAACATCCGCATCGAATATCACCTTCCAATCCGGGTTTGCAAACTGCAAGGTTGAGAAATGGACCACATCGCCCCAGAAGAACAATTTCTCGCCCTTTGAATGAAGTTCGTATCCAGTATGACCAGGCGTGTGGCCAGGAAGCGGAGAAGACGTAATGCCAGGAAACAACTCTTTTTCGCCTGCAAACATTTGCCGTTGATCTTTATACGGCGCGAGCACAGATCGAGCAAAATCAATCATTCCCTGAAAATCTTTTGGCGACGCACTTCGAACTTTGTCGTTATGAATGAAGTTCCATTCGGTTTCCGACAACATCAGCGTTGCATTTTTAAAAGCTTTGCCGCCATCCTTTTTAGCCAATGCACCAAGATGGTCGGGGTGCGTGTGGGTCAGTAAAATATTGGTAATATCGTTGGGATTGATACCTGCTGCTGCCATATTTTCTGGTAGCTTGCCAAGAGTTGCCCCCATAAATGTAGGCGCACCACCGCCGAGCAAAATCACCTCCTTACCAGTGTTTATAACATAGGCGTTAACGGGTACTGATATTGATCCAGTTGTAAAACGACGATAGCTTTGTAGCGTAGACTCTTTTGCGGCTTTTTCATCATACCCTTGGATAAAATTAGTCGGCATTTCAAAGTAGCCATCAAGCAGGGCTGTAATTTGGAAATCCCCAACCCGATAATGATGAAAGCCCGGGGTGTCATTGTATGTTTTCGCCTTTGGTGTTTGCGCAAAAACCTTCTCTGTTTGAGATAGAAGCAATGCAGGCGCTGCAAGAGCTGGAGCCACCAACAGGCCTTGTAACAATGTTCTTTTGGTAACGTTCATAATTGAATTTCTCCTTATGTTCTAATGTGTGTTGTGAATATATACAATTGGTGCTTTTATTAAATCCAAGTAAATATGTCATCTGATATAAGGATAACTTATGGATACGATGGGCGCATTTGAAAGCTTTGTTAGCGCAGTTCAAACCGGCTCACTTTCTGGTGCCGCGCGTCTGCGCACGATAAGCCAGCCTGCCGTTAGTCAGCAAATATCGGCGCTCGAGGCTTTATATGAAACGAAATTGCTTCATCGCGAACGCAGCGGAGTACGAATGACCCAGTCAGGGGAATTGTTATATATGCACGCGGCGATCATTCTTGACGAAAAAGAAGCCCTTCAGGTTGCCTTGGAAAACTTGGTAGGAAATGTGGCCGGCACGCTTACCATCACGGCCACTATCGGCATCTCTCAGCATCTGTTGGGCAATGTTATTGTGCAACTGGCTGAACAACATCCGGGTATGAAATTGGTGCTGAGAGCCGATGATCGAGTATTGAATTTGGCAACCGAGGGCATTGATCTTGCTATCAGGGCAGGAAAGGTCGGCAGTGGTGACGGGATTGTGCGAAAAATTGCAGCCCTCACCATGATGTATGTGGCAACTCCTGACTATCTAGATATCCACGGGCGGCCCAAAAAACCGGAAGATCTGATCAACCTTGAATACATACAATTCCGGCACGACGACGACCAGATAGCAACGCTTCTCTCCTCTGGTGATCAAAAGATACAAGTTCCGATCAAAACCGGCTTAACCGCACAACTTCCAGATCTCATGTTCCGGGCACTTTACGGAAATCTGGGATTTGCGAGAACCCCGCAGTTTTTGGTAACCGGTGCTATTCAAAATGGCCAACTGGAAGAGGTTCTTCCCAAATGGCGCATTCCTGAGTTAGAGTTGTATCTGGTTTATCCAACCCGCGAGACACTTTCGCCGCGCATAATGGCCTTTCTCAAGGCGCTGTTCCGAACTTTGGAAACGACCGAAGGAGTAAAAGTGGTCGCGTCTGCCAAGCAAATGTTCCAAGCCAAATCGTTAGGTTAGAAAGGAAGGTGGCATAATGTCAAATATTGCTGCACTCGGAAAACCCAAGTCATCATAAAATAATGATTCCATTTATTGTTGCAAAAACGATGGTGTTTGCGACGATGGCTCTAGCGCGTTCAATTCACGGAGATTGAAATGACTGATATTTCTAATTTGCCACTCGAAGGCACCTGCCTTTGCGGCGCGGTTCGAGTACGTGCGACACAGCCCCCGATTTTGACGCTGGCTTGTCATTGCCGTGACTGCCAAAAGCTCACTGCCAGTGCATATTCCTTGACCGCGATCATACCGAGTGAAGGATTTTCGATCAGTGGTGGCCGCTTGATAATTGGTGGTCGGAAAACCCATCAGCGACGTCACTACTACTGCGGTGAATGCATGACATTCGTGTACACACAGATAGATGGCAAGAGCGAGCGGGTGAATGTACGAGCGAGTATTTTCGATAACGCGGCGTGTTTAAAACCGTTCTTGGAGCTTATGACGGATGAGAAACTCCCGTGGGTTACAGTGCCTGTCGCTCACAGCTTCACGAGTTTCCCAAAGACGAACGAGGAATTTGATGTTTTGGCATCAGAGTACAGATTATGGTTACTGTCGCATAACTGAATGCACGGAACTTTTGTCAATCAGCGACAGCAACTGAAGGTCTCAAAGGTCCGCGACTCTTTCATTCTCCCTCGAGATTATGTGACTTCCCAATATAGCGGGAACATCGGGTCGAAGACAGTGACCATTCCCTCGCCTGTTTCAAAATTCTTTGGAAATTCCAGTGGTATATCGCGCTTTACTAGTGTCATGGTGCCAGAATTTTTTGGTAAGCCGTAATATGCCGGGCCGTTGAGCGAGGCGAATGCTTCCAGCCTATCCAGCGCTTTTTCAGCTTCAAATACATGGGCAAGGCATGACATTGTATTGATGGATGAATAGATGCCTGCGCAACCGCAGGCGCATTCTTTTAGCGGGTCGACATGGGGTGCTGAATCTGTACCAAGGAAAAAGCGTTTGTCGCCGGAGGTGGCAGCTTTTACCAGTGCCACACGATGCAATTCGCGCTTGGCTACCGGCAGGCAATAATAATGAGGTTTGATGCCGCCGACTAAAATTGCATTACGGTTGATAATGAGATGATGGGTCGTGAGGGTCGCTGCCAGATTGCTCTCCTGAGAACTCACATAATCAACGCCGTCTTTTGTGGTGACGTGCTCCATGATGATCTTGAGATTTGGCAGGTGCTTTCGCAGCGGGTCCAAAACTGTCTCGATGAATACGGCTTCGCGGTCGAAAATATCTACGTCCGGGTTGGTTACTTCTCCGTGCATGCAAAGGGGGATGCCGAGTTCTGCCATTTTTTCGAGCACCGGCATGACATTGGCGACGTCTTTGACACCGCTTTGGGAATTCGTTGTGGCGCCAGCGGGGTAGAGTTTAACGGCGCTGATGATGCCATCCTTGAAACCAGCGGCCACATCATCCGGGTTGGTGGTTTCTGTCAGATACAGGGTCATTAGCGGGTTGAAATCATCCCCTTGCGGAGTGCATGCAAGAATGCGCTCGCGGTAGCTGATGGCATCGGCAACTGTGACCACCGGCGGCACCAGATTGGGCATAATAATGGCACGTTTGAAATGAGCCGAGGTATGAGCAATCACACCCTTCAACATCTCACCATCGCGCAAATGCAGGTGCCAGTCGTCTGGTTGGGTAATTGTGATTTTGTTCATAATAAAATCGATAAGCCATTCATGGGCGGGTTTCAAATAATTTAGGAGATATTTTTGAATTTTGTCGAAAAGCCCGGTGCTTATTCGTCATCTAAGTATCAGTCATAGGACAATAGGAGAATATTATATGACACTTCATCTAACAGGTGTTTACGCATCATTACTGGCGATAATTGGCATCTATTTGAGCATAATGGTTAGTGTGATGCGTGGTAACAAAAGCATTTCGATCCTGCATGGGGACAATATGGCTCTGGCAGAGAGGATGCGGCGACACGGAAATTTTGTTGAGTCTGTGCCGCTGGTGTTGATCTTGTTGGGGGCTGTAGAACTCGGTGGAGCCTCGCCAAACTGGCTTCATGCCATTGGCGGAATTCTGCTGGTATCACGCATCATTCACCCATTCGGTATTGACCATCAAAAACCTGATGCGCCAGCGCGCATTATCGGCACTGTAGGCACTCAAATTGCTACCCTGATCGCGGTGGTTTTTCTCATTTGGAGCACATTGGGATAAATTAAAAATTCGGGCGCAAATATACGTGTGCCCGAATTGTCGCTTGAATTAATGTTGGTATTCGGCAACACTTGGCTGGTTCAAGTCGGAGTTGGTGGGTTTATCAAAAAGGTGCGGCGGGTGGAATCTGATCAAAATACTTTTGATACCGTAGCCAATAGAGCGGAGGCGGCTGAAAACCATCAAAGTAGTGTTCTTGACCGTGCGGGACATATGTTTATGCAGCGCCCCTATTGGTTTGCAGCCATTGTATTTTTTGCTCTGGCATTTCTTCCTGTGGCTGTCTGGCTTGATCTTCGGCATTTGTCGAGCGAGGCGCTGACACGGCAGGCTACCGATTTGAATTCCATGGTGACCACATTCCGAAGCTATTACGCGAGAAATGTGGTAGGGCGTATTCAAAATAATAAGGGCAAAGCTACGCCCGCGCATAATTATAAGGATATTGACGGGGGCGTTCCGATACCTGCCACTCTTTCGATCGAGCTTGGTGAGTTGATCGGGAAGCAGGGGGGGAAGATTAGCTATCGTTTTGTTTCTGATCATGTCTTCACAAATCGGCAGCCTCACCTACTCACGGCTTTTGAAGGAGCTGCTTTGAGGGAATTTCGTGAAACGAGAGACGCGCAAGGAAGTTCCGTCGAAATATCAGGTTCTGTTTTGAAACGAAAAATTCAAATGGCTGTGCCCGTTTTGATGGGGCAGGCTTGTGTTTCTTGTCATAATAAGCATCCGCTCAGTCCGAAAAAAGATTGGAAAGTGGGGGATGTGCGCGGTATTCAATCCATCAGCGTGACGCAGCCGATTGCTGCAAATGTCTTTTCGTTCAAATATTTGCTGTTATACCTTCTGTGTGCTGGCACATTTGGCATCGCGTTTATCGTTCTGCAATGGCGGCAGGCAGCGCTATATACCCGTTTGAACAATGATCTTGAAGAGACGAATTCATTTTTGGCATCGGTCTCGCTGAAAATTTCGAAATATCTGTCACCCCAGGTCTACAAATCTATTTTTCGGGGCGAACGTGATGTGGTGATTTCAACCGAACGAAAAAAACTAACGATCTTCTTTTCTGACATCAAAGATTTCACAGCTGCAACGGAACAACTCCAGCCAGAAGAGCTGACTGCGCTTTTGAACGAGTATTTCACCGAAATGGAAAAAATTGCCCATCATCATGGAGCGACGGTGGATAAATTTATCGGAGATGCAATTCTTGCCTTTTTTGGTGATCCGGAAACGGAAGGTGCGCAAAAAGACGCACAGGCCTGTGTTAATATGGCGATTGCCATGCAGCGTCGCATGGTGGAACTCAACAGTGAATGGCGTCAGCGCGGAATTACGAAACCCTTTTTGGTACGCATGGGTATTAATACCGGTTACTGCAATGTTGGGAATTTTGGCAGCGCAGACCGAATGGACTATACGATCATTGGGGCGGAAGCGAATTTGGCGGCAAGGCTTGAATCAATTGCCCCTCCGGGTGGCATCGTTATGAGCCATGAGACTTATTTGCTGGTTCAAAATATGATTCGTGCCAAGCCAATGCCCACGATAACGCTTAAGGGTATTAGCCGCGAGATTGTTCCTTATGAAGTGACAAGGATGAATGAGGCAGAATCGGATGTTTTCAATATGAATACAAAGCGGTTGAGTTTGAAAATCGATTTTGCAAATCTTGAAAACAATGAAATGGATGAGATCCAATCTACTTTGGAAACCATCCTGGCAGAAGTAAAAAAGTCACAGAAAGATAAAACATAGTTTTTGGGTAGGTTATTCGAGTGGCGTTGTAAGGATTTTCACACTTGCTGCACCGAAAGCCAACGCGAAAACTGTTTCAAACCAGCGCCGAAGCTTCGCGTATCCTGCTGTTACCTTCTTGCTTGAAAAAAGCAAAGCATAGCCGTGGAAAAGCAGTAAACTCTGAATTCCAAGGGCCGTGATGACATAAATCAGAGCTTCGGCGGTGGTGTTGGCAGGCATGCCGATGGAATAAAGCGAGCCAAAAAAGAGAATTGCCTTCGGGTTGGTCAAATGCAGCATCAACCCTTTGGAATAAGCGCTACGGAGCGATTTCACCACGGTGGTGGAAGCCCTTGGCGGTGTTGGCGCGAACGCTGAGCGAGCGGATTTATAGGCCAGATATAGCAGGTAACACGCACCAAAATAACGTACTATTTCAAACAGCCAGCTATTTGCCAGCATGATTGCGCCTAGGCCAAAGGCTGCGGATATTGACCAGACCAGCGAACCGGTCATAACGCCGGAGGCCAGAGCTAGCCCATGTGTGCGCCCGGAATTCATGGAGGTGCCGGCAATTGCCAAGGTTGCTGGTCCGGGGCTGGCTGTTGCCAGAAATGCAGCAAAGAGAATTAGGGGAGATTTACTTGATCGATCATTCAGGGACGATTACATTGAAGTGCGAGCCTTTCAAGGGGGAAATCTACGCGTGGTGTCATGAGCATCTGGATTTTACGAGAGGTTAGATTTCTCACTGTGGATTTTGATCATTCAAAACGCTGAGCGTTCAGAACTTTCCGTTATCATTTTTCCATTCATTTCGTGGGACGACCTTCTCGGTTGTGTCCCAGTGTTCCACTATTTTTCCATTGTCCAATCGAAAGAGATCGTAGAATGAGGAATGGGCCTCGCCATAGTTTCCCTCACTAACACAGAGCTGGACTTGCCCCGATAAAGTAGAGAGATATTTACTCGATCTCGAAAATTTAGTCTCGAATTTGATCGGCGATTTGTAACCGATTGCGGATTGTCGCCAGCGCGGATTATAGAAACCATCAATGTATCGGGCGATTGCATTTGCTGCCAGTTGTCTTGATTGGAAACTGGCTCTCCATACCAGTTTTGATTTGATGATCTTGAAACCAGTTTCGACCATGGAATTGTCGTAATAATTCCCATTGCCGATCATGGAAGAATGCATGCCGTGCGCGATAATCGTGGGAACAATATTGGCGGCCTCTGTCCCAAGGATGGATCATATCTGGAGCTCCTTGGCGAAATAAATGCGGCACCCGTTAAAATCTCGCGTTCCTGACGAGGAAGCGCATTCTCATTGCGCAGCCGAATTAGTTCCTGGTTGACTTCAGAGCAAATCTCTCATATAATTAAACGAACGTTCATTTAATTTTGGATTGTCATGGCGCGTACGGTTGGATCTGTTGGGAAAAAAACCTTTAGTGAGGTTCGTAATGCTGCTTTGTATTTATTTGCCCGTCATGGCTACGCGGCTGTTTCCATGCGCCAGATTGCTGCCCGGGTAGGGGTTCAGGCCGGGGCGATTTATAATCATTTTCCCAATAAACAAGCATTGTTGAGTGATTTGCTGATTGAGCACATGCGGGAGTTGATCGAGGTTTGTGAGGCACGGCCAACCAGTGTCTTGCCTCTTGATGGGCTGGAACAGTTTGTGCGTTTTCACATTCGCTATCATATCGACAAAGCTGATGAGGTTTTTATCGCCTATATGGAACTGCGCAATCTGGAGCCGGAGAACTTTCGCGAGGTTCAGATTTTGCGTCAACGCTATGAACGCGTTTTGCGTGATATTTTGCGTGATGGTGCGAAGGTCGGGGCGTTTGAGATTTCTGATGCTCCAGTAGCCGGAATGGCGATCATTGCCATGCTGACAGGGGTGAATACCTGGTTTCGTTATGGCGGGCGGCTGTCGGTTTTGGAAATTGAAGAAATTTACGTAAAAATGGTGATGCAGAGCGTGGGGGTTTTTGAACCTGCCGCTCTTTTGGAGGAGAATGCATAATGTTTCATGCGGTAATGAATTTTGCGCTCGGAGAAGAAATCGAAGCGCTGCGGGAAATGACCCATCGTTTTGCACAGGACCGGATCGCGCCACGGGCAGCTGAAATTGATGCGAGCAATGAATTTCCGGCAGACCTATGGAAAGAAATGGGCGAAATGGGTCTGCTCGGCGTGACTGTACCGGAAGAGTATGGTGGTGCGGGTATGGGGTATCTGGCTCATACGGTCGCGGTGGAAGAAATTGCCCGGGCCTCTGCTTCTGTTTCTCTATCTTATGGTGCGCATTCAAATCTGTGCGTGAACCAGTTGAAACTCAACGGCAATGACGAGCAAAAAGCGAAATATTTACCACGTTTGATTTCTGGTGAGCATGTGGGTGCATTAGCGATGTCAGAGGCGGGAGCCGGTTCGGATGTGGTTTCCATGTCGTTGCGCGCCGAGAAGCGGAATGATCGCTTTATTCTCAATGGCACCAAATACTGGATCACCAACGGGCCGGATGCGGATACGTTGATAGTTTATGCCAAAACTGATCCGGAGGCAGGTTCACGTGGTTTAACGGCATTCCTGATCGAGAAGGAGATGGCAGGATTTTCTACCTCACCTCATTTTGACAAGCTGGGTATGCGTGGCTCTAATACAGGCGAGTTAATTTTCGAAGATGTGGAAGTACCTTACGAAAATATTTTGGGCGAAGAAGGCAAGGGCGTCAATGTGCTGATGTCCGGTCTTGATTATGAGCGAGTGGTGCTTTCGGGCATCGGCATCGGCATCATGCACGCCTGTCTCGATGCAATCATGCCTTATATGCATGAGCGCAAACAGTTTGGAAAACCAATTGGTGAGTTCCAGCTCATGCAGGCGAAAATTGCCGATATGTATACTGCGATGAATTCGGCTCGTGCCTATGTTTATGCGGTTGCGCAATCTTGTGACCGGGGTGAAGTAACGCGGCAGGATGCAGCGGCTTGCGTTCTTTATGCATCCGAACAGGCCATGCAGCAATCGGTGCAGGCGGTGCAGGCCATGGGTGGTGCAGGCTATCTTTCTGATAGTCCGGTATCGCGTTTGATGCGCGATGCAAAGTTGATGGAAATTGGCGCGGGTACCAGCGAAATTCGTCGGATGCTGATCGGGCGCGAATTGTTCAAGGTAACCGCATGAGTGTCATACAATCAAAAATATCGCCGCATTCAGAAGCGTTTTTAGCTAACCACAAGGCTGGTCTTGAGGCTTTGGATGTTGTTGGTGAAGCCGCTCAATCTGCAATGGCGGGTGGCGGTGAACGATCGCGTGACCGGCATATTTCGCGGGGTAAGGTTTTGCCACGCGAACGGGTGGACCGCCTGCTTGATCCGGGTTCTGCGTTTCTGGAAGTTGGTCAGACTGCAGCTCATGGTATGTATTCGGGTGATGCACCTTGTGCCGGACTGATTGCAGGTGTTGGTACGGTTAGTGGCCGCGAAGTGATGGTCATCTGCAATGATGCGACCGTCAAAGGTGGCACGTATTATCCGATGACGGTGAAGAAACATTTACGGGCGCAGGAGATTGCGGGCGAGAATAATTTGCCCTGCGTGTATCTCGTTGATAGCGGTGGCGCGAACCTGCCGAACCAAGATGAGGTGTTTCCTGACAAAGAACATTTTGGTCGAATATTTTTCAATCAGGCTAATCTATCGGCCAAAGGCATTGCGCAAATTGCGGTGGTGATGGGTTCGTGCACGGCGGGTGGTGCTTATGTACCTGCCATGTCTGATGAGACCATCATTGTGAAAGAGCAAGGCACGATCTTCCTTGCTGGTCCACCACTGGTAAAAGCTGCCACTGGCGAGATTGTCAGCGCCGAAGACCTTGGAGGCGGTGATGTGCATACGAGGCTCTCAGGTGTTGCGGACCATTTGGCTGAAGATGATGATCATGCGCTTGCATTAGCACGGCAGGCGGTGGCAAATTTAAACATCATCAAACCGCAGCAATTGGACATGCAGCCGAGCGAAGAGCCGCTTTATGATCCGGAAGAGATTCTTGGCGTCGTGCCTGGCGAATTGCGCACGCCCTATGATGTGCGCGAGGTGATCGCTCGTGTTGTGGATGGCTCACGATTCGACGAATTCAAGGCTCGATTTGGTACCACGCTAATTTGCGGCTTCGCCCATGTGTATGGCATGCCAGTGGGTATTATCGCCAATAATGGTGTTCTGTTTTCTGAAAGCGCGCTTAAGGGCGCACATTTTGTGGAGCTTTGTTCCCAGAGAAAAATTCCGCTGGTATTCTTGCAGAACATTACTGGTTTTATGGTTGGGCAAAAATATGAAGCAGGCGGCATTGCCAAGGATGGGGCCAAACTGGTGACTGCTGTTGCCTCCACCAAAGTGCCGAAAATTACCATGCTGATTGGTGGTTCATTCGGAGCTGGAAATTATGGCATGGCGGGGCGGGCATTTTCGCCGCGGTTCCTCTGGACATGGCCCAATAGCAGAATTTCCGTAATGGGCGGCGAACAGGCCGCCGGAGTCTTGGCCACCGTTACGCGCGATGGCAAGGAGCGGCGCGGTGAGGAATGGTCTGCGGATGAAGAGGCCAAATTTAAGCAACCGGTCTTGGATATGTTTGAAGAACAAGGCCATCCGTTATACGCTTCGGCGCGGCTCTGGGATGATGGCATCATTGACCCACGTAAGACACGTGATGTGCTTGCTTTGTCACTGTCGGCGGCGCTGAACGCACCCATAGAAGATACGCAGTTTGGTATATTTAGAATGTAAGGAATTAAAATGTTAACTACCCGATTGACGGAACGACTGGGCATTGCCCACCCAGTGATATCAGCGCCAATGGCCAGTGCATCTGGCGGCGGACTGGCGGCAGCAGTGTCACGGGCTGGAGGTTTAGGATTCATTGGTGGAGGATATGGTGATCCGGAATGGATTGCCAATGAGTTTGCAAAAATTGGTAACCAGCCAGTGGGCTGTGGGTTTATCACATGGGTGCTGGCGGAAGATTCCCGACCGTTGGATGAAACGCTGGAGCGTTCTCCGGCGGCGATATTTTTGTCATTCGGTGATCCTGCTCCCTATGCAGACAGAATTAAAAAATCGGGCGCGGTGTTTATTTGTCAGGTGCAGACTTTGAAAGATGCGCAACATGCCATTGATGTGGGGGCAGATGTTATCGTGGCGCAGGGGGCGGAGGCTGGCGGGCATGGCGAGAGCCGTGGGACAATAACCCTTGTTCCGGAAATTGTGGATATGATTGCCAAAGTAAAACCGGAAACACTGTTGGTTGCAGCAGGTGGCATTGGTGATGGCCGGGGCCTTGCGGCAAGTTTGATGCTGGGGGCTGACGGGGTTTTGGTTGGAACGCGATTTTGGGCCAGCTTGGAAGCGCAGGTCCACGCCAATATGCATGAAGCAGCAATTGCAGCTTCTGGTGATGATACTTTGCGTACAAGTGTGTTGGATGCAGTCCGTAAGCTAGACTGGGCGGAGCGGTATTCTATCCGTGTCCTTAAAAACAGGTTTTCCGATAAATGGCATGACCATACCGACGAATTGAAGGTGGCTGATCCACAGGTGGCGGAAGGCTGGGCGGCGGCTTGGGCCACTGGCGATACAGATATTGCCAACTCGATCGTAGGCGAAGTTACTG
Organism: Rhizobiaceae bacterium; assembly: GCA_045047085.1. Classification (GTDB taxonomy): domain Bacteria; phylum Pseudomonadota; class Alphaproteobacteria; order Rhizobiales; family Rhizobiaceae. The sequence goes on along the minus strand of JASFYT010000007.1, from coordinate 43,722 downwards.
GTTTGATTTTTGATATTAAGCCGGCAGCTGAAATTCTGGAGACTATGGTGAGTGAAGCAACCGACATAATTTCAAATAGTTTTAGGCAGAATGTGAAGCACGGATGAAACAACATTTTTCCAAGATCTTAATTGCAAACCGGGGCGAAATTGCTTGCCGTATCATGCGTACAGCAAAGCGTTTGGGCGTTGCTACGGTTGCTGTTTATTCCGATGCAGACGCTAACGCTATGCATGTGATGATGGCCGATGAGGCGGTGCGTATTGGTGAAGCGCCGGTAGGTGATAGCTATCTGAAAGGTGATGTGATCATTGAGGCCGCTCTGGCAACCGGAGCCCAAGCCATTCACCCGGGCTATGGTTTTTTATCGGAAAATCCGAATTTTGTTGAAGCTGTTGAAAAGGCTGGGCTGGTTTTTATCGGGCCTTCGGCGAGCGCTATTCGTGCTATGGGTCTGAAAGATGCAGCCAAGAAATTGATGAGCGAAGCAGGTGTCCCTGTTGTGCCGGGCTATCATGGCTCTAATCAGGATGCGAAATTTTTGGCGAACGAGGCTGAAAAAATTGGTTATCCTGTCCTGATCAAAGCGCGCGCCGGTGGTGGCGGTAAGGGTATGCGTTTGGTGGAAAGGTCCGAAGATTTTCCAACTGCTCTGGAAGGTGCGTCCCGCGAGGGCGAAGCGAGTTTTGGTGATGGCCATGTGCTGATTGAAAAATATATCACTTCGCCGCGTCATATTGAGATTCAGGTTTTTGGCGATAATCATGGCAATGTGGTGCATCTCTTCGAGCGCGATTGTTCGCTTCAGCGTCGTCATCAAAAGGTGATCGAAGAAGCGCCTGCACCGGGCATGACCGAGGCGATGCGCACCGTCATGGGAGATGCGGCGGTAAAGGCTGCCAAAACAATTAATTACTCCGGGGCCGGGACGATTGAATTTATCGTTGATAGTTCTGATGGGTTAAAAACCGATGCATTCTGGTTCATGGAAATGAATACGCGCCTGCAGGTTGAACATCCGGTGACGGAGTTCATTACCGGGCAAGATTTGGTGGAGTGGCAATTGCTGGTTGCCAACGGTGAACTTCTGCCCAAAAAGCAATCGGAGCTTTCGATCAACGGCCATGCATTTGAAGCGCGAATTTATGCCGAAGATGTTTCCAAAGGTTTTCTGCCGGCAACCGGCAAGCTTGAATATTTAAGATTATGCGTCATTGCACGGAACGATTCAGGGGTTCGCGAAGGCGATATAATTTCACCGTTCTATGATCCAATGATTGCCAAGGTCGTAACCCTGGGCAGTACGCGCGCCGAGGCATTGGCGCGGATGAAAAACGCGCTGGCAGAAACGCGGGTGGTTGGGACGGTGACCAATACGGCATTCCTTGCGGCAATTTTTGCCCATAAAGGTTTTGCCAGTGGTCAAGTTGATACTGGCCTGATCGACCGTGATCTGGAGATGCTGATTAAGCAGGATGAAGTCAGTTTTCAGACCATTGCACTGGCAGGTCTATGCGCACTTGGCCTGCATGAGGAGCAATCACCGTTTCAATCATTTCGCCATTGGGGAAGTGCCAATAACCGCGTTGTTTTGGAACTGGAAGGCGAACCAATTGAAGTGCATTCCCGTTCCTTGAAGACCAGTGGATCGGTGGTGCATGAGGTAGGTGAAGCCAAACACAGGATTGAATTTGTTGGTGTTGATGGCGAGCAATTCATCTGCCGCATCGATGGGCAAGTGTCCAAATTTTCGCTTGCGCGCTATCCCAGTCATCTGGTGTTGTTTATCGATGGCGGGGCCTATGACTTTACTTTGCCAGACCCGCTTGATGCGGGTGGTGCTGATGCCAATACGGGCGACAATGTTATTGCACCTATGCCGGGATTGATTAAGGTTGTTTCGATCAATGCTGGTGACGTTGTAAAAGAGGGCGCCGCTCTGTTGGTTCTGGAAGCCATGAAAATGGAGCACACTTTAACCGCGCCGCGCGATGGTATTGTCGCTGAAGTGAACGCTAAAGCTGGTGATCAGGTGGAGGATGGTGTGTTGCTTGTTTTGCTGGAGAGCGTCAATGAGTGACAAGGTTTGTATTTTTGAAATGGGGCCGCGCGACGGGCTTCAAAATGAAAAGACACTGATTAAAACCGCCGACAAAATTGCTTTGGTGGATATGCTTTCAGAATGTGGGTTTAGAAAAATTGAGGTGACTAGCTTTGTCTCACCGAAGTGGGTGCCGCAAATGGCGGATGCTGCGGAGATGATGGCAGGGATTTCTCGTAAAGCGGGTATATCCTATGCTGTGCTTACTCCTAATATGCGTGGGTTTGAGGGAGCCGTTGCTGCCAAGGCTGATGAAATTGCGGTATTTGGTTCTGCTTCAGAAGGGTTCAGTCAGAGTAATATTAATTGCTCGATAGTGGAAAGTATTGAGCGGTTTAAGCCGGTAATTGAGGCAGCTCTCCAATATGATATTCCGGTTCGGGGCTATGTGTCCTGCGTAACTGACTGCCCGTTTGATGGTCCAACACCACCAGATTCGGTTGCCCGGATTGCTGAAACGCTTTTTCAGCTTGGCTGTTATGAGGTGTCTCTGGGAGATACGATTGGACATGGGACGCCGGAAACAATTTCTGCAATGTTGGACGCGGTTTTGCAATTTGTACCGGCCGAACGTCTCGCAGGGCATTATCACGATACGTTGGGAAATGCGCTTGCAAACATTTCCGCCAGTTTGGAAAAAGGTTTACGGACCTATGATGCAGCTATTGGTGGTCTGGGTGGATGCCCCTATGCGCCGGGTGCCAAGGGAAATGTCGATACGGGGGCTGTGGTTTCTATGCTGGACTCTTTGGGTTTTTCAACGGATATTGATAGCAAGAAACTGAAGGCAGCCGCGGAGTTTGCGGTTTCATTGAGGTGATTGCATATGAATTTCGAAACCGTGCGGATTGAATTAAACAAAAGCGGCGTTGCCACGCTGACGATGATGCGTGGGGATAAACACAACGCGCTGAATGCAGAATTGATTTCGGAAATTGCCAGTGCCACTGCTGAATTGGCTGAAAATTCCGATGTCCGGGCAGTCGTACTTGCAGGTGATGGCAAAAGTTTTTGTGCTGGCGGTGATCTTGGTTGGATGCAGGAGCAGTTTCATTCAAGCCGGGAACAGCGCATGCGCGAAGCACGCAAAATTGCCTATATGTTGCGGGGGCTGAATACCCTTCCCAAACCGCTGATTGGCCGGATTCATGGTAACTCCTTTGGTGGTGGCTTGGGTATGATGAGTGTGTGTGACTATGTGATTGCTGTTGAAGGCGCCAAATTTGGTTTGACCGAAACCAAACTGGGCCTGATCCCGGCGACCATCGGCCCATACGTTGTGGCTCGGATGGGCGAAGGCAGGGCACGGCAAGTGTTTATGTCAGGCCAATCATTTGGTGCAGAAAGAGCAAAAGATCTGGGGCTGGTTTCTGAAGTTGTCAGCGCCGCAGATTTGGATGATGCTGTGGAAAGAGCAATTGAACCCTATCTAGCGACTGCGCCGCGTGCGGTAGCTTCAGCAAAAGACTTGGCCCGATCGCTTGGTGCTGTCATTGACGAGCAGGTGATCGAAGATACGGTGCGCAGACTTGCAGATGTTTGGGAAGGTGGCGAAGCTCACGAAGGTGTGGGCGCATTCTTTGAAAAACGCAAACCGGGTTGGGTAAACTAGGTCCAGACCCTAGGGTTTTATAAATATCGGCATGAAATTATTGGCGGGCATTGGCTCGAATGATTGCAATATCAAACCGAATTTTTCTGCTGCTTTTTTAACCTCTTCAATATCACGAATGCCCCATTCCGTATTTCGCCCTTTTAGGGATTTGTCGAAATCAATATTGCCTTGCCCGATGTGTTTGCCTTCGACTTTATACGGACCGTAGAGGATCAATTTTCCGCCCGGAAGCAAATGGACTGATGCGGATTTCAATAGGCCAAGCACCACATGCCATGGCGAGATGTGAATAACGTTAAAACACTGAATTGCCGTTAGCTTTGTTGGTGGATAGCCCTCTTTTCCCAGTGGCCAATCGAGAGAGGAACCATCGATGGCGGAGGTTGGCTTGACGTTTGAAACTTTCAATTGGCTGGCCCATGCATTGGTGCTGGCGCGGCTTGCATCATCAGGGTCACTTGGCCAGAAAGTTAAGTCCGGCATTAACGCGGCAAGGGCAGTGATGTGCTGCCCGCTGCCGCTGCCAATTTCCAGCACATGGCCGGATTGCCCTTTCAGAGCCTTGGTGATGATCGCAGCAATCGGATCAATGTTGCGATGATAAGATGGGGCATTGAGTCGGTTGGGCATTTCTGTAATGTTCTTTTTTGGTGATAAGCGATCCCACGACCATGAAAGAATCCAGATGCAATTTCAACCAAAAATGACAATTTCGGAAGTAAATGAATTTGTGGGGGAGGTGTTTCCCCAATCAAAAAAATATGGCTGGATTGCAGAGGAAGTTCTTCCGGGCTCCATTCGTGTTGGTATGAAAATTACCGAAAACGATTTGCGTCCCGGTGGCACGATTTCCGGACCAACCATGTTTACGCTGGCTGATGTTGCAAGCTATCTGTTGATCTTATCGCATATTGGTAAGGTGGCGTTGGCGGTGACCACTAACCTCAACATTAACTTCCTCAATAAACCAGTTATGGGGGATCTTGAGGCCGAGGGGCAATTGTTGAAACTGGGTAAGCGGTTGGCGGTATGTGATGTTAAAATTCTCTCCAAGGTCGACCAGACATTGGTGGCTCATGCGACCGCTACCTATTCCATTCCTCCGGTAAAATAGGCGATTAGTATGATTGAAATTACTGTCTTGAAATTAACCCGGCAGGCGTTTGCTGAATTTGGTGATGTGATCGAAACTGATGGGGCGGAGAACTTTGAAATCAATAATGGCTCCACAATTCGCTATCATGATTTGGCGAAGGTCGAGACCTTGGGCGAGAACGCTTCGACACTGGTCAATATATTTCGCGGGGACGAGAAAATATTTCCTTTGAAAATTGAGCTAATGGAGCGACACCCCATGGGTAGTCAGGCCTTCATTTCTCTGCAAGGGAGACCTTTTCTGGCAGTGGTTTCACACGATATTGATGGGGTTCCCGGTAAGCCGCAGGTGTTTCTGGTGGAGGGTAATCAAGGGGTGAATTACGCCGCTTCCACGTGGCATCATCCGCTATTGGCACTGGAAGCTGACAGTGATTTTTTGGTGATTGACCGCGGTGGCGATGGCGATAATCTGGAAGAGCATTTTTTTGAGAAGGCATTCATAATAAGGAACGCTTTGCCACAGGAATGAGATTGCAAAAACAGATGGATTGTTCATAATCAAGAGAGGGAGTGAGCGCATTATGGATATCAATTATAACACCGAAGAAATCGCATTTCGCGATGAAGTCCGTACATTTTTCGCAGAGAGGCTCTCTCCGCGGCTGTCCGATAAAGTTAAGTTTGGAAAACGCCTTGCCAAAGCCGATATGGAAGAGTGGCAGAGCGAACTGTACGGTCGCGGGTGGCTAGCGCCTAATTGGCCAAAGGAGTGGGGTGGGGCAGAATGGAGCGCTGTCCAAAATCATATTTTTGATGAAGAAAGATGGGCTGCCAATGCGCCGCAAATCATGCCTTTCGGATTGGGGATGTTGGCACCAGTGTTAATCAAGTTCGGCAGTGAAGAGCAGAAATCCCACTATCTTCCGCGTATTCTCGATGGCACGGATTGGTGGTGTCAGGGGTATTCTGAACCGGGTGCCGGTTCTGATTTGGCTTCCCTTCGCACCAAAGCAGAGCGTGATGGTGACCATTATATCGTCAATGGTCAAAAAACATGGACGACGCTGGGTCATTTCGCAGACTGGATTTTTTGTCTTGTGCGTACATCAAGTGAAGGCAAGCGGCAGGAGGGGATTTCCTTTCTGTTGATCGACATGAATTCGCCCGGTATTGAAGTGCGCCCGATTATTTTGCTCGATGGGGAACACGAAGTGAATGAGGTGTTTTTTGACAATGTGAAAGTGCCTGTTGGAAATCTGGTTGGTGAAGAAAATATGGGCTGGACCTATGCCAAATATCTGCTCACCCACGAACGTACGAATACCGCCAATATTGGTAGTTCACTTGCAGCGCTTGCCAGTATGAAAGAGATTGCCTCACGGCAAATGAAAGGTGGAAAGCCTTTGTCGCAAGATCCATATTTTGCAGCTCGTGTTGCGAAAGTGGAAATTGACTTGCGTGCCATGCAGACAACCAATTTGCGCATTCTGGTGGAAGCGGATTCGGGTGCAGCACCTGGACCAGAAAGTTCCATGCTTAAGGTCAAAGGTACAATTATTCGGCAGGAAATTAATGATCTGGCGCGTCGGGCGCTTGGTCCCTATGCATTGCCATTTTCATCTGAGGCGATGGATGAGGGGTATAATGACGAACCAATTGGTCCGGAATACGCCAACCCGATTGCGTCTGAATATTTCAATAATCGAAAGCTCTCAATCTTTGCCGGTTCGAACGAGATTCAGCGCGGAATTATTTCAAAAACAAAACTGGGGTTATAAGATATGGATTTCAATCTCAGTGATGACAGGCGCATGTTGTCTGAAACTTTGTCGCGGTTCTTGAGCGATAAATACTCCATTGAAAGGCGTCATGAATGTGTGGCGTTGGATGAAGGTTTTTCGCGTGAAGTGTGGAATGAATTTGCCGAACTTGGTATCGTTGGTGCGTTGTTTTCGGAGGATGACGGTGGTTTTGGCGGCGATGGCGAAGATATCAATGTAGTATTTGAGCAACTTGGCAGGGCGTTGGTGGTTGAGCCATTTCTGCCAACCTTGCTTGCAGGTTTCTTGATCGGCGAATTAGGCAATGATGGGCAAAAGGAAATGCTGGGAAGTGTGATCTCCGGCGAGAGGCTGATTGCCTTTGCCCATGGTGAGCCGGGGTCGCGTTATGAAATTGAACGGGTGAATACCAGCGCTGAAAAAGCTGGCGATGGCTGGCAGTTGAATGGCAATAAGTCTGTGGTGCTTGGTGGCGGGGCAGCGAATACGCTGATTATATCTGCTCGCACCGGTGGCGAAGAAGACGGCACAGATGGCATTTCACTGTTTGTGGTTGATGCTGGGGCAGATGGATTGGACGTTCGCAGTTTTGGAACAGTTGACGGTTATCCGGCGGCAGAAATTTCCATACGGAATGTATCAGGTCAATTGTTAGGTGATGAAGGCGAAGCTTTTTCCGCTATTGAAAAAACCTATGGGAGAGCAATTTTGGCGGTTTGCGCTGAAGCTATGGGTGCCATGGATGTGGCTAAAGATTTCACCGTCGAATATATGCATCAGCGAAAGCAGTTTGGGGTGGAGATCGGTAAGTTTCAAGCTCTGCAACATCGCATGGCGGATGTGTTGATCGAACTTGAACAAATGCGTTCAAGCATCATCAATGCCAGTGGTCATATGAATGATGATCGCGAAATCCGCGAACGTATGATTTCGTCTGCCAAGCATCTGGCTGGCCGTATTGGTCGGCAGGTGGCAGAAGAAGCCATTCAAATTCATGGTGGCAACGGTATGACGTGGGAATACGCGGTCAGTCATTATGCAAAACGGATCATTATGATAGATCATTTGTTTGGCGATACCGACCACCATCTGGAACGTTATATTTCAATCGAGGCGTAAGACGCTTCTTCAATTAAGGAAATTTATTATGAGCACATCTATCTCCGCACGACTGAAGGAAATGGGTATTGAATTACCGGAACCCGCCGCCCCGGTAGCAAGCTATGTGGGTTTTGTGCGTCAGGGTGATCTGGTGTTTGTTTCCGGACAATTGCCGTTCGTCGATGGGGCTGTGACTTGCACCGGGCTGCATGGGGATACAGTTTCCATCGATGATGGTACCGAGGCTGCGCGGGTTTGTGCGATCAATATTCTGGCGCAAATGAAAGTTGCTTGCGATGGCGATATCGATCGCATCGTACGCTGTATTCGTCTTGGTGGTTTTGTTGCGTCGACACCAACCTTCACCGACCATCCGAAAGTCATCAATGGCGCGTCTGATTTTATGGGCGAAGCGCTTGGTGAAAAAGGTATTCATGCACGTGCTGCTGTCGGTGTTGCTGCGCTGCCTCTGAATGCCTGTGTGGAAATTGAAGCCACTTTCTCTATTGCTTGATTGGAATTCTTATGACTGAAACTTTTGTCTCCCATTTGGAGTGTTCTATTACCGGAAAGCGTTATGAAGCCGGGAAACTCCACGGTCTTTCTGAAGCTGGCCGGCCTTTGCTGGTACGTTACGATTTGGAAAAATTGGCTGCCAGCGTAAGCAAGGATGATATCAAAAACTCCAACGATCCAGGCATGTGGCGTTATGCTTCCATGTTGCCTGTGACCAAGGAAGAGAACCGTATTTCGCTTGGTGAAGTTGTAACGCCACTTATTCCTCTCGAACGTTCGGCTTCTGCTCTTGGGGCAAAATCCGGCAAGGTGATTGTCAAAGATGAAGGGCGTTTGCCTACCGGTTCGTTTAAAGCGCGTGGCCTATGTCTTGCGGTGTCCATGGCCAAGGAACTTGGTATTGAACATTTGGCAATTCCGACCAATGGCAATGCGGGGGCGGCGATGGCAGCTTACGCCCGTCGTGCCGGACAGCGTGCAACAGTGTTTTGTCCGTCCGATACACCGGAGATTAATATTCGTGAAATCCAGCTACAGGGCGGTGAGACTTATATGGTCAACGGGCTGATCAACGATTGCGGCGCGATTGTTGGTGGTGGCAAGGAGGCTGTTGGCTGGTTCGATATTTCTACCCTGAAAGAACCTTACCGGATTGAAGGCAAGAAAACGATGGGTCTGGAACTTGCTGAACAATTCGGCTGGAAGCTGCCTGACGTGATTTTTTATCCAACGGGTGGTGGCACGGGTCTCATTGGCATGTGGAAGGCTTTTCATGAGTTGAAGGAAATGGGCTGGATTGATGGACCGCTACCACGCATGATTGCGGTGCAGGCCGAAGGATGTGCGCCTATCGTTAAAGCGTGGGAAGCGGGCGAGGAACATGCACCGCTTTGGGAAAATGCCCATACGGTGGCGGCTGGTATTCGTGTGCCGATTGCTGTGGGCGACTTTTTGATCATCCGGGCCGTGCGCGAGTCTGATGGTTTTGCAATGGCTTTGTCCGATGAGGAAATCATGGATATGCGTGACGTGATCGCCAAGGAAGATGGCTTGTTACTTTGTCCGGAAGGGGCTGCAACCGCTGCGGCTTATAAAACGGCTTTGGCAAAAGGTATGATCAGCGAAGATGATACGGCGATTTTGTTCAACTGTGCCACGGGCCTGAAATATCCTATGGATCCGGTCGATAACCATTTGGATAAAAACAAGGAAATCGACTACTCGCAATTTTGAGAGTTTGATGGAAAAACCTATGATCAGCCATATGGACCATGTGGTTCTGACTGTGCGGGATATCGATAAATCCGCGCAATTTTTTGCGCGGGTGCTCGGGATGGAGATTATTGAATTTGGCGAGGGTCGCAAAGCTGTGGCCTTCGGGAACCAGAAGATTAATCTGCAAACGCTTGGTATGGAAACTTTGAATTATGCCGGCATTGGTTCTGGCGATATTTGCTTGATTACCCAATGGTCGATGGAAGAAGTTGTCTCCCATTTTGATTCCGAAAACGTAAAGATCATTGAAGGTCCAATCAACCGCAGTGGTGCTGCTGGGCAGATTCTGTCAGTCTATTTCAATGATCTGGATGGGAACTTGATTGAGGTTGCTTCGTACGACTTCTAACAAGAGGGAATTCATCCTGTATCAGGACTGTCGATTATTCATCCAATCGATGAATATCCAATGCAAACATCGTTCGTGTTTTGCGGAAGTGATATTGCTTTCACCTAGAATCTACCTACATGATTGGGACGCGCTAAAAAAAGCAATTTGGAATGGGAATTGAAATGGACATACTTCGTATCGCTGCATTTTCTGAAGGTGGTTCCGGTGGCAACCCGGCTGGAGTGGTAATTGAACAAAAATTACCTGAAACTTCTGAAATGCAGCGGATTGCGCATGAGGTTGGCTATTCGGAAACCGCCTTTGCGGCTCCCAGCGAAGATGGGTATCGGGTGCGATATTTCTCTCCGGAGTCTGAAGTGCCGTTTTGTGGCCATGCGACGATTGCATTAGGTGCTGCACTTGCGATGCAGGAAGGGAACGATGTTTTTCAACTAAGCCTCAATGAGGCAAATATTTCTGTTGAGGGGCGACGTGATGGTGATTTTATTTGGGCAGCATTACGTTCTCCCCTGACGAAAAGTGTGCCTGCTGAACCTTCTCTGGTTAAAGAGGCTTTGGCGCTGTTTGGCTATAGCCATGATGATCTTGATTTGCGCATACCACCTGCAATTGCTGAAGCAGGAGCCACCCATTTGGTACTGGCGTTGCGCGAGCGCTCGAAATTGGCCGCGATGGATTATGATCTGGATGCGGGGCGCAAACTGATGAACGGTGCCGGGCTGGTGACAATCAATTTGATTTATGCCGAGAATGATCGATTGTTCCATGCGCGGAATGCATTTGCTTCTGGTGGGGTACTCGAAGACCCGGCGACCGGAGCTGCGGCTGCGGCTCTTGCTGGATATTTGCGCGATTTGGGGTGGGCCCACGATAATTCAATTGAGATTGTTCAGGGCGAAGACATGGATGCCAAATCCCGATTGAAGGCTGAATTTTCTGATGATCCCGGAAGTTCAATCACTGTTTCAGGCAATGCCCGAGTGATGAGTGATCAAGGATAAGACGGAAAGAGTGTATCGGTTTTTCCTGTGATCCAATAGGCGAGCAGGCCTATCCATTCTCTTGCTGCAATGTCAGTGCGGCTGATGGTTTGGTTGGGGAAGGCAGAAAATCTGTAATAATCGATCGGACCTCTGGTACGGTAATCTACCGGCCATGGAATGATGTTTGTCCAGCCAGCTTTGCGGTAGATGCCCAGCGAGCGCGGCATGTGGAATGCCGAGGTGATCAGTAACCAGTTTTCAGATAGTTTTGGCTTTATGCTTTTCAGGGAATACAACGCATTTTCATAGGTGTTGCGCGATTTTGATTCCAGTATTAGCCGTGATTTATCAATACCGAGGTTAATAAACATTGGCTCTGCGATCACCGCGCCTGCTTTGTTCTTGGTGAAGATGGTTGCTGCCCCGCCGGAATAAAGGATTTTTGCATTGGGGAATTTCTTTGCCAGAATTACACCCTCAACAAAACGGTCGGAAGCACGGTTCAGTTCGGAGATGTTGCGGGTGGTAGATACCATGCCATCGAACCCGCCGCCCAGTATGATAATGCCGTGTACCTTGTTGGGGAGAGAGGTTTTTGAAATGCGCTCCTCAAGAGGCACGAGCAGCCAGAAACCAAGTGGTGAAAATGATATCATCAGCAGGCAGAAAACAGAAAATACCAGTGCTGCGCGGGATAGCTTTTTGAACCTCGTGACCGAGAGAATCAACCCCAACAGTATTAATGTGATTACCATGACAGAAGGCTGCAGCATCGCGCCTAGAATTTTTGAAGCGTAGAAAAACATTGAAAGTCCTCTAATTCACGCTTTGGCCTGCCACCCATGCAGATGACCATGCCCATTGGAAATTATATCCGCCAAGCCAGCCTGTTACGTCAACCACTTCACCGATGAAATAGAGGCCAGAAACGGACTTGCACTCCATGGTTTTACTGCTCAAATTGTTGGTGTCAACGCCGCCCAATGTGACCTCTGCTGTTCGGTACCCTTCGGAACCTGCGGGTTTGATGTTCCAATGGTTGATTGCGGCAATTGCTTCCAATTCTGCGTTGGATTGGTCGCCAATTGTGCCGTTCCATTGCTGGTTTGTCACCAGAAAATCGGCAAGGCGTGCCGGAAGCATTTCTGCAATGATTGTGCTTATGGCTTTCTTGCCGTGGTCATTGCGAGCCTGTTTCAACAGGGCCAGCACATCCACATCCGGCAGCAATGAAATCAATATCTCATCGCCCTCACGCCAATAGCTGGAGATTTGCAGGATGGAGGGGCCGCTCAGGCCACGATGGGTGAAAAGGAGTGCCTCATCGAAAGATGTGCCGTTGCAGGAGATGCGAGCATCGGTAGAGATGCCGGAAAGCTTCGACGTTTCTTCTAGTAACTTTTTTTCAAAGGTCAGCGGCACAAGGGCAGGGCGGGTTTCGATGATGTTGAGGCCAAATTGCTCCGCGACGTCATAGCCAAAACCGGTTGCGCCAATCTTGGGAATGGATTTGCCTCCGGTTGCGATCACAAGCGATTTGCAACTGGTTTTTTGTCCGTTCAGGCGAAGTTCGAAATGATCATCAAATTTTTCAATGTCAGTTGCAACGGTTTGTATTCGTAGTTCGACGGATGCCTCTCGCATTTCGCTTAGCAGAAGATCAATTACCTGGCTGGATTTGCCATCGCAAAACAATTGACCATGGCCTTTGTCGTGCCAGTCTATGCCGTAACGATCTACCAACGCGATGAAATCGTGCTGGGTATATTGGGAAAGGGCAGATTTTGCGAAGTGCATATTTTGGGATAAAAAGGCGCGGTGATCCGTGTTTAAATTGGTAAAATTACAGCGACCGCCGCCAGAAATTCTAATTTTTTCACCAACGCTTTTGGAGTGATCAATGATCAGCACAGACTTTCCACGCTGACCCGCAGTGGCGGCGCAGAGCATGCCTGCAGCGCCAGCACCGATGATTATCACATCATAGAAATCTGACATTTAACAGATTTTGGCTTTGGCAGCTTTATATTCGCCAGCAAGTTTCTCGACATATTCCCCAGTCGAAGTGACTGATTTGATGGCACCGATGCCTTGGCCGCTGCCCCAAATATCTTTCCATGCTTTTACGGCTTCACCATCGCCAGTAGCAAAACTCATTTTGCTCACGTCACCGTCAGGAAGATTTTCCGGGTCCATGCCTGCCTTGATGATAGACGGCTTGAGGTAGTTGCCATGTACGCCGGTAAACAAGCTTGAATATACAATGTCGGAAGCACTGCAATCAGCGATGGCTTGTTTGTATTCATCAACAGCGCGGGCTTCCTTGGTGGCGATGAACGGTGAACCGATATAGGCAAGGTCTGCACCCATGGCCTGAGCGGCGAGAACAGCTGCGCCATTGGCAATCGCGCCGGATAGTAAGAGCGGGCCGTCAAACCATTCGCGTATTTCCTGTATCAGCGCAAAGGGGGAGAGGGTTCCCGCATGGCCTCCAGCACCTGCTGCAACGGCAATCAACCCGTCTGCGCCTTTGCGGATAGCGGAATTGGCGTGACGATTGTTGATGATGTCATGCAGTACAATACCACCATAAGAATGGATTGCGTCATTGATTTCCGGCACCGCGCCTAAGGATGTGATGACGATAGGCACTTTGTATTTTACGCATAGTTCAACGTCTTTTTGTAGACGGTTGTTTGAACCATGGACGATCTGGTTGACCGCGAAAGGTGCAACTTTTTTGTCAGGATTTGCTGTCTTGTAACTGGCCAACTCCTCGGTGATTTGCGCCAACCATTCGTCCAATTGCTCGATTGGACGTGCATTCAGTGCTGGGAAAGACCCCACCACACCCGCTTTACATTGGGCCAACACCAACTTCGGATGGGAAATTATGAACAGGGGCGCTGCCACTACCGGCACGGAAAGGTTGTCTTTGAGAATATCTGGTAGGGCCAATTTTGTCTCCTGAAGGGCTGGAACTTACGTTTTCGTAAACGTAATCTATAATTTGTTTCTTGTCTGTTTTCAATCGCAGGTTTGGAAAATTTGCAGCACTTGGTCTGATTTTCAACATAGTACAGCTTCAACAATAAATAGGTAAATTTATGCTGGGGTATCGCTAAATTGCCACATGCCGAAAGTTTATAAGCTCACGCGTGACAATTGCGTTGCAAAGCAGGACAAATTCGATAGAAGGGGCAAGTGCGCGGTATTGGTCAACGGGGCTATTGTGGCAAATTTCGATGATTTGATTAGGCAGGCTTTGTTCAAGCAGGATTCTAGCAATCCCGTAGTTCGCGAGCAGATTTATCACTCCTCTCGTGCGGCTCTGTCACGCATGATTGAGCGCAAGGGTGATGTGGCGCCTGCGGTTGCAGAGCGACAAAGGAATATCCTTGAACAATCCATTTTGAAAATTGAAACCGAATTTTTAAACCCGCCTTCGAGGGCACCTTCTGTGGACATTACGCAGGCGGCCGTGTCTCCAACGCCTTCATTGCCATCTTCTCCGGCAGTGCCACCGCCGGTGGAGAAGATTATGGCGCGTCAGGCAACGCCGCCAGTATCGCATGAACCTATAATTTCAACTCATCAAGACGCCGCGCCGCAATATGTCGAAGCGCCGGAGCCGGTTTCGCAGTATGATGATGGTGAAGAATTTTACACCCCGGATCATGAGCCGGATCTGACATCTCGTTATAAAGCCCGTCGTCGGGTAATCAAATTTGTAGGATTTCTTGGGCTTTTGGCGATTATTGCCCTTGTTGTTTATGTTAGCTACCTGCTGGTTTTGGCGCTGATTGATAAGAATACCGGTGATTTGCCACAAAACCGAGAAGTCAATCGGGTTTCGGCATTGAATCCGATTGACGGTGAAGCCCAAAATCTCAACCAGTACATTACTTTGCTTGAACCCAATGATCCTTCCACAATTGTAACCGACGGGGCAGGGCAGGCAAAAATCGTCAATGGTGTTGATTCGACGGTATTGCGAATAGTTTCTCTGCGCTCAAATTTTGATAAATCCCAGCCAGCCAAGCCGATATTGCTGGAGATTCTGCCCGGTATTCTTAGCCAGATTATGGGCAAGAAAATTACCGTTGAAATTCTTGCAAAATCCGGTAGCTCCGGCCCTGCGACATTCTCGGTCGAGTGCATGTTCGGTGATATCGGTTCTTGCGGCCGTAAGCGATTCCGCGTCGGGTTACAGCCGGAAGCGGTGGTTTTCTCGATTGATGTGAAAGGCGAAAACCTGAACGAAAGGGCATATCTTGCCATTCGTACAGATATTGCTAGCAGTGCAAACCTTTCTGGTCGCGGCGATATCCTTGATATCATTTCGGCCAGACTGCGGATTGTTGGCAATTAGTAGATCAATTAGTAGAACGGGCCCTATTCGGAGCCAGCCAGCAACGCGTCGTATCTGCCAAGAATCTGATCGTCAACTTTACCGATTTTCTTCAGGTTACGATCTTCATAATCAATGTTTAGCAGCACATGGCGAATGGCGTTTATGCGAGCACGGCGCTTGTCGTTAGTCCGAATAACTGTCCATGGAGCGTGCTCTGTGTCGGTGTGCTCGAACATGGAATTTCGCACCTTGGTATAGTCGCCCCATTTGCTTAGCGCCTTTAGATCAATTGGTGACAGTTTCCAGACTTTGAGCGGAGAATGGCGACGGTCGTGAAAGCGTTCCAGTTGCATTTCCTGACCTACATTCAGCCAGAACTTGAATAGCTTTATGCCGTCATTGACAATCATCTGTTCAAAGGCTGGAACCTGCACAAGAAAATGTTGTTGTTGTTCCGGGCTACAAAAGCCCATCACCGGCTCAACGCCTGCACGATTGTACCAGGAACGGTCATACATAACCAATTCCCCGTCAGTGGGAAAATGGTCCACATAGCGCTGGAAATACCATTGACCACGCTCGGTGTCGGATGGTTTCGAAAGGGCTACTGTGCGGGCGTGTCTTGGGTTTAAGTATTGGCGAAAGCGACCAATGGTGCCGCCTTTGCCAGCCGCATCCCGGCCCTCAAAAACAATCATAATACGCTCACCGGTTTCACCCTGCCAGTACTGCATTTTCACAAGTTCTTCCTGAAGTTCTTCCAGTGTGTCTTCGTATTCCTTGCGCTTTATGGGCTTTTCATAAGGGTAATCGCCGCTGGAAAAGGCGCTATCAGAAACCCAGTCAGGCAACTTGGGGTTATCCAAATCAAACTGTCGTTTTTTTCCGCCAAGTTCCAAATCTACAATTGGTGCGTCCGGTATTTGCATTAAGGTTTCCTCAAAATGAAGTGATCTCAAATTTGGATGAAATGATATTATACAAAATGACTTCAGATGAGCAAATTTGTCTTCAAAAATAGTGAGAACGGTTTGATTAGTGTACTAAAGAATAATTTAATAAATTGACCAATAATACGGTGTTGTTTTAGGATTAGGTATCTAGAATCAACTTTTAAAAATTGTACTAAGGACCTATTCTGTGAAAAAAATTATATCTATACTAGCAATATTGATGATGTTCGGCTCTGGAGGGGTTTCGATAGCAAAAGCTGATCAAGTATCGAACATGGTAGCTGATGGTTTTCTTGGTTATTACAATCAGTTACGCAAGAAAGCCAAGGGTGATAAAAAGAAGCTTTCGGCCCTATTGAAGATACGGAAATCTACTTTGAAAAAGATTAAAAACACTCCTGGAATAGCTTCAAGAGCATTTGCGGTTACTGGAGTGAAGAAAATGCAAGCAGTTGTAAAAAAATAACGTCGGAGTCGGCAATAAAGTTGCCGACCTAAACTCAATGTAAATTTTTATCAAATTCAAGCGGTCGTGATTATTGCCCGTGTGGCCTAGCGGCGTCCGCTGCTGCGCCTTGCTCGGCGTTCTGCCTGAGGTTGATAGGCCAACAATGCGTGATATTCACAATAGGGGCAGTCTTCTTTGCCCTTATGGCCGCAGAAATAGAAATCCTCCGTGGCTGGGTCACCAATTGGCCATTTGCAGGTGTTTTCGGTGAGTTCCAGAAGAGAAAGTTTAAGAGGATCTGGCGCAACGACGTCTGGAACAGTCTGGGGACGTACAATGGAAATAGCATTTGCCCTTGTGCCGCCAGAAGCTCTTGAATTGGCCTTGCTGCTCTTTGTGTATGTGGATGAGCGTGTTGTGCTGCGTTTTGCCCGTGGTGTGCTGTTGCCGGATTTCGCACGGCCTGAAAGGCCGAGCCGGTGCACTTTGCCGATAACGGCATTACGGGTAACTTCGCCCAATTCATTGGCAATTTGACTCGCGCTTAAACCATCGGCCCACAGCTTGGTTAAAGTAGCTACACGATCATCAGTCCAAGTTGCCATGAATGTCACCTTTTCAAATATTTCAGTTCTGAGACAGAATCCACACGTCGATTGAGAAAATGAATTCTCAATTAAATGCAGACAATACGCCTTGAAATTTGCCCCGTTCGCCGCAGGTGTCCCGTTTATTAACGCAAAGTTAACGAGCTAGATCGTTGCGCACAAGGCCATCAGGGGCAGTTAGAATCAATTTTTCAGATTGTCCCCAGCTTGAGGAATCAAATTTCATTATCTTGTGGAAAGGTGAATCCTGTTTCCATAGTGTTGCTTAAATGTCGCTGATCAAATCGAGTTTTTGCAAAGGTTGCGTAGTTTTTGAACAATTGACAAAATATTATCGATGAATATTATGGTGTTTATTGGCTGCCACGGGGCAGTTTTAAGAAGGTCCGCTATTTGCAGGTTTGGTAATTTATTTGCCGAGTCTTGAAAGGCGGGCTTTTTGGTTTTTGTGTATGATTTTCCCCGAACAACCCAAGGCGAGAGATAAGATGACAGATGACAATCACATCTACGGAACATTCGTTTTCCCCGAGCAAGTATTTGAGCGTGGTGAAGGTGTGCGAATGTTTGATGCCAATGGGGATGACTATATGGATTGTACATCTGGTGTGGCTGTCACGGCACTTGGCCATGCCCATCCGCATCTGGTGCAGACATTAAAAGACAGTGCGGATAAGCTTTGGCACGTATCCAATTTGCTGGCGTCACCAGAACGTGACCGGCTGGCAACACGGCTTTGCGAAGAAACGTTTGCCGATAAAGTGTTTTTTACCAATTCAGGTGCTGAAGCGATTGAATGTGCGATTAAAACCGCGCGTAAATATCACTATGATAATGGTGATCCTGAGCGGGTGAATATCATCACGTTTGAAGGGGCATTTCACGGACGAACATTGGCAACGATTGCAGCTGGTGGGCAGGAAAAATACCTTGAGGGTTTCGGCCCAAAAGCTCCCGGATTTATTCAACTGCCGTTTGAGGACCTTGATGCGTTAAAAGCTGCGATTGATGGAGAAACGGCAGCGTTGATGATTGAGCCGGTGCAAGGCGAAGGTGGTATTCGCAATGTTTCCAACCAGTTCCTGCGGGAAATGCGGGCACTTTGTGATGAAAATGGTGTATTGCTGATTTATGATGAAATCCAGACCGGGGTTGGTCGGACCGGAAAATTGTTTGCTTATGAATGGTCAGAAGCTGTGCCGGATATTATGGCAATTGCCAAAGGTATTGGTGGGGGCTTTCCAATTGGTGCGTGCCTCGCCACAACTGAAGCCGCAAAGGGTATGACGCCGGGCACTCATGGCACCACATATGGCGGAAATCCGTTGGGCATGGCGATTGGTAACGCGGTGCTGGATATTGTGCTGGAGGATGGTTTTTTGGCTCATGTCAACGAAATGACGCTTGTTTTACGCCAGCAATTGGCAGAAATGTTGGATCGTTTTCCTGATATTTTTGAAGATACACGTGGCAGCGGTTTGTTGCAGGGGATGAAGTGCAAGGTGCCTGTTGGCGATGTTTTAAGCGCATTACGTAAACATCGTGTGCTGGCCCTTCCTGCGGGCGCCAATGTGGTGCGTTTTGCGCCGCCTTTGATCATCACGCAAGATGAACTGCGCGAAGTTCGTGAGCGTATGGTGAGCGCACTTGATGAACTGCAAGAAACTCTCAACACCAAGTAAAATTTGAGCTTTTAAAAAGAAAGAGGGCGGGGTAAGGCAATGAGCATCCGGCATTTTTTAGATATTTCCGAGTTTCAGAGCGATGAGCTGAACGGTATGATCCGTAATGCAAGGAATATGAAACAAACGTTGAAGGCCGATGGTCCTGAAGGTTATAAGCCGCTTAAAGGTAAAGTGCTGGCGATGATTTTTGACAAACCATCGACACGTACGCGCGTTTCGTTTGATGTGGGAATGCGCCAATTGGGCGGTGAAACGATATTTTTGTCCAGTTCCGATACCCAGCTTGGTCGTGGTGAAACGATTGCCGATACGGCCCGTGTATTATCACGCATGGTCGATGCGATCATGATCCGTACCACAAGTCATGATCGGCTGCTGGAAATGGCAGAATATGCCAGCATTCCGGTAATTAATGCGCTGACGGATGATACTCATCCCTGTCAGGTGATGGCGGATGTAATGACCTTTGAAGAGCATCGCGGGCCGATTGCCGGGAAAAAACTGGTCTGGGCGGGCGATGGTAATAATATGGTGACCTCTCTTGCTCACGGTGCAGCGCGTTTTGGGTATGAGTTGGCGATTGCCACACCTGAAAGCCGTAAACCAGATGGCGATGCCCTCAGCTGGGCGCAGTCGCAAGGAGCAAAAGTTAGCCTTACCCATGATGTTAATGAAGCGGTTTTGGGTGCTGATTGTATTATCACCGATACATGGGTTTCCATGGGCGAGGAAGAAGATGCGGCGGGGCACAACGTGTTCATTCCTTATCAGGTGAATGCAGAATTGATGGCGAAAGCTGATCCGGAAGCGCTGTTTATGCACTGTTTGCCAGCGCATCGGAATGAGGAAGTGACCGATGAGGTCATTGATGGTCCGCAATCTGTGGTTTTTGATGAGGCGGAAAATCGTCTTCATGCCCAAAAAAGTATTTTGACGTGGTGCTTTGGAATTAAGGACCAATAGATGGCTGCTAATGAGGGGGTGAATATCGAAACCGACCAGCCGGGCTATCAAGCGGCTGGTGATGATGCGGTTTTGCCCTTTCAAGTGGATGCGCTGGATGTGCGTGGGCGTGCGGTGCAACTGGGCCCGATGCTCGACAGTATCTTTGCCCGACACTCCTATCCAACACCGGTTTCTGCTCTTTTGGCGGAGATGATTGTTCTCACGGTTCTGCTTGGTACGTCATTGAAATTTGAAGGAAAATTTATCGTACAGAGCCAGACTGATGGGGCGGTATCGCTGTTGGTGGTTGATTTTACTTCACCCGATGCGGTTCGTGCTTATGCTCGCTATGATGAGCAACTTTTAGATGAAGCCATTGCGGAAGGGCGCACTTCACCTTCTGAATTATTGGGAAAAGGCATGTTGGGCATGACTGTGGATCAGGGGCCTAACACTCAACGTTATCAAGGTATTGTCGAACTGGATGGCCATTCTTTGGAAGAGGTGGCAAAGCAATATTTTCGTCAATCGGAGCAAATTCCAACCGAGATAAAGCTTGCTGCCGCTGAAATTTTTACGCCAGCAGAAACCGGAGCAGGCTCAGTCCAGCGATGGCGCGCCGGTGGATTGATCGCACAATTCTTGCCGAATGCGCCGGAACGTATGAAAATGCCCGACCTTCATGGGGGCGATGGCGCACCGGAAGAGGACGACCATACTGAGGATGATTCATGGCAGGAAGCGCGTTCATTAGTGGGAAGCATCTCTTCGGATGAGCTTACTGACCCGCTAATTTCTTCAGAACGATTGCTATATCGTCTGTTTCACGAAAGCGGCGTGAGGGCATATGAAAAACTACCGGTGTTGGATCAGTGTTCCTGCAGCCGGGAAAAAGTGATTGCGATGATTAAAGGTTTTGCTGAAAAAGACCGGGAAGGCTCATTCAATGACGATGTGGTGGAAACAGTCTGTGAATTTTGTAGCAACAAATTCCGGATAACCCGCGAAGACATTGGATAATTATTAAATAATGATTAAGTGAACTGAAATGACATGTGGCAGATGGACAAGTTGTAACTTGTCATCATTGGGGAGCATGTTGCAAAAAGAAATCATTACTCCACTGCGGAGGGGCTGATGCTAACGAAAAATAATGCAATCGAACCGGTTCAAGACGGCGCTCTGGAGAAAGCTTCGAGCCATTCTTCAGTTGAAGAATTTGGATTGGTAACGAAACCCTCACTGAGGTGGCGGGTTCTGGTCGGGTTTTTGCGTGTGCTGTTGCAGATAGTTTTGATGGTTGCTGTTTTGTTTGGTGCTTTTATTGCGATGAACAAGCTGATTGATAGCGGCGAAAAACCAAAACGTAGACCTTCTTTTAAGACCGTATACACCGTTGATACGATTATTGCGAAAAGTGGTGATTTTCAACCAATCATGACGGTATATGGTGAAACCGTTGCATCAAGGACTGTGGACTTGCGGGCGCTGGTAGCAGGCGAAGTGATATCGGTTCACCCGGATTTACGCGCTGGTGCGCAGGTGCAAGTGGGTGAAGCGCTGGTTGAGATTGATCACTTCAATTATGATGGCGCGTTGCGCGAAGCAAAAGCCAATCGGGATGAAACCCGCGCGCGAATTGCTGAATATAGGGCGCGCATTGAAAGCGAAAAATCCAAACTTGTTAATTTGACCGAACAACTTGGATTTGCCGAAAAAGATTTGAAACGCATACAAGCTCTGCGTAAAGGCGGTACTTCTACGCAGAAACAGGTTGATGATCGCATGTTGATCGTGAGCCAGCGCAAACAATCGGCATCTCAAACCAAATTAAATCTGGTGACGGAAAACGCTAAACTTGCACAGCAGCGGGCCGTTCTGGAACGCCTTGAATGGCGTACTACGCAGGCTGAACGGAAATTGAAAGATACAATGTTGACGGCACCCTTTAGTGGCATTGTAAGCAGCTCGCAAGTTGATGTGGGTAAACTTTTGGGGGCCAATGATGTGGTTGTTTCTATCTATCAGGCTGACCGGATGGATGTTCGTTTTACCCTGACGGATCGCCGCTTTGGGCGGATTCAAACCGATGAAATGGGTCTGATTGGACGCAAGGTTTCTGTCATTTGGCTGGTTGGTGGAAAAGAACGCGTTTTTCCAGCGGTGATTGATCGGATTGGAGCGCAGATTAGCGCTTCCAAAGGCGGGATTGAGGTTTTTGCTACCATCACTGGTGATATGAATATTGCTGCGGTTCGACCCGGTGCATTTGTTGAGGTTCGGGTTCCCGATAAAACCTATAAAGCTCATGTGCGTATACCAGAATCCGCGGTTTATAACGACGACAGCGTTTATATTTCTGTAAATGGTAAGCTGGCCAAACGCGCCATTGAAATTTCCGGTTATGATGGTGATTTTGTGCTGATTTCGAACGGTATTGCAGATGGGGAAGAAATTTTGACAACTCGCATTGCCGAAATCAGTGAGGGGCTTGCTGTCGTTTCTGAAACGGAAGCAAAAGCCCGTGCGTTAAAACAAAAAAACAGCAAGAAATCAGACAAAAACTCTGGCGATAAACCCGGTATGAAAACCAAAGAACCAACTAAGAAGGCCAACTAATGATTAATCGCAACATCCCAGGTAGCGGGGGAGTGATAAGCATTTTTACACGTCACCCCAATGCGGCCAATCTGGTGATGGTGCTGATGGTGATTTTTGGTGTATTTTCGTTGGGTTGGATCAATACTCAATTTTTTCCAACGATTGAAACGAATGCAATCAATGTGACCATAAAATGGTCCGGGGCGAGTGCGGAAGATGTTTCTGCGAACGTTCTGGCGATCATTGAACCGGAAGTGCGCTTTGTGGATGGTGTTGACAAAATGACATCCTATGCGCGTGAAGGGTCGGGCACAGTTACGCTGGAATTTGCAGCTGACGCAGATATGCAAAAAGCGGTTGCAGACGTGGATTCAGCGGTGAAAGCTATTAGCAATTTGCCGCAAGACTCAGACGCACCGAAGGTCAGTCACCGTACGTTTTTTGACCGTGTAGCGAGGCTGGCGATTTCTGGTGATGTGCCGGAATCTACTCTGCGGATATATGCCAAAAAAATTCGTGATGATTTGATCGAGCGTGGCATCGACAAGGTTGAATTTTCTGGGATGCGGGATGAGGAATTGCAGATCAAAGTACCAAATCGAGAATTGCGACGGCTTGGACTTTCGATCCGTGATATATCAAATTCGATCTCTAATAATAGCCGCGACACGCCCTCCGGCCAGATGGATGGTCAGGTAGAAAAACAAATTCGCGCGCTGGCCGATATGGATTCGCCTGCAACTATTGGCAATATTGAAGTGAAATCGTTTGCTACTGGTGAAAAGGTTTTGCTGAAGGATATTGCCACTGTTCGCCGTGGGTATGACGATAGTCAGAAACAGGGATTTACCGGCGGTAAAAGGGCAATACAAATCACTGTGCAGCGTGCGCCCTCAGCCGATACGCTGGCGACCGCCAAGATTTTGGATGATTATCTGGCGGTGATTGACGATGCGTTGCCGCCTGGCATCACCTTGACCAAATACGAAGTGCGTGCCGATGCGCTGGTTGAGCGTATCATGTTGTTGGTGCGGAACGGATTGGGTGGATTGGTCCTTGTGGTGGGAACCTTGTTCATTTTCCTCAACACGCGCATCGCGTTTTGGGTTGCCATGGGCATTCCGGTGGCGATGTCTGCAACCATTGGCTTTATGTTTGTGATGGGGCAGTCGATCAATATGATTTCTCTATTTGGCCTGATCATGATGCTGGGTGTGATTGTGGATGACGCCATCGTGGTGGGTGAACATACTGCTACCCGTTTCAGCGCTGGCGATGGTCCTTATGAGGCGGCGGAAAATGGTGCTGGCCGGATGGTTACGCCGGTGTTTGCCGCGATGATTACCACGGTTGCTGCCTTTGCGCCGATTTTACTGATTGGCGATATTATCGGCCAGATTATGGGCGTGTTGCCGATGGTGGTGATTGCTGTGATCTTTTCCAGTCTGATTGAATGTTTTTTGGTTTTGCCGGGGCATTTGGCACATACGTTGCAACCTCGGGTGAAGCGCTCGTGGTCGTTCTGGCGGCAACTGTTTTTTGCGTTTATTGCGGGTGCATTTGTTCTTTCTGTCACCAGTCGGACATCGGTTGGGCCAGTTGATGTGCTTGATATCGGTCTGCTGAATCAGGCGGCGATTGCAAAAGCGAATTATTCGTTGCCGGTGTTCTTTGCCATGCTGGCTGTTGGATCGCTGATTGCCGGGGGAATTATCGAATTCCTAATATTCCTGCTGGGAAAATTGCGTCGTTCGCGCAGAAATGATACGTCTGCTGAGGCCGAATTTTTGGATGAAGGCTGGTTTAGGCGCAATTTTGACCGAGGTTTTGGGGCTTTTCGTGATGGGCCATTTTCCAAATTAGTGAGCATTTCTTTCCATTATCGATATGTGACGGTAGCCATTGCGCTTGCCAGTGTCATGGTACTGGCGATTGGCCTGATCAAAGGGGACCATGTTAAATTTGTATTCTTTCCCTCCCCTGAATCTGAAAATATTCGTAGTCGTCTGGTTTTCAATGCTGGAATTCCTGAAAAACGGGCTTTGGAAATTATTGCCGAGGTTGAAAAAAGCCTGCACAAAACCGTTGAAGAACTGACCGACGGAAAAGAAGAGCTGGTGACTGCGGTGTTTGTCACACTTGGTGGGGCAGGGCGCAGTGTCGGCGATAATCTGGCAGAAATTCGTATTCAGTTGACCTCTTCAGAAATACGCACGGTTCGTACATCTGCCATCATCAAGGCTTGGCGAGGTAATTTGCCCAAGCTTGCCGGTTCCAAACGGATAGCGGTTTATTCGCCGCGTGGTGGGCCTCCAGGGCGTGATATTGACGTTGAAGTTCTTGGTGAAGATGTTGCTACCCTGAAAAAAGCTGCTGGTGAGTTGATCGGTATTGTTTCGGCTATACCGGGCATAAATGGAGTTTCCGACGATTTGCCATTCGGTAAACCGGAACTTGTGATGAGCCTTTTGCCGCGTGGTGCGGCCCTTGGTTTCAGCATTGAAGAAGTTGGTCGACAGGTTCGCGATGCATTCGATG
The DNA here is from genome assembly GCA_045047085.1 of Rhizobiaceae bacterium. Taxonomy (GTDB): domain Bacteria; phylum Pseudomonadota; class Alphaproteobacteria; order Rhizobiales; family Rhizobiaceae. The sequence goes on along the minus strand of JASFYT010000007.1, from coordinate 18,768 downwards.
GTGCTATCCCACGCCGCTTTGCAAGGGGTGACGATGAAATCACCGTTCGCGTTAAACGCACGGCACAAGACAAAGGTGGGGCGGCGCTGAGGAATTTTGAATTGCGCAGTCCGGTCGGTGATTTTGTGCCTTTGACTGAGGTGGTTAGCCTCACGGAAAATCAGGGGTTCTCTGCTATTCAGCGCAAAGATGGACGGGCAATTGTTCATATTACCGGTGATCTGAATACGGATATTATGACCACGGAGGAGGCGATTGAGTTTCTCAATGGAAGTGAGTTGCCTTCGATTGTTTCCAAATTTGGTCTGGATTATCAGTTTGGTGGAAGAGCCGAAGAACGCAAAAAAGCATTTGCTGATCTCGGTATCGGAATCGGTATGGCGCTGATGGTTATCTATATTGTGTTAGCTTGGGTGTTCTCAAGTTATTGGCGTCCTCTGGCAATCATGCTGATTATACCTTTCGGCATAGTTGGTGCGGTATTTGGTCATTGGGTGCTGGGCTATAAGTTGACCATTTTGTCCTTTATCGGGTTGCTGGGGTTGGCCGGAATATTGGTCAATGATTCGATTATTCTTGTGAGCAGGCTGGACGAACGTCTGGATGAGGGGGAAGCCCTTGATGATGCCGCAATTGGTGCCAGCCGTGACCGTCTTCGCGCTGTATTGCTCACATCCCTGACAACGATTGGCGGGTTGATACCGCTAATGTTTGAAAAGAGTATTCAGGCACAATTTCTGTTACCTATGGCGATAACCATTGTGTTTGGTCTTGGCCTTGCAACATTGCTGGTACTGTTCTTGGTGCCTGCACTTGTGGGTATTGGTTCAGATATTCGCTGGCTGCTCGATAGTGTTTTTGGCGTACGTCAAGAACCTCCAAGCGCTCCGGGTCGTGAAGTTTCAACCGAGCTTGCTGAATAGCTAGTTTCTCCAAAACCTTGGTACAAAAACCACCAACACTGTGAAAAGTTCCAGACGGCCGATTAGCATGGCGGCACACATGATAAGTTTTGCAGGGTCACTTAGGGCCTTGTAATTTTGGGCCGGGCCGATTTCTGAGCCAAGGCCGGGGCCGACATTTGAAATGGCTGAACCTGCGGCTGAAATTGCAGTGATAAAATCCAGCCCTGCCATATTGAGCAGGATCGCAATAAACGCAAATATCATGACGTAAACCGCGAGGAAATTCATCACCGCTGAGGCAACGCTATCAGTCAGCGTCTTGCCGTTAAAGCGCATTGTGAAAATGCCATGGGGGTAGAAGATGCGTTTTGTATGCTGTTTCAGGATTTCATAAAGCACCTGAAAGCGGAATATTTTGATGCCGCATGAAGTGGAACCAGCGCAGCCACCGATGAACATGATACCAAAGAAAAACACATTGGCAGCAGGGCCCCATGCGCTGTAATCGGTGGTGGCATAACCTGTGCCAGTCATAATAGATGTCACATTGAAAAGCGCATGGAAGAAGCTATCCATTGGAGTGCCGTTCTGTGGATCGAGCGACCATGCAATCATTATCAGTACAAATAGTAAACCTAAAAAGACCCGAACTTGCGAGTTGCGCCAAAGTTCCTTTGGTGCGCCTTGCATGGATTGTACATAGAGGATGAAGGGAATTGAACCGAGGATCATGAAGACGACGGAGATGGCTTCGATCGTATGACTATTGAAATAGCCGATGGAAGCATCCTTGGTGGAAAAACCACCTGTGGCGACGGTTGTCATGGCATGGATGACGGCATCATCAAGTGCCATTCCGGCAGCCAGATAGGCGAGTGCACAAAAGAAGGTGATCACGATGAAAACAAGGGTAAGTGAACCGGAAATTTGCGTCGCGCGTGGCATGATTTTTTCAGCCGTATCGAAAGCCTCGATTTTAAATAGCTGCATACCACCAATTTGCAGCATTGGCAGCACGGCTACGGCCATAACGATGATACCAAGCCCGCCCAGCCATTGCTGGATACCGCGCCACAGCAAAATACCCGGCGGGGCGTGATCCAGTCCAACAATCACCGTTGAACCGGTGGTGGTCAGGCCGGAAATCGATTCAAAAAATGCATCGGTGAAATTGGGAACAATACCAGACCATAGATAAGGGAGTGCGCCGAAGAGGCTGAGAGAAATCCACACGAGGCTTGTCATTACGAATGCCTGTCTGGTGGATAATTGGGTAGTTGTGCCTCGAGCGCCGGCGTAAAACCCAACGCCAACTGTGATGGTTAGCAGTCCTGAAAAAGCAAAGACTTCCCAATCGCTGTTTTCCGCCATTAAATCCACAATGGCAGGCAAGATCATGGCGCAGCCCAAGGTAGTGAGCAACAAGCCAATGACGAGCAATATGGGTCTTATGTCAAAAATCATGAGCGTCGAATATCATGAGGATATGGGTGGATCAATTGTAAGTTGGGGTTATGTCTGGCAAATCCAACGAGAAAGTGGGAATTGCGATTTCCAATTCATTGCCTGTATCATCCACAAGATAAAATTTTCCGGTCATGATACCTGATGACGTGGTGAGGGGGCAACCGCTGGTATAATCATAGCTTTCTCCGGGAGGAATTGTTGGTGTTTCGCCAACAACACCTTCGCCACTGACGATTTCAACGCTGCCATTGCCATCGGTTATGTGCCAGTAGCGGCGTAGTATTTGGACTGATCTGTCACTTTCGTTTTGGATGACTATACGATAGGCCCAGAAAAAATTGGCGTTGTCTGGATCCGAGCGCTCATCAATATAGACGGGCATAGCCGAGACGATGATATTATGAGTTTCTGCGTGATACATGAACTACAAGATTCCAAATCAGTTGGGTAATTTGTAGCACGAAAATTTGTCCCGTCGTAGCCTTGTTCGTGTATTTGGTTTTGTTACAGTGATCACCTTGAAAAATGATGGAGATTAAATTGCTCGACGGTGTTGTTCGAAAACAGATTGATCCGGTTCTGGATGCCATAGGCAAGAAAATGGCCGGGGTTGGAATCACCGCAAATGGGGTGACGATTACCGCGTTTCTGGTAGGCGTTTTGGCGATGGTTTCTATCAGCCAGATGTGGTTTTGGACGGGGCTTATATTGCTGTTACTCAGCCGATTATTGGACGGGTTGGACGGGTGTGTTGCACGCGCTACCAGCCCCACGGATTTTGGCGGCTATCTCGATATTGTGCTTGATTTTGCGTTTTACGGGATGATCCCGCTGGCGTTTATTATGGTTGACCCAGCGCAAAATGCCATCGCTAGCGGGGTTCTAATCTTATCATTTTATGTGAATGGTGCGAGTTTTCTGGCCTATGCTACAATGGCCGAAAAACGTGATTTAAGCACGGTTCAACGTGGTTCGAAGTCGCTTTATTTTACAACGGGGTTGGCGGAGGGAACCGAAACCATTGTGACATTTGTGCTGTTTTGTCTGCTGCCACAATGGTTTGCCATGATCGCTTATATTTTTGCTGGAATTTGTTTCTACACAGCCCTTTCGCGCATTGTGCTGGCGCGAGAGGTTTTCAAAGATTAGGTAGAAGCGCTCAGGGCCTTGTCGATATCTTCTAACAGATCGTCCGTATCTTCCAAACCAACAGACAGGCGCACCATGCCGTCGGTAATTTTCAATTCTTCACGATCTTCATCTGACAAGTTTTTGTGGGTGGTGGTGGATGGATGGGTAATCAGGCTTTTGGCGTCGCCCAAATTGTTGGAAATTTGAACTGTTTGCAAGGCGTTTTCAAAGGCGAAGGATCGGCGCTTGCCGCCCTTTAATTCGAATGCAACAAGGGTTGAACCTCGGATCATTTGTTTGGCTGCAAAATTAGCCTGAGGATGGGAGGGATGCCCAGGGTAAAGCATGCGGTTTACATCATCATGTTCGAACAGGAATTGGGCAATTTTTTCCGCAGAATTGGTCTGTTGTTGTACCCGTACGGAAAGAGTTTCCAACCCCTTCAACAACACCCACGCGTTGAACGGGCTCATGCTTGGGCCGGTGTGGCGATAATAGTCGTAGAGTTTTTCGTCCATCCATTCGGCATCTGAAAGAATAATTCCGCCCAAGCAGCGGCCCTGACCGTCAATGTGTTTGGTTGCTGAATAAACGACGATGTCAGCGCCCAGCTCCAATGGTTTTTGCCAAATAGGAGTGGCAAACACGTTGTCAACAATCAGCTTGGCTCCGCCTTCGTGTGCGATATCAGCGACTGCTGCGATATCGACCAATTCGAGAGTTGGATTGGTCGGGCTTTCGAGGAACAGCACTTTGGTGTTTGGCCGCATGGCTGCTTTCCAAGCCGCAAGGTCTTTCCCATCGACAAGAGTGCATTCAACGCCATATTGCGGCATCAATTTTTCGCAGACATAACGGCAGGATCCAAACAATGCCCGAGCTGCAACGATGTGATCGCCAGCGCTCAATTGACAGGCGATGGAGGCTGTGACAGCTGCCATGCCAGTGGCTGTAGCAAAACCCTTTTCAGCGCCTTCCAGCAGGCACATGCGTTCTTCAAACATCGATACGGTTGGGTTGGCGTAACGTGAATAGATGTAACCATCGTCATCACCGCTGAAGCGGGCTTCGGCGCTTTCTGCGCTGTCATAGACGAAACCCTGGGTCAGAAACAATGCCTCGGAAGTCTCACCGAAGGACGATCTGGTGGTCCCGCCATGTACCAGTTTGGTTGAGGAACGCCAATTGGGATTGTTATGGTTGATGGGCATGGCATGTTCTCTTTTGCTAATGTAGCCCGAATTCAGGCACAAAAAAAATCCGACTGCAAGTTGCAACCGGATGAGAGCTTCATTCTGCCCGCGGTCCTTTTAGCAACTTGTTTAACGTGGCTGCAAGCCGACCGGCCCAAATCACCACGAATAATATGTATTGATTGTGGTTTACGACGATTGGTGCTTTTCGTCAAACATTTCTTTTAATACTGTGTTTTGAAACACCTTTAAGAACGGATAAATACCTTGAGAAATAGCGGCATTCTGCCAGATGCAATGATCCAGAAATTGTTTGATGCAGGCGAATTAATAGCTGCGCATCCGCTGGATGATGACCAGATTCAACCGGCCAGTTTGGATTTGCGTCTCGGCGAAAAAGCCTATCGGATACGGGCATCTTTTTTGCCAGGTAGTGGCAATAGTGTCGAGACGAAACTCAACCGGTTCAAACTGCACGAGATCGATTTACGCGAAGGTGCAGTGCTTGAAACAGGATGTGTGTATCTGGTTCCATTGCTGGAAACGCTGAATCTTCCCGAAGTAATAGAAGCCTCGGCTAATCCGAAAAGCTCAACCGGCAGGCTTGATATTTTTACACGGGTGATTGTCGATGGCAGTCAGGCTTTTGATCAGATACCGGCGGGCTATGAGGGGCCGCTATATCTGGAAGTGAGTCCTAGTACTTTTCCGGTAATCGTACGTACAGGCTCGCGATTATCGCAGATACGTTTTCGCAAAGGGTTCTCTTTGCTTGATGATGAAGAATTGTTGAAACTGCACAAAAACGAAACGCTTGTTGCTACGAGCGAACCACATATTCGAGGTGGCAGTATTGGCATGTCAATTGATCTGAGCGGCGATGCAGAAGGGTTGATTGGTTATCGCGGAAAACGGCATACGGGTGTTGTTGATGTGGATAAAAAGGCCTGTCATCCAATATTGGATTATTGGGAGCCGATATATAATCGTGGTGCAGAGGAATTGGTGCTAGATCCCGATGAATTTTATATTCTGGTGTCGCGTGAGGCGGTGCATGTGCCGCCGCTCTATGCTGCCGAGATGGTGCCGTTTGACCGGCTGGTTGGAGAATTCCGGGTGCATTATGCCGGGTTTTTTGACCCGGGGTTTGGCCATTCGAGTGCCGGGGGCACGGGCTCACGCGGCGTGCTGGAAGTGCGTAGCCATGAGGTGCCGTTCATTCTAGAGCACGGGCAGTTGGTGGGCAGTCTGGTCTATGAACATATGCTTGAGCGGCCCGCATCGCTTTATGGTATTGAGCGAGGCTCGAATTATCAGGCACAGGGCCTGAAGCTTTCAAAGCACTTTTGTTAGAGCCTTATTCGCCTGGATCGGGGACACAGGGCCAATTGCCTGGCCGGATGAAACCAGCAGGCAATACGGTTCCATCATTACCGCAAGCCATATTTACTTGCCACTGTTCCAGGTCAATTGCACCGGAAAAATCCACGTTTTCGATATTGGACTGAAGTAGATAGGCATTTTTAACCTGAAACTTGCCGGATAGTTTGGCTTTGCTGAAATCTACCCTCGAAAGATTTGCCCGTTCGAAATTATTGTTTTCCAAAATGGCATTGTCAAAATTTGCGCGGCCAAGGTCGGCTTTGGAAAAATTAACGCCAGAAAGGTTTGCACCGGAAAAATTTGCCCGTTGCAATTCTGCTTTACCAAAGGTTGCATTGGTGAAATCAGTGTTCTCGAAATTTGTACGATAGCTCTGTACGTATTCAAAGCTCGCTCCGGCGGCTCTGGACCCTGCCATGGTGGCGCGCATCAGGTTTGTTTTATAAAGATTTGCACCGGTAAAATCACTTTTTCTTAGATCCGTAGAAGAAAGATCGGCGCGGCTCAGGTCGCTTTTTTTCAGATTGGACCCGCTCAATATCAAATTGCGTTTGCGGCAATCAACCCAACTTACGCCCGGTTCAGCTGAATCCTTACATCCAGCAAGTGCCATGGTAGTGAAGCTACTTTGAACTCCAAAAAACACGAAAAGTGAGAGGCTGAGGGCACCAATGAGAGTTTGCGTTCTGTTTTGCATAGCCGTTGTCCCGCTAGTTAATCAATTGCTGCTTTTTTGTTGGTGAAGAGGCGCAGTCACCCCTTTACGTAATGTAGTGTCAATGGACCGATTTGCTAGCCCATGCTTTGTTTTTTCCCATTTGTGTGGGTTTAAAAGCAATTGCACAGCGGCACGCCACCCGGCTACGGATAGGAGCAACCAATAGAGGGGAAGTGTGAATAAATAGACCCGAAAATGTGTCAATTTGTTGTGACCAAGCACCAAGAATGCAAGTAGGCCATAAGTGAGATATCCGCCAATCAGTACGAAAATTGCGCTCATTCTCGATATGGCATCAAAAATGCTGTTTATTTCCCCGCTATAGCCCAATAATTGTGCGATGGGGATTGCCAGAAAAAATGGATGCAGCAGAGATGATAATACTACTGATGTGATAAGTAGATGAAACATCAAAAAGGATTTCCAGCCCATTTGCTTCAGTGTCAGGGCAGGAGAGCGGGAATGCACCAATATTGTCTGCATCCAGCCTTTAATCCATCTTGTGCGCTGGGGTAACCAGACGCGGAACACAGGCGGTGCTTCTTCATGGGTTGGGCGGGTAATGGTTCCGCAGCGGTAGCCGGCACGGTAAATGCGAATGCCTAAATCAGCATCTTCGGTTACATTGAAGGGGTCCCATGCGCCTAAGTATTTTAACTCGGCCAGCTTGAAATGGTTAGAGGTGCCGCCCAGCGGAATTGGTAATTTCCAACGCTCCAGCAGGGGTAAAATACCTTCAAACTGGGTGCAATATTCAAGAGTGAACATGCGGGTGAGCCAGCTTTGGCTATGGTTGTGGATATGCAGAGGTGCCTGGAGGCAAACCAGTGTGGGGTCTCCGTTTTGAAATTTGTAATAGGCTTCCAACAGTTGGTCCGGGTCGGGCTGATCTTCCGCATCGTATAATACCAGATATTTACCGGTACAAAGTGGCAGAGCATAGTTTAGCGCTTTGGGTTTGGTGCGCGGCTCAGCGTAAGGCACGGCGATCAAGTCGAAGTAGTCCGGCAATTTTAGTTTTTCGATGGCGTTGATGGTCTCAATGTCATCGGCTTCGCATATGAGTTTTATCTCCAGCCGATCCTTGGGCCAGTTTAACCTGGAGAGATGAAAACATAGGTTTTTAACTTGACCGGCCTCCCGGTGCAGGGCCACGACAACGGAATAATTCGGTAATGTGTCCTGGTTTATTGCTTCCAATTCCTCAGGCTTTGGTCCAATCGTTTTCGCATGATAACCTGAGAGGAGAACAAAACGGCAAAGGACGCTGGCCAGATAGAATATCGATAGAAAGAGCAAAGTTGCTTGAGAAACATAATGAATGCCGGATATCCAACCGCCCAACAAAGCCGCAATCAGCGCGCTGATTAGTAGCGCTTGTGATCGCGTAAAAGTTTGTTTCGATGAATAATGGGGGAAGAGGTGATGCAAGGCGTTTGTTGCCCTTGCGAGGTGGGTATTCCTGTCCGTCTCAAATGCTGCCCTGCGTTCAGTTGCAAGTGATTTTTGTGACTTGAAATGGTTGGCTCGAATGGAATGGGTAGCGAGGTTCTTTAATCGCGTAGTGTTTCTATTGACTGTATCAATACGGTCCCGATGCGACTTTGAAAATTTGGCGATACCTGAATTTGGGCCTGAATTTGGATGGGGTTTTTTCCGCGCATCCAATGAAGCAGAAACCAGGTCACGATAGGTGATGGGTTTGCGAAGGGGGATGATTTTGGCAACAGAAGGCTCATTCGACAGCGTTCCCTTTGGGGCCTCGAATTCTTCTCGCGTTTTTTTGAAATTGCCCGCCCGGCGTTTACGCTGTTCCCTCGACACGATAATACTGTTACACCCACATTACTGGAAATAGACTAGATCAAAGCGCGGCATATGAGCAACACTATTCTTGATAATTTTAGTATTCGATTGTTTTTATTTAAGTTTTCTGTTCGGAAAACATGGATATTTTTATTTATTGCCATATTGATAAACTTACTTGCGGGTCAAAGTACTATAGCGCGCGAGAGTATTGTTCCAAATTTCTGGGATAAACATGAACGTTTTGTCAAACCTGATGTGTCGGATATTCCACGACTACGCTTTCTGACAACGACGGATTTTCCACCTTTTAATTTCATTGATCGTAATAAACGTCTTACCGGATTTAACGTGGACTTGGCGCGAGCGATTTGCCATGAGCTTGGTATGATCAAGCGGTGCCAGATACAGGCTCTGCCGTGGGGTGAGCTGGAGGCAGCGCTTAAAAAAGGTGAGGGCGAGTTGGTCCTGGCTGGTACTGCTATTAGCGAGGAAAGCCGAAAGGAGTATAATTTTTCAAGACCATATTTTCATATTCCCGGTCGGTTCGTTACTTTGCAGGATGGTGGGCTTCGCGAACCGATTTATGACAACCTTTTCAAAAAAATGACGGGTGTCGTGGCAGGTTCTGCCCATGAAGCATATTTTTCGAAAGTGTTTGGTGAACGCATGTTTACGCCGTTTCCAAGCCGAACAGATGCATTGGAAGCATTACAAAAAGGCGAGGTGGATGCCGTATTTTCAGATGGTCTTTCACTGGTGTTTTGGCTTGCCTCGGCTACATCCAAAAATTGCTGTCGATTTGTCGATGGGCCTTTCTTGTCGGAGAAATATTTCGGCAAGGGCATGGCTGTGGCGATGCCGAAGGGCAATGAAAAACTGAAAGCCGCGATGGATTTTGCGCTAAAATCCATCAATGACAAAGGCTTGTTTACCGAACTTTATCTGCGCTATTTCCCGATCGGGATGTTTTAGGCTCTATTTGCGAAACGGTATCATCAAAATCCAGTCGAGGCGTGCGGGTTTTTCATCCTGCCAATGTTCAAGGCCAATGATCATATCTTCATGGCCCTTCTTTGGCTGGTCAATATAGGTGCCGAACATGCGATCCCATATGGATAGATTAAAACCATAATTTGAATCGGTTTCATTGCGCTCCGTCGAGTGATGGACACGGTGCATATCGGGGGTGACGATAAACAAGCGAAGAATTTTATCGATGCTCAGGGGCAGTTTGAAATTGGAGTGATTGAACAATGCGCCGCCGTTGAGGACAATTTCGAATACCAGAACACTTGCCGCCGGTGCGCCGAGAATTAGCACAATCAAGTATTTCCAAAACATGGAAAGGATGATTTCGATTGGGTGAAAGCGTATCGCCGTTGTCACATCAATATCGATATCGGAATGATGCATGCGGTGAATGCGCCAGAACATCGGAATTTTGTGGGAAGCCACGTGAGAAAGCCAGATGGCAAAATCCAGTACCAAAAATGAAACTGTGAAAGCCAGCCAATAGGGCAGGGCGATCATATTAAACAGGCCGTAACCATGTTCGGCCGCCCAAAGGGCGGCACCAACAGCAGCTGTTTTGAATAGCAGGCGCACCAAAACTGAATCGATGAGGATTATCGCCCAATTGGTGAACCAGCGGAGCATTTTGACCGGACGAAGTTTACGCCGGGGAGCGAAGATTTCAAGAATTGCCATTATGGCAAACAGGCCAATGAAAACTGATAACCTGATTGTTGCTTCGCTCATGAGTGCTCCTTAGGATTTCATAAAGTCTGGAACCGGGCCTTTGCGCCGCGTTCAATTGCTGCGCAGGCAAGTCGGTCGATATTCATTTCTTGGCGCAAAACCTGCAGCAGGCGTAACTCGGTTTGTTCAACGTGCAGATCAGCGGCGGCCACATCGACAGCTAGTGCATAGGCTGTTTCAAAGAGATGCTCTGGTAGGGCCTTAATTGCATTCTGGATGATTTGATCAAGTCCGTCTTCATCCTGCAAAATTAAGCTGCATGCAGCTACGTCTTCTACCAGACTATCGGTATTATAACCTGAAAATACAGGCAGAGTTTTGATGGCGTCGCCCATCTTTGCAAGTTCCGCATCGCCCATAGAACGGTCGACGGCGGACATGGTAACCATGACATGGATCAAAGCCTGATGATGGGTGAGGTTCGTCATGAATTTCTGCCTTTGTTTGAAATCTATTTGATCCTTTAATTATGCAGTTTTGCGACGATCTTCAAGCCGCTTGGAAAATTGATTTTTTTAGGCTAACAGTTTCTTCGATACTAACTGATGGAATAAACCTTATGACTGGCACTACTTTGCCCCCGCTTGATCTTTCCTCCGACATTGTGAGCGCTGCTCAAAATGCCAAGTCGTGGACCTTTGAAGAGGCGCGAAAGCTGGTCAAACGTTATGAGAAAACCGGCTATCCCGATGAGGTTTTGTTCGAAACTGGCTATGGTCCTTCCGGCCTGCCGCATATTGGTACCTTTGGTGAAGTGGCTCGAACCACAATGGTTCGCCACGCATTCAGGGTTTTGAGCGAAGACAAGGTTAAAACCAAACTGTTGTGTTTTTCCGACGATATGGATGGTTTCCGTAAAGTGCCGACCAATGTTCCCAATCAGGAAATGCTGGCGGAGTTTATTGGTAAGCCACTCTCCAAAGTTCCAGATCCTTTTAACAATGAATATGAGAGCTTTGCACATCACAACAACGCAAGATTGCGTGAGTTGCTGGACCGGTTTGGTTTCGACTATGATTTTGCCAGTTCGACGGATTATTACACGTCGGGCAGGTTTGATGAGATGCTGCTGAAAATGCTTGAGGTGTATGATGATGTGATGGAGATCATATTACCGACCTTGGGCGAAGAACGCCGGGCAACCTATTCTCCGTTCCTGCCGGTATGTCATCGCACAGGCAATGTTTTGCAAGTGCCAATTGTGGACCGTAGTGTTGATCGCGGTACGATAACCTACGAAGACCCAGAAACTGGTGAACGCGTGGAGACAGAGGTCACTGGAGGCAAAGTCAAATGTCAGTGGAAGGCCGATTGGGCCATGCGTTGGGCAGCTCTTGATGTGGCCTATGAAATGGCGGGGAAGGATTTGATCGATAGTGTCAAACTCTCGTCACGCATTTGCCGTTGTCTTGGCAAACGCCCGCCGGAAGGGTTTAATTATGAGTTGTTTCTCGATCAGGGCGGACAGAAAATTTCCAAATCCATCGGTAATGGACTGACCATAGATGAATGGCTGACCTATGCTTCTCCGGATAGTCTATCCCTGTTTATGTATCAAAAACCAAAAACGGCCAAACGGCTTTATTTTGATGTGATACCGCGCAATGTGGATGAGTATTTCCAGCATTTGCGCGGGTTTAAAGAGCAAGACGTAACGCAGAGACTGCAAAACCCCACATGGCATATTCACGCGGGTAATCCAGAGCCAGTAGATATGCCGGTGACCTTTGCGATGCTTTTGAACCTCGTTAGTGCATCCAATGCGGATGATGAGAGTGTTCTTTGGGGCTTTATTTCGAATTATGGGTCCGGTATCTCGCCTGAAACTCACCCAAAACTTGATGAACTAGTGGGGTATGCTATTCGGTATTTCAATGATTTTGTGAAACCCAATAAAGTGTTTAGGGCCCCAAATGATCAGGAACGCTCAGCAATCGAGGATTTGGGCAAACGTCTTGGTGCGCTTGATCCCACAAGTGATGCTGATGCCATCCAGACGGAAGTATTTTCCGTTGGTAAGGACCATGGCTTTGAAAATCTGCGTGAATGGTTTCAGGCGCTTTACCAGATTTTGCTGGGACAGGATCAAGGTCCGCGCTTTGGTTCATTCATTGCTATTTACGGGATTGAAAAGACCAGGACGATGATTGATGACGCGCTGGCTGGCAAGTTTCTAGCGTAGGAACTCTACCCAATTTATTCAATGCCGCTGAAGAATACGCCGATTAGGTTGCCTGATTTTGATCTGACGATACGGGCGCGAACCTCGCCCTTATCGAATTGAAGCAGCCAACCGCGCGCGGTTTTTTGTGCCTCGGAGTATGCGCCCCCCTTTTGCTGCAAATCCTTTGCGATGGTTTTCAACATGAAGGGGGTGAGTTCTGATCTGGCAGCTGGTTCTATCCATTGGGCCGAAATCTGCTGGCCTGTGAACATTGCTTTGAAAAGAAGAGGATCGGTTGCTGGTAAATCTGCGGACGAAGCTGAGACAATTTGTGGTAAAGTAAAAATTGCAGCTAGCGCCAGTGTTTTAAGTGATCTCATATCAACTTCCCCATGCGCAATTGTCAAAGGGCGTGTAGGAAACCAAACGTTCCGGAGTGCCGGTTTTTGCCAATCGTGAACAGCCTTCCAATGCGTCTTCATTCTCAAAAACACCGATGGTTCCGTCAGCGCCGGCTGAAGTGACGCAATGCGTTTGTTTCGGGGCAAGGGTTTTATTTGTGCGTCTGCCATTTTTAGCCTCGGCGACGAACAATAAGGTTGCATCGCTTTCATTGGTCACACATATTTTTCCGGCGACATCGGTAACCATCTCACCGTCTGCTTTTATGGTTGCTTTTGTCGGGGTGATTTTTGGAACCATGCTGTCTTTTTGGGAGAAAGTTGCCAGATAGGCTACTACATTGCGGCGGTCTTCTTCCTTTTTCAGTTTGAATTTCATTTTGCTTTTTGCCTTTCTTGTCTCAAGATAAGCGCGAAGGAAATTGCGTGGGTTTTTCAAATATTCAAAGATGAGGTCTTCGCTCCAGATCAGCCCTTTTTTCCCTGCAGCTTTGGTGCTTTTTCCGTAGCGATAATTTGCAAATGTGCCTGCCTGACGACCAATGACACCGGTAAGAACCGGGCCGGTGGAGTTCTCTGCTCCTTCGCCAATCTTATGGCAGGCACCGCACTTTTTGAACACTTTGGCACCCGCATCGGCGTCTCCGGCAGCGTGTGTAATATCGATTGATCCGGCGGTTATCATAAATGCGCCAATTATTGTGCAGGCACAATATGCGCGAATAGCTGAACCGGAAAATGGTGATTTCGGTTGTTTAAAAATTGGTTTCACTGCGGGTTCCCTTAACTCAATTGCGCGATCTTCTAAATAATTGTGAGTGGAGTGATCACTGTCCAGTCACGCCTGTGTGAATTGAAATCACTCTAAGTTGTTGGGGCTTGAAGTGATGTGAGAGGATTACTTCCCGATTGGTGATTACTGTCAGGGTATTGAAAATTTTGTATTAAAGGAGAATTTAATGAGCTGGAAAAATATAGCATGTGCAGCCTGTCTTGCTGTGGCTGGAACGATTACCCTTGGTGTAGTCAGCGCTAATAGCCAGATGGCACCATTTGGTGGCGATGATGACGTGGCTTATTCCAAGGCGCTTTGGGCAGCAATGGAAAAGATTAAACTGGCGGGCGATGGTGCAATTCGTTCTTTCCCATATGAGGGAACTGAGCCGCATGGATTTGTACTGGAGACATTTTATGCATCCACTACTGTTAATGGCCACACCGGTGAGTTGATTGTTAAGCGCAATTACGGCCCTAAAGATGTGGAAGTTGAAACTGTTCAAATGGAGCCTGCCAAGCATTTGGGGGCTATAACCGTTATGTTCAAACGTGAAGATGGCTACGATTCAGACAACCAGAATTGGTTCTGGGCAAAGTATTTGCCTGATGGTTCGCTGGATAAGAATCCCAAAGGCATGATGCTTGCTGGTAAAGTCGCCAAGGGCGCAAAAAAGGGCTGTATTGCCTGTCATACCGGCGCACCGGGAGGAGACTACATTTTCACCAAGTGATCTCACTAAGTGATATGTAGTTGTCGAGAAGGCAGTCGCGATAATTCTCCACGGCTGTCTTCTTCATATGCGCTTTTTGTGCATGTGAAGAAGGTTATTCTTTCTCACGGCGTATCCAAGCTTCGCTTGGGCCTCCGCATGGGCGGCGCATTAGCGCCGGGCGGCTTTTTGCCACCTTGGTGACTGGGTTTCATGGTGGAATTATTTGGTTGGCCCGGAGAACGTTACTGGCTGGCCCAGAGGATGCGGCCTATCCATTCTATTTCTTCTAGGGGGTAGGCGGTGTCTGGCTCACCTTGTTGGCCTGAATGGACTTCTATTTGTTTGGCGGTTTTTCGGGCCAGAATTTTTGCCATTATCTTTCCAGAAGTGGTTTTGAACACGATCCGATCGTCCTTGCGTACCGAGGCCCCGGAAGCGATGATTAATACATCATTCTCGCAATAAAGTGGTTGCATTGAATCGCCGGTAACTTCAAGTGCATAGACTTTGTCCTGACCGTCAGCAGGAAAGCAGATTTCGTCACAGTCCTTTGCAGAAGGAAAACCACCGGCATCGAAAAACCCGCCGACACCAGCCTGCTCAAACCCCACAAGTGGCATATTTTGACTGCCGGGCATTGGATAATTTTGATCTGGCATTCTGCGTTGCACCGGTTTTGGTGCTCCGGCATCTTCCGCAAATTCAAAAAATTCCGAGACCGTGACCTTCGTTGCTCGCAACGCTTTGGCGATGGATTCTGTCGAGGGCCAACGTGCGCGGCCGTTGGCTGTGTGGCGTTTTGATTTGTTAAAACTGGTTGGATCAAGCCCTGAATTTCGGGCGAGGCCGGAGGGTGTAAGCTGATTGTTTTCCGCTAATGCGTCAATCGCCGCCCAAATCTGGTCATGCGTGAGCATGAAATTTTCTCCGTAAACGCAAGACCCCATACAGGAAATTATTCCTGTATTGGTTAACATAGTCGATTTGTCATGTCTATAGCTTGAATCTCGCGGAAACCTGCTACTGCCTTGGCCTAAACAGCCAGTCTATACGGGTTTGAATGCTGTGCGACCCGAAGTAATCATCCTATCAAGATAGTCGATGCGGTCCTGACCCCAGAACACTTCACCGTCATATACATAAGCAGGGGCCCCCACTGCGTCTGATGCAATGGCAGCTTCAGTATTGGCCGCGCGGAGCTCCGAGCTGCTTGCTTCGTGAGATGCCGCAAGGGTTGAGGCAGCATCGTGGCCGCAGGCTTTGAGCACCTCGCTCAATACAGTTTCGTCTGCAATATTGAGGTCTTTCCTCCATACAGCTTCACCAATTGCGAGAAGGAATGGTTCAACATTTTTTCCCTGATTAATCAAGGCGCAGGCGCATAGGTCGGCGCGAGTCGGGTCAACTGGGAAATGAGCGGGTTTGGTATTGAGTTCAACGGCACGCGCATCAGAAAAGCGCTGAAGCTCAAGCAGACGATAGCGTTGACGGACAGGAGGGCGTTTTGCGAGAGGCAGGGCACCTGAATTTCCGAACACATCAGCTAAATTGAATATCTTGATGTTTACAGATTTACCGTGTTTCGCTGCCATGTCAAAAAAAGCTGTATGGCCGATATAGGCAAAAGGCGAGATGATGGCGAGGTAGTAGTCGATATGATCGGACATAAATCGGTTTCCTTATTAAAATGAATGCCGATTTATGCACGATGATGTTTATCGATCAATATATATCTGGCAAGAATTGTGACAGATAAAGTAAATGTGTGTAGTGCCCCTACAATGGATGTAGGGACGTACTGATAGTTTTACTTACGCCGCTTTTTTCTTGGCCGGTTTGCCATATGGGTTGAACCGGTCGTAAAACTTTTCGTTAGTTTTGGCCATTTCGAGCAGCAGTTTGTTTGGTTTGAATTGTGAGCCGTATTTCTTTGCCAGCTTTTTGCACATGTCGACGAAGGCTGTGGAACCCATGCCGTCAATATAAGAAATTGCACCGCCCGAGAAGGGAGCGAAACCGAAGCCGAGAATGGAACCCACGTCGGCTTCACGCACATCTACCACGACATTTTCAGCAACGCAGCGCGCGGCTTCCAGAGCGATGGTAGCGTGGAAACGATTTTTGAGTTCCTGCACGTCTAATGTGTCAGGATCGACTTGCGGATAAAGGTCTTTCAAACCGGGCCAGAGATGCTTTTTGGCTGGTTTTGCCGGATAATCGTAAAAACCCTTGAGGTTTTTACGACCGAGGCGTCCATGCTTTTCAACCATGGTATCGATGAGTTCCACATGGCGCGGATCGACTGCTTTTTCACCCATATCACGGATCGTTTGATGCAGAATTTTATGGGAGAGGTCGATGGCTGTTTCATCGTTGAGTGTTAATGGCCCGACCGGCATACCAGCCATTTTGGCCACATTGTCGATCATTGGTGCCGGGACGCCTTCGATCAGCATATTATAGGCTTCGCTCATATAACGGAGCACACAGCGGTTGACGTAGAAGCCCCGGGAATCGTTCACAACGATTGGCGTTTTCTTGATGATGCGGATGAAATCGAGTGCCATGGCGATGGCTTTATCGCCGGTCTTTTTGGCCTTGATGACTTCTGTAAGCATCATGCGGTCAACCGGCGAAAAGAAGTGAATGCCGACGAATTGTGCTGGTCTGGATGAGAATTTCGCCAGATCGGTGATTGGAATGGTTGAAGTGTTGGATGCAAAGATTGCATCCTTCTGCATGTGGGCTTCGGCCTGTTCCGTTACGGTTTTCTTGACTTCTGAATCTTCGAACACCGCTTCAACCACCATGTCCACATCCGACAACATATTGTAATCGGTTGTCGGTGTGATGAGATTGAGGAGGGCCTCTTTTTTCTCAGGGGTTGAACGTTTACGGCTGATCGCTTTATCGAGCAGTGTTTCGGAATGAGCCTTGCCTTTATCGGCTGCTGCCTGATCGCGGTCAATCAATATCACTTCGATGCCTGCTTTGGCGGAAACATAGGCAATGCCTGCGCCCATGAAACCAGCGCCGAGGACGCCAATTTTTTTGATGCTATTTTCAGGTACACCTTCAGGACGGCGAGCGCCTTTGTTAAGTTCCTGAATGGACATAAACAGGGTGCGGATCATCATGGCCGCTTCTGTTGAACGCAGCACTTCGGTGAAATAACGCGCTTCAACTTTGAGAGCCGTATCCATGGGAAGCAACAGGCCTTCATAGACGCATTTCATGATGGCACGGGCACCGGGATAATTGTCCTGTGTCTCGCGGCGATAGATGGCATTTGCCGGTGGGAAAAGCTGGAAACCGGCAGCGGAATAAACCTGACCGCCGGGGAGTTTGAAGCCTTTGACGTCCCATGGTTGAACTGGTTTCAAACCATCCAGAATGAGTTTTTTAGAAACTGCGATGAGATCTTCAGCAGAGGCTATTTCTGTCACAAGACCAAGGCTTTTGGCCTTTTTTGAATCGTAATTTTTGCCTTGAAGCAATAATTGCAGAGCTTCCTGCGGATGGATCAACCGAGGCACACGCTGGGTGCCGCCGCCACCGGGCAAGAGGCCAACTTTGACTTCAGGCAGACCTACTTTCACAGCTGGATGATCAACAATTACACGGGCGTGGCAGGCGAGGGTGATTTCAAAACAACCGCCGAGTGCCTGACCGTTGATTGCCGCAACCCATGGTTTGCCGCTTGTTTCCATCTTACGCAAAAGCAGGTTCATACGGTATGCACCTTCGAACAATGCTTTGGCAGATTCTTCCGGCTTGCTGGTTTTTTCTTTATGATATCGGCCAACCAATTGCTGGATCATCGCCAGGTCGGCACCGGCACCAAATGCTTTTTTGCCAGAGGTGAGAACCGCACCCTTGGTGCCTTCATTGGAAGTCACTTGATCGATAATGGCTTCCAATTCTTCAAGCACAATTGCATCAATGACGTTCATTGATCTGCCGGGCATATCCCAAGTTACCAGCGCGATGCCATCGGCATCATTTTCGACAGTGAAGTTTTTATAAGTCATAATGTTTTCCTCATTAAACCAGATGCGCTCTTTGGGCATCGATGGATTTGGTCAGATGGGCATCAACTTCGCCCGTGTGTTTTGTTTCTTGCGGTTCAAACAGCATGATCCAGCAATCGTTTTCAGCAATTGGCGAATGCTCTACGCCTTTTGGTACAACGTGGATGTCACCTTCTTTGAGGGCAACATCATCGCGGTCGCGATAGCGAATGATGCATTCACCTTTAAAGACTAAAAAGACCTCGTCTTCATCAGCATGATCATGCCAGACAAATTCGCCGTTCATTTTGGCGAGTTTGACTGATTGTCCATTGGCAT
>JASFYT010000006.1:0-11130 GCA_045047085.1 Rhizobiaceae bacterium | reverse complement strand
TATCGAAATCACCCATTCCCTGTTCAGCATCATTGAATGCAGCTAATTTTTCTTCATCAGTTGCTTCCTCAACGTAATCCACCAAATTACTCTGATAATTGTCAGCATCATGAACGGAAGAACTATCCACTATCTCATCAGGTATTTCGGCAGCCGTCTCATTTTTGGGTATTTCATACCGATCAAAGATGTTTACGGGATTGGGCAAGTCACCAACTTGTTTATCAAACAATCCTGACAGCATGGGGTCTTCATAATAAATGTTGCGAAATGCTTTAATCGGTTGCTGGCCCTTCATCATAATAATGACTTGGCTTTCATCGAATTTCATAACCTTATCGAATGATAGTAAGGGTGCAGCCTCGTGACTAATGGATGCAGTTTGATTTGCGGTCACAATATCAAACGCACTTTTTTGCGTCTTTGACATACGTCTTTTGGTGTAATGCCCCAGAACTTTCGTAATATGGTCACCTGTCTTGTCTTCATTGGGTGTCAGATACAAACGCGCACCGGCACCGGCCATCAATGCTTTGCGGCCATTCTCAGTGTACAGCACATCGAGGCGCGGCAGGTTTTGCGCAATGATCATCATACGGCCACCGTGTGACCGGATAACGTCAATTGATTCCGCAACCACATCCATTTTTCCAAGCTGGGTAAATTCGTCGATCATAAACATAATAGGGTAGGGTTCTGTTTTCTTGTCAGGCTCGGAACGCATGATGGTGGCCATCATGCTGCCAAACAGCAAACGGATCAGGGGTGCCATTGTCTTGAGATCGTTACGATCAAGGCAGATGTACATGGTTTGCTTTTTTGACCGGAATGTGGAGAAAGTAAAATCGCTTTCCTTTGTCGCCATATCCACACTCATATTTGACCAAAGGCCCAAACCACCTGCACCAAATAAAACAGATGTATAGTTTGACCATTGTGTATCGTCATAGCCGCTAAATTCTTCAAAGATTTTCTTTGCAGACGGGTGTTCTACTTCAGCCGAAAGCTTTTGCATTTCCTTTGAGTGATTGCCGCCAAACTGTAAAATGCGTAAAACATCGCCAATAGTTGGTGTTTTGCGTTCTATTGCAAGGATCGCCCCGGATATGAACAAACGCCTTGCAGACCCAAGCCAGCTTTCCAGATTACCATCAACAGTCGCGATGAAATACTGTGCCATACGTTCCAGTTCGGTATATATAATCTGCCTTTGCTGTGCTTTGTTCCTGAATGTTCTTTCAGCAAGTTCAGCCAATGGGTTGAAGCAATGGGTCAGCCCATCATTGTTCAGTGGATCAAAGCGATATACTTCATTGCCGTTCTGCTTTCTCAGGCGCGAGGTTTTTTCCCAAAGTTCGCCTTTTACATCCAGGACAATCGCTGAACCGACAAACAGTTCCATATTTGGAATAACAAAGCCCACACCCTTACCTGCACCGGTTGGGGCCACCATCATGCAATGCGGTTGCGCTTTGGAAGTCGTAATATAATCGCGTTTACCGCTTTTCGGGTTAGTGACTTTGCCCAGGATCAATTCACCACCCAAGGGGCCAAAATTACCGTTAGCCTTCAGCTCGGAAACTGTCTGCCAGTGGGCATCCCCATATTCAGTGCTCACTTTGCGCAAGGAGAATGCCAATATCACGGCCACAACCGTAAAGCTTACACCAAGTACCAGATTGCGCGATGTCGTGTACAATGGCCCGAATGCGTTTTTTTCTTCGGCACTCATCACCCAAAGATAACTGATTTCAATGGTGCCAAGGGACTTGCCGGCTTTCAACCAAAGGAACATAGAGGCCACTGTTGTCAGTGCCAAAAGAGCAAACCCGAACATAACAACACAACCGACAAGCATTCTGTTATCCAGTTTCATGTGTTTACCCTTCTTGTTTGTAAAAGCGGTGGAGGTGAGGTATATCTATGAAAACAAACACGGACTGCACCCATGACTAAAAACGTTACAAATGAATTGTTGTTGGAAAATCTCAAAGCTATGAGAAACGAGTTTTCCATGATGCGAGATGATATTTCAGAAATTAAAACAGACATACGCGGTTTAAAAACCCATATGGCCGATTTTATGCAAAGCAAACTGGGGTAAGATAGTGCAATTGTATCCATTAAAGAACGTCTTGGCCGCATCGAGCGCAGGTTAGAATTGAACAAATAATCATCAATGTAACGGTTCATTGCTGTAACCCCACAAAATCAATACCTTCAATGCCGCGAACGCCTGCGTCGGTTCTGTCCAGTTGCACAACAATGTCGATGGATTCCTTCACAATCTTTTCAATCATGTCGTATGGGATGGTTGTGCCGGTTTCGGCAACCATGATGCAAAGGTTCGAGAGAGCAATGGACGTACTTTCCGCATGTATCGAGGTCATACTGCCGCCATGCCCACTGCGAATGGCCTTCAAGAATGTCATGGCCTCAGTGCCGCGCAACTCCCCTACAATGATGCGATCCGGGCGCAGGCGTAAAACAGCCACGAGAAGGGCCGCATAGCTGTTTTTATCGGTTGGTTCACGGGATGCCCGCAGCATGATCTTGTTTTTATGCTCAGGTCGTATTTCAAAAGCATCTTCAATTGTGATGATGCGATCATGCTCGCTGGCTTCCAATAAAAGAGTGCGCAACAGGGAGGTTTTAGCCGTGGAAGTCCCGCCCGATATCAGGATGTTCATCTTCTTCAGGACTGCGAATTTCAATGCCGCCTGCATACCTTTTTTGTCCAGGACAGATTGCAAATCTTCCAGCTTACGGGCGCGAACCGTATTCCCGATCATATGTTCATCATAAAGCATGGGAAAATCATCAAGCGTATAACTGACTTTGGGTTGCAGACGAAACGTCATGGCCGCATTTTGATCTACAACTTTGTGTCCGACGAGCTGAAGGCGAATATCATCATCACCAAACGGCATATGAGTTGATATAATAGGTTTCTTGACACCTTCCTGTTCGCCGCCTTGGCCTGCAAGCGACGCCATAATCGTTATCAGATCAGAGGGTTTATCCATTTGCATCAAGAATTCCATATGGTGCGAACCAACCCGCTCGATCCACACCCCACCATCGGTATTTATGGCAATCTCGATAGTGTCTTTTGCCTTTAGGGCTTTCTCGATAAACGCAACTTTGCGTAATGAATGTGATTCAACCATTTTACTTCAACATTTCTTGCTTAACCAAAGATCACGATATTTTGGCTGGTGATCACAGTAATCTCACCACCTTGTTTTATTTTAATGGTAGGGGCGATCTTCAGATAATCTGATACGGTTTCACTAAACGCACTGGAAAAGTCGCCACCCACGTTTTGAAGCGTATCCGTTGTTGTGCTTGATGCGCCGGTTTCAGAGGCAAGAATGGTTGGAATGGCGGCCACAACAGAAATAAGGGCCGCAGAGCCAAAGCGCGCAAAGAAATGCGTGTCCACTTTGCCGGTTAAACCGGAACGCCCCAGGCTATCTGAACCAGCCGCTGCCATTTCAAAACTAAGACCGTCAGGCGTTATGGCCCGTGTCCAAACCACCAAAGTGCGCTTTTGTGCGAGGGATGTAATAGAGCTGTAGGTGCCGATCAATCTAGTTCCCTTGGGCATTAAAACAGCCCTGCCATCCATGGAATAAACATCCATTATAACGACCGCGCGAATAGAGCCGGGCAGGGAGCTGTCTATCGCCGTTTCCAATGCTGCATGAATAAAAGTACCTTCGACAATGGTATTGGACATGAACGGTATTTTTTGCGCTACAACCGCCTCGTATTTACGTTTTGTACTATCCTTAAGAAAGGCTTCATTTGCGGATAATTCATATTCTTGGCCATTCTGAGCAGGCGGTAGAATACCTTGGGCCACACCAATGGCCCCAGAGCCACCTTTTGATTCACCCACCAGCATTTTCGAATGCACTTGCTTGTCAAATAATGCGGCGGCACTCGCCCGTTTTTCTTCCAATAGGCGACGGTGTTCAGCTTCAAGACGTGCAGTTTCCGCACTTGCCGCCAGCTTGGCTTCCCGTGCGATCCGCGCTTGCTCCAGTGCAAACAGTTCATCTTCATGCTTTTTATTCAGCTTGGCAGTCTCAACAGCAACTTGATCGGCAATCAGCTTTTGCAGTTCTTCAGGTGTAAGCTTAGAGTTTTTCAAAGCTTCCAGTTCTTTTTTTAGCGCATCTATTGCCGCCTGGTCTTCAACGTTCACGATTTTTTCAACAATAATTGGCTCAGGAAATACAATCGGCAATGCTTTGGGTGCCGGCACGATAATACGTGATGCGGTATTACCTTGATATTCATCGGCATCTGATTTCTCAATCTGTTGTTCTTCAGGCGAGGGATTATAATCTTGATAGAAGCGATAAGCCTCACTGAATGCAATGGCACCTACGACTAACCCTGCACCAATAATCAGCTTCCAATTGGGTTGCTTTTTATCAACAGGGTTTAAGCCTTCAACTTCTTCAGCATAAGTTTTCTGTGTTTTGTCAGCATTATCAGCCATCTTAACTGCCCCCCGTTGTGGTTGTTCGACTGGTTGCAATATGTGAATTTACCCGCGCCAATTGTGACTTGGTATGTGGGCCCCGTAAAATGCAGATGGTTTCCGCCCCGATCCTTAGCGTCCAGGCACGGTTTACACCTTCAACCTGCACAACATTTGTGGATACTTGCGCTGAATTGGTTGAAGTGTCGCGACCCCGAAAGTTTGTTTTGAATATTGCTGGCCTGCGAGACCCGCTCTTGAACCGGATAAAGGTATTAACCCCATCATCCCAAACAGAAAGCGGTTTGAAACGACCTGAACCCGCAGCATAGTATTTGGTGTAACTACTGCTAACAGGGCCCTTCACAGGGGGCGTGTAACCTTTTCTGCCTGATATAGCGGTTTTATTATAAAGCGGCTCGACTTTAACGCGGTATATTTTTGGATCGGAACTGCGACCGGTCACCAACTCAAAAAGATAGGTGTTTCTATCTGTATAAACCAGAAGGTTCGTGCCGGCTCCGGGCACAAGGGATTTAATCAGCAGGAACTTTTCGGTTTTGGACTTTTCATGTAAAAAACTTTCACTGTCCCCCAATGCATAGCTTTTAATGCGCTCACCTTTGCCAAATTCAAAAGTCGTAAGATAACGCATACTCACACGTACCTTAACCACGTTGTTAGCTGAAGCCGTGACGAACCGTACACGCGCATCGGCTTTGCCGGGCTTGGGTAACACTTCAGCATTTGCTATTGTTGAAAAGGCCAGTAACGCCGCCATTGTTGTTATAATGAGATATTTCATATTAAAATGCTCCAATATTTTCAGCGGAAATGTTGTAACTGATGACTTTGAAGCCGATTGGGTTGTTCCAAACTTTCTGTAAGGTTTTTTCAATGCCAGCTTCGAGCTTGTATTCGATCACGGCTTCAAAGTTACGGGTAACAGTATCGGAACCCCCGCTGGATTTGGTTTTTGAAAACCGCACAATGGCTTCTCCTTCGCGCGGTATTTTCACAGAAATCACCTTCACCGTAACGAAGGTTTTTGTACCGAACCGTTTGGGCGGGTAATTCTCTTTAGAAATATTAGACGACCATAAACGCACCAAAGATGCATTTGCCTGACCTGTCGAACGCGCAAGCACACTGTTTACCCGTTCATCAATACCGGCTGCATAATAACTTTCGCGTTCCGTGATGTATTTTACGATGGAACTTTGAATAAGTGCGCCGCGTTGCTCGATAGGGGCAGGCTTCACTTGCATCAGATGTTCACTAATACCGGTTTGTTGATCCACATAGATCACATATGGTTCGCGGATAATTTCGGGCTTCCCCACAATTTTGGCACCATAAGCCAAACCGCCAAAAACGATGCTGACAAATGCAATGCCATAAGAAATGCGTTCGCGCAGCTTCATGTTGTGATGAATTTCACGCTCAAATATATTATCAGGATCATTAAAAACCACGATTATTTACTCCGTCTAGGATGTTGATGATGAAGGCCAAGGGTGCTGCCTTTGTTGGCAATGCTTTGTACACGTTGAGCCACGGCTGCCGTTTTTGTGAGTGCACCTGCACCGCTTGCGGAACTGGCATTTGCCGCTGCACCGGTTGCTTTTCCGGCCACGTAACCTGCGCCTGCACCAACAGCAATCATTGCCCCACGGGCGGTTGATGCGGTATTTTTTGCGCCACTGCCCAAAGCCCGCCCCAGACCGCTTAACGCTGCACCACCCGCGAGTTGCCCTGCATATTCTGGAACTTGCAAAAGAAAATAAATTGCAGAACAAACGATGGTGACTATCCCCATGGCACCCCCAATGGTGTCTGTTACCCCGTTATTGGCACTTGTTGCTTCACCGTTCGCAGCCACAATAACCAAGCCAAGAATGCCAGCGACGATAATGGGAACGAGTGCAAATGTGACGCCCCAAGCGATCCACTTTTCAAAGAACCCGGAAGTCCCCTTGAAGTACAAAGTAAGTATAACGATAGGGGCCAGCGATATAGCAACGCCAAGGCCGATTTTTGCAACCGCCATAATTACAACTGCGGCAGCGGCCAAGAATGCGGCCAATATTCCAACAAAAGCCCCGATTATTGCAGGCATAAGGTTAAATGTGCCACCCTTGCTGGCCGCTGTACTTGCAATATTTAAAATAAATGTGATGAGGTTATCGAACTGCACATATATAGTGTCACTACTGCCAGTTGCCGCTTGCAGGAAAAACCCGCCTATTTGCGCACCACCATTGCTTAAAAGCTGGTAAATTTGATCGAAAAAAGCCCAACTTCGAAACAGGTTAATAATAATGATGATCTTGATTATTTGCAGAGCGAAATCTGAGAACGCAAAATTCTGGCGATCATTCATTACTGAATAGGCGTATAGTATTAGAAATATTGCCCCAAAACCCAACAGAAACGGCTCTAACGCAGTGCCAACAGCACCAAAGGAACTTTCAACAGTAGCGGTAACGCCCAGGTCGATTTTTTCCATAAGGCTGCTGACGATACCCATTACTCAGTACCCGCTTTTTTCTCGGGATAGCTGAAATCAAAATAGTTTTTCTTGGGCTTTGTTTCAGTTTTTGTTGTACCGCTGTTTTGCTGCACATAAATGCGCATTAATTCGACTTGTTGAGGGTTAAGTCCCACAATACTAATGACCTCATCATCAGTTTTTATGAGATTACTGGAACCTGCGTAATAACCCGCCCCGAATAGAAACGATCCAAATACACAAAAAATAATTAAAGTTCTCATAGTCTATTCCTCTACTGTAAAGTTTGAATATTGAGCCGCATTTGCAGTGCCACCGGCTTGCGAAATCATTGCTTGAGCCTGTGCGGAAGCGGATGCAGACTCGACGCGGATAAGTTCCGCTATGGCATAGCCAAGCTGAATTGTCGCCAGTGTGCCCAGATCCGTTGATGCTTTCACATCTTGGGTGTTATCCACCTGATCCGTCAGAGCTGCCAATGCCTCGGTGTGTTTCGCTGCAACCTGATAAGAATGTTGCGCCTGGATACTTAATCCCACACCGGACCCGGCTTGGTGCGCCACAGAGCGATCATTGTACGATGTGGAAGCCGACAGCTCTGTAATCAGTTCTTGTGACATACCCACACTGCCAAGCAGCTCATTTGCAATTTCTACACCTGTCGTGCCGTCAGGCAGGGTTACAGAGATCAAATCGGTAAAGTCGCCTGATGAAATTGACCCATAAAGATCAACAAGTGAACCAAACGCGCCTTCATTGAATGTATCAATGCCCGCAGCTTCGAATAACGCCGCAATTCCCTTGTCGCCTTTTAAGGCTTCGAGCTGCGCTCTGGCATTTTCCAATGTTTGCAACAGGGTTTGATACTCGTGCATTATTGTCTGCAATTGCTGCGTTTGCACTGCGTAATCTTCACGAAGCTGTTCTGTGATTGCAACCAATTTAAGGATTGCTGCCGGATCAACGACCGGGACGCCTTGAGCATATCCAGATGATGTAAACCCGATGCATAGTGCGGCAGTTAAAAGTAATTTTTTCATCTGTATTTCCAATCCCAATAGTCGTTTGTTTCATTATTCATTTGAGCCATAGAGATTGCATATGTGGCCTCGGCTTCAGCTACGGCGGTACGCAACCTGATCAGTATCAATTGAAGTTTATCGACCTCTAAAACGGCAGCCGCTTTCAGGGTTGTCGAATATTGCAGATCAGGGGAGGCATCTATTTGCGCCTTGATTTCATTAAGGCGTTCAACAGATTTATTGGCCTCGCTTATTGAGTATTCAGCATAGGATGCCAAAGCACCCGCAATATAACCGAACTCGCCATTGCTCATGAGACTTTCGTTAAACATAGCATCAGGTAAATGACCGCCGTACTGTGAGATATATTCGCGCATAAACTGGCGGATGCGCGCGATATAACCGCGTGTTTCCTTAAAAGGTGGAACGCCGTTATATTCGTGAACTCTGCCGGGGCCTGCATTGTAAGCGGCCAATGCGTAATCAATATTGCCAAACGTGTTCAGTTGTTGCGTGATATATTTTGCACCACCATGCAGGTTTTCTTCAATGATTTTGCGATTAACACCCAAACCACTTGCGGTTCCCGGCATCAGTTGGGTTAACCCATATGCACCTACCGGACTTTCAGCAGTTGGATTGAAGGCACTTTCCTGTTTTACCAGCGATTGAAACATAATGCGCCATGTCAAAGGATCTAGCCCCGCCCTTTGAACTCCTGCACTGTCTTTGAAATCCATCGCCGCTTTTACGATTTTGCTTTCAAGGGTGGCGCGTGGCTTTCCAA
The DNA here is from genome assembly GCA_045047085.1 of Rhizobiaceae bacterium. Lineage (GTDB taxonomy): Bacteria > Pseudomonadota > Alphaproteobacteria > Rhizobiales > Rhizobiaceae. The sequence goes on along the minus strand of JASFYT010000006.1, from coordinate 2,314 downwards.
ACAGGCGTGCCGCATCCTGGGATGTTTCAACAGCTATTGGATTGCTCGCATATGCAGGTGTTGCATTAAGTGAGCTAATAACGGGCCGTGTGCCGGTTGTTGCCGCTAATGTTTCAGATTTTACGGCCTCAATATCCGAATTGACCGTTTCTTTATTGCCCAAAGCCACATCGGTTTGTCCCTGGATGTAATGATCTTCAAAGTATGCAGTGAGCTGTTGCAAAAACTCAGCAATGCCCAATGCATCACCAACCGGTACACCCTGAGAGAGCGCAGCATTCACCCCGATTACACTTGCGGTGACAACACCAATGAGTGCGCGGTTTTTCATTATGCTGCCCCCACTTTTGGCAAAAACGGGGCATTGTATTTAATATGTGTATAAATATTGACGGCTGTATTTAATATGTGTATAAATAATACATGAATATTGAATTGGAATGGGACGATATAAAACGGAACTGGACACTGAATAATCGCAGCCTCGACTTTGCCGATGTGGCATTGGTCGATTGGAATGAAGCAATAACCCTTGAGGACGTGCAACAAATCTATTCGGAAACCCGCTATATCACCTACGCACTTATCAAAGATTGTTTGTGCGTCTTTGCATGGTGCTACCGTGAAAACTATTTGCGGGTGATTAGCCTGCGTAAAGCCAACAAAAGAGAGGAACGTAAATATGTCAAAAATTAAACCATATATAGATGACGATGGTGAAGTGCGGGAATTGGATGCGCATTTTTTTAAGACTGCAACCCGTGGACGCCCACCCATGCCAGAAGCAGATCGCAAAAAACGGGTAAATATCATGCTTGATCCCGATTTGCTCGAGGCCCTCAAGGAAGGCGGCAAAGGTTGGCAAACACGATTGAACGCAACTCTGCGTGAAGCGTTGGGCATGTAACTCATACCACCAACGCATCGGATAAAAGTTCAAACGTACAATCCGGTTTGATTTTCAAATCATCGGTTGCCACAATCAGACAAGGCGACTTGTCGGATGTATTGTAGGGGGTGCAGGCAGAAAGTACCGTCAGTACAATAATGAGGCCTAAGGTTTTCAAGATGTATCCTTCCAAAAGTGTTCTTTTTTACGCCAGTTTTTCCCGTATTTCTGGGCACCGGCCTTGCCGCCGCCCAGAACGGTCACGTATGATCCAAGAGCGGACAGATCGACATTGAGCATTGTGCGGTCACTACCGCTTTCAATCATCGCAAGGCGCATACCACCCGTGGCGGTAGTGGCGATCTCGCATTGCTTTTCATTGAAACCGAAAAACTTGTAACCATCCGCTTCAGCCCGTGCGTTCGGGAAGATGATCTTCGTATTCATGTTCTCTGAAATGCTGGCAGCAATGCCCGATTTGGAAAAATGGCTCACAATCTGGGACATCATGATAACGGCCACGTTCTTTTTGCGCATTGTGACCATCCATTCTTTTAGGATTTTCACGAAATAAGGGTCGTCGAGCATTTTCCATGCTTCATCAATGATAATCAGTGTCGGTTCACGGTCTTTGATCGAGCGTTCGATCAGGCGTAAAATATAGGCAAGGATTGGAGTGCGGAATCTTGGCTTGTCCAGAAGTTCGGTAAAATCAAACCCCATAACGCGATCATCAAGCGTAAATGATTTGCCGTTTTTTGCTTCAAATGCCCATGCAAACTGCCCATCCTTACACCATTGTTTAAGGCGGGAAAGCATCAGACCATCATCATCAAGAGATACAAATTCAGGGGTAAATCCGCTGAAATTTTGCAAACCCTTTGGGGCAGAGGCATTGTCGTTTAGAATTTCATAAAGCCGTTTCGATTGATCCTCCGACATTTGCGCGTCACCAAAAACCAACGCTTCAAGCCAACCGGCAAGCCAGTTCACACCTTCTTTATCGACCTCGGTTGCGAAGGGGTTCAAACCAGTAGGCTCGCCTGCATGTAAATTGGTGTATTTGCCGCCATAGGCGCGTACTGCCATTTCAAGTGCGTTATCCTTGTCAAAAACAAAGACACGCGCACCGGTTCTGATTGCTTGTCCCGCCAGGAAAGCGGCCAGAGTTGATTTACCGCTATCTTGTGCACCCACAATAACAGTATGTCCGGGAGAGGGTTCGCGCGGAGCTGACCATTGTTCGTGAAAATTGAATGCATAAGGCGATCCCAGAATATCGGGAAAATGCGTGACGATATCACCCCAAGGGGTTTCATCTGCACCTCGGCCTGTTGGCAATGCATGAATGGCTGCAAAATTACCGAAGTTCTTGGAAGTGATATATTCCTTGCGGCATCTGTAATTATAATTGCCGGGGAATTG
>JASFYT010000005.1:0-19298 GCA_045047085.1 Rhizobiaceae bacterium | reverse complement strand
AACACCTTCAATTCAATTCAATTCTGGCCAGACCGGCACCGAGGCAGGTATGCATACCACCACCGCCATACCCCGCATGCGACGGCAATTTGGGGCGTGCGATATCAAATTTTAGCGGGTCGTCAAATCGGGCTTCATCAAAGTTTGCGCTTGCATACCACATGACAACACAGTCGCCCTTGGCAATAGCCGTGCCGGACAACTCGGTATCTTTGGTAGCGGTGCGACGGAAATAAAGAATAGGTGAAGAGTACCGCACTTGTAGAATATTCCAATGATGGCGAGTATATCGCTACCCATTGGATGCCAACCAATGAAGATCCTCGGGGTGCAAAACAGGAAAGCAAAGTTGCCGATGGTTATGGCTACGACGTGCGCGCGCTCATTCGCAAAAATGTAATGTTGACCTCCTCCTTCACAGGCTGGTCCAATTACATGATGGATTTTGGCAAGATGCTTAAAGATGGCGAAGCAATGAAACGCTTTGGCCAAACAGTTGTTCAATGGGATTTGCATACACGCAAACCCAAAAAGGTAATGCATGTCCCTGGTGCGCCGCTGGAAATCCGGTTCGCCTGGCAACCAAATCATAATTACGCCTTCACAACCACTGCCCTTACGTCAAAATTATGGCTGATTCACGAGGACGAAAATGGTGAGTGGCAATCAAAGCCGGTTGCTGATATCTGCGATCCATCAAAAATTCCGCTACCCGTTGATATTTCAATTTCATCTGATGATAACCGTTTGTGGATCAATACTTTTCTGGATGGCAAAACTCGCCTGATGGATATTTCCGATCCCCATGCACCCAAGCAGATATACGAAAAACAAATTGCCAATCAAGTGAATATGGTTTCTCAAAGTTGGGACGGCAAACGGCTTTATTATAGCAGCTCACTTTTGGCAACTGGGACAAAAAGGGCAACCAAAACGACCAGTTCGTAAAAGCCTATAACTGGGACGGCAAGGAACTGGAATTGCAGTTCGAAATAGACTTTATCAAAGAAGGCCCAGGCCGCGCTCATCTGATGCGTGAAGGTAAATCCATTCGCTCTGTTATCGAATTTTAAAAACAGAAACTCTGGGCCAAAGAATGAAAAATTATCATTCTCAGATGTAAGACTCAAGCGCCTTTAATTTTGGGCAATTCCAATTTGTCAAACGTGTAAACCACCTCCTCGTAAGGAGATGGTTTCATAACGATCTCAAAATGCAGGATATTCTGGCTTGGGCTGCAAGCACTGGATTTTACCGGTAGCACAAACATGCACTACTCCTGCGCTTACGTGAACATTCCTGACCTTAACCAGCGATCCGGTGCAACACATTGCGTCCGGGAGTAAGGCCTTGCACTTTTTCTACAATGGACTGGGCATCAATTCCGTAATGCCGGTAGAGATCAGCGATGGTGCCAGTCTGGCCGAAATGTTCGACCCCCAATGGCACCGTCTGATGACCTACAACAGACCCCAGCCACGACAATGTCGCTGGATGCCCGTCAATAACGGTTATCAGTTTACAGTTGCGTGGCAAGTCGTTCAGTAGTGTTTCGATATGGCTTTCAGCGGCCATATTGCCACGCGACCGTGCCCGTTGTGCTGCAGTCCAGCCCGCATTAAGACGATCCGCTGATGTCACCGCCAACACACCTACATCCCGGCGACCTTCGGCAATGGCACCTGCAGCTTTGATTGCCTCAGGTGCAACAGCGCCCTGATAGGCAATCACAACTTCACAGTTGGCACCGGGTTTACGCAGCCAGTATGCGCCGTCAATCGCACCCTGACGGAAATCTTCATCCACACGCTTGCCGGGCTGTTCAATTGGATTGGTTGTCAAGCGCAGGTAGACAGATCCACCGGTTTCATCGCGCAACCATGTGCGCTCATCCGGATCGCCTTCGCCGTCTTTTTGCAGGTATTCAAAGGCCCATTTCATGATCACGGCCAGTTCATCAGCAAAAGCGGGTTCAAAACTTGCCAACCCGTCTTGGCTCATCCCAATCAGGGGCGAGCCGATAGATTGGTGTGCGCCTCCTTCAGGAGCCAGGGTGATACCGGACGGAGTGCCAACAATCATAAAGCGAGCGTCCTGATAACAAGCATAGTTCAGCGCATCCAAACCTCGGGCAACGAAAGGATCGTAAACCGTTCCGACCGGGATCACACGTTTGCCAAATAGTGAATGCGACAAGCCCGCCGCTCCAAGAAGCAGGAACAGGTTCATCTCGGCGATGCCCAGTTCAATATGTTGTCCCTCGGGAGTGAACTCCCATTTTGCAGTAGAAGGGATTTTTTCGTTGATAAATGTATCTGCTTGTTCGGTACGGGCAAACAGCTTGCGCCGGTTTACCCACGGGCCAAGATTGGTTGTCCCGGTGACGTCGGGCGACATTGTCACAATGCGTTCTGCCAATTCGCTGTCACCTTTTGACAGATTATCCAAGACCTTGCCAAAAGCCATCTGAGTAGATATCTCGCGATCAGAGGACAAATCAATCGTCGGAACAGCTAACACATCATCCGAATACCGGCGACGCCCTTTTGTAAAAAACGGTGCTTTGTCCAGAAATCTCTGCAACGCCGCTGGGTCCTCTACAGTGGCAAATTTTTCCCATTCCTCACCTTCGGCAACGCCCATATGGCGCTGCCAATCAGCCATCTGGGTTTTGTTCATCAGACCACCATGATTGTCTTTGTGGCCTGCGATCGGTGTTCCCCATCCTTTGATGGTATAGGCTAGAAAACAAACAGGTCGGTCATGATCAATGGCATCAAAAGTCTCAGCCATGGTTTGCACGCAATTGCCACCAAGGTTTTCCATCAACTTGGCAAGCTCTTGGTCTGAGCGCGCCTCAATCAATGCAGTCACATCACCCTGATCGCCCAAAGTATCCATCAAGCGCTTGCGCCAGACTGCACCGCCCATAAATGTCAATGCTGAATAAAGCTGGTTCGGACAGTTGTCGATCCAGTCACGCAACTTTTCACCGCCGGGTTCTTTGAATGCCTTACACTGCATCGCACCGTATTTGACCTTTACAACATCCCAGCCAAAAGCGTCAAAAATCTGCTCAATCCGTTTGAACAGTCCTTCGCGCACCACCCCGTCAAGCGACTGGCGGTTATAATCGATGATCCACCAGGTGTTGCGCAGATCGTTTTTCCAACCCTCCTGCAAGGCTTCATAAATGTTGCCCTCGTCAAGTTCGGCGTCTCCAACCAGAGCCACCATGCGCCCCAGCGGCAAGTCCTTGCCCCAGCTTTTAGCAGATATGTAATCCTGCATGATGGATGCAAAAGAAGTGATCGCCACACCAAGCCCAACAGAGCCGGTAGAGAAATCGACATCATCAATATCCTTGGTCCGGCTCGGGTAGCTTTGCACTCCATGGAAACCGCGGAAATTTTGCATTTTCTCGCGAGTTTGATTGCCCATTAGGTACTGGATTGCATGAAAAATTGGTGAGGCATGCGGCTTGACTGCCACCCGATCCTCGGGATGCAGGGCGCTATAATAAAGCGCGGTCATGATAGAGACCATTGACGCGGAAGAGGCCTGATGCCCGCCGACCTTAATCCCTTCCGACTTGGGGCGGATGTGGTTGGCGTTGTGAATCATCCAATGCGATAGCCACAACAACCGCTGTTCAATAGTCTTGAGGTGAGCTTGGTCAATTTCGGTCATGGTCAAACTTTCGTATTGCGCTGTATTATCGGGTCGCTGGTCCTGTGATAATTTAGCTTTCTATCTGCGTGCTGATGATCTCACCGCTGAGGCCGACCGGGTTAAGCATGGTTTGGGCGTTCGGGCTATGGGTGACGGATTTGCGATGAAGTTCTATAAATTGCTCTGCGGTCGCATCACCGGTCACATGGATTTTATATTTTATTTCTGGAAATCCAACAGTTGCATTCGTATGCAGCCCCATAAAGCCACGCAGATCAAGCGTTGCTGCAAAATCAATCTTAACGGATTCAAGCTGAATACCTGCGGCTGTGGCCCCAGCAATAAAGCTGACCATCATGCAGGACCCCAAGCCCGACAATAATAATTCCTGTGGATTGGGGCCATGATTGTTTCCCATCAACTGGCGTGGTTCATCCGCCTTCCAGCTAAATGAGCGGCTGACTTGATGTGACCCAACTTTCATTGGTTTGGTGTCAATCCGCGAGCGAGTACCACTTTCCCAATTGATCTCGATACCATAATCCATCAACGCCTCTTCCGGCGCAGCGGAAACTTCATTGACAAACTCACTCAGGGCGACGGTGGGGATGCTGTTACGCATTTGCACGTTCCTTTGTTTCATAGATGGCACCAAGGGCCTGTTCAAAGTCGGCGATCAGGTCATCAGCATCTTCAATTCCGACGGAAAGACGTACACAGCCGGGGTCGATACCAACATCAGCCCGCTGACGCGAGGTGAATGTTGCCTGCGATGTGTTGAATGGCAGGCTAATCAAACTTTCAACGCCTCCAAGGCTAGTGGCCTGCTTTGGAATCTGCAGCGCATCAACCAGACGCAGTGCAGCGTCATCACCACCGTCAATTACAAAGGTGATGTTGCCGGTGCCATTTTTTAGAAGGCGTCGTGCCGTGTGGTAATCCGGGTGGCTTTCCAGAAACGGATAGAACACTTTTTGAACCCGGGAGTGCATTTCCAGATATTTTGCCAAAGCGGTCGCACTCTCTTCATGGGCACGCATCCGTACCGCAAGGGTTTTGAGTCCTCGCTCCAGCAAAAAGCAAGCATGCGGATCAAGCGAACCACCATAGTTCAACAGACGCGACCAGATCATATCGATCAACTTACGCGGGCCAGCCGCAACACCAGCTATCAGGTCACTATGACCATTCAGATATTTCGACGCGGAATGCACGACAACATCGACGCCGTGTTCCAGCGTGCGCATGGCAATCGGCGGGGCAAAAGTTGCATCCAGCACCAGACGGACGTTGCGCCGTTTGGAAATCTCGGCCAACCGAGGAATGTCAATAACCTTAAGCAATGGGTTGGTGATAGCCTCAAAATACATCAGTTGGGTGTTGGGTTGGATCGCTGCATCAATCGCCTCAAAATCATAGGAATCAACCATCGTGCAGGACATGCCAAGGGTCGGAAATTCTTGATTGAACAGGTTGTAAGTGCCGCCGTAAAGGTCACTTGAAGCGACCACATGCGCGCCTTTATCCATCAGCGCCAGCACTGTGCTGGTAATCGCGGCCATACCCGAACTAAAAACGATTGCAGATTCAGCCCCTTCAAGGGCAGCGAGTTTTTCCTGAACAGCCCATTGGGACGGGTTGCCATAACGTGAATAAATAAAACGATCGCGCGCAAAACCTTCTTCCACAGACTGATATTGGTCATCATTCAACACAAATGTTGAGGCCTGATAGATGGGCGTCCCAACAGCACCTGTGCGTGGATCATCATGTGTCCCTGCATGAACTGACGTTGTCGACATGCCGCTTCCAGAAGATGCATGATCTGCCAGAAATGGGCCCGGCCTGCGCTTGCGGTCCAGATCATTGAGCCAACCATCCGTTACGAGTTTAGGTGTCTTACTGGCAGCATCACCTAAGATTTTTTTTTGTGGCATGCCTTACTCCAATTTAGATATATGTCTCAAAAAAATCGGTGATGGATATATTGCCCGTACCAAACTGTCTGCCAATGGCGGTCATGCAGCCTGCATATTATGCGCACCAAGGGCACTGTACAGATCATCGATAAGGTCCTGCGCTCCTTCTAGCCCGACAGAAAGGCGCACGAGCCCTTCTGCAATACCGTGTTCAGCACGTTCTTCAGGGGAATACGTTGCATGGGTCATGGAGGCCGGGTGCTGGATCAGACTTTCCGCATCACCCAGACTGACGGCGCGTTGAATAAGCTCCAGACGGTTCATCATCGCAATACCGCCTACCTTGCCGCCTTTAACCTCAAATGGAATCATGCCGCCAAAGTCGGTCATCTGGCGGCGTGCCAAATCACCTTGGGCAAAACTATCAAGGCCCGGATAGGATACGCTCAATACGGCCGGATGGGCCTCCAGTGCCTGCGCAACCAAAAGCGCCGACTTGCAATGGCGTTCAATCCTCAGTTCCAGCGTTTTGATACCCCGCATCAACAACATTGCTGTCATAGGCGACATCACTGCGCCGGTCATATCCTTTAGGCCAATCAGTCGTATCTGGGTAATATCCTCAAGCGATCCCACCACCAGACCGGCAACTACATCACCATGGCCGCTAAGGTATTTGGTCGCCGAATGGATGACAATATCGGCTCCGTGTTCAATGGGGCGGGTCAGGACGGGCGTGGCATAGGTGTTGTCCACCACAACCTTTGCACCGGCTCGATGGGCAATTTCAGAGATCGCAGCTATATCAACCAAACGATTATTAGGGTTGGCAGGCGTTTCAAAATAAACAATTTTAGTCTTGGCACTAATAGCATTGGCGACATTTTCCGGATTGGTCATATCAATCAATGTGACCTTCACTCCGAAACGCGGCAGACCGTGGGTCATGAACGCAAATGTGCAGCCATAAAGTGTCTTATCGATGATAACCTCATCACCCGCTTCAACAAGTGACCAAAGTGTTGATGTGATGGCGCCCATGCCGGATGCGGTGGAAAGCCCTGCTTCCGCACCTTCCAGATTGGCGATCCGCTTCTCCAGATGATCCAGTGTAGGGTTTGAAATACGTGAATAGAAGTGGCCTTCTTTTTCACCGGCAAACATCGCACCTCCCGCTTCAGCATTTTCGAAAGTAAAGGTGGAAGTCATATAGATTGGCGGGTTCAGTGAACCCTGTTCTGACTGCGCATCATATCCGTGGTGAATGGCTCGGGTTGAAAAGGCTTGGTCTTTTGAGTGCATGTGAAACTCCTATATTCCTGGAGACATTATATGCTATACTATGAGGTCATATATTGCTATTGTAGCAAGCCAATCCAAAATTAATGGAATTTTATGCCAATACCTCCTCCTATTGACGCAATTGACCGCAAAATCATCAGAGCCTTGCAACGAAATGGGCGTATGACGAACCTCGACCTCGCAGCCGAGGTGAATTTATCTCCTTCTCCATGTCTCAGGCGTTTGCGTATTTTGGAAAAGTCCGGAGTAATCACCGGGTATAGCGTCGCTGTGGACGCACAGGCCTATGGGCTTCCTATGACTGTTATGGTTCGCATCAGCCTTGAGAAACATTCCGAGGATATTGTCAGCAGTTTTGAAGCTCAGATGAAAGCAATTCCAGAAATACTTGAGTGTTTGGTTATGACCGGGCAATCGGATTATCTGCTTCGGGTTGTGGTCAGAGATCTGGAAGATTACGAACGATTTGTGCGAAAATGTCTTCATCCAATCGGTGTGATCAGCTCAATAGATACCAGCTTTGTTTACGGTGTGGTCAAATGCACCTATGTTTATCCGGAGATCCGCGGATGAGTATTTAGTCCCCAACCTTAACGACAGGGTTACGCAGAACGCCGATCCCTTCGATACCACATTCGATTACGTCTCCAGGCCACATCCATTCTTGAGGTTCACGGCCAGCACCAACACCCGCAGGTGTGCCGGTTGCAATAATATCACCGGGCTCCAGTGTGATGCCCGACGAGATATCGGCTATCAGTGTAGGAATATCGAACAGCAAAAATTTAGTATTGGAACGCTGTTTCTCTTCACCGTTTTTCTTCAGCCAAAGCTCGAGATTGTGCGGATCAGGCACATCTTCTGTCGTCACGATCACGGGTCCAAATGGCGCATAGCTATCTTGACCTTTTGAGAAAATCCACTGCCCTGCTCGCCGGTTGTCCCGCGCTGATACATCGTTCATGATCGAATAGCCAAAGACATGACTCATCGCGTCGTTCTTTGCGATACGTGTCGCACGCTTACCAATGATCACAGCAAGCTCAACTTCCCAATCGAGATTTTGTGTCATGTTTGCATTGTGCTGAATTGGTTCGCCGTCACCGATCACTGCTGTTGGAGGCTTTGAGAACAGGACCGGTTTGTCTGGAAGCTCCGCTGACGTATCAAGCGATTTCGCGGATTCGGCCAAATGCTCAACGTAATTGAGGCCAATGCCGAAGATATTTTTGCGCGGTCGTGGGATCGGTGCCAGCAGTTTGACGTTGGCCAGATGAACAGCAACGCCAGATAGGCGACTATCTTTGGTTTTAGCCAAAGCTGCTTTCAATGCGTCCAAGGCATCCGGGCCTTGATCAATCAGTTCCAGCATTGAACCTGCAAACAATTGGCCAACGCTTTTACCCAGACGCTCCACGTCGATCACAAGATCGCCCTGAACAACACCCAGCCTGCCTTCGGCAACTACAGAGGCGCGATAAGTTACTAATTTCAAAATGTATTCCTTAATTTAGTTAGCATCTACGATCTGATGCCCGTCGTTTTCAGCAAGCGCTTGCTCTGCGTAGAATCCGAGCTTATGCATGGTTGGTAGATCATTAAACGAAAACAGACACGCATCATCACCAGATGAAATGTTGCAATGCTCGTGCCACATCCATGGTGGCACGCAGAAAATATCCTTTTCTTTCCAATCAAATCGTTTGCCGTTAATAATCGAATATCCCTCGCCCTTAGCTACCTGATAAATGATATTTCCGGTATGCCGGTGCGCTTTGGTATGCTCAGACGGGCGCAGAAGCTGCATGTGCGCGCCCATGGTCAGCATCGGATCGCCACCTGTTTTGGGATTGGTGTAGCGCATGATAATGCCGTCATAAGGAGACCCATCTGACACTTTGGCATAATTCAACAGCGCCTCGTAAGTGGGGTCCCAACGATATTGGAACAATGGCGAATAAGGTTTGTCCCACTTGTCCATTGCCGGTAAAAGTCCTGACGCGCCATAGGTGAGCGGACTGTCATTAACTGGTAAATTGGTGGTCTGATAATCATCAGGATGAACCACGTAAAAGTTTGCCTCTAGCGCGTTGGTCAGTGGAATATCAAGCCCGTCTTGCCACATGCTCGTCTCACCGTCTTCGGCAATTCCGTGTTCGTGCCACGTGCCATTTGGGGTGATAACAAAGTCCCGCGCACCCAGATCAATCTTGTGGCCATCTATAATGGTATAGGCACCAGCACCTTCCATAATGAAACGCAGTGCAGTTGCGGCGTGTTTATGCGCGCCAGCACGTTCGCCTGGCTTCATCACCTGCAGACCCGAAAACAACCAACCGCAGGCAGCGCTAACCTCTTTGCGCTTTGGATTAAGCAGATAGACGACACGCCGCCCGGCATCTTCAGGGCGCACAAGATCAAGTGCACGCAGCACCTGTTCGCGCAACTCGGAATTACGCCACAAGACAGGCTCTGATACCGGTGATGGCTCCCAAGGCTCGATACTATTTGCGACAGTCCAGAGTGCTCCTGTTTCAAGCTTTGCCAAGTCTTTGTAATAGGCCTCGAGTTCGGCATTATCACGCACACGGGCGCGGCCCAGAATGTCGTCACTTTGATTAGAATCGGTCATAAATACATCCTTTAACTATTTGTGAATTTCAACTGGTCCTGAAACTTCAGGTGAATTTGTCGGTTGATGTCGTGCATCTGCTTGGGCTGAATGCATTTACACCGATAAGTTCAATGAACATTTCACTCTATCCACTTCAAAATGATGGGGATATTAGTAAGGTCGATATTTTCGATGTCAAATAATATTTTCGCAAATATGGTAATTTTATAAAATTATGATATACTGTAATTTGATCTCGCCACCTGTTATGAACCGTTTGCTTGGATATGAATTGGGACTAAATGTATGACTTTGGCACAGACAGCCTATGAGGAACTACGCTGGGATATTATTTCCGGTGTATTGCGGCCATGCCAACCCCTGAGGCTTGAACAACTAAAAAGCCGCTACAATATCGGGTTCTCTCCATTGCGCGAAGCATTGAACCGACTTCATTCAGAAAGGCTTGTATCGAGCGTAGCCCTTAAAGGATTTAATGTCGCCTCACTGTCTCTGAGCGATATGTGGGATGCAATCGACACACGCATACTTATTGAAACAGATGCCTTAAAGCGGGCTATCGAATATGGCGATGATGAATGGGAAACAAAAATCGTTGCTAATTTTCACGCTCTGACCCTTCAAATGAAAAGGAACGAGAACAGGAAATTGAACAATGAAAAAATTGACTGGCGCAGCATGGAGAACCGACACCGTGCTTTCCATACATCGTTGATTTCCGCCTGCCGATCGAACTGGCTACTTGATTTCGCCGAAAAATTGGTTGTCGAAACGGAACGCTATAGGTTTCCGTCCTTGTCACGGCTTCAAAATTTTCCAGATTCAAGAGATATAGAGCACGAGCACAAAGAAATTATGGCCTTCACGATTAATCGGGAAACAGCAAAGGCCGTTGACCTTCTCACCCATCATTATCAGACTACAGGCCGTTTCCTAGAAGAACAATTTAAAGATAACATTGAGATTGAATTAAACACCTAGATACATTTGAGCTCGATGAGAACTCAGTTGTAGATCTAATGGTAATATTTATTTGATGGGTTAGATTGATTTTTCTGGAGCTCGCCTTGTGGATTGAGACCTTCCTGTAATATATGCGGATTCAATTTAAGGTCAGTTGATTGTCATCCCAGCGTCGTCAAAGCGGAATTCACGACCGGGTTCAAATCGGGCCGTATGCTTGTCATCAATTTTGAATTCATGCTCTCCAAACAGTCGTAACGAAATTAACCCGGCTCCCTTACAATCTAGATAAAGATTGGTCTCGCCGCCGAGATGTTCTACATGGGAGACAGATCCTTCAATGTCACCGTTTTTATGACCAAGAGTGATGTGCTCTGGTCTAATGCCAATGGTTGTGGCATCGGATCGATCCAGAGTTTTTGCGTCAATGAAGTTCATCTTCGGAGAGCCAATAAATCCCGCAACAAATTGATTTACCGGATGATTGTAGAGTTCCATCGGTGAGCCGACCTGTTCTACGCGTGTTTCGTTGAGTACCACGATGCGGTCGGCAAGTGTCATCGCCTCTACCTGATCATGAGTAACATAAATCATTGTTGCCCCGAGTTGTCGGTGCAGGCGAGCGATTTCCAATCTTGTATTGACCCGAAGTGCCGCATCAAGATTGGATAATGGTTCATCGAATAAAAACAAGGAAGGTTCTCTCACAATTGCCCGGCCGATAGCTACCCGCTGGCGCTGGCCGCCTGACATTTCTGCCGGGCGGCGATCGATCAACTCATTCATTGAAAGCATATTACAGGCTTGTTCAACGCGTTGATCGATTTCCTTTTTCGAAGCACCATCCTGTTTCAGTCCCAGGCCCATATTGCCGCGCACGGTAAGATGCGGATAAAGCGCGTAGGACTGGAATACCATGGCAATGCCACGCTTGGACGGCGGCAGATTGTTGACATTTTGCCCCCCAATATGCACGTCGCCGCTGGATGCATCTTCAAGGCCTGCAATAATTCGCAGCAAGGTGGATTTGCCGCAGCCGGAAGGACCTACAAAGATGATGAACTCGCCTTCGTCCACTTTAAGGTCTACATGTTTAAGCACTTCCACATTGCCAAATGATTTATGGATGTCCTTGAGTTCAAGAGTGCCCATCTGTCTTTTCCTGTTCAAAGTTCTATGCTTTTGCCGCTGCGAATACTCTCATCCGCTGCCATACAAATAGCCAGTGATTGCACCGCATCCTGCATATGGCGAGAAAGGTCAATGTCCTCTTTAATGGCTCGCGCTACATATGCCTGTTCGCGGTCACAAAGTTTTTGATGATCCGGCTCCCCGTCCATTTCTATATCCTGATCCGGCGTAGCAAATTGTCCGCTCTCATTGGTTGCTGCAGCATGTAACCGTATCCGTGATGTTCTGGTATGGGTATCAATATCATCGGATTTGGCACCCGGATCCATAACGATGGATACCGAGCCATTGGGAGAGATGATATCTTTGATAAAGAATGCTGTCTCCGACATCATCGGCCCCCACCCAGCCTCGTACCAGCCAACGGACCCATCATCAAACGTCACCTGAAACTGACCATAATTATACATATCCTCAGCAATCTCGTTGCTCAACCGCAGGCCCATGCCGTTAACTCTCACCGGCTTTGCATCGGTGATCTGGCACATCACATCGACATAATGGACACCGCAATCGACAATCGGTGACATTGAATTCATTAATTGCTTATGGGTTTCCCATGTGGGGCCGGAGGATTGTTGGTTGAGATTGAGGCGAAAAACATAAGGCCCGCCCAGATTGCGTGCTTCCTCGATTAAGCGAATCCATGAAGGATGATGACGTAGAATATAACCGATCACCAATTTGCAACCATTGGCCTTCGCCGCAGCCACCACACGTTTGGCATCCTCCACCGTGGTAGCAATGGGCTTTTCCAAAAATACATGAATGCCCTCTTCCAGAGCAGCAATGGCAAATTCTGCATGGCTATCGGAATAGGTATTGATTGAAACAAGGTCCGGTTCCAACGCATCAAGTGTTGCGAGATAGTCTTCGAACCGTGGATAATTTGCCAGCATTTGTGGCAGTACAACATGCGATCGATTGACCAGTCCAACAATCTCAAAATCATCATTATGGTGATAGGAAAGCGCATGGCTGCGTCCCATATTGCCAAGACCCGCAACGAGGGTTTTGATCTTACTCATTTTATTGCTCCTGAAGTTATGCCGCGGATCAACTGACGGGAGAATATTAAATAGAGGACCATTACCGGTACGATTGCCAGTGACAGGGCGGAGAGCACCGCGTTCCAATTGGTCACAAATTGACCAATGAATACCTGTGCACCAAGGGTGATGGTTTTTGTTTCTTCCGCTGGAGCTATGATCAACGGGAACCATAGATCGTTCCAGATAGGGATCAATGTAAACACACCAACCGTTGCCATGGCTGGGCGCACAAGTGGTAATACAAGCACGAAGAAGATGCGATACTCGCTGAGACCATCAATCCGTCCGGCATTCTTCAAATCATCGGATACTTGTCTCATGAATTCAGACAGGATGAAAACCGCTAACGGCAACCCTTGTGCTGTATAGATCAAAACCAGCGCGGTGAGAGTGTTGACTAATCCCGAGGCCACCATAATTTTCAGTATGTATACAGTTCCCAACCGGATTGGAATCATGATGCCGAGCGCCAGATAAAGCCCCATCAGCGTATTGCCGCGAAACCGGTATTCGGACAACGCAAAGGCGGCCATGGCGCCAAACAGCAAAACACAGAATAGCGAAGCAACGGTAACGATCATACTGTTTTGAAAATACAAAAATATATCGCCCTGTTTGATCACTGTTTCATAGCCAATCAGGCTGAAACTTTCAGAATCCGGCAAAGAAAGAGGATGACGGAAGATCGCCTTGCGGGTCTTAAACGAATTGATGACGATCACAATGACAGGGAAAAGTGCCAAAATCGTATAAGTCACAAGCACTGCATGTGCTGCAATCGATCTGGGTATGGAATGGGTTGCCTTGCTCATGCCTACCCCTACAACTGATAACGGCGCATGCGGTTTTGGATACCGAACAGGTAAACGCAAACGCCGATGAGAATAACAAAGAACATGGCAGAGGCGATGGTCGCCCCCATATTGGGATCACCCAATTGCAACTGGAATCCAAAGAATGTGCGGAACATGAATGTGCCCAAAATATCAGTGGCATAGTTAGGGCCGGCAAGCGCACCCTGAGTTGTATAGATCAGATCAAACGCGTTGAAATTAGCGACAAAGGTCAGCACTGATATTATGCCAATGGAAGGTAATATCAGCGGTAGTTTTATTTTCCAAAATTGCTTCATGCCGGTAACACCATCGCATTCGGCTGCTTCCAGGATTTCATCTGGAATGGTCAAAAGGGCCGCATAAATTAGCATCATCGGGATGCCTACAAATTGCCACACTGAGACCAGTGCAAGGGTTGTCAACGCATAAGCCTCCTTACCAAGCCAGGGGGCAAACAAGCTTTTCAGACCGACCATGCTCAACAGGTCCGGAGCAATTCCCCAGATCGGTGACAGGATCAGTTTCCAAGCAAAGCCGACAATTACAAATGAAAGTATGGTCGGAATAAAAATTGCGGTCCGGTAAAATGCCGCCATGCGCAATCGTGGGCTGGCAAGAATTGCCGCAAGCAAAATACCGATCGGATTTTGCACCAGCATATGGATGACAAAGAACCAGCAATTATTGGCCAGCGCATTCCAGAAACTCACGGACCAGTTAGGATCTCCAAACAGGGTTCGAAAATTGTCAATCCCGACAAAAACCTGAGCTCGTTCGATTTCTTGAAACAGGGAAAGTTGCATTGTGCCAAACAGCGGGATGATCATAATCGCCGTATAGACAAGTACCGCTGGTATCAGAAAAACAACAATGTGCCAGCGTCTGGCGCGTCTATTCTTGGTGGGTGTTGTCATGGACGATTCCAGCTTCTACCAACCTCCCTAAAGGGAGATTGGCATTGTTGAGGCGTATAGTACCTATTGTTGTGGTTTGTACCAGCTTGCCAGACCGTCTTGCAGACGCTTACCGGCTGCGTCTGGTGTTTCCGCACCCTTGATAACCTGAACAGAAGCATTCCATGTTTCATTTTCAAGGTTTGGCGTGCCGCGTGAAAGAATTTGATAAGTCGAGCGGATGCTGGACTTACATTTGCCACGCCATGAAACAAATTCCTGAGCCAGCGGGTCAGCCATCTTAACTTCGTGGTTTGACAGTGAGAAGAACCCGGGCAAAGAATTTGCGTAAAGCGATGCAAATTCTGCTGAACCAACCCAATTGAGGAAGGTTTTTGTCGCTTCCGGATTTTTTGTCTTGGCATTCATGCCAATGGCAATATCCGTGTGGTCGGAAATATAGCACTCATCTCCAGCATTCTGTACCGGTGGATAGAAGGCACCCATCTTGAATTCAGCCTGTGAATTAAAGCCTGAAATTTCCCACGAACCCGCTGGATAAACTGCTGCGCGCCCAAGTGTGAACAGGTTTTGGCTGTCAGGATAAGTTTGTGCTTCAAAACCATCACCCAGATAGTTCTTCCATTTTGCCAATTGGCGATATGGGGCAACCCAAACATCGTCTGTAAGTTTTTGCTTGCCGGCAATTAGCGCCAAACGACCCTCTTCACCTTTCCAGTAGTTCGGGCCAATATTATTATAGCCCATGGTTGCTGCTTCCCACTGGTCATTGGTACCCATGGCCAACGGGATGTAATTGCCGTCGCTCTTGATTTTATCCAATGCGGCAAAAAACTCAGCTTCGGTTTTTGGCACCTCAACGCCCACTTCCTTGAAGGCATCCTTATTATAAATGAAACCGTGGATCACTGAGGCCATTGGTACGCAGAAGGTGGCTGAGCCATCATCGGTGCTCCAGCCAGATTTTGCCACAGAGGCAAAATTCTTCATGCCCTCAAGGTCCTGAATGGCAGCGAGATGCCCTTTGTCATAAAGACCAAGCGAGACATCAAACGGACGGCAGGTAATCAGATCACCGGCAGAACCCGCATCAAGTTTCGAATTCAAAACCGCATTATATTCCGCTGGTGCAGACGGTGAGAATTTGATTTTGATGCCCGGATTTTTTGCTTCAAAGGCTGGAATAATTTTATCCTGCCAGATCGCCAGATCGTCATTACGCCAACTTTCGATTGTCAACGTAACGTCTTCCGCCTGCGCAAGACCAACCGAGCCCAGAACTGTTGATGCCAAAAGCATGGATTTAATAATTGTAGATTTCATTTGCTTTCTCCCTGTATTGCGCCACAAGGCGCTTCGTGTTCGAGGCTTACGCCTCCTTTTTTGTTTAGGGGCGTGGCCCCCGTAAATCTGAAAGCGATGGTCGTAACTTGTAACCATTGCTTTCAAGAATTTCATTTGCCGCTACAATGTTCGGCACGCCCGAAGCCAGCATAACAGCCAGCTTTACAGAACCGTCTGAATTGTCCAAATACTTCTGTGCCTCATCGCTCGTGCATCCTGTGATGTTGCAAATGATGCCGCAAGCTCGTTGCACCAGTTTTGCATTATCCGCCCGCACATTGACCATATAACCGTCAAACACGTGGCCCATATGGATAGCCATAAGTGTCGACATCATATTGAGTGTGATTTTTTGTGCAGTGGCTGCACCCAGTCTGGTCGAACCAGGAATAACTTCGGGCGGGGTATTAAGAAAAATTGCCACATCAGCCCCATTTGATATTGGCGTATCCGGGTTATTTGCGATGCTGATAATTTTGGCACCGATTTGCTTTGCAGCATCAAATGCACCAACAGCATAGGGCGTTGTACCGCTTGCCGAAATGCAGATCAAACAATCCGCTGAGGTGAAATTTGCATCTCTCGTATCCGCTTTGGCTTGAGCGGCATCATCCTCAGTATTACCCACCATATCAGTAAGGCTGTCGGCACCGCCGGCAATGAGGATTTTCAAACGGCTATTATGAATGCCGAAGGTGCCCGGTAGCTCCAGACAATCGGCCAGCGCCATCAGCGCTGAACTGCCAGCGGCTGCATAAAAAATATTGCCGCCATTCGTGAGGGTGCGTGACAACAACTCGGCAGCTTGCGCGATTTCCGGCATTGATTGCGCAACCACACCGGCCGCATTCATCTGGCCTTCGTGCAACATCGACAGGATCGCAACAGGGCTTAGGGTGTCCAACCCTTCAGCCTGCTCCAATCTCGACTCAGTCGCTAATTCCATCAACGCAATTCCTCCAATTTCTATTTAATACCAATTTAGTACCAATTGTCCATTAGTTATTAACTATATTATATGGCTCAGTGAATAGTAAAAAATTTTTATATAAAAAACAGATAGTTATCTAAAATTTTGAATTTTGTAAAAAATTACTTGGTTAATGGTACTATATTGGTATTATGCATTCTGGGAGACAAGAGTGACTATTTTGATTGGCATTGATGGAGGTGGAACGGGGTGTCGCGCCATTGTGGCCGACGTACAGGGTAATCCCCTTGGCTATGGCAGCTCCGGTGCAGCCAACATCATGACCAATTTTGATGGTGCCAGAGACAGTATCTTAAAAGCCAGCAAGATGGCGCTGAACAACGCTGGAATTCCAGATCGAGAACTAAGCGATGCTTCAGTATTCATGGGACTTGCTGGTGCCAATGTGGGAGATTGCGCCGAGCGCATGATCAAGACATTGCCATTCAATCAATGCCAAATTGATACGGATGCGGTAATATCCCTGCAAGGTGCAATTGGCAATGAGGACGGCGTTGTCGCAATCATTGGAACCGGTTCGGTATTCATCTACCGGACCAACAAGAACGTGCACACTGTTGGCGGCTGGGGATTTATGGTTGGTGATTTGGGTAGCGGATCAAGATTGGGCCGTTCGCTCTTGCAAGAGACGTTGTTGTGTTTCGACGGCATTCACAATGGGTCGGCCCTGACGCACTACGTTCTCTCGCATTTTGAACACGACCCCCAGACAATTGTTGAATATGCCCACATGGCAAAGCCTGGTGATTTCGGAAAATTTGCTCCGGCTATTTTTGACTTCGCAGATCAAGACGATCCAATCGCCAAAAGCATTCTTGGCAATGCCGTGAGAGATATTGAAAATGCCCTTGATGTGATTCTAACTGAACCGGATCAAATTTTCTGCATGCTTGGTGGGCTAAGCCCAAAATATGTCGACCTCCTGAATAGTCGTTTTTCCAGTAGATTATCCCAACCTCTTGGTGATGCCGCAAGTGGTGCTGTAGCACTGGCTGTTCAAAAATTCTCCAACCCAGATGTTGGGCAAGCTGGAGGCCAAGATGGTTGATTTTATAGAAAATATTCTACAACAGGAAAACTGGGTCCGTAAGAGAAACGGCCCGCTTTACTCCCAATTGCAGGACCAAATAGAAACCGCCATTCGGTCTGGAAATATCAAACCGGGAGAACCTTTGCCATCGGAGCGCGAGATTGCCGGGATCAGTAATGTCTCCCGAATTACGGTTCGAAAGGCTGTACAGGCGTTGGTTCGTGACGGCCTGGTTATTCAAAAACAGGGTTCAGGAACCTCTGTCGCTCCATTGGTAGAAAAGGTTCAACAGTCCCTTTCCCAACTGACTTCTTTTTCTGAAGATATGTCGAGGCGTGGCGTAGAAGTTGATTCAATCTGGCTTGAACGAGGATTGTTTGCCCCCTCACCGAAGGAAACCGTTGCCTTGGGTTTGAAATCGGGCAGCATGGTAGCGCGGATTTCCAGGTTGAGAATTGCCAACAGTATTCCATTGGCCATCGAACGGGCTGCACTTTCTCCTGATTATCTGCCCGATCCGGAAAAAGTGGGCCGCTCCCTATATGCCCATTTAGCAAAAAGCGGCTGCAAACCGATCAGGGCAATTCAGCGAATTTCCGCCAGCAATATTAATAAGGCAGATGCGGAACTGCTTGAGGTTAGCAAAGGGGTGGCCGGTCTAAATATTGAGCGAACTTCATATCTTTCAACCGGGCAGGTGGTTGAATTTACCCGATCGATCTATCGCGGCGATACTTATGATTTTGTTGCCGAATTGCAGATCGAAAATGAAACTGTGCGGACTGATACATGAACAAGCCAACCACCAAATCCACTTCCTTCATGCGTCACGAAATTGAAGAAATTCCTTCGGCGCTGATCAGGCTCCTGAATAACAGTAAGGCAAGTATTGAAGTTGCTGCGGCGGAAATGAAAGATATCGACCCACGATTTATTACAACCATTGCAAGAGGCTCATCTGATCATGCGGCAGCCTATTTAAAATATGCGATAGAACTCTCAGCGAATATTCCCGTGGCATCGATCGGTCCGTCAATTGCCTCAATTTATGGGGCATCGCTGAAGATGGATAAATCTGTAAGCCTCGCAATTTCTCAATCGGGCCAGGGGCCGGACACAATCCAGATGGCCAAAAGCACCGCAGAGGGTGGCGGGCTTTCAATCGCTATAACCAATGACGCCAATTCTCCGCTTGCGGATGCTTGCCATCATACGATTGATATCCATGCGGGTTTGGAGCAAAGCGTTGCGGCGACAAAGACCTTTGTAACCAGCATTGTTGCAGGACTGCTCCTGCTCGCACACTGGCAAGATGACGAGGCGTTGTTGAAGGCCTTACACAATCTGCCAGAGCAAGCGGCGCAAGCCATTGAATGTAACTGGTCTTTGCTAGCCAAACGTCTGGATCAGGAAAACTCATTGTTTATTTTTATGTTCCTTAAACGTCTT
>JASFYT010000004.1:0-166360 GCA_045047085.1 Rhizobiaceae bacterium | reverse complement strand
GCTGATACCAAAGAACTGGCACACAGTTTCTAACAACTCCAATTGGTAAACCTCTCGATCAAATCCAGCAGGGTCTTGTGAAGGTGGGAAATGCGGGTTGGTCATTTGAAGGGGAAACGGACTTTGGAATGAAAAATGACCTGCTCCGGAAACAACCCTGTGTGTAAGGATATTTGGATCCAAAATGCGTGATTGTAGGATGTTTGCATGAATATCTGTCGTAATTTCATCGTTTTCACCGGTGATCATCAAAGTTGGGATTACAAATTCCGAAAAGGAGTCATCGCCTTGGAACCACTGAGTTGCGGGTGCGAGAACCACGATTGATGACATGCCGGTGTATTCAACAACAAGAGGTTCAACTTCGCCAGAAGACGTTTCGTGTGGGCCAGCGTAAGGCTTAGCGCCTGCTGCTGCCAACACGGTGTATCCGCCAATGGAATGCCCTATACCAAAGGTTTCGGTTATAAGCGGGCCGAAATCTTCAGAATTACGGACTGCCTCAACACTCAGCTTCAATTGTCGAGGGCGATTCGTGAGATTTTTCTGAGTACCCTCCAAACTGTTGTCAGATTTACTGTTACCGACGTGTTCCGGCAAGACTACGATAGCGCCTCGCATTGCAAGGTTGGCAGCCAAACCCCTGTGAACCCAAGGTGATCCGCTGTTGCCGTGAGAAATGACAACCAAAGGAGTTTCACGAAACGTAGGAGCGGCATCACGTGCAGCAGTCACCGAATAAGGACCGATATGAATCAGATCCATTTCTTCTTCACATGGATAAAATATCACAACGGGAATGGAACTCGATCCTGCTGTATCTGGAATAGAAGTTTGGCGAATTCCGATATTCACAATAGCTTTCTCTCCTTAGGTGATGGTTCTTTATATCAGCCTGTGAAAGGTCCGATTTATTCAACATACTTGAGGAGCAAACGCTGTCGATATCGTATTGCTCATCATTGGACGGTGGCTTGATAAGCGTACCATGTCGAGTTGAAGATCAAACTACTTTGACAATTCGAGCAGTTGAAAATAGCCGATTTTATCTAAGTGATGGGACACTAGCGCAGGTCGTGACAATTCTGATTCACACCTCTGCGCTATCTATTCGTTCAAGCCGTGTCTTTATCCCAAAACCGGTATCCACTTTTCGGAGGCACGCTCTAATCCATGCTTTCAATCCGCGTTAGGTCGGGTTTACTGGACGTATTACCGGCGGCTCCAGGTTTTGCCCCTGCAAATCAGGCCACCAAAGACACAGCCTTCAAGTTTGACTGAATTAGCTCCAAGTACAATAACGTGGCCTGAATAGATTTTACCAGACCAGCGGATGGCCTTAATCTTGCGCATGTTGCGGCCAGATTAGTTGCCATTCTCCCAAATTCATCGAATTGTAATTTGATGTTTTTCAGGGATCAGAGCATTTCCTGTTTTGGAAATAGCCCACCAAATAAAACAGAAAATTTCATTCGCTGTTGTACATTTCAATTAGCTGCTCGCTGTTGACAACGCGACCGGTTAGTTTTCGTTCAGTACTGCTTTGAATGAGTTTCCCAAATGTTGCGGAACAATCAGCGATCAGGTGAGCGTCATACCCTCGTTTCAGGGCTGTCCTGATTGTTTTCAAAACGCACTGGTCAGTTGCAAACCCTGCAAATAATATCCGGCAATCCTTATAAGGTATCAGTGCATCATCGAGTTCTGATCCAATGAACGCATCAAATGCCGTTCGCCCTCGAATAATGATATCGGTATCAGACAAAATGTCTGGATCAACCTCGCCCAGCCTGTGGCCTTTTCTAAAAAACAACCCCCTGGTCAGATTTGCATACAGACCTTTGAGGTTATTTGGATCCACCCACAAAGGGGCTTGTAAAATGGGTATGTTTTTTGCCCGGGCCGCTTTTGTCAAACGGATCGTATTTTCAATGACATTCTGCCGTTTTAACTCGCGTTTTACGAGCAGGTTGAAAAGTCCCGGCTTTGTCCACTGGTTTTGAAACTCAAGGAGTACAATTACATCTTTTGTGGCAGTATTTTTCATCAAACTAATTTCCAGTTTCAAGGTTCACATCAAGTGCTTCGAAAAGAAGGAGATGACTTTTTCCGGTTTTTCAGCCGGATATCTGTAAGCTTCAAAACGAAGCGCATTCGGTAAAATCACGAGCTTTTTTGGTTCCCCTGCATTTTTGAAAATAAGTTGAACATCCTTGATATCGCCAATCTCATCCTTTTCGGCCTGGATGAACATCACAGGTATCGGACTGATTTGGGAGACGTTGCCACCCATGGACATGCCCAACAAGCCGACACTGGCGAACTTGCTGCCATCGCTTCGCTTTTTATTGGCAAGCACCCACTTTACTGCACCCATAAGGTCGTTGGCTTCATATTTGCCAAGGGTTATCATGTCGCCACCGCTTTCGCCGCTCGCCCGCAAATCGAAATAGACTAGGTTAAAACCGGCCTTGTTCAATGATGGTGCAGAGGCCAGCCAGTCAAGATACTCCTCTTTTCCGTTTATATCTTTTCCCAGCCAACCTGCTTTGTTGGCACCGTATCCGTGGATAACGAAAATGACGGCATCGCCCTTGCTAGGTATCCACCAGCCTTTCAGGGGAATCTTATCTGTGCTTTCAAAGCTGATTTTTTCGTAGTCCAGCCCATAGTCAGCCGGAGTTTTCAAGGTTGCCTGGCGCGGTGAATGGAGCACTTTATAGGCAGCTACATAGCTAATTCCATAGACGGCGACCACCGGCACAATTAGCGCCAATAACAGGAGCGTAATCAATTTCTTTTTTCCCATCGTGTTTTTCCTTCTTAATCGATATGTTTGGCCGGCTACTTCTTAAGATTAGCAGCCTTATTATAAGGCACCTAACAATAAGAACAAAACTTCAGCCGCTTGGCAATGTTTCAAGCCCCTGGTTTACTTTCTCCAAAAGCGAAATAAGGTTCTGCCTCTCGCTTTCATCCAAATTCTTCATGAGTTTTGCGATATGTCCGTAATAGTCCGGGAGCATTCCGTTGAGAACACTGCGCCCGGAAGGCGTGAGTTGCACAGTAATTTTCCGTCTGTCTTTCGAATGAGCGAACCTAGCGACATATCCCTTTCGTTCAAGGCGGTCCAACAGACCAGTCATGGTTGCCCGCGTAACTCCAACCTGTTCTGCGAGGACCGAAGGAACAGCTTCTTCCTCAGGGGTTCTATTCATGACAATCAAGGTAAGAAAACTCCCCTGTGACAGGTCATGCCTGCCTAGATGTCTCTCAAACGCCGCCAGCGTATCGCTACCAGTGCGCAGCAAAGATACACATGCTTTTAGCGCAGACGGTTCCAGGTCTGCATAACGCTTGGCGAACTCGCTCAATGTCCCGTCGGTCGGCAGATCTTTTAGAAAAAACATGAAATTTAAATCCGAATATTTTAATTAGTGTACCGATTATATGGCCCCTAACTATAATTGTCAATTTTTCTTCATATGATTTCGAGATTGGGGAACAATCGTGACACGTCCGGTGATCCCAACCGATCATGTGCGAAATTGTAACGATGTAGCTGTTTAAAGAATAAGTTAAATTGAAACATCTAGGGTCAGGACCTAACTCAATACTGTTAGCACCCGTTTTCCCTTGTCGCATAAGCTTTGGGATATTTCCAATGCTTATGCTATCTGGATTCATCGGATCAAAATATTATTTGCCTGGCGCTTTGAGCTGGTCGTCCAGATATTCGTTAGTGAATGCCGTTTTTACATCAAACGGTTTGTCCAGCTTGAAATATTTGTTTACCAGCTCATAAGTTGCTTCAAGTCCGGCCGGATCAAGATAGCCTAGCGCCTTGGTGCGGGTTTGTTCAGTTGACATTAATTCTTCGACACGAAGCCATTGGTCCATCTGCCGATCACGATTTTTGCCACTGACATTTTTTAATAGAGCATCAATGCATGGGGCATGGTTGTTTGCGCAGGCGTTGAAGGCCTTTTGTGTAACTGCGATAAATTTAGCTACATTTTTTCCATGACTTTTCAAATATTTGGTGTTTGCAAAAATTGAGTTACCATAAGGATTAACACCAACATCCCGCCATGCAACGAAGCCCATATCATCACCGATTTTATCTAACTTGAGATCATGTCCATTGTAGAAATCGCTTGTGATGTCAATTTGGTTTGACATTAGGCTCGGCATTTTTGCTTGCGGAGCAATGTTAACAAATTTTACAGAATCTACCGGAATTCCGACAGCTTGTGCAAATGCAGGCCACATTGCACGTGCTGCATCGCCCGGAGGATTGCCGATTGAATGGCCAGGGAAATCTTTTGGTGTGTTGATGCCGCTCACGCTTTTACGCCAATAAAACCCTTGTGGCGAATTCGCATAGATTGCCATTACGGCAACCATATCGATTCCTTTTCCACGCGCTATAAATGCAGTCGGCAAATCGGCAACACCCAATTGGGCCTGACCAAGTCCAATGCGCTGAGACGATGCGGCTGATCCTTTTGCGGTCTCAATTTTTACGTCAAGGCCTGCATCTGTATACCATCCATTTTCCTTAGCGTAATAATAAGGTGAATGATCAGCCGTTGGAAACCAGTTTAGAACAAACGTAATTTTGTCACTGGCATAAACATTACCCGAGTAGGACATTGCAGATAGAGCAAGTGCAATTACACTTGATACAAATTTTGTCTTGCGCATTGAAATTCTCCCAATTTGAATATACCAAGCCCCTTAAGTTGAAACCTATGAGTTGCTGGCCTAATAAAGTTAGAGATAATCACAATTGATGTCAACAGTAACCAAACAGTTGGTTGATAAATGACCCAGAGCAAGAAACCTACCAAAAACCGGGGCGGTCGCAGAAAGAAAGCTGATGGGGACAATACCCGTCAGGCGCTGCTGGATGCTGCGCGGAAGGAATTTTCCGGGCGAGGTCTGGAAGGCGCACGTGTAGGGCTCATTGCAGAACTGGCTGGCGTCAATAAGCAGCTTGTCTATCATTATTTCGGAAACAAGGAGGGTTTGTATACCGCGGTGCTCGAAGAGGCCTACCAGAAAATTAGGGAGGAGGAGCGTGCTTTGGACCTTGGCGGACTTCCTGCCAGAGATGCGATGCGTGTGCTTATAGAGTTTTCATTTGATTATTTGGACAAAAATCGGGACTTTGTTGCGCTTGTTACGGATGAAAACACCCATTTGGGCCGGCATTTGGATGATTCTAAACAACTTGAGCCTATGAACCGACCTATTATTGAGATGATTAAAGAAACCCTTGACCGTGGAGATTTCAAAGAAGGTCTTGATCCTTATCAGGTTTATATTTCCATCGCCGGGCTTTCATTTTTCTACTTTGCAAATTCTCACACCTTGTCCAGAATATTTGGACGCAATCTTCTGGACTATGTATCCGTGGCAGAGCGTCGGCGGCACGTAGTAGATTTTGCAATGTCAGCCCTTACCGACACATAAGATATTTCTTACCAGCTTGACACCGCTTTTGCCATGATTTATAAATCAACCAAATGGTTGGTTAAATAACGGTCGAGCCAAAAAATGAAAAACATAGTTTCAAAGTCCGAGAATTCAAATTCGGATATTCCAAAACCAAATTTTATTATTGAAGTGCATTATCGGTATCCCGCACTATTTCCAATTATATTTTCTCACTCTCTGATTATTTTGATTTGGTACATGGTTACTGCCTTTGGCAACATTCCTGCATTCATTCTTCCGTCCCCATATGAGACGTTTCAAACCCTTTCTCAGGATAATTATGCTTGGGGACTGAATTTTTTAGTTACGGCCTTAGAGATATATGTCGGCTACATAATTGCAATTTTATTTGGGATCGCAGTTGCTGTCATTTTTTACTGGTTCCGATGGTTTTTTGTCTGGATGTTTTCCCTATTTGTGACATTTAGTATGATACCAAAAATAGCGCTTGGTCCGCTATTTGTGGTCTGGTTCGGGTATGGAATTAGTACCAATATTTTGATTACTTTTGTGATCGCTTTTTTTCCAATGCTGCTGACCACCTTACGCGGGTTGCGTGAAGTTGATCCGGAAATGCTGGAACTGGTTCGATCACTAAAAGCTACGCGTTGGCAAATATTTACAAAAATTCAACTTCCAAACTCTCTTCCATACATATTTTCCGGAGCAAAAGTCAGTAGTATTCTCGCTGTGGCTGGAACTATTGTTGGCGAGTTTATCGCGTCGGAAAATGGCCTTGGCTACCTTATGATTCAAGTGCAGGCGGTATTGGATACTGCGGCGATGTTTATGGCTGTCATCCTGCTCAGCCTGATCGGTGTTTCATTATACGTGATAATTGTTGTATTGGAGCGCCTGTTTGTTGTCCAAGATGCGCGACTTGATTGAGAGGGATTTATCCATGCAAACAAGTCTATTTGAATTAACAGGAACACAACTGATCAAGGGCTTTAAAGAGAAGCAATTCTCGCCCGTCGAGGTTGCCAAATCATGCCTTGAGCGTATCGACGAATTTGATCCCGCAATTAATGCCTTTTGTCTTGTTGATAAAAACACGACCTTGGCAATGGCAGAGGAATCCGAACTCCGTTGGCAATCCGGTAGCCAGAAAGGCCCCCTAGACGGTTTGCCGATTTCGGTGAAGGATATTTTGTTAACAAAGGGGTGGCCAACCCTACGCGGATCCAAAAACATCCCAAAAGATGGCCCGTGGAACGAAGATAGTCCGCCGGTTGCCCGTATCCGCGAAGCAGGCGCCGTTTTGCTAGGAAAGACGACTACGCCGGAATTTGCATGGAAAGGGGTCACTGATAGTCCGCTCACTGGTATCAGTAGAAATCCATGGGACCTCACTCGTACACCTGGCGGCAGTAGCGGCGGGGCAGCAGCAGCTGTTGCCTCTGGAATGGGACCACTCGCTATCGGAACCGATGCGGGTGGCTCACTTCGCATACCTGCTGCAATGTGCGGGCTCTTCTCAATAAAACCGACAGCTGGGCGTGTGCCCTCCTATCCGCCTACACCTTATGGAAGTTTTGCAGCGAGTGGTCCAATAAGCTGGTCCGTTGCGGATGCCGCTAATTTACTCAACATTTTGAGTGGCGGTGATTGGCGAGATGGGGTCGCTTTGCCGCCATTGGAAATGGACCTTTCCCGAGATATTGAAAATTTTGATCGTAAATTACGCATCGGTTGGTCACCAGACCTGGGGTTTGCCAATCCGCAACGGGCAGTTTTGGATGCAGCTGAAAGAACACTTATGCAATTCGAAGCGCTGGGGCATGTAATTGAAGAGGTTTCTGCACCGTTTGATGATCCAACTGATGTTTATAATGATTTGCGCGCTGGAATGTCGGTTGCTGCATTTGCAGAGGTTGATGAAAGCAAATTATCGCAAATGGATCCGGGTCTCGCTGCACATATTAGGGAAAGCAGAAGCGATGCCAACATTAAAACATTTTTAGCGGCAGATGCCGAACGTGCAAAAATTTGCCGTGAAATGAACAAGTTTCATACAAAGTTCGACTTGCTTTTAACACCGGCATTGGCGTGCACAACATTTGAAGTGGGTATTGATGGCCCTGCAAATTTACCGAGCAGTCGATTTTGGTCTCCATACACCTTTCCCTTTAATCTTACCCGACAGCCCGCAGTAACTCTGCCTTGTGGAACTGATGGCGATGGACTGCCGCTCGCGGTCCAAGTGATCGGACCACTTTATTCGGAACAGTTGCTACTACAATTCAGCCATCAATATGAACAGGCTTATTCTTGGGATCGAAAGAGAGCAACACCTGGGCATCCAGCATGAATTTAATGGAGACACCAAAAATGACGCAAAAAATTTCGCACTCAAAATTACCCAAGATTATTGCAGATCTGGAAAGCCTGGAGGAATTATTATCCAGGCCCACACCCGCATTAGAGGAGGAGCTTTCTTCTCTTGATGGAGATATCATGGTTCTGGGTGTTGGTGGAAAAATCGGCCCTTCTCTGGCCCGTATGGCAAAACGTGCCTGCCCGCAAAAAACTGTATATGCAGTTTCCCGCTTTTCAAATTCGAAGCTTCAGCAGCAACTTGAAAGTTACGGTCTAAAAACAATTAAAGCCGATCTATTGGATCATGAAGCAATCAAAAAACTACCAGATGCTGCCAATGTGATTTTCTTGGCTGGACAAAAATTTGGTTCATCCGGAGCTCAATCCCGCACATGGGCGATGAACAGTTTTATGCCGGGACTTGTTGCGCAGCGATATCAAAATAGCCGTGTGATTGTTTTTTCTACAGGTTGTGTCTATCCGTTTGTGCCGGTTGCTTCTGGCGGTGCAACGGAAGAATTGGCGCCTGATCCCCCCGGCGAATATGCTATGTCATGTATTGGCCGCGAACGCATTTTTGAGTATTTTTCACAACAACACAACACACCAGGCCGATTGTTTCGTTTGAATTATGCTGTGGATCTTCGCTACGGGGTGTTGGTCGATATTGCCAGCAAGGTTCTAAATGACCAGTCGATTGATGTCACCATGGGGCATGTCAATGTGGTTTGGCAGGGGGATGTTAATGTGATGGCGCTGCGCAGCTTGGCTTACACAACAGTGCCAACAAGCCCAATCAATATTAGTGGACCCGAAACAATTTCTGTCCGTTGGGCTGCTGAGGCATTTGCCAAACACTTTAAAAAGGAAGCTTTGATTACCGGCCAGGAGGCTGACCATGCTTGGTTAACCAACACTGCATTAGCGCACCGGGTGTTTGGCTATCCTCAGGCTTCTCTGGATTTGCTGATCAATTGGGTAGCAAACTGGGTCGCCAATGGTGGAGAAATTTATGACAAGCCGACCAAGTTCGAGGTGAGAGATGGCAAGTATTGATAGTCCTGAACCCACGGCTCTGCGAGATATTCACATTGATGGAGCGATGGCATTAGTAAATGAAGCCGGGTGGAATCAATTGCCATTTGATTGGCGATTAATGAGAAAATGTGGTGATGCAATTGTTCTGCAAGACCTACAAAATGGGGTCTATGCCACCGCGCTTGCTTTACCATATTCGGGTGGTTTTGGCTGGATTAGCATGGTGTTGGTTACAAAGGCCATGCAGCGGAAGGGGCTGGCTACACATCTGTTGACTGATCGGATTGCGTGGCTATGCGAACGCAATTTGGTGCCAATTCTCGATGCCACAGAGGCAGGAGAAAAGCTTTATGAAAAACTGGGCTTTGCCCCCGGTATTCGACTTGCCCGATGGCAAGGGCAGGGTGGGGGGACTGACTATAATCATGCAAGGATTGGCGAGGCCAATGCAGATTGCAGTGATTGGATTGAGCGTATTGATACAGAAGTTTTTGGTGCGAAGCGTAGCGATCTTATTGATGACTTTATAAATCGCGCAGGGAGCAGGTGTTTCGTTTCTCTGAATTCGGAAACAGGTTTTGCAATAACCCGACAAGGTGAGCGAGCCACCCATATCGGTCCCGTAATTGCAAGTTGTGAATCTGAAGCGATAGATTTGTTAGATGCCGCCATTGGTTCAACTGACGGCCCGGTATTTTTTGATCTGCAAGAAAACCGATTGGAATTAGGAGCGCATATGTCTGCGCTCGGTTTCAAAAAGCAACGCGCTTTTGTGCGCATGAGTTTGGGTGATATGCCCGACTTTGATGGAAAAGGCCGGGCAATGATTATTGCCGGCCCGGAATATGGCTAGGAGTAAAAATCTTGTACTGGACTGAAATCGATGCAGGGCTGCTTAATAAATTTCGAGACGGACTAGCAATTCCCGCTCATCCTTTGGCGCTTGATAGTGCGCGAAATTTTGACCCAATACGACAACGCGCTTTATCGCGCTATTACATAGATGCAGGTTCTGGCGGGTTGGCTGTAGGTGTTCACACGACACAATTTGCAATCCGGGAAGCAGGACTCTATCAGCCCGTGTTGGAAATTGCTGCGCAAACTGCTGCTGAGTGGAGTAATCGGCCGTTATTTTTGATTGCAGGCGTGGTAGGTCGGACAAATCAGGCGATTAGTGAGGCAATAACAGCTCGGGCGCTGGGGTATCAGGCGGTTTTACTCAGCCTTGCGGCCCTTGGTTCATCAAGGGAAGATGAATTAATTACCCATTGCCAAGCTGTTGCTGATGTTATGCCGGTTGTTGGGTTTTATTTGCAAAAATCGGTAGGCGGGCGTTATTTAAGCCGAAATTTCTGGAAAAAATTCTCGCAAATCGAAAATGTTATTTGCATAAAGATGGCCCCATTCAACCGCTACTACACTTTAGATGTAATTCGTGGTGTGGTGGAAGCTTTCGCTGAAGACCGAGTGACACTCTACACTGGTAATGATGATCACATCGTTCTGGATTTGGTGTCTCGACATCGAATTCTGCGCGAAGGTGTGCCAATTGATATGAAAATCTCAGGCGGTCTCCTCGGCCATTGGAGTGTATGGACAAAACGCGCAGTTGAAGCTCTCGAGGTGTGCAAGAATGCAAGAGTTTCCGGTCATCTAACGGAAGAAATTCTACGTCTTGATTCCGCTGTTACAGATTGTAACTCAGCCATTTTCGACGTCCAAAATGATTTCCAGGGAGTTATAGCTGGGTGCCACGAAGTCCTCATGAGACAGGGCCTTTTGGAAGGTCGTTGGTGCCTTGATCCAAAGGAAACCCTGGGCCCCGGGCAAACCGAAGAAATTGACAGAATATACGACGAATATCCTGACTTGAATGATGACGCGTTTGTTACTGAGAATCTTTCACGATGGCTAGCATAAACAGGAAATGAGTATGCAAAAAAATATTGAAAAAAACACTACACAGCCGCAAGTACTCGTTCGCCTCGAAGGTGTGAAGAAAACTTATGTGAGCCGGGAAGGCGTAAAACATCTGGCCATCAGCGATGCCAGCATGACGGTTAATTCCGGCGATCTGATTTCACTTGTTGGTCCGTCTGGTTGCGGCAAGACAACATTGCTAAAAATTCTGGCGGATTTGCATGAGGCAGACGAAGGT
Source organism: Rhizobiaceae bacterium (assembly GCA_045047085.1). Classification (GTDB taxonomy): domain Bacteria; phylum Pseudomonadota; class Alphaproteobacteria; order Rhizobiales; family Rhizobiaceae. Next base: position 155,343 of record JASFYT010000004.1, on the reverse strand, counting down.
ACAGTTGAAATTGGTACAAGTGACAACCCCTTCAAGCCCGGTCGTGATGTCGGTATGGTTTTCCAACAATCGCTGTTGTTGAAATGGCGGCGCATCATCGACAATGTCATGTTACCAGCTGAAATTATTGGTTTACCAATTCGTGAAACTCGCGAACATGCACAACATCTGATCAATATGGTTGGTTTGAGTGGCTATGAGAATAATTACCCATATGAGCTATCCGGCGGAATGCAACAGCGCGTAGCAATTGCCCGTGCGCTTGTACATGACCCAAAATTGGTGCTCATGGACGAGCCGTTCGGAGCACTCGATGCATTAACGCGTGAAAAAATGAATTTGGAGTTACTACGGATTTGGAAAGAGTCTAACAAAACCATTATTTTTGTAACCCATTCGATTCAAGAAGCAGTGTTTCTTGGATCTCATTGTGCTGTGTTAACTTCCGGCCCTGCCCGCATGGCAGATTATTTCCCAATAGACTTACCTTATCCTCGAACCCTCGACATGAAGGTAACTGAACCATTTGGAAATTATACTAACCGCATCTACAAACTCCTGGGCATGGCTTAATCAGGTGGGCGGGCCAGTGGACTGACGCTCAGATCAAAAGTGGAAGGCAAAGAAATCTTTTGTCCGAGAGAGGAACCGTCGGTAGCTAAACATCTATTTCAAGATTTGAGCAGAAGACAGTGAATGAGCATGCTCCCAAACTAAGCCCCCATAAAAGTTGATTGATTTGCTATTCTCTTGAGGTCTTCTGCGTCGTTGCAAGAATTGAATACCAATCTAATTTCCCCAAGTGCCGCTTGACCCCAAACATACCGTTCTGTCTTCTGTTGGTAATGATAAATACCAGTTTTCGTGTCCTTGGTTTTTGAATCTCAATTTTTGGCATCCCCCCCAATGAAATCGATTGCATTGACAATGCAATCGATTTCATTCTAGATTGCGCCTTAAGAATATTAACCAAGGAGGAAAAAATGAGACTGAAATCATTATTATTATCAGCCGCTATATTGGCCTTCGGCGCGTCGTCTGGCGCGGCTGAGGAATTCACTATTGGCTTGTCAAATGGCTGGGTTGGATCAGAGTGGCGTACCCAGATGATTGAAGAGGCGGAAGAGGCTGCAAAGAAGTGGGCTGGCAAGGGCGACACGATCAAAGTTGTCGTGCAAAGTGCCAATGTGGATGTCCCCGGTCAAATCGCACATATCCGTAACTTCATCAGTCAGGGCGTGAACGCGATAATCATCAACCCTAACAGTCCAACTGCATTTGATCCGGTTTTTGCCCAGGCAAAAGAAGCAGGCATTCTTGTTGTTTCCACGGATGCGGAAGTTTCTTCACCAGATGCGCTCTATATCGGCATCAATCAGAAGGCCTGGGCTGAAGCTGGTGCCGAATGGCTGGCAAAAGCAATTGGAGGCAAAGGAAACGTCGTTGCAATCAACGGTGTTGCAGGGCATCCGGCAAATGAAATGCGTGCCAGTGGATATCGCGAAGTTTTTGCTAATTATCCGGACATTAAAATCGTAAACGAAGTAAATGCCAATTGGGATCAGGCACAAGGACAGCAAGCCATGCAAAATCTGCTTGCTACATATCCTGACCTTGCAGGTGTTTGGGTGCAGGATGGCATGGCTGCGGGCGCTTGGCGTTCTATCGCTGACGCAAAACGCACTACAAATATTGCAGCAACCGGTGAAATCCGTAAAGATTTCATCGACCTGTGGGTCAAGGAAGGGTTGAATTCCGGCGCGTCGGTTAATCCTCCAGGAGTGATGGCCAGTGCGCTTAATGTGGCGGTTTTCATGCTGAAAGGTCGCGAGTTGAACAAGCCTGCCACGGACGGCCAATACAAGAACTCCATGTATCTGCCGATCCCATTTGTGAATAGTGATAATGTGAAAAGCGTAGCTACCGCACTTGATGGGAAACCCGGTTTTTACTCCTACACACAATCTCTCTCAATTGATGAGGCTGAAGCTCTCTTTAAGTGAGTTTAAGCAAACAGTTTGTGTCGACTGCATGGTGGCCGACACAATTTCGATAAATGACTTTTGAGAGTGCAAATAATGTCCAAGCTACGTCTTCGCGGTGTTTCAAAGCGGTATGGTGCGACCGTGGCTCTTGAGCATGGTGATCTAGACCTGGAGGCTGGCGAAGTACATGTCTTAATGGGCGCGAATGGATCAGGAAAAAGCACTCTAAGCAAGATTATTGCCGGAAGCGTGCGATCGGATAGCGGCATTATCGAGCTTGACGGCAAGGCTATCTCAATAACCAACCCTCAGGCAGCGCGCGAATTTGGCGTAGCTATTTTTTATCAGGAACTGAGCCTTGCGGCCCATCGAACCGTTGCGGAAAATATTTGTCTGTCTCAACTACCCTCAACTGCGGGTGTGTTTCTCGATCGCCAAAAAATGATAGAGATTGCAGAGCGACGTATTGCGCCTTTTCTTGATGTGGTTGGTGACGGATTTTCCGTGAATACTCAGGTGGGGCAACTTAGGGCGGATCAGCGGCAATTGGTTGAAATTATGAAGACCTTTGCACAAGACGCCGACATATTGATCTTCGATGAGCCGACCTCGGCTCTCGACAGGGCGCAAGTGGAGTGTTTTTTGAATCTGTTGCGTGAGCAAAAAGCGGCAGGACGATGCATTGTTTTTATCTCACACCGCAGAGATGAAATTTTTGATATTGGCGACCGCATCACCATTATTCGTGACGGACGAACTGTCGGCACAAAGGTGTTGAGCGAAACCAACATCGACGAAGTGTTGATTGCAATGGTTGGTGAAGGGGAAGCGGTTGCAGAGCAACAATCTCAAAGTTTGCCGCAACGCACCCAGATTGGAAAAATCAAATTAGTCGTTGAAGACATTACAAACGATAGTCTTCAAAAGGTTGGGTTTCAGGTTTCCGCTGGTGAGATTTTGGGCCTCGGCGGCCTTCACGGCCATGGTCAGTCGGCTATTTTGAGAACCATATTTGGCGTGCTGGACCCGGGGGCGGGCAAAATACTCCTCGATGGCGCTGCGCAGGATTTAAATTCTCCCCGCGCAGCAATTCGCAATGGCATCGCCTATATTTCGGGGGATCGTAGGCGCGATGGGGTAATCACCGATCGTTCCATCCTTGAAAATGTGGTGCCAGTCTATGCGCTGAGGAAGCATCTAATTGGTGCATCACCCAACACATTGGGGGACAAGGCCCGCGTGGCGCTTGAACTTTTGCAATCCAAATATGAAAGCCTTGCTCACTCAATAGGCTCTATGTCCGGCGGCAATCAGCAAAAGGTTGTGGTGGCGCGTTGGCTCATGGATGCGCCTGGCATTTTATTGTTGGATGATCCCACAAAAGGGATTGATATGGCCACCAAGAAAGAACTGTTCAATCTTATTCGGGAACTTGCGGCACAAGGAATGGCGATCATCCTTTATTCGTCTGAGGATGCCGAATTGCTGGAGAATGCAGATCGAATTTTAGTTTTGAACAATGGAAAAGTTGTTCGCGAACTCAAAGGATCAGAGCGCACCCGCTATAGTCTTTATCATGCCGCCTACGAGGCCGCATAATGGATGCTACATTGGCCAGCCGTGGAAATTGGCAATCAATATTGGGGCGATATCCTTTTGTTCCAGCACTTATTATCTTGATAATGTTGCTGGTGTTCAATGGAATGGCTGAACCCAATAGCCTGTCATTTCGTAGTGTAAACGGATTGTTTAAAACCTATATGGCGTTGATGTTTTTGGCAGTGGCTCAAACGCTCGTCGTGTCTGCGGCAGATGTAGATTTGTCGATTGGAGCCATTCTTTCGCTGGTGAATGTCACGGTCGTCACCACCATAGGCGCGCTTGGCGATGGGCCATTGGCGATTGCGGCCGCTTGTTTGGTTGGTGTTTTCGTAGGGTTTTTATGTGGGCTTTTGAATGGGTTTGTTGTTGCAGGTCTTAACCTTCAACCAATTGTCGCAACTTTTGCAACTGGCGTATTATTTACCGGCATAGCGCTGTGGGTGCTGCCTGTTGCTGGAATGCCAGTGCCTTCAGCATATTGGCGGCTCTATGGCGGCTCCGTGCTGGGTATCCCCTTCATCTACTATATTCTGGCAGGATTGGGGCTGGCCATATTTTTGATATCGCGCACCACACTAATGGTGAAAATCTTAGCGGTTGGAGATGATCAGCAAGGAGCTTTTCAATCGGGCTTGCCTGTAACTCGAATTCGAATTTCGGCTTATGCTTATTGCGGAGTATTTTCTGCGTTCGCTGCATTATGTATCACCGGAGACACTGCCAGCGGTGATCCGCTGGTTGGCAATGCGATGACACTATACAGCATTGCCGCCGTTGTTCTTGGGGGAACGGCCTTGTCCGGAGGCAAGGCGTCGTTGTTAGGTGCGTCCATCGGAGCACTGACCATCGGCTTAATCAATTCATTGGTATTTTTCGTTGGCACACCGTCTGAATGGCAAAACCTTGTGCAGGGTATGTCGATACTTGTTGCGCTTATGCTTGGAATTTTCGTTTCGCGGAGGATTGAACAATGAGTTCCACAACCGCGCAATTCCTGAACAGAGCCCGAAGCCGGATGACCGGTCTTTCTCTCAATCCTTTAATTGTTGCCCTCTGCCTTATTGCTGGATTGTTGGTTGTTGGCGAGTTTTTATCACCCGGCTTTGCATCGCTCCCGCAAATTCTTAGGCTACTCGTTGTTGCCTCAATTCTGGGGATAGTTGCTGCGGGGCAAAATCTTGTCATTCTCGGCGGGCGGGAAGGCATTGACCTCTCCGTTGGCGGGATTGTTTCTTTGAGCGCTATCATTGCGGGCAATGTGATGAGTGGTGCTGATATTGGAATCTTGCCGGCAATTATTGCCTGCTTGGCAATTGGTGGTTTTATTGGATTTTTAAACGGCGTCGGGGTGACATTCCTCGGCATTCCGCCTTTGGTTATGACGCTTGGGATGTTGGGAGTGCTTCAGGGCTTACTGGTTGTCGTGCGGCAGGGGATCCCTTCCGGACTTGCTGCTCCTGCTTTGAGCAGTTTTGTTGCATCTCCGCTGTTATTTGGTGTGCCCGGGATTATTTGGCTCTGGCTGATGATTGGATTGTTGATGGCATTATTGCTTCATCGCACGGTGCTGGGATACCGTATCTATGCGATCGGGGCCAATGAAAATGCCGCAAAAATGGCAGGCGTTCCGGTGCGCGCAGTGCGCATTTCATTGTTTATGATGTCGGGGATGTTTTCTGCAATCGCGGGGATGTGTATTCTGGGTTATTCGGGATCTTCATTTGCGAATGTGGGCGACCAGTACATGCTGGCCTCCATTATCGCCGTTGTGCTGGGAGGAACACCTTTGGCTGGGGGCAAGGGCGGGTACACAGGAACGATGACCGGAGCCGTATTGCTCGTGGTCCTTCAAAGCATCCTCACAACGTTGAATATAGATGAAGCAGGTCGACAGATTGCCTTTGGTGGGACTTTGCTTTTGTTGATGGTTTTTTACGGCCGCGGTCAATCATTGAGGATTTAACTTGAGTAATCGACCCAAAATAAAAGATATTGCAGCAACCGTGGGTGTTTCCTCCGCAACGGTCTCGCGAGCGTTAACGGGTTCTGGCCTGGTTGCGGAGCCAACTTTGACGAAAATCCGGGAAGCGGCAATTCAGCTGCGATATCGCCCCAATGTGAATGCGCGAAATCTGCGCACGCAAAAATCAATGTCCATCTTGATTGTGGTTCGTGACATAGGAAATCCGTTCTATCTCGAAGTTTTCAAGGGCGCGGAACACATGGCGAGAGCTGCGGGATATTCTGTGTTGATGGGGAATTCAGAAGGGGATCCAGATCGCGAAACAGAGTATTTTGATATGCTTCGCGATGGTCACGCAGATGGGATGATTCTCTTAACGGGGCAAGTGCCACAACAAATTCGCGAAAGTGGATTTAGCGATGACAATGTTGTTGTGGCGCTCGAAATGATTGAGGAAGCTAGAATTCCGCAAATTCTGATCGATAACAAGTCAGCCGCAAAAACTGCCGTGAACCATTTGATTTCTTTGGGTCATATAAACATTGCGCATGTTACCGGCCCCATTCCCGAAAAGATGAGTGCCCTCAGGCTTGATGGTTATCTTCAGGCAATGTCTGATGCGGGAATTCCCGTATGCCAGGACTATATCGCGCCCGGTGACTTCACTTTGCGTGGCGGAGAAGAAGCTGCACGAAAGTTAATTGAACTTCCAACCCCACCGTCAGCGATCTTTGCTGCGAATGATGAAATGGCATTTGGAATTATTCGGGAAGCACACAGAAAAAAATTAAACGTACCCTCAGACCTTTCTGTGGTGGGTTTTGATGACATTTTTCTCAGTGGTGCATTTTTACCGTCTTTGACGACAATTTGTCAGCCCTGCCTGGAAGTTGGCCAAAGGTCCATGACTACGTTACTGCGTATGCTGGATGGCTTGGAGGTATCCAACGAACCGACAACCTTGTCGACTAATCTGGTGGTTCGTGAATCTACAGCACCGCCCACTAAACAAATTTGAATCGAGGAATTTTCAATTGACGAAAACAAAAAAAGACACATTGCGTATTGGGATGGTGGGAACAGGATTCATCGCAGAATTTCATCTTCGATCAATGATTGGTGTACGAAATGTCGTTGTCGCCGGAGTGTACAGCCGCAGTGCTGAAAATAGAGATCGTCTTGCCAATCTGGCAAATGACCTTGGTCTTGGCGAATGCAATACCTTCGATACGCTAGAATCAATGCTGCACGATCAAAGCATTGACGCCATTTGGATATTGTCGCCCAATCATACCCGCCTTGAAATTATGCGAAGCATCCGCGATGCGGTGAAATCCGGGCAATGTAACGTTATTGCCGTTGCATGTGAAAAACCATTGGCGCGCACCATTGCTGAAGCAAAAGAGATGATACATCTTGTGGAAGATGCGGGTCTCAATCATGGCTATCTGGAAAACCAGGTGTTTTGTACGCCGGTTGTGCGTGGCAAAGAGATTATCTGGCGCCGCGCGGCATCAACAACGGGCAGGCCATATCTCGCAAGGGCCGCCGAAGAACATACTGGGCCACACGCACCGTGGTTTTGGCAAGGCGACAAACAAGGGGGCGGAGTGTTGTCAGATATGATGTGCCACAGCGTTGAAGTGGGCCGGTTTTTGTTGACCGAACCCGATGCCAAGCGAGGATCAATTAAAATTAAATCCGTAAATGGAACTGTTGCAAATTTGAAATGGACCCGCTCAAAATATGCCCAGCAACTTATGGACAGGTACGGCACTGCGGTGGATTATCGAACTCGCCCTTCAGAAGATTTCGCGCGCGCAACAATAATTTTGGAAGATGAGGATGGTCATGAGTTGATGATCGAAGCCACCACATCCTGGGCATATGTGGGGGCAGGTTTGCGCATTCAATTGGAGCTGCTTGGTCCTGAATATTCGATGGAGTTCAATTCCTTGTCGACTGGTTTGAAAATATTTATGTCACGGGAAGTTTCTGGCAAAGAAGGCGAGGATTTGGTTGAGAAGCAAAATGCCGAACAAGGGTTAATGCCTGTGCTTGAAGATGAAGCTGGTGTTTATGGTTATACGGATGAAAACCGTCACATGGTTGAATGTTTCAGAAAAGGGGAAACCCCGACAGAGACATTCCATGATGGTTTGGCGGTTGTTGAAATTCTAATTGGTTTGTATCGGTCGGCAGAGCTTAATCAAACAGTGAATTTCCCGCTGGAGGACCTTGATGATTACGTCCCGCTAGTCGCACGCCTCGAAAGCCCGGATGTTAATTGATCGTGGGTGTTAAACCGACACTTATGTATCGAGAGGTGCAATCCGTTCCTGAACGAATTGCCCACCAAATTGATACTGCTTTGCCGACTTATATTGCCGTTGGCGAGAGACTTAAAACCATGGATGTAAAAGTCATGATAACCGTTGCCCGGGGCAGTTCGGATCATGCAGCCACCTATTTCAAATATCTTGTTGAGACAATGTTTGGCATACCGTTAGCTTCAGTTGGCCCTTCTATTGCCTCGATATATGGCAAAGACATGTTGGTTGACGGGGTGCCGATTATAGCCATTTCACAATCTGGCGGCAGCAAAGATTTACAGATATTTATGGAGCAAGCTACGCGGAATGGTGCGATCGGTATTGTACTCACGAATGATACGTCTTCCGCGCTGGCCCATTCAGGGTGTGAGGTGCTGGATCTGTCCATGGGTGTTGAAAAAGCAGTTGCAGCAACCAAGACATATATCGCCTCTTTGACGGCCTTGGCCGGAGTTTTTGCTGGATGGTCTGGTGACGAGAAATTTCTGAACGCTTTGCGTGAATTGCCAGAAAATCTGAACTGCGCTTTGCACTGTAATTGGGATGCTGCACTCAAATTTATAGAGACCTGTCTCATCCACGCGGAATCCCATAGTGCTGCTGAGGTGAATCATGGGCCAATGGCCTTGGCCGGTAAGGAGCAGTCAGCGTTGGTGTTCATGTCCGGCAATTGTACGCGACACAGCACTGATGGTTCAGTCGAGCGCCTACGTGACGCCGGATCAAGAGTATTTATCGCCAGTGGCCATAAAGGAACGGATTGCTTGCGTACCATAAAAACATCGCATCCGCTTCTTGATCTGATATCGCAAGCCCTGAGTTTTTATGTGTTCGTCGAAAAACTGTCGGTTGCGCTTGGTTTTAACCCTGATGCGCCAAGGCATCTCAATAAAGTTACGGTGACAGTATGAAAACATTGCTTTGTGATCTGGGTGGCACGAATTGCCGTTTGGGTTTTGCATTGAATGGTAAAGTGATTGAACAAAGCATTCATCGGTTTAAAAATTCGCTCTTTGCCACTTTTTCTGACTTGTTGAAACATTATTTAAGCGATGAAAAAGATGCACCCGGAGCAATCATCGTGGCACTTGCTGCACCAGTTGGCGGGGATGTAATTTCATTGACCAACCTCAATTGGAAAATTGATCGCTACGAAATTATGCGCTCTACGATGTCGAACGATGTTTACTTTATGAATGACTTTGAAGCGCTGGGTTATGCGTTGATGCGTCCGCAAGATTTAACAACCAAGACATTACAAACCGGTAGTTTTGTTGAGGGTGGACAGCGGCTGGTGCTGGGTGCTGGAACAGGTTTTAATTGCTCGCTCCTGCTGCCCGAAGGCAATGTTGTGAAGTGCGAAGCCGGACACTCAACTTTCGTTTGCGAGACAGAAATTGATCAAGCTTTGCAAGGCCATTTTTCAAAGAAATTCGGCCGATGTTCCAATGATCGCGTCCTTTCAGGATCCGGTTTGATCGAATTGTACCGTTTAATTTGCCATCTGAATGGGTGCAGTCCAAAATGCGAATCCAGCGAGCAGCTTATTCAATTGGCAAGCGCATCTGCTGAAACTTCGGAAAGTCAGGCTTGTGAGGAATTTAGTCGGATATTGGGCCGGTGCGTCGGTGATTTAGCCCTTGTATTTCATGCAGAGGGCGGCATTTATTTATCCGGGGGAGTGACACGCGCACTGGAAACATTTTTCAACTCTCCAAAAAGTAAGTTCTTCGAAGCTTTTCGCAATAAAGGGCGCATGCAAAAGAGCATGAACAAGCTACCGCTACATGTGATTATGGATGATAATGCTGCACTTTATGGTTGCGCCAATCTGCTTAATCATTGAGAAAACACGGTTTTGGTTCGGAGAAGTACAGACTTGAACTGATGATTAGCCGTTCTGCCTTTAGTTGGTAATGATAAACACCAGTTATTGTGACTTGGAATTTATGCAACAAATTTTACCTCAGCTGGAGAATATGTAATTGGGTGAATGACTGCTTCTCTAATTGTGTGTATAGGTCAATCTTATTTTCCCTTTTTGTTATCCGGTTCACGCTTCTCTTTGCGGTCTGGTTGGTACCTTGATGGCACTGCTGCACGCATATGTCGGATTGGTAGTGGAGAATCTTGCTTTGAGACGCGCTTCAAGATGCGCAGCAGTCAATTTCGGCTTCATCCACGAACCTTGTTCGGTGAGGATGATCCCGTTAGGATTGGGCGGTTGGCGTTTTCGATCATGCCATACCTCCCACCTGTTCCTGACGGAATCCGGTGCTATCCATCCACATGCGATGCAGCAAGACAGCAAGTTCACTTCCCCGGGCTACAGTCCTCCCCTTTCCACGAATTAGCCAAACGCCAAATGAAACAGTTTGGCGGTATGATCGGGTTGGAACTCAAAGGCGGCCTCGATGCGGGCAGAGCATTCATGGATGAATTGCCGCTGGTAACATCGGCAGTCAGCTTGGGAGATGCAATAACTCTGGTCCAACATCCTGCAAGGATGACACACTCAACTTACGAACCAGGGGAACGAGAAAAGCAGGGTTTCACAGACGGACTAATTCGCATCTCTGTTGGTTTGGAAGACTATGCAGATATTCAGGCTGATATTCTGAATGCATTGGATGCGCTGGAAACTCCGAATAGAATTTGCAAAGACTCCCAGTGCCCCAAGTGGAGAATGGCAGCAGGTCAAATATCGCCTTGTTATGGTTGGCTTGAGGGGGGAGCCTGTAACTGTTTTTTCCCTACACCAAAAGACATCTTGTTAGGTAAGCTGCTGATAAATCTCTGTCGCCAGCTCTTTGAGATCATCACGAGAAACATTTCCAACAATTGCATAGCTGATACTTGTATCAAGCCAGTAAAACGCATTGTAATCGGCCTCTTTAAAAAACCTAAAAGCCGCAAGCCGTTCAGATTTATTGCTAACTGCATAAAGAGTGATGCGCCGTCCGGATGCATCTTCGTACATAAATTGCGCCGCAGGCCCTTCGCTGGCTGGCAATAAACGACCACCAATGAGCTTAAATCCTTGACTTTCAAGGTTAGGCGCAGAGATAGGCTTACCAAGCCGGTTGGACAACCAACCGACCAGATGAGTTTGTTCATCCGCAGATACTTCAACAGGATGACGAACTTCCACAGCGAAAACAGAATGTGCATTAATTGCCTGTTCAGCAAATGTGAGTGCCTGAGCCGTGTTGGGAGAGGCCAGTTCCCGCCCAAACCAGCCCGTTGTGCTGCCAATTGCAAATAGTGTAATAGCCGCAGCAATTGACTTCCATCTGATAGACGTCTCTTTCTGGGACAACCAAACATTTTCGGGCTTCAGCCTGTCAGGTATCGGCTCACGGGCAGCAGGCTCAAACAAGCTTTTGAGCGCCTGATTTTGATTTTTCCATATTTGTAGTTCTTCTGCTTTATCCGGGTTATCTGCAAGATACCGTTCAATCAACTCAACACGATCGGTATCCAGCAACCCGTCCACATAGGCATGGAGTTCCACTTCTGTCACTTTGCTTGAATGTTTGCTCATTTTACACGCCTAAGAGTTGGTTTCCCGGATTCACTTGTAAGCTGCCGCAAGGTTGAGCGCGCCCGCCCAAGTCGTGACATGAATGTGCCGATAGGGATTTTTAAAATACCAGCACCTTCCGCATAGCTAAACCCCTCAATTGCAACAAGTAACAACACCTGACGTTGTTCATCAGGCAGTTTATTCAAAGCTGAGGCTACTTCAGAAAGCAGTAATTTGGCTGGTTGTTCTGGTGGCGTCACAGGAGGGGTGGCCAGATCATCAATCGAAACGACATGGGATTGTCTCTTGCGTGACCTCAAATCATTACGATAAATATTCAGCATAATCTTGAACAACCATGAATTTAGCTTTCCGATGGGTAGCCATAGTTTTTGTTTATTCAATGCGCGTTCAAGGGTGTCCTGGACAAGATCATCTGCCAGATCAACATCTCTCAATAATGCGCGAGCATATCGACGTAGTGAGGGGACACAGGCTTCGATCTCGTCCAGGAATTTTGTCATCATAAACTCTTGTTTATTTGCACGTTATGGCTTGGCAACGTGCCATACGTTTTTAACACCGTCACCTGTGACATCACCAGCTTTTTTGTCCTTGACCCAAGTGTAAAGCGGCATCTTTTTGTAGGCCCATTGAAAGCTACCGTCCTCACGTTTGATAACCGAGAACTGCCCTTCATTCTTGGAGCTTGCTTCGGCAGGCATAGACGGCCAAAGTGCGATACACTTGCCCTTACAGTTGGAAACACCCGGCTTGTCCTTATCAAAAACATACAGGGTCATACCCTTCGAGTTAGTTAAAACATCCCCTGCGGATGTCGTTGCAGTTTTAATTGCGTCCACAGTATGTTGGTCCGCCAGAGCTGGTGTGGCAGCGAGTACAAGAGCCGCAAGTCCTAAAATAATTCTCATAATGTAATTCCTTTGACTAAGAGTTGTTATGCCGACACCGCATTGGCGCCGCCTTACATCATGTTCAACACCCAGGAATCGATTTTAATCCCAAAAAACTTTGTTTTTTTTCGTCTCATGTTGGTAATGTTCCGCAGACGGCATGTTTGCATGCGAATTTCTGATCTAGTAAGGCCAGCTTTGCGCGCTTTGGACATCTCCCTGATCTGTTCATCAGCAAACTGTGCCATTTTATCCGTTCATTTCCTTTTTTGCGATGGCTACTACGCTAAACCTTAAGGCATTGAGGGCGTAGGTCAGGCTATCTGCGCCAAATGGCAGCGTTCCATCACGGAAGTGTGACCCTCCATTTTTTCGTAGGAATAAGCGCCCTGTGTCGGGACGAAACAGTTGTTACTTAGAAAATGGAGAAGATCAGATATGGAAATTTCAAGACGAAATGTTGTTATCTCTGTTGCTACAGGGGTTGTCGGAATGATGCCGTTGTCTTTGCAAGCGCGAACGCTTCCTTGCTGTAACTATCCGCAACGAATATCTGTATACAGGGTCCGATATTCGTCAGGCTTCTCAAGATCAAAATTGTTGTGCCATCCTGTGTCGCGCAAGGTGCCAAAAGATCATCATTCGATCACGCAATGCTGCCGTTGATATGCGACCTATTGGCGTGAATATCTTGTTTCAACCCGTACAATTACAGTTCCAACTGGGCGGGTTTTCAACGATTTTCAATGACACGCGAGCGTTAATCTGGACACAAAACTCACTCAATTCCATGCGCTCCGGTGATAAAAAACCGCTTACGGAAACAACCAAACTATGCCGCAAAAAGTGTCTCATTGCGCTTGATTGCGTGCAACAGGGTGGCTCGCTTCGGGACATGGCTTTTGTGGTCCGCAAGTGGCGATGAAGCCCTCAAGAAACGGGTTTGGCGGTACAGTAATATGGGCTGAAGCTGATTGTCTTTGCCCCTTAAAGTTGGACCACTATTTAGTTAGTGTTTTGATTTTAATGATCAGCAATCCCCCAACCTTGCTGCGCTCAGTCAGACTTCAAAGGTCAGCAACGGGTCAAAAGTGACTTCAGCCCCGTGTGAGGATATCTTAATTTCAGGTGCCGGCCCATAGCCGACCTTTGCACCCGCCTGCTTTCGTGGCTGTGTTGACGGCAAACCAGACATTACCGCTACGGTGATTAAGTGCCAAAAGCTGTCCTGCAGAAACGTTTGCCAGCTACTGTTTTTGTTGACTGCCAAATCACGACGATAATGCTATAGATCAAACGGGATTTCCTGAAATGTTAACACGACGACAGCCCTCCGGTACAGACTACATGATAGAATTTAAACGCCCTTTTATGCGCTGGATTGTCCCACTGATTGGTGGAGGTTTGGCTCTGTCTATGGTGTTTTTTCTCTATCGCGATTTTAACTTGAACCTGTTTCTTGTTGAGTTAAAGAAGGCCAAATTGCAGTGGATAATTATGCTGGCTGCAGCGATATTAGTCGAACAACTTATTCAGGGCTGGAAGTGGCGCCAGCTTCTTTATGATCTAAAACCCATTTCAAGCTGGCGGCTGACTGGTGCTTTCCTCGCCGGATACGGCGCCAATATCTTTGTGCCCCTGGGCATCAGCCCGCTGGTGCGTTCGTGGCTGGTTGCCAGGCTTGAAGGATTGCGTGTGGCAACCGTGCTGGTTACTACGGGTATTTCCCGTTTTATCGACGGTATCGTCTTTGCCATCATTGCCGGTATTGTCGCCATCGCCGGGCAAATTCCCAAGGTTGAAGGCGGTCTGCAGGCGGGTTTGGTAGCCGCCGGTGCGCTCAATCTCATCATTTTTTCCTGCGTGCTGTGGTTGCTGTTCAACTCACGCACCAAATTCGTGCAGGATAATTCCAAGGTCAGCCGGTTCATCGATTGGCTGGTGGCAAAGAGCCGGGGAAGGTTTGGTGATCTTCGTTCTGGTCTGGCCGAAGGCATCGTCTGGCCGCGCCAATCTTCCCGCCAAATGGGCATCATCGCCGCAAGCTTTGCCATGAAAGCGGTCTCGGCCACGCATTTCCTGTGGGCGGGGCTGGCGCTCGGCGTTGTGCTTGGAGCATTCGACTACCTGTTCCTGATGGTATTTGCCGGGTTCGCGCTTGTGCTGGCACGGTTTGTTCGCGTTCCGGGAGGATTTGTGATCGGCTCAGGCTTCGCTCTCAAACTGCTTGGTGTGTCCGATGAGACCGCTCTTGCCATGATCTTGTTCAACCACATGATTTCACTCATCCTGGTGGTCGGCATCGGCCTTGTTGTACTGTGGCGCAGTAGTATAGATATCCAGACCATGGTGCAAAATGTCGAGAAGTCTGATGCCTGAGCCTCATAACAACGCCAAGACCTCGGGTCCGGTCTTCTGGAAGATTGCAGGCGCGGGCGCTGCCTTCCAGGCCGGTTCGTCAACCGTCGATTCGGCTACCATTATCGCCAGTCTTGTTTATCAACTGACGGGTAGTGTATTTGCCGTGGGTGCGGCCAGCGCAATATTACGCCTTGGCTGGTTGTTGCCGCAACTCGTGGTGGGGTATTTTGCCCAGCGGGTGCCGCACCGGATGCCATTTTATATTTTCGGCGCATTTGGTCGAGCGATCTTTCTTGCCCTTATCTCCCTGTCGCTGTGGTTAGCCGTTGATATGCCTCTGGCAGTGACAGCGGGTGCCTTTTTTGTTCTGTGGACGCTGTACGCATTTATCAGCGGTGTCGTCGCCGTGCCCTACAATGATATTGTCGGGCGCTCAATTCGCTCCAATGCACGCAGCCGTATGCTCGCCTGGCGTTTTTTCGGCGGCGGAATACTGGCGCTCGGCATGGCAGCCATTGTCCATCAAATATTGGCTGGTTGGCCGTTACTGACGGCATATGCGATGATCTTTGCACTGGCCTCACTGCTGATGTTTGTCTCCTCTATCAGTTTCGTTTCTGCAGGTGAACCACCAACATCGTCCAGCAGTGCTAATACGTCTGGGGGATTTCGCGATTTCTTGCGCGATGGCTGGCAAATACTGTGCTGCGAAACTCGCTTCCGCCTGTTCCTGTATACGCAATGGCTGGGCGGATTGGCGATGATGGCCTTGCCCTTTTACGTTATAGCAGCCTCTGATCTCGGTTTAAAACCCCAGGATGTGGCCATTCTGCTTGGCGCGCAGACAGCTGGTTCGCTCGCCTCAAATGCCTTGTGGGGCCGAATTGGCGATGGTTATGGCAAACTCCAGCTTCTACAGACCGTCGGCTTAGTCCGTCTTTTACCGCCGGTGGGTGCTCTGGTGCTACTGGCGCTTGATCTTGATGCAGGCCTACGCCTTGCCGCTTTCGCTGCTCTGTTTGGTGTTATCGGTGTGCTCATCAACGGAATGACCATTGGCTATCTCGGCTACCTCATGGAGATTTCGCCCGATGACCGCAGGCCTGCCTATTCTGCCTATTTCAATTCACTGGCTTCACCTGCCGCCCTGCTGCCGATTGCCGGAGCGGCCATTGTGCAGATAATCTCGATCCAGGCAGTATTCATCGCTGCGCTGCTTGCGGCAGTAATACAACTGATATTGTTGCATCGCATGGCCCAAATGGAGAAGATTGATGCTGATTAGGACTCGACGTTTTTTCAAACGCATCTGGGTGCCGGTAATTATGCATGTTTGGCCACTGGCGCGGCTTTGGTATCGTGCCTGGGGGCTTACACTGGACGGCAATCCAAAAGACCATGTCTGGTACTTTGCTTTTGGTGCCAACATGCATGACAGCGCCTTTCGCGAGCGGCGCAAAATGCAGCCGATGGAGTGGCGGGTGGGCCGGGTGCCCGGCTACCGGCTCCGATTCAATCTGGAGGGCCGACCAAAGGGAAAGGCGGCGCCCGCCAATATCAGCCCGGACGAGAACGCGGAAGTCTGGGGCGTACTCTACCTCATCACTCGGTGCGACATGATCTGGCTGAATTCCACAGAAGGCATCCCGGGATGGCGCTATCGACCGATCTGGCTTGATGGCGAGGATCGGAGCGGAAACCCGTTGTCTGTGTTCACCTATATAGCCGATGGTTTCGAAAAGGATGGCAATCCCTCACTTCGCTATATCACGCTGTTACGTGATGGTGCCCAGGCCCACGGGCTTCCCCAACAATGGATCGCTCATCTCGATAGTGTCAAACATGCCGAGTGATCAGCGGGATTCTTGCCGACCCCGCAGACAAAACAAAATGACACTCAAATTCACATATTTGTGACATCTGGGAATGTCGCTTCAGGGTCAACAACACGCATTTGGGCTGTGAATTTTTGGTCTGATATTGATGGGAAACCAGACTTGCCGTCATGCGGAATCCGCCCATAGCTGCCTTTCCGGGTACCCAACGATGATGCGGCACAGCGTTGGAAAAGCTGCCATTCGGCTATTCAGCTATCGGTGCGAGGCGACCGCAGAGCTGATAGGTGCACCCAGCGGCGCCGACCACAGAGGCTAGCTCCTCATAGTAACGCATATCGCATCGTCAATCCATTTCTGTTTTAGAAGTTCTCGGGATTGGAGTATTTCTACGTGACCCAATTGCCCCTGCAATAAGTCCCCAATGCGCTCCCGCTCTTCAGTTAATTTTTTCGGCGAGAGCCAAGCGTTGAGATATATCCTCAGCAAAGTTCAATATGCAAGCTAGTGCTCCTAAGCTTCTGGCGCAGTTTATGGCAGGAATTCAGGCAATAGAAAATCTCGCGAAAAACTTTGCGACAGAGCCATGGTGTGTGCATCTCTTATGGTTGGGTCCAAATCATCGCATTGGCAATCATTGGCCGGGCATCTCATTGTGTTAATGCTGGAGTAAAAATGACCCACTTTTAGCCAATCATCCTCTCTGCCTCGCGCTTACCGTCACACCGCCGAAGAACTCGAACGTAGCCACACCCTAGTAATCTTGAAATGAGAAATGATCGATCACCAGAAAATTATTAGCTCTATTTTTCTGTGTGCATAAAAGACGCAATAGTTTCAATAGCACCATCAAGCATTTTACCATCAACATCGTTTAGAGCAGCCTCGCGCAATCGCCGGGCCCAATCGGCGGCGTCGTCGCGTGCTTTAACCAATTCAATACTTGCTAGAACCCTATCGAACTTTGACACACCACGGCGATGGGTATCACTATAGCCTTTGATAAGGCGACGACATTTTAATGTTTCGGTGGCTAGGTCATAATTGCTATCGGCATATGAAAGTGCTGTATTCAACCATAATTTCAGATGTTTTTGTTCTACATCATGGCGAAGCAGTTTGCGTCGAAACCGCTTAAGACCACTGACGAGATAAAGCATTATGAACCAGAATAAGGTGTCGGTGCGCACCCTGCGTCCCCGATTTACCAGCCAGTCTAGTCCTTTGAATAATTTCGGACTTGCTTCAATCATTTGCCCCAACCGAAGTGGCATCATGCTGCAAAACTCGCTTGCACCTGGGTGAAAATATTCGGTGATGCGCAAGACGTTCTTGTCACCAATCGCAATATCTTTTTTAATTCTGTCAAAACGCGATTTACGTGTTTTGACATCTGACACATAAATCATGTCGTCATATGCCATGGCATTGGCTATGTATTTTGCAGCGGTAATGGTGAGTTCAGAACCGGAATCAGGTTTTATTGTCAGGACCCGCTCGATAAAGTCTAGATATTCAGCCCCATAGGCGAGATCCTGAAAATCAATCACCTTATTCAATCCCGATTGGACCATTGCCTGCACCTCTTGCGGCATTGCATGTACGCGCAATTGTAGCTTTTCCCAATCTGCCAACAGAAAGTCAGGGACTTTAGGGCCGGATGATGAAACAACATCGGCATTACTCGGCAACGGGTTCAACTCTAGTGCAGTGTCTTCTTCTTGCGCCTTTAGATAGCCAGCGCGGAATGCTTTCAGGCTTGCTTCTACGCCTCGCCCAGATGCAGTAATTGTATCTTCATATGTTTGTTGTGCAAATGGCATTGCTCCCGAACCGGCCAATGCACCAAACAGGCTTGCCGAAACAACGCTGCCTGCGTCAATGGCAATGGTTTCCATGTCGAAGGCGATCAGCCTGTCGCAGGCATCCTTTGCAATTTCATAAACTTGTCCTGAATCAGCAATCGCATCGCCCGGCACAATTTTTTCCGCCGTGGCAAAGGCCCTGTGTGTCGAGGTGATCAGCGTGGTGCGGTCTGGCGTAACAAAGCCACGCATGATCGCGCGTCCTGCTTCCATCAGTTCTGCCGAGATCACGATATCCACATCGCCAGGTGAGGGTGCAAGGGAAAATACCGGACGCCGTTTTGAAGACGGCAGCATCTCCAGATAATAAATGGTGGCTCCGGTGCGTTGTGCAACGCCCGCAACACTGGTTGCCTGAACATGGTAATTATTGCGCTTCGCAACGTCCACAATCCAGCTGGAAAGCACACCTCCGCCCTGACCGCCAACCGCCAAAATCGCCATTTTGATTATTGCATCGACGCGGTAATCCCGTTCCGCCTTTTTGTCCAATTTAATCTTTGAAGTCATTGTTCAGCCATTCCCAAACTCAAGTCTGGAACGTGAACGCCTGTTCTGTAGCCAGTTGATGACCCGGCTGCGTAAACTCGCAACAATGGTCTCAAATTTTGAAGGATTATGAATAATTTCTGCTTTGTAAAAAGATGGACATAGCACAGCTGCATCAGCTACTTCGCCACAGTTTCCACACCCGACGCAGGATTGGTCAATATACGCCACCGGATCATCGCGCAGCGGATCGTCCAGTTTCTTGATGGTCAGAGATGGACAGCCTGAAAGACGCATACAGGCATGGTCGCCGGTACAAACCTCTTCATCGATGCCAAATCGCGGCTTCGCAATTCTGATGCCATTTTGTATATTCTTGCGTTGAAGTGGCTTTTCCCTGCGTTGTTTGTTCAACATACATTCGGACGAAGCAACAATAACCTTCGGGCCTTTGTGATCCGTGGTCAAAGCCTCTTCCAAAGTGTCTCGCATGGTTGAAACATCATAGGTATTATCAATCTGCCTGATCCACTCAACGCCCACACCTTCCAGTGCTTTCTTGATCGGATGGTTGGTTGATTTAGACGGATTATCCGCGCGCGATGACAATAAATCCTGACCGCCAGTGGCCGCAGAATAGAAATTATCAACGATCACAATCACCCCGTCAGAGCGGTTATATACGGCATTGCCAATGCTGGTCGAAAGTCCGTTATGCCAAAAGCCACCATCACCCATAAAAGAAATCGGCCGGCGTTTTCCCCCGCCGTCAAAAGCGGCGTTAGAGGCAGGGCCAAGGCCAAACCCCATAGTAGTTCCACCCAGTTCAAACGGTGGCATAATAGAAAACAAGTGACACCCGATATCGGACGCAATTTGATGGGGTCCGAGTTCAGTATCCACCATTTTCATGGCTGCAAATATGGGTCGTTCGGGGCAACCTGTACAAAAACCGGGTGGGCGTGGGGGAACATTTTTTGCTAATTTGTCCAGGTCAGTTATTTCCACTTCACGGTTCGGTGACCGGTTTCTTGCGGGCAGTATTTCGGGGCAATTTTCTTTTAGATAGGTGGTGATACTTTTGAGCATTATTTCGCCGGTATATTCACCAGCCATCGGTAGGACGCCCTTGCCAGCCAATTTGATGGTCAAATCTGATTTATGCAAGATAGAACGCATCGCCTGTTCGATGAATTCGGGCTGTCCCTCTTCTACCACTAATACGCTGTCGAGGCCTTCACAGAAGGACAAAAATTCATCATCACAAAGCGGATAGGTGACATTCAACACATAAAGTGGAACGTCACATTCACCGTAAATATCAGCCAAACCCAGACGCTGCAAGGCGCGTATGACCCCATTATACAAACCGCCTTGCATGACAATGCCAACCTTGCCGGTTTTAGGGCCAAAGAACTCATTCAGTTTGTTTTTGGTGATATATTCAACCGCAGCGGGCCAGCGTTTTTCGATTTTTTCATGCTCATGCAGATAGGATGCAGGCGGCAACACGATGCGACCCGTATCGCGCAACGGCTTATCAAGCGCGTCCTTAACTGACAGCGATGGCTTTTTGTTATCCTTGGTTTCAAAGGAGCCATAAACGTGACAAGCGCGAATGCGAACTTCCAGCATAACCGGCGTGTTTGATGTTTCCGAAAGTTCAAATCCCGTTTCAACGGCGCGTACAATCGATGGTAGATTCGGGCGGGGATCAAGCAGCCAAATTTGCGATTTCATTGCGAAAGGATGAATGCGTTCCTGCATGATTGAGGAGCCTTCACCATAATCTTCGCCAACAATGATCAGCGCGCCACCGGTGACGCCGCCCGATGCCAGATTAGCCAATGCATCGGAGGCCACATTGGTTCCCACAGGCGATTTAAATGTGACGGCCCCCCGGATGGGGTAGTGAACAGAAGCCGCTAACATGGCCGCAGCGGCTGCTTCAGAAGCATTAGCTTCAAAGCGAACTCCCAATTCGCCGAGTACATCCTGAGCATCAGAAAGCACATCCATCAAATGTGAAATCGGCGCTCCCTGATAACCGCCTACATAACCAACACCGCATTGCAGCAGAGCTTTGGTGATAGCCAAAATGCCCTCGCCGTGAAAAATATCACCCGCGCCCAAACGGAGGTGTTCTACTTCTTTTTTGAATGATCGTTCAGCCATTTTTAATTTCTACACTTATTTGGAGGGATTGCGTGATGACCATAAAACAGTCGTGGCAGATTTTTCATATGCCATACCTTTGGGATAAGAGATGGCCTCCATCTGCAAGCCCCAAGGTGCAAAGAAATATAGAATACTTTGACCCGCTACGGGGCCTTCCGCAATTGGCACCGGCCCCATTTTTGTTTTAATGCCATTCTTCTTAAAATATTCCGCTGCCGCAGCAATGTCCTCGACGTAAATCCCAATATGATGGCCACCGATATCACTATTGCGAGGGCGTACGATTTTTTGATCAGGAGCAGTATATTTAAACAATTCAATATTTGAACCAAATCCGCAACGAACCAACGTTATTTTTTCAATCACAGCGCGTGGATCTACATCCACAAGGTCCTGCATGAAAGTACCTTTGTCATCTCGGAAAGGACCAAAACTGGTTGCCGTTTTGCAGCCAAGTACGTCGGTAAAAAATGATTCAGCCTCATTAAGGTCGGGCACTGTTAAACCAATATGGTCGACCCCTCGCATGCCCGGCATTGGCTCAGCATTGGCAGCAGTTGCCAGACATAGTCCAAAGACACAACTCAATAGCATCATTTCTATTTTTCTGCTCATTTTTTGTCTCCAGATTTCAGGCAAGGTTTAGTGGATATCAAAAACTCTAATGTAGGGCACTACAACTCGTTTTTGCGGATGTTCTCGAGTAATTTATTCAATGTCTTCAAAAATGCGTCCCTTTCAGCCTCTTCAACACCTAGAAATAAGTTATTATAATTTTCGTACATATCCGGCCAAAATGCCTCGAAAGCTTCACGACCTTTTGTTGTGATGACAATCTCTCGAACACGACCATCATTTTTTCCGGGCTCACGATTTATGAAGCCCTGCTCCACCATGGCATCCAGTGAGCGACTCAAGGTGGATTGTTCAATGACTGAGTAGACGGACAATTGGCTTACGGTTAATTCAGGAATAACTGAAAGCACCGCCAGCGTACGCATTTTCACCACTGTTAGCCCTCGGGTCGACATCCGTTCTTGCAAATTTGCATTCCAGCGGCCCATTATTCTATTCATCAAATAAGGTTCGAACCTCGATAACCCTATTTCACCTAAAGAAGGTATTTTAGTTTGTAATACAGGAGTAGAATTGCCTGCTGTTTTTGCATTTTTTGTTTTGACAACCATGTTAACTCAACCTTTTTGCAACGAGATACCCTGATCCTCCGCCAAGTCCCGGTCCAGGATGGGTCGATGCACCAATGTGGAATAGATATTTAATATTCGTGTTATGATTTTTGCTGTGTTTGAAAGGCCGCCAGATAAAAAACTGGTCCAATCCACAATAGCCTCCATAGGGATCGCCGCCTTCCAAATTCATGTTCATGACTTCCAAATCAGCAGGAGAAATGGCCTTTCGACCAATCACCAGTTCGTCGAAATTTACTATATGTTGGCGTAGAATATTTTCAATACGGTCGGCATAGGCTTCACGAACTTGTTCATTCCATTTACCATCTTCTGGAACGTTGATGACACCACTTGTATCTCCTTTAATGTGCCGCGGAGTTTCGGGCATTTGCAGCCAAAGGATTGCTTTTCCTGCAGGTGCTCTTGTTGAATCAAAAGAACTTGGTTGACCCAGACAAATCGTAGGAGTTTCAGGTAACATGCCTCGTTCAGCTTCATTGGAGGCTTTTGATACTCCGTCCAGCCCATCTGTAATGTGCAGTAGAGCAACGTCATTAAGATCGGAGTTGTTCCATTTTAACGGACCGTTCAAAGCGTAATGGAGCTGAAAATTACTCTTACCAGGTTTGAATTTTTGCGTAGCATCCGCATCGGTGCTGGCGGGCGATTCGAGGAGACGGTTGTAAAATTGGTTGGGTGTGACTGAGCAAATAATTCCCGAAGACGCCCGTAATTTTTCTCCGTCTGTCAGCATGACGCCCGCAGCGCGCCCGCCTTCTACAATGATCTTGTCAACGTCGGTGCAAGTACGGATCTCACCGCCATTTTCTTCAATTAATGCCTGAAACGCGGCCAATATATTCTTAGCACCGCCCTTAACTACCGGAGCGCCGGCGGCCTCAATTGCAAAAGCGATTACGCGGCCCATTTGTGCAGAATAGGAGCTTTCGGGACCAAGTCCCGTGTGCAATACCCATGGTGCCCAAAGTGCTTTTGAAATTTCCGAATGAAAATCACTTTCTAACCAATGTCTCGCCGTGCCTAAGGATTCTCCAAAGAAAGAGGCCAGCCCCCTTAAGCCACGTTTTCGGGCTTGTTTTGCTAGCATGAGTGCCGTACGCCAGCTCCATAAGTCACTACCCAACAACCCAAAAATCAAATCTGCGTTTTGCTCAATTGATTCAACCGCTTCACGATGAGCATCGCCATCGCCCGCGGCAATCTTGTTGAACATAGCGATATTTTCTTCGCGATCCATCGTGATCAGAGCAGAATTGCCATTTGGCAATAGGACTCCAGTTGGAAATTTGGCCTGACAAAATTCCAACCCATGCCGCGCTAAATCATCCGCCAGTTCTCTGTAAGCGGGGGATGTAGTAAACAACACAAAGGTTGTTGCCAAAACATCATGAACGAAACCCGGCGCGATGATTTCTTCTGTTCTGATGCAGCCACCAATCATATCATTGCGTTCAAGCAACAAAACTTTTTTACCGGCTTTGCCAAGCAAGGCAGCGCATACCAGTGAGTTTATGCCACTGCCCACAATGATATGATCGTAAGGACTCAAAACCAATATCCTAATTGCTCAATATGGGGTCTCATCGAAGAAAATTGCTATCGGTTGCCGTTAATCGACCACCTATCGAGGTTTGATAGCAAGCGCGCGAATAGGACTACCTGTGCCATTGACGATTTTCAGAGGCGCAACAATCAGAATTGCGCCTTTTGCAGGCAACTGATCAAGATGCGCCAGACTTGCCAAACCATAACGGTTAGCTTTGTGCATCATAGAGTGTGCGGGAAAAGGTGGCTCCATGCCAGCTGCCTGACCGGCATCGGTGCCAATGGTTTCCGAACCCCAGCCTATTGCCCCTGTCGATATGATATACTCAATACATTCTCCAGTCGGACCCGGCGAATGTGGCCCAGTCTCGTCGGCGTTTAAAAACTGCTCTTCTGAATCGCCACGCTTGTACCAATCCGTTCGCATAACAACCCATTCACCCTGCAAAATTTTGCCATTTTGGTCTTCCCATGCTCGCACTGCATCTGCAGTTAAAAGAAAGTCCGGGTTTTCTGCGGACTCTTTCGAACAATCAATCACATTGACCGGAGCTACGAAATTCTTTGGATCGATGGTGTCAGTAGTTCCGTCCTTAAAATCCTTGCCGGTAACCCAGTGTTGCGGGGCATCGAAATGGGTGCCGGAATGTTCGCCCAGTTTCAACCAGTTCCAGGCCCACCAAGGACCATCATCGTCATATCGCGATATCTGGTGTATTTCGACTTTTGGCGTCGGAACAGCCAATTCTGGTGGAAGCTGAATAATAGGAGTTTCGGGTCCAAGTGGCCCCGTCAAGTCCACTACTTCCACCTCTCCTGAAATCAGCATTGCTCCTAGGTTGTTCACAATATCTTTGGCGATCACGATTGAAATCCTTCCCTCAATTATTTCAAAATCCGAATGTATGGTAGACAAATTTATATGAATATGCAAGTATCTGGAAGTGAATTTATACGCAGATATTTTTTGACATTATGGATAGAGTAACTGATTTGACGACAGAATATGATGCAATTTTTGTTGGTGGGGGACACAATGCGCTTGCTGCGGCGATAATATTATCGCGCAAGGGTTGGACCGTAGGGATGTTTGAACTAAATCCGGTTGTCGGTGGATCGGTTCAAACCAGAGAGCTGACCCTCCCGGGGTTTAGGCATGATATCGCCGCAATGAATTTGAGTCTATTTGCCGGGTCACCTTTCCATCAGGAATTTGCTGCTGAATTATCAGAACATGGCTTGGAATTTACGCCGGTCAACGATTGTTTCGCATCAGTATTCCCCGAAGGAAAATGGGTAGGTATTTCCAGTGATATAGAAGTTAGTTGCATCTGCCTTGAAAAATTCTCAAAATCTGACAGTCAGCGCTGGCGCACCATGGTTGCTCGTTTCGGGGACATTGCACCACATTTATTTGGAATGCTGGGTTCGCCGATGACCCCTTGGTC
This sequence comes from Rhizobiaceae bacterium, assembly GCA_045047085.1. Taxonomy (GTDB): domain Bacteria; phylum Pseudomonadota; class Alphaproteobacteria; order Rhizobiales; family Rhizobiaceae. The sequence continues at coordinate 130,088 of JASFYT010000004.1, read as the reverse complement.
ACTGGCTAAATCTGCCTTTAAAGCATGGCGTTTTGGTGGCGTTAAATTTGTTGCCGAGATGGCTAAACTTCTATTGTCTTCACCGCGCAAATTTTTAAATGAGAATTTTGAAAGCACAGAATTAAAAGTGGCCCTTGCCAGTTGGGGGATGCATCTTGATTTTCCACCGGATCAAGCGGGTGGGGCGATGTTTCCCTATCTTGAAGGCATGGCAAACCAGTCATTCGGCATGGTAATAGGTAAGAACGGCGCTGATACGATGATCAAGGCGATGGTTGGTATGGCGGAAGCTTCGGGCTGTCGTATTCATACAGATTGTGAGGTTGTCGAGATATTGACCGATACCAACAAGGCAACAGGTATCATGCTGCGCGATGGTCGTGTCGTAATTTCTAAAAGTGCAGTTATTACCAGTGTTGCTCCTAGTAATTTGTGCAGTAAATTACTTTCGAACGGTAGTGGGGATGAAAATTTCGACGATGCCATGAAGAAGTTCGAGCATGCGCCAGGTACTATGATGATTCATCTTGCGCTGGATAGTAAGCTTGAATGGCAGGCTGGCAAGGACCTTGAAACCTTTGCTTATGTCCACGTCGCACCAACAATGAGAACCATGGCGGAAGCTTATACCCAAGCCATGGATGGTTTGTTACCAGCTACGCCGGTGATCGTTGTTGGACAACCAACCGCAATTGACCCGGACAGAGCGCCCGAAGGCAAACATATATTATGGGTGCAGGTCAGGGTGTTGCCGGCAAATATCGAAGGTGACGCGAAAGGTGAAATTGATGGCACTGACTGGGATGACATAAAAGGACAATATTACGAACGCGTATTGGATATTTTGGAAAACTATACTCCGGGGATACGCTCAAAAATCATTGGAAAAGCTGTGTTTTCACCCCTCGATTTACAACGGGAAAATCCAAATCTGGTGGGTGGAGACCAGATATGTGGTAGCCATCATCTGACTCAGAATTTTTTATTCCGTCCGACATTTGGTTGGTCAGACTGGAAAACGCCAATCAAAAATCTATATCAAATTGGTGCATCCACCTGGCCAGGAGCGGGCGTTGGTGCTGGTTCTGGAACAATGCTTGCACACAAGCTTGCGGGTAAAGGGCGATAGGTAACCTCACCAATGCGGACGGAGAAAAACGATTATACAAGAGCAATTTGCCAACACTGTTATCGGTGGCAATCAAATTAAACAGGGAGAGAGAGAATGAAACTGAATAGACGTAACCTACTTAAGATGAGCGCGATGGGCACGGGGCTTGCAGCCCTTGGTGTTCCGTTGAATGCATTTGCAATGGGCGGTGAACTTACTATTGCTTACAATGTAAACCTGCCATCATGGGACCCAACTGTTGGACCATCCGCAGTAAACCCTACCATTCAGGGAATTTTTCAAACGGTATTTGATCAATATATAAGCCAAAAGCCTGACCTGTCTTTCGCGCCCGGCCTGATAACCGAATGGGGCTGGAAAGATGACAATAAGAAAATTTTCCTAAAAGTGCGGGAAGGGATTACATGGCATGACGGTTCTCCTTTCACACCCGAGGATGTGGTTTGGTCGCTGGAACGCGCGGGCAATAAAAAAACCGGTAATCCGATCCAGTTTGTTTGGTCTAAAATTGGAAACTTTTCCATCGATGGCAACATGATTACAGCGGATGTGATTTCGTATGAGCCAACTTTGTTCAAATGGATGTCATTCCTTACCGGCTACATTTTGCCGAAGGCCTATTATGAGAAAATGGGCGCTGATGGATTCGAAGCCGCACCGATCGGAACTGGCCCTTATATGGTCGAGAAATTCGAGCGCAACGCTTTTGTTCGCCTCAAAGCCAATGTAAATTATTGGGGCGGCAAACCTGCCTTTGACAGCGTTACCATAAAATTCATAACAGACGCATCCAGCCGCGTTGCCGAGGTCGAGTCCGGCGCATCTGATATCACGCTGGAAATTCCTTATGAGGAGTATGATCGTCTTAAAGCCAAGGATGGCTTGAACGGCGTTACCACACCGGTATCTGATATCGGTATGATTTTCCTCAACGATATCGACGTGATGAAGGATCGTAACGTGCGGCTTGCTGCAGCCCATTCGATCGACAAAAAATTGCTGATAGATCGCCTTTTGGGTGGCTATGGCGTGGCAATCGATACTTTACAGGCGCCTGAATATTCAGCCTTTGATGCTTCAACAAAAGTTGCCTATGATCCTGAATTAGCAAAGAAGCTTCTGGCTGAATCCGGTTATTCAAAAGACAATCCCGTTAAGTTCACAATTCAGACCACGCGGGGCTTTAAACCGAAAGATCACGAGATGATTCAGGCAATCGTCGGCATGTGGCGCAAGGTCGGCATTCAGGCGGAAATCGAAATCTACGAAATCGCCAAGCATTACGAGCTTCGTGCAGCAGATAAGCTAGCGCCAGCCGCTTTCTACAATTGGGGTAACTCGATTGGCGATCCATCCACCTCAACCGGATTTGCCATGTTCGGCCCGAGCCCGCACTCGGTCTGGGATGGTGAGGATCTGATTGCCATGATTGGAGCTCTTTGGGGTGAACCTGATGAGACCAAGCGGATTGATGGCTATAAAGCAGTTGATAAACTGATCGCCAAAGAGGCCTATGTCATTCCGTTGCTGCAATATGTTCAGCCGATCATCTACTCCAATAAGGTGTCGGTAACCCCGCATGTGTCCGGTGCATTGCTACCGTTCCTCGCGAAGCCTGCATAAGCCGCGAATAGCGTGAAATTTTTACTCTCCGGGCTTGTGATGGTTCGGGGAGTTTTTAAATGTGATTTTGAATAGAGGCCCGGGCGTTAATGAATATTCGTGCAATTGTGCTGCGACTCCTCACGACACTGATAACGCTTTTTGGCGTTGGTGTTGTTGTGTTCGCTGCAATTCGTCTGGCTCCAGGCGACCCGATTGCTATGATGTTGCCCCCCGGGGCAGGCGAAAAGGATATCGCGCTACTGCGTGAACTGTATGGCCTGGACAAATCAATCCCTGAGCAATTCTGGATTTGGCTAAAAGGGGTGATGGTTGGCGATTTTGGCACGTCAATTTCATTGCGTCAGGGGGTGTTGGGCATTGTCTTAAACCGGCTGCCAGCAACTCTGGAACTTAGTATTTTAGCACTTGTTTTTGCAGTATTTATTGGCGGGATACTGGCATTTTTTGGCACCAAATATCGTCAACGCAAGTTTGAAGCTGGCATTGATTTGTGGAATGGTGCGGCACTTTCAATCCCTGATTTCCTTTGGGGTCTGATCTTCATTCTGCTGTTTGGGGTGATGCTGCCGATATTTCCAATTTCAGGGCGCATCACACCCAGCCTTGATCATGGGTTGGTGACGCAGTTTTTCATGTTTGAATCTCTGATCCGCCTGAAATTCAATGTACTCCTCGATATTACCCGCCATATGCTAATGCCTGCATTGGCCCTGGCGATTCCACTGGCCGCTGTCATTGCGCAATTATTAAAGCAGTCTTTGAAGGAAGTTGTCCTACAGGACTATGTATTGCTGGCGCAAGCGAAAGGATTTTCTGAAACCCATGTGATCCTGTTTGAGGCGCTCAAGAATGCGGTACTGCCAACGCTTACTTTGGTCGGCGTCCAGTTTACGTTTCTGATAGGCGGCACGGTGATCATCGAACGGCTATTTTCCTATGAAGGGCTTGGAAATCTGGCAATCGATGCAGTGATCAACCGCGACCTTCCACTCATTCAGGGGATTGTTCTTGTCTTTGCTGTTCTGTTTGTGGCGATCAATTTGATTGTCGATCTAACCTACACATTGCTCAATCCGAGATTGCGGCATGGTTAGAAAACATCCTTTGAACTTACGCATAATTCTGGCTGGTTCCTGGCTGGCACTGATTGTGCTTGTGGCAATATTTGCTGGTATAGTTTCACCACATGATCCGTTAGAACAGGATTTACTCTATGGAAAGTTACCACCTATGTGGATGGCCGGTGGTGAGTCCGGGTTTTTGCTTGGTACGGACAGTCTGGGGCGCGATGTGCTTTCGCGAATGATTTATGGTGCCAGAATTGCCTTCATTGTTGCTGTGGTTGCTGGCAGCATTACTTGTTTTTTCGGTTCGTCTCTGGGTCTCATTGCAGGCTTTTATGGAGGCTGGGTGGATAAGTTGATATCCCGCCTTGTTGATATCTGGATGTCGTTCCCGCCAGTGCTGTTTGCAATTCTTCTAATCGCCATCATCGGGCCGGGATTACATTCGGTGATTATTGCCATTGTGGTGATTGACTGGACCCGTTTTTGTCGAGTGATACGGGCAGAAACCATGCAGCAGCGAACCATGGAATATGTAGACAGCGCCCGCATTATGGGGCGTGGAAAGTTCAGCACATTGGTGGGAGAAATATTACCCAATGTTCTGCCGACAATCGGTGTTTTATTTTCGCTGGAAATGGGGATTGCGGTTATCGTTGAAGCAATATTATCTTTTGTAAATCTGTCTATCTCTACCGATGATCCCACATGGGGAGGCATGATTTCGGATGGACGAAGCATCATTCATCAGGCATGGTGGGTGCTGGTATTTCCAATGATTATTCTGTTTTTGACTGTGCTTTCATTCTCGCAATTGGGCGAAGGGCTTAAAGAGCGATTTGATCCGGTGTTGCAATGATCAAACAAGGTCGCCCTGTTTTGGAAATCAAAAATCTGAACGTAGTTCTCAGTCGGCAGAGTAGTCGAATTTTGCGAGATGTCTCTCTATCTGTCGACTCCGGGGATGTTCACGGACTGGTTGGGGAAAGTGGTGCTGGAAAAAGCATGATCGGCAAGGCCATTGCGGGGCTGCTGCCGAAAGCGATTAGAACTGTCTCGGGTTCGATCCGAATATCAGGGGTGGATTTGGGCGATTTGTCGCCTGCCGAGCGCCGTAACTTCATTGGGAAAAATACCGCGATCATTCCCCAAGATCCGCTGTCAGCACTCAATCCATCCCGCCGCATTGGTCCGCAAATGACGGATCGACTGATCCACACCCTTGGATGGTCGCGCAAAAAGGCGGATGCAAGGGTGCTTGATATGCTTGATCAGGTTCATATGCCAAATCCAGAGCGGGTGGTGCGAGCCTATCCACATGAACTGTCCGGTGGTATGCGCCAACGGGTGTTGATTGCGGCAGCTTTTGCAGCGGAACCCAAATTGATCATTGCAGATGAACCAACGACTGCGCTGGATGTAACTGTGCAAAAACAAATTTTGCGACTGATCAATGAAATGCAGGAAAAATCCCATACTGCCTTGCTGTTTGTAACCCACGATATGGGCGTGGTTGCAAAAATCTGCCAGCATGTTTCGGTACTCTATCAGGGGCACATTACCGAACAATGCGATGTGGAAAAATTATTCTCCGGTGACTGCCACGCTTACGCTCGTGAGTTGATTGCAGCAACTCCGCGTTATGACCGGCCAGAGCAAACCCTGAAACCGATCAGTCAGATCGGTCTGGAAGAACTGAATGCCGAAATTGCGGCGCTTGATCTTGCATGGGAGGCGTCGAACAATGGCTGACTCTCTTTTTGATGTTCGGCAACTTAAGTTGTCCTTACCGAATTTGAACGCCAAGCCGCTTTTTGGTCCGGCACCCATGATCCACATCCTTAAAGGTCTGAATTTCACCATAGAGAAGGGATGTGTCACCGGAATCGTAGGAGAGTCTGGCTCCGGCAAATCGACCCTTGGGCGCTGTCTTGTGAGGCTGCATCGACCATCGGGTGGTAGCATACTCATCGAAGGCCGTGATATCGCGGGCATGGAGGAGAGGGAGCTTGAACCGCTGCGGCGCGATTTGCAGATGATTTTTCAGGACCCAATGTCGTCTTTAAACCCCAGACACACGGTTGCAAAAATAATTGCCCGGCCGCTCCGCCTTTATGGTGCTAGCGGAAGTGATGAGAAACTCGCAAAACCTGTGCTTGAGAAAGTGCATCTTCCGCTTGGTTTTACCAGTCGTTATCCCCATCAATTATCCGGCGGTCAGCGCCAGCGCGTGGGTATTGCCCGTGCCATTGCTCTTAATCCAAAATTTATTCTGGCGGATGAAATAGTTTCTGGTCTGGATGTTTCAACTCAAGCGCAGATCATTGAACTGCTGGAAGAACTGGTTTCTGAAATGGATTTGACATTGGCTTTTATCAGCCATGATTTATCAGTGGTTCGCCGCTTGAGTAAAAATGTCATCATCATGCGGTCTGGTAAAATTATCGAACAAGGCCCGATTGCAGAGATTTTTGATAACCCCCAGCATGATTATACCAAAGAATTGAAAGCTGCCATTCCATTACCGGAAATCGATCGGGACTGGATCACTTAATGCCGCAATTTGTAGGTGACTTGCTTATGGGCTTGATCCACGCTCTCGCAGTAACTGGCGAATTCGCATTGGCAAGTATCTTGATGTTATCTGAGCTCTGATCCAGAGGGAGCATCGTGTATGCTGTTGGATTCGATGACAATCGCGGCAGGTTGCCCTTGCACAAATCTGCCGATCAGTCGAGAATTTTGGGGGTGATTTTCATCATCATTGGACGCGCGCCACAGCGCCATTGCAGATATCCAGCTGCAAGAACAATAAGGAATTGGCAACTTTGTCCAGCGTAGGAATTATAACTGCCCCGATGGCCAACGACTTTTTTGTGGCGGCTTCCACATTTAATTTTACCTCTCCTCAATCCCGAACAATTAACCTCAATTCTGCAAAAGAACCGGTTCGCAAACCATATCATTATTCTGAAGAATTTTTAGATATGCCGCCATTATTTGTTGCTGGTATTCGGCCACATCAACATTGTCATAATTATAAAATCCTTGGCCGGTACGCAGACCAATGCGATCATTTTCCATATTGGATTTTATGATGTCGGGTGCTGCAAATCGCTCATCATTCATTGCCAAAGCCTGAATGCGTGGCGCGATATAGCCCGGCGAGGCTTTGCAAAGCACCGGCACTTTGCCGATGCTCTCAAGAAATTCATTCAGTTTAGTGATGATATTTGTCGCGGTCTTTGGTGTCGGACTTACTTCGACCAGAGGAACCACAAAAGCCGGGTTCAGCCAATGGGCGTTGAGAAAACACTCCGGAGACTTCGTAAACTCGGCTAGATCAGTCGACAAAATTGTCGAAGTGGTTGAGGCAAGAATGGCATCCTCGTCTGCATGTTGGTCAAACAGAGCGAACGCCTGTTGCTTCGCGTCAAGAGCATCCGGCACACCTTCGAAGACAATCTTTGCATCAACAAATGCAACCTCTGCATCTTCAAGACTATGAATTTTCACGCGCTTGAGAATTGTTGGAACATCTGAAAGTTCCAACAATCTCAGTCTGGCCAATGAAGACAAACTTCCGTTGATGACGTCCAGCGTTTCCGTGCGAAATGCTTCAAACGCTTCGCTATCGCGGGGCTTGGCATCCAGTAAATGGATCTTGTGGCCGACATAGGCAATCCCTCGCCCCATTCGGCCAGCGCCGATGCAACAAACTACGTCGCGCTCTGCCATTAAAAACCCTCCTGCAACATGGCTGGAACGGTCTCACGATTTTCGTCCGCCAGTCCCAGCGCTTCAAAAGTACGCGGCCATCTGGTGAAATCATTGCGCGATGATGCTCCGGCAATGGTCAGTAGACCCGAGGCCGCGGGGCATGGCACTTTGGCCCAGTTTGCAACGGATACAAAGAAGGCTAATCCAAGACCAATATCCTCGTCAAATATCGATGGTCACGCAAATCAAGGGGTTCGTGCCAATCGCCTGAACCCACTAATTTGTCATGGGCCAGATTTCCATACATCCAGTTGCTGGTCTCATAGTGATCGGCCAACGGAAAATGCGGAGCGCCATAACCAAGCGCTTCACGCACCGCGATGCGTTCGGCATCCAGAGCAGTGTGAACATTTCGTATCGAAGGCTGGGTGCCCTCATTATGAATGTCCCACGCATCAAAATGTTCAATCGGGTCTGCATTCATCAATGCGCCAGACAATGCATCTTCCGATGGCTCAATGGCTTTGGGAAATGCCTTGCTGATAATTTCCAGTGCTTCTTTTGTGCGTTTCGCAGGCAGCACGCCGGTTGGCAACCTTGAGGCGCGGGTGGTAATTCGAACTGTGTGATCATCTGTCTTTCTGGTAAGCCAAGGCAAGGTTCCTGTTTCTGCAATCGTGAACTGGGCAGTCTAACCTTGCGCACGAATTTGCTTCATCATCACGTAAGAACCAAAGGTTCCGGGCGGTAGATAAATTACCTTTCCGTCAGCCAGATGAGGGGCCAACGCCTTGGCAATATCTTCTTGAGAATTTGCTGGTGTTGGCACAAGAATGAGTTCTGACCCATTAATCGCTTCGCCAATATGATCGGTCATTTTTGGCGAAACCAATCGGGTTCCTGCAAAATCGACCACTGACAATCCGCCAGCATTTTTGATGCCGGCAAAACTATCCACTGATCTTCGCCACCAGTTAACATCGTGGCCCGCTTCGATCATATCCGTTACGGCTGCATAGGATCCATTGCCACCATCCAAATTTGCTATTTTCATATCTGTTCCAAAGTTTGAATTCTTAGTGTGTTTTCTAATTGACCATGCCTAGATGCTGAGCGTACCAACGCTTGCCCCACCGCAGACGTAAAGTGTCTGCCCAGTGACAAAACTGTTTTCAGGATTGCAAAAGAAGAGGAACGCGTTTGATACGTCACGTACCGAGCCGATCCTGCCCACGGGAATGCGTTTGGCCAGTGCCGTTTGTTGCTCGCTGTCTTTGTCAACAATGCCCCAGAAATTGTCCGTTAGAATCGGGCCCGGTGCAACCACGTTTACGGTGATGCCATATTGCGCCAGTTCCAGCGCCCATGTTCGCGCCATGCCGATCATGCCTGCCTTGCTGGCAGAATATGCCGTGCGGGTAGGTGCCCCCAAGGCGGCGCGCGAAGCATTAAACATGACGCGGCCAAATCCTTCCGCTTTCATGGATGGCAGGAACGCCTGTAACAACGTCAGTGCCGAACCAAGATGAAGCTGCGCTAATCCGGTAATGTCTTCAGGCTTGGCTTCCTCAATCAGATTTGGCCAGATCAAGCCTGCATTGTGGATCAGATGGGTAACCTGATGCAATGCAGCAATTTCTCTGGCTGCGAGGGTTACGGCATCCGGGTCCAGCAAATCTGCTTCAACGGAGTATAGATTTGGATGTGAGGTTTCTGGTGCACTACGGGCAACGGAAATCACTTTGTAATCCTGATCAAGAAGACGAGCCGCCAGATCAGCGCCAATGCCTTTGTTTCCACCGGTGATGGCGGCTGTTAATTGGGTCATGAATTCTCTCCGGGTACCATCGCCAAAATTCTGAGTGGGCTGCCGGTACCGTTTTTGATTTTGAGTGGTGCCGCGAATAATATCGCGCCGATGCTAGGAAGTTGATCCAGATTGGTCAGACATTGCAGGCCATATTTGCCGGCGCCATGCAAAAAGAAATGTGCAGGATAAGGCGGGGTATGGTTTGCTCCTTGTCCCGCATCCGTGCCCACACACTCGGTGCCAAATCCGCGAATATCGCGCTGTTCAATTAGAAACCGGATACCATCCGGCGTCGGCCCCGGTGAGTGCGGCCCGTCATTTTTCATATTGAGATATTCAGCGCCACTTCGCTTCGACCAATCCGTACGCATCAGCACCCATGAGCCCTCGGGAATTTTACCGTGAATGGCTTCCCACTCGTGAATGATTTCGGGGGTGAGTTCAAAGTCGTCATTCGTCGCAGTGCCCTCAGAACAATCGATGACAACAACAGCGCCGATGAAATCTTCAGGCGGGATCGAATCTACTGAATTGTTCGGTAGGTTGCGGCCCGAAACCCAATGGGAGGGGGCATCGAAATGGGTGCCGGTGTGTTCCGACATACTGATATTATTCCACTTCCATGCTGGCCCACGGTGGTCATAGGCACTAATTTCTTCCATGCGGAATCTGGCACACTGGCCAAATTCAGGTGGTAGAATAATCACCGGAAAATCCGGATCAAGCGTGTGGGTCAGGTCGACCACCCGAATATCGCCGGATACAATTTGTGCTGCAAAATCTGCTAGTAGTTTCTGGCTCATGGTCCATCTCCGCCCTGGGTCAATTCGCGCTCAAGAACATTCGGATTATCCCGGAACCTTTGATAAAGATCCTTAGCCACATCGCCGCAATAGGTCTCTTCGAGGCCCTCTTTTAAACCCTGTACTACGCTTCGCGCCAACGCATTCGGGGCCACTTTAGGAGGTGGAACCAATTGGTGCCACTCATCATCCGTGGGCCCGGTATAGACGTTCATAACTCGCAGGCCAGACGCTCTGAAATCGGCACGCATGTTTTGGCTCAATGATCTGGCGGCAGCGTTTGACGCTGAAAAACACCCAAACGCCGGATCGTTTGAAAGTGCATGGACCGAAAAAATATTGACCCACGCCACAGCGGAATTTACGCCGTCTGCGGTGCGCGAGCACATGCCCGGCCCAAAGGCCTGAGCAAGACGCATTAGTCCGAGATAATTCACCTCAATCTCATCACGGGCAAATCCCGTATCGCCGCGGGCAATAACGCCGCCCGGCCTGATGAAGCTGGCATTATTGATCATGATATCAGTCTTACCACCAATTTCTGCGGCGAGTGCCTGCACTGAAGATGTGTCGGTGACATCCAGCGGAAAGATATGAACATTCGCCATCTTGCTCAATTCGTTACGTATTGGATTGGGTCGCCAGCCTTCGGCTTCGCCAACAAACACGGTCGCGGCACCTGCATCCAGCAAAGCTTTTGCCAGATCCGGAGTGTTGGTATTGCGGGCATCGGTAATCAAAATCCGACGATGTTTAGGATCGCTAGTCATGGCGCGAAGTTGCGGGTCATCTTCCATGTTGAGACTTCCTTCTTTTGGCAGGGCCATCAGCACGCCCTGACCGGAACGGTCCAGACGGTTAATCAGCGTGACGCGAGAATTACGTTGGCAATCGCCGTGCAAATGACAAATGACCACCGGCCCAGCATCCAGTTGCACAGTGCCGACGCGCCACGGAACGCGTTCGCGAAAATAGAGTTTTGAAACAGCGTGGATCGTTGTCTCAGCCAAAATTTCTCCTTCTGGCGAAATGTCTTGCCAGGAGAGTTGGGGAGACAAACACGCTGAGCAAACATCGCGTGGCGGGTATTGGATGGTGTCACATTCGGCGCAACGCTGCAGGGCAAACCGTCCTTCGGCAGCTGCTGCACTCAATCCCATTGCGGCACGACTGCGTGCTTCCGCAGGGCGCGTTGGTGAAACCGTTTTCTTTTGTGGGTTCTTCTTTGGTGGTGGCGTGAGGGGCGTGGTCATGAGCCGCTCCTAATAATTGCTGCGCCTGAACAAACGCCGCGGTCATAGTTGATCATACCAAATCCCGCGACCATTGCGTGATTGGCGTCTTTCACCTGAGTTGGCCCAGCGGTGTTGCTCACCTGTCTGATTGCTTCAACTAATCCCAAAAATCCACCGGCCGCTCCTGCCTGACCAGCCGATAATTGGCCGCCAGAAGTGTTATGCGGGAAGTCGCCTTCAATGGTCAGATCGTGGGACCGAACGAATTCTACAGCCGATCCTTTGGGGCAAAACCCGAGATCTTCAATCTGCATCATGCATATCACCGGATAGTCATCATAGGTTTGCAGAAGATCAATTTTCTTAGCGTCGCAATCAGCCATTTCATAAAGCTCGTTAATGTCCAAAGTCCAGCCTCCGCGCAGCTGGATTGGGTCGTCTGCGTGGGCATTATGACGTTCAATCGTGCCGCCAATTTCTGCATAAGGAAGATTGCGTTCTACCGCTTCTTCAATGGACATCACCAAAAATGCTTCCGATCCGGCGCAAGGCATCACGCAATCAAACAGCGCAATCGGCTCTGAAATTGGTCGCGCATTGATGTATTGCTCCAGTGTCAGTGGTTTTTTCATCATCGCGCCCGGATATTTCAGCGCATTGCTTCGCTGTGCAACACAGATTCGTCCGAAGTCTTCGCGGGTAGCGCCGTATTCCTGCATGTAGCGATCCGTCAGCAGGGCAAAATTTGCGTTCGGGCCGCCATAACCATAAGGGTAAGAAGCATCTGATGCAGAGCGCGAAAAACTGGATAGCAAACTTCTGAAACTGTCGATGTGATTGGTGTCACCGGCAACGCAAGCAACGATATTCGCGTCTCCACTTTGAATGGCCCGTGCCGCTCTGCGCAAGGCAACAATGCCGCTTGCACCCCCCATCGGGATATGATCAAGCCAGCGCAGACATAGACCCAAATGTTGGGTAAGACCAACGGCTGAATCGGGTGCCAGTGAAAAACTGGAAACACAAAATCCGTCAATTTCGCTTGGCTTCAATCCGGCAGTACCAAGGGTGCCGCGCAGCGCTCCGGCGATCCACCAATGGGCGGTATCGGTAGAGTAACGCTGATAAGGCGTGGAAAATGGTGCGACCAGAGCCACTCCATCATAGGCTTGTCTGCGGCCCATTATAGTATTCCAGTTAAAGAATTTAGCACAAACAAAATGTGGGAAATCGAAAGTATCATCATGGCAATAACTGTATGTTGCCGAAGGCCGCATCGCAATTTAGCAGATCAACCCGCTTATTGGCGATTTTGATTTCACCATCGACCAGTTTCAGCTCGTGAGTCGCTGTAAAGGCTAGTAAAATCTGTTCATCAAGGCGCGTTTCGACATAGTGCATGGATGTGTTTGTTATGTATTCGCCCTTTTGATTGTTCATACTATCGATAAATGGACGCTGGATAACATGGTGACACCGGGTCTTGGGCTTCTGGCTGAAGGTCCGTTCCCCGTTCAATCGTTCTATGCGCAAATTCAGCATAAAAAGATCTTCGTAGAGATATGAGGTCACCAGATTGGGGTCGGTTTGTTTATACTCAAGCGGCATCCAGTAGTGTCCATCAGGAAGCCAAAGGGCCAGCCATTCATCATAGCGTCCTTCGTCTAGCATCCGTACTTCCTCATAGAGGAAATCGATCAAATCATCCCTGCTGATTTTACTCATTGGGACACCTCGTCGGTCTGTGGCATGGAGCAGACCATGAATTTTACCCAGGCATTAAACTGATTGCGCATTTGGCGCTCCGTGGTGCCATTTTCCACCACCTCTTGGTCAAAGTCTTCATTGTTCTCATATAGCCGTTGGATATTTACCCATTCCAGACCATTAGACATCAGCCCTTCCTGCGCCCGTTCATACATTTCAAGATCGTCATGACCGACGATCGATGTCGGCGCGTTGATCATACGATTGTACATCGCAGAGCGGGCAACGAGTTCATCAGGGGCGTCTACCAGTCTAAATACATAACTCTCCACCAAGGTCTTACCGGCACCAAGCGGGATGAAGTTACGCAATTGCTGAACAGGGGCCTTGACCATAATATTGGGGAAATAAATCGTGTTATGGCGATTTTCATCCAATGTTGCTTTGGTTTTCTCCTCGCCATATGCCTCAACCATAGCTTCGAAATAACCGGGAATTTGCTCGTAGTCAGAATGAATTGAGTGGTGCACACCCGTATGCCCGTGCCCATTGGGCCAGGTACGAATGCCCATATCTTCAAAAAACTCATAAGGTGACATAAAAGGTGCAATAATCTGCATAGCCGGTGGCGTTGGTTCCGGTTTCCCCATCTTTTCCCAAATCTTTACAGCCGTCCCGGCACTGCTTTCATGGGCCACCATTGGGTGGCATGTATCGGTCTGGTTCTCCACCAGCATTTTCCAGTTGCACTGGTGCATATAGCGAAGCGGCGGGCCTGCAACTTCCAACCTTCCTGCAGGTGATCGGTCTACCATATTATCGATTGAAGACAGGCTGTCGCCAAAGAACTCGTCGAATTCTATGCCCTGTTTCGCCAGTCGCGCAAAAATAAAACCCCGATAGTTGCGAACCGCACCAACCGGCTTAATGCCTTTAACATTTTCAGTTTGATCAAGCCCAGTGTCCACATAGCCCTTCTTCAACGGAATTGCCAAAAGGCAACCATCGGTTTTGAACGACCAGGCATGATAGGGACATCGGAAAAATTTGCCTGTATTGCCTTGACGGTCAATGGCAATTTTTGTCCCCTTATGAGGGCATCGATTGTGCAGAACATGAATTTCACCATCAGAATGGTGCACTTGAATAACGGGTTGGTCGCCGATTTGGGTAGTGAAATAGTCGCCTTTTTTCGTGGTTTGGCTTTCGTGTCCAACAAAAACCCAGACATTGGAAAACAAATGGCGCATTTCGAGCCGGTACACTTCCTCGCTGGTATAAACATCGCGGTGCACCTGGTAGCCTTCTACCATATTCGAAATATCTTCGGCGGTAAGCTTGTGTCCTTGCATCATTCTTCCTCCCTCTAAATATCCAGCACCAGACGTGCGGATTTCGCTCGGCTAACGCAAATTTGCATTACGTTTCCGGCTGCCCGTTCGTCTTTTGATAATACCACGTCCCGATGATCTGGCGTGCCGCTGATCACATCGGTCTGACAGATTCCGCAATCACCGCGTTGGCAGTCATACATCATGTCAACGTCGGCATTTTCCAAAACCTCGATAATCGTCTGGCCAACGGGAATAGTGTAAACTTGGCCGGTGCTGCTGAGCTCAACCTCAAAGGGCTGATCATCGCTCTGCGCTTCGGGGGCTGCAAACAATTCAAAATGAATGTTCTTATCGGGCACACCATTTGAAATGGCAGCGGATTTTGCAGCTTCGATCATTCCCTTAGGACCGCACAAATAACACTGAGTTGCCGGATCGATATCCGCAAACAGAGCCCGTAAATCTAGAGGCTTTTGATCATCAAAATACAGTTCAATGTTTTCGCTAAATCTATCTTTAAGTTGCGGCAGGAAAGCCATTAGGTTTTGACTACGTCCGGTATAATGCCCCTTATAGAGGCATCCTTGACCGTTCAAATGGGTCATCATGGAAATAATCGGCGTGATGCCAATTCCTCCAGCCAGCAACAAAGAAGGTGCATCAATATCAACCAGTTCGAAATCATTGGATGGATCAGAACATGATAAATTCTGCCCAACAGCAAGTTCATGCATTTTCATGGAGCCGCCAAGTCCGTCCTCTTCCCGCTGAACCGCAACTGTATAAGTTGTGGACTTTTCATCGGGGTGCGTCCAGTCGATCAGGGAATAAGAGCGATTCCCCAATTCATTGAGGTCAAAATCCACATGTGCGCCTGCGGAATAAGATGGCAATGGTGAATTCACGGCATCGGAAAACTCGATCAGGCGAATTCGCTCAGTTACTTGCGAGACATTTTTTACAATAAGATCGATGCTCATATTGGAATCCATTTAACACTTAAAAAATGTATGAAAATTCATATAACTTGTCAAGCGTTGCTTATTGGTAGATAAACATTTTAATAATAATTGGAGTAATCCGGACATGCTAGAAAAGTCATCAAAGACTGACGAACCCGAAAATGAGACTTTCGTTGATTCCTATCTATTGTATCTTTTGGCAGCGGCATCGAGAAAAGCCAGCGAGCAATTTCATACTCGAGTTCGCCAGAGTGGCTTACGGGTTCCCGAATGGCGCGTATTGGCAAGCCTGATAGATAAGGACGGTGCCATGGTTACACGCCTCGCTGATATGGCCTTGGTGGAGCAATCTCGCCTAACCCACATCATTGATCAAATGGATAAGCGCGGACTGGTCATTAGAAAATTCGACGCCGACGATGGTCGTCGGAAACGGATATTCCTGACAGATCATGGACGCGAACTTGCCACGAAATTAGTGGTCGAAGCGCGTGAACATGAATTCGGTCTATTGCAGTCCTTGGCAGATACCGACGCTGAGCGCATCAAACCTGTATTAACCGTGTTGTTGGAGCATCTCAACAATAACAATATAAAATAGTACGAGACACCGGCCCGATTAGAGCCCTTTGGGATGAGTCATGAACTCTTCCAACACTTCCGGCGGAGCTTTGGTATAATCGGAAACCCTGCTCTCCCCTTGTCCCGTCAGTCGCTTGAGGGTAACTGCCATCTCGGCCATTTTTATTACAATTGGAATACCATTTATGACAGGTGCATCATCATTGGTGTGGTTATGAATTTTGGAAAACAACAGCATTGGAATGCTGCCCCCAGGGATTAGTACATCGATACCGGAAGCGACCAACGGTTTGCTCTGTTCTTCAAACAGCAACCGAACTTCCTCCGTCTTCTCAGGTGATTCATATGCCTCCAGAATTTGTCCCGGCTCAAAACTCATGGCATGCACGCCGGTTACCCGTTCCTTCAAACCATATTTGCCGATGTGATGGTGAAACCACGGAATAAAGCGAGGATTAATCGTCACAATACCAAGCCGCTACCCTAACTGACAGCAGTAAAGCATGGTGGCTTCGCCAAGAGCGATGACTGGAATATCCACTGCTGAGCGAGCCTCATAAAGTCCTGCATCCTGAAAATGACTAACCACAAAAGCATCGTAACCTTCGCGTTCCGCCTGAATGGCATTGCAGATCATTTCGCGAGCGCATCGCATTTCAACAATCGGATGCGGGTAGGAATCAAATGGCGTAATGCCCCTTATGTCATAGGTCGTACTTGGCGAAATCACTTCATCCAGATGCTTGGCAAGCATATCTCAATAGGTCTTGCCGTTCTCATAATCGACATAGCTTTGATACCAAATTTTCATGACTAAATATCCTCAGTTGTATTGAATTCGTTTTGTTGTTCTTGTACGATATATGCATATTCATGTTGTATCAAAAACATCCCATTTGGGATAGCCCGCTATCGAAAACATTGCACCGATGTGAATATTTTCGATAATATGGAACTGATTGCATTTAACTGGAGGAGCGAGCGGTTCGCTCGAAAGTAATTTTATGAGCACGAACAGACTTGATGACAGCTGGGTACGCATTAATGAAGCTGCAAAGATTACTGCGACTCTAACGGAAAAGATTATGCAGAATTTTCCGCTCGAGGACCGCAATGTGCCTGTTATTCTCCAACGTCAAGCCGAGCGTTATGGCGATAAGGAGTTATTCAACTGTGATGGTGAAACTCTTTCATTCTCCGGCGCCTGCATAGAGGCGGCCTTATGGGCTGGAGTTTTTGAAGGTGCGGGAATTGGAAAGGGTGATAGGGTTGTAATCTTCTGCAGCAACCGCCTTGAATTCATCAAAATATTTTTAGGATGCGCTTGGCTCGGTGCTATCGCTGTACCAATCAACACAGCATCGCGTGGCTTTCAATTACAACATATCATCGAAAATTCTGGTGCAAAATTATGTTGTCTCGAAGATAAATTTTTGCCGGTGCTGGACACCCTTGACCTTGCCAAACTGCCGTTGACCGAGATATTTGTGATCGGTGAATATGAGGGTTCTCAGACTACAGAAATTTCAATCAAGCCCTTGCCTGCAACCGGCGAAGTGGTAGCGCCTGCCGAGCTTGGGCCGGGTGATCCGGTTGCCATTCTTTATACATCCGGCACAACCGGATTATCAAAAGGGGTGTTATGTCCCCATGCGCAATTTTATTGGTGGGCCGTTTATACCGCCCGGCAAATTGGAGTTTGTGAAAATGATATACTACACACCACGTTACCTCTATTCCATGTAAATGCATTGGGTTGCTTTTTCCAGGCACTGCTATATGGCGCAACACAAATTGTCGGAAAGCGGTTCTCGGTATCCAAATTTTGGGACGACCTGGTGGAGAGCAAAGCGACCATCACCTATCTACTGGGCGCGATGGTGCCGATGCTTTTATCCAAGGATGTCGTGCCAAATGAATCCGCTCATAACGTGAGAGCCTCGCTTGCTCCCGGGGTTCCGTGGAATTTCCATGACGAGTTTATGGATCGCTGTGCCATCGTTCTTTTTGACGGGTATGGCGCTACAGAAAGCAACGCAGTCATTGGTACGGACGCTCATACTTATCGCGGCGATACGATGGGCGTTGTCAAAAAAGGCTTCGAGGCACGGGTTGCTGACGAACATGATCAATCGGTTCCTGACGGCACAGCAGGCGAACTGTTGCTTCGCGCCGACGAACCCTATTCGATGGCCAGCGGATATTTCAACATGCAGGACCAGACCATCGCCACATGGCGCAATCACTGGCTCCATACCGGTGACCGAGTAGTGCGCGATGCAGATGGCTATTTCAAATTCATCGACCGGACAAAGGATTCAATCCGCCGGCGCGGAGAAAACATTTCTTCGTTTGAGGTGGAACAGGTTTTGGCCTCTCATCCGTCTGTCAGCGTTGCGGCGGTATTTGCGGTGGATTCTGAACTTGGCGAAGACGAGGTGATGACAGTCATCGTACTTAAGGATGGCGAGAGCCTATCGGAAGAGGAATTGATCCGCTTCTGTGAAACCCGGATGTCATATTTCAGTGTACCAAGATTCATTGAATTTGTCGCAGACATGCCGCGCACCGAGAGCGGGAAAATTCAAAAGTTCAAACTTCGGGAAACCGGTCAAACCGATAAGACATGGGACCGGGAAAAAGCTGGAGTAGTTGTAAAGCGATAAAGCGCTTCCTGAAAAGGAGAAGCCGGTTGGCGGACATGAAGCGCGCAACAGAAAATGATTTTCTTCAGCTAATCCCGCCTTCTCGATCCCGATAATTGGCAGCGCTGCCCCAATGACTGCGCCGATGGTGACCTTGAATGGCGCCACGCCTTTCATCACATAGAGCAGCAATCCAAACGGTGGCGTTAGCAGGCTGATTTCCATTGCGATCAGCATCAACACCATCAACCAGTTTGGATCGATATTATAAATTTCCCGAAGTGAATTTGCGCCGAGAAAGAAAAACGGCAAGGTGAGTAAAAGCATGCTCACCTGATCCATGAACGCTCCCAGGAATAGCAATACGCCCATCATGACTAGCACAATCGTAAACGGAGTGCGGTCCATTGAGAGGACTGCTTCCAGCAACCCTTTGGTTGCTCCTGAATTTGCCAGCGCCTGGCTGAACACCAAAGAACCGGTGATGATAAACAGGATCATCACAGAAACTTTTGCGGTCTCTATCAGGGATTTCCAGACTTCATTGAAAGAAAACTCTGTAGGTTCGATGTCAGATATTTTAGTCACACTGCTGAAGCCACGAAAAACATAGCAAGCAGGAAGTGCGGCAAGGCAACCCAGAGCCGCAGCCTCGGTAGGGGCGGCAATTTTGAAAAATATACTGCCAACCACGACGACAAAAATAATTCCAAGAGGGAGGATATATAATATGAATGGCAACAGTAGATTGACCAGTCTGCGCGCGCCGCCATTGTATTTGTAAGAACGCCTGACTTTGTTTCCCCAGACCAAATCCACTGCAACCGGCTCATCAAATTTATCTTCATCCGACTGATAGGTTGGCGCAATGGACGGGGCCAAAATACACCGCCAATCACGTAAAGGAAAAACAGCGTTGCCATTAAAATGCCGGGAATGATGCCCGCAATCAACAGATTCGAGATGGATTGCTCGGCCATGCTGGCCAATAAAACAGCAAGTTCGGAAGGTGATACCAACATCGCAATTCCGCCAACCGCCATAATTGGCCCCATTGAAATCGCTGGACTATAGCCACGCTTCACCATGTCAGGCAACAGAACAGAGCCAAGGATGGCGGTATTGGCAATGGTTGAACTGGACAAGGATGAGAACACCGTGCGGCCGACTACGGCAACAATCGACAGCCGCCCCGGCAGGCGGGAAATCATCCGGTCAATCGGGCCGATGGCCTGAAAGGCCACACCGGTTTGCAATAATATTTCTCCCATCAAGACAAAAAAGCGGAATGGATGAAAGCGTGAATTTTATCGAGTTATGAAATTCCATTGGCATCAAAACAAGGGCAACATCCCCACCGATGAAAATGAACGTACCGGCAATATTCGCGGCAAAAAATGCAAATGCCACGGGAAGCCCCATGAACATTAAAAAACAGACGGTGCCCCAGTAGAACACCAATCGTATAATACCATTCCATCTGCTAATTCACCTTGTTCTCTGTCGAATTAAAATGATCTGTTTCCAGCTCATCCTGAATGGCCCCAAGAATTGTAGACACTTTGCTGGTTTAGTTTCGGTTGTCTTTCAAAGAAGATTGGTGACAACATACGATTTCTAACATGCCTACGCTTTGGATTTCAAAACATCTCAATGTAGTCGAACTCATCCTGATGAGATTCATCTCTGGTTTTATATAGTCTGCGACGGATGCGTTCGTGCTTCGGCAGATTGGAGGCTCTCGGCAAAGCATTGTCGTGACAGTTCCCACGCCTGCTTATGCTGTGTTCCAGATTCTGATGCTTTAGAAAGGAAGACCATTCAATTCTGGTAAATTGCGAGCTTTGGTTCGAATGTATCAAGGCCTTACTTTTCGATTTTCTACGCCATACGGCCATCAACAATGCCTGTATGACAAGTTCAGTGGTTTGACGGCTTTGCAATAGACCATCCCACAACACGGCGGGAGCAAAGGTAACATATTGCCGCCAATGATAGCGAGAGTGCGCTAATCATGGCACCGCTCAAACTTGGCAAACAGCCTGATCGTAAGACAACCAAGATCACTTTTACCGCAAGCGCATACTTGAATGCGTTACCGGTAGATAATGCTGATGCGTATGAGGCAGTATATGAGCAGCAAGAATCTGTCGAAAATATCATTCCACATATGTTGAAGGCACTTATCAAGGCAGATCGAGGTTTTAAAAGGAAGGTCGCCAACTCCGAAATCACCCGCGAGACAGAACCACTGAACAAACATTCTAATGACTCACAACAGAGTAAGCTGTTGCGTATATTTTATTTAACGAGAAAACTGTCTCCAGATTTCAAAAACTTATAACGAAATTTATTTGGATAGTCCTTTTGCCATTTTTTTAACTCCTTTTCGACTTTGACCCAATGGCTATTAAGTTTACTATCTGATTCCAATCCAGGTCCGGAACTAAACCAAAATGTTGGCTTCATACCGGGTTTAATAGCGGGTGGATGATTGTTGTCGCCCTCCAACAAAACCCCTAAATAGCCACTAATAACATCTGTTTCCGGATTGGTATTGGCACCGTCACCGCAAAAGACATAATCATCGGCCAGAACTGTTCGGGCGAGTTCATCGGAATAGCTGTTGTCTGCTCCGTGATGTCCAATTTTGTGGACATTAACATGAATTTGTTGGTTGGCATCCAGCAGTCCTTTTGCTTTTAATCCCGCAAGAACCGAGGCGTCATCGGCATCCCCAGTCAATAGAATAGTTCGCCCGTCGTTCTCAGCGAAGAGGATGATAGACGCTAAATTGGGTGGTGAAACATATTGGCTGCCCGACAATGCAATCGAAGCCTCTTTAGCCATATTCGAAATATCAAAATTTGCACTTTTCAGTTTATCAGCATCGCGGTCGTGGCGTTTTTTCAACACAGCCAATCTCTTTTGGTTTTTGTTGAGCCATGCATCCCAATCCTTCTCCAACTTGTTTAATTCAGCCTTAGTTGGGCCAAGAACTGTGATTTCAAAACCTCCAATGGAAAAAGGGTTCTGATTTTTTTTCCGCGTGATGAAACTTCCACCAAATTCTGGATTGATTGGAATATTGAGCTGTTGGCCGCCTACCCGACGACCAAGCTCAATTGCGTCCCCGACACTTTGACCTAAAAAATGCATTCTTTCAGCCAGCGAGGCAGGAGTTGTTTCCTTCCTATGGTCGTGTTGATCAGGAGGCTGACCACCAGCACCTGCATGGATTTGAGCGCCACGAGAAAAGATATCAGCTATATCCATTGAATTAGAATGGCCGCTATTGATCCTCTTTTTGCGAGTTTTTTCCCAGAAACCATTGTGCCAGATTGCCTTCACTTCAGGTGGGCGTTTAAACCTTGGTTTTTTTGGTTTTTTAGCGCGCCGGCTTAGCGATGGGTTACTGGTTCGAGCTTCGTAAAGTCTCCAAAGGACTTCATTGTCGAACAATTCGACAATGCCTCCTATGTGATCACGGTCAATATGAGAAATATATATCAGTTCCAGCGGTTCGTTTTTGTCGCGTAGCTTTCCAATGGTCGTTGCCCAATGATCCTCGTAAGCAGCTGGTACGCCACCATCGATTAATATGTGTTTGCCTGTATCGCTTGTCAGCAACAAAGCATCCCCATGCCCACTTCTGAAAACTCTGATTTTCATGCGATAGGCTCCTCTTCTATATCCTGCATCTCACCGGCGCGTGAGGCTTCTTCAAGAGCGGCGGCAAGGTCAATCGCACCGAAGCCTGCATCGTTGCGCCAATTAAAGTCATGGCCTGGAAGCGGAGAGGCTGTGCGCCGCAGAATACCAAGTATTTGAGCGCTGGTAAGTTTTACTTTTGCTGTTGCCTGCATCAGACCAACAACGCCGGCCACGTAAGGACTGGCCATACTTGTTCCGGTTTTTGCAACCCAAAGGGCATCTTCATCAAAACCATTTGCCGCCATTATCCGAGTGCCGGGTGCCGCCATATCCGGCTTTTGCCGGTTGTCACGTGTGGGTCCTTGACTGGAACTAATATTCACGGTTTCAGAATCAGAATCGTAATTGGCAACTGCTATAATGCGCGCCCCGCAAGCCAATGTACTGATGGAGCTCTCATCGACGTTTGACTGCCCCCCAAAAAACGACGGGAACTGCCAAAATGCCCTATCCTGAATTCTGCCAAGCTCTCTTGGGTCATCGCGTTCAATCCAGCCGTGATAGCGACCATCACGGATCTGCTTACCGATCAAACGGACACTCCACACACCGGGTGTTATTCCAACGACAGGCGTTCCAAGGAACGGCGAAAGGTAGATGGAAATCTTGTTGCAGCCGTTTCCCGGATCGTACAGTTCATTGAAGATAGAGAGGAAAGTACCATCGGGCAGCATCTTGTTGCGGATGAATTCTCCAGGCTCAATTTCCGCTGACCATGCCCCTCCGGGGGGCATGACTTGAACGGAGATTCGATCCTGCGCCTCGTACCAGATTTCCAACTCATTTTCAGAAATATCTTCAATTTGATCGCCAACAACGACCCAGTCGATTCGCTTTTCCAACCCGGCAGCGGCGATCCTTCCTGATGTATGAATTCGGCCGAGTGTAAAACCAATATCTTGTGCGTGTTGGGGGGCCTCTTGACCTGCATTTCCTGCGGCGACACATACCGAACGTCCGGGTTTTGTAAGCGCTTCATCAATCCATCGGGTTATTGGAGCGCTGTCATCATGTGCGCCACCATTGGTACCTAACGAGATATTGATGGTTACAGCATCAACGTCTAATTTTTCGCCGAGTTGGAGAAGATAGTCGACGGCACGCACGATGCGGGTGGTATCATAAAACGAAAGCCGCCTGTCATTGTCCCTGGCAGGCAAAGATAGCAAAACGCCCGCAATCTTTGCATTGCTGCACAAGCCGCTATTGCCTGCGACAATACTTGCAACATGGGTTCCGTGTGAACCCGGCTGCATTTCGGATTGCGGTTCGATCATATGCGGCGGCAATCCAACCTGGGGAGAGGCTGCGATAGCAGCATTCATGTCGGTGTCATGAATTTCGGCGCCGAATTCAAAGTCATCTGGGCTGAGATGAAAATCACCACCTTGATCCCAAATACGGACGAAGCGCGTTGTTCCATCTGGATTTAAAAAATCGGGGTGAGAAAAATCAAATCCGTTAACGTCAATAATACCGACCAATACATTCTCACCGAACTGATGGCGATCCGCATGCACGGATGTATCCGCTGGCAACACAACATCTGGGCGGTTTCCAAGCCCGTGATCAGTAGTGATCGGCCTTTGTAAAGTATTGGCCATCCGAATGGCTACAACCTTTGGATCTTTAGCCAATTCATCAATTTCAGATAGTGTTCCAGAAACCGTGCAAACTCTCCCGCGACGGGCAGTTTTGATGTTGCATGTGAATGGTTCATCTGCATTTCGCAGTAAAACGAATGCCTGCACCTCTATTTCCTCGGTTGCTGCATCGTCTTTACCCTTTTTCAATTTTGCAATTTTGGAGGGTTCATTCTTGATGCTAAACTCCTTCCTGAAACCAACTCTGGTCTGGGGGGCATCAACAACAGGCTTGCCGCTTCGGGTTGCAGCAACTCTTATAGCGCCATTGCACTCAGAACGGATCGCATTCACACTGGGTGATGATCGGCCTATCGCGCGGAGTTTACCCTCAATCTTGTCTGAAAGGAATTTTTCCATCAGGTACTCCCAGAGATTATTATTACAAATTTGAATTCTTGAAACAAATAGTCGTATTAGAAGTACACTAGGCGCGTCGCACTCAATTTTATTATCTATTTTTAATATATTCTTCGCAATGCCATTTTTACTATATAGAATATTTAACAATAGTACAGTCCAGGTTTTCTCAACTTGGTTGCCACCCTGCGTTGAGTATTAGAGTTTGTTTTTTCAGGGATTAAATATAATCCTAAAACCTTTAAATCATAAGCATTAGCATCAGACTGGAGATCAGCGATGGGCTTCTTTGAATTGATATTGGGCCTTTCACTTCGTTTCGATTGGGCAGGCCGTTGATAGTTCTCTCTCACTACAAACGGCATCCATGACAATGGAACTCTATGTTTTGGATAAATATAGTCAATTATTCGGATCACGGTGACTACACGGAGTTAAAACGCAAAAAACCTGCCGAGATGGCAGGCGTTTTTTATATTCCAATAGTTTATTTGGTTGCGGGGGCTCTAAATGGTCAAGCTCGTACAAAAGAGGTTATTTTCATATCCGTTTGATTTTTATAATTTATTCAATGGCACGTATGGATATCAGGGAATGGTGGAAATTCGTTCCAGTGTTGATAAATACAATCCTTCTCAGGAAAAATGAAATCATCAAAACTTTTGAAAAAGCTTTTTGATTAAGGAAAAACGTTTTATTTTGCCTTTGGCCTTAGACGCTAACCTTATCATATTCACTAGAAATATACCTTTGAAATTCAGCGGTGCCAGCACATGATTTCGCTCAATGACTTCTTCACACCAGTCATCTTTGTAAGACAATTCACCAGTTCCAAAATCATGGGCACTTATGCCGTTGTCTGACAAATACTGGTTTGTCTGAATTAACAATTGCCGCCCCGGCGCAAAACGTTTCAATGACCCAGTCTTCATAGACATAACCAATCCATGCAACTGGTCTCCCTGAATCAGACCCAGATTTATAGCCACTGGCTCGCCATTCAACATGAGTGCGGAAATAAACGTCGATGGAGATTTTTGACCCTCATCTATTTCCACGAGATTTCGATAAAAAGCCTGAATTTCAGATTTCTCATACGGGTCGGATATTCCGATAACGTCGAATTGCTCTGATTTCTGAGCAAATAGCGTGGAAAGAAACTCCCGTTTTTCTTGTTTGTTTGCCGCTACATGATATTTCAGCGTGCCAAGTTCAGCCAGCCTTTTTAAGCACCTGCGATCATTGCTCCTGACTTTTGATTTTATCATCGAATTATACTGCTGAGGCCAATTTTCCTTAATTGGCATTCGAAATGCCGGGCTTCGCGAACGCAACAATGGCAATAAGTTAAGTGGATTGTCATGCTCGGCTTCTGCCGCAGACAATCCATCAATCAATACCGCATCAATGCCGGGAATAGCCGAAAACACCGAAGACCAGAATTCGGCACCATTTTCAGCGCGGATTTTTTCCCGCCATTCCGGTGTAAATAGACAACCAAAATATGCAGAATGTTTCATGCCTGGTCGTACCAGAATATTGAATAGCCCAAATCTTCTTCTAAACAAGGGCAACAAAAACGCTGGCTTGCGATTAGCATCCAGACCGAGAATAATAACTGGCGAGCAGTTGATATCGTTTTTGTGGGCTTCATACCAGGCAAGCGCCCATGAAGGACGGGAAAAACTGTCCTGAGCGAATTGTTCTAACTCTTTCCATTCACGAATAACATCTTCCGGACAGGTAAATGCCTGAATATGAAGATTTAGGTGCTGTTCTCTGTCGCTAGCAGGAGAGAGCGCATGTTTTTGCGTTGGCAGATAAAAGTGATCCACAATAATATTTTCGTTCAGCATCTAAATTCTACTCCCCGTAGATTGCGCCAAATCGGGAAAACCCAGCGATTTGCTTAACAGTGAGTTAATATTTGCAATTATCGTGCCACTTCTTTTTGGGGTTTCTATTAGTGATGTGACCTGCATACTTTAAAACCCCTCCATTCTTGTACAAAATCCAACACAACGAAGGAAATGGACAAGCTCGTACAAAGCGAGTTAAGCAGGATCACGTTTTTCCTCTGTAAGTACTCTAATGACGGATTTATTGTTCTAATTATTCTGCGTCTCACATCTTCGAATTTCTTGTGGTTTCCCGAAAATATGACCAATTAAAATATGTTCTATGCAAACAAACTTCGTGAACGTGCGCTATGCTCATTACGCTTCAGGTCGTCGTGAACCAGATCTGGCCAAGTTGAAAAAAAATCGCAAAACTCTGAAAGTGAAAAAAACGCGCCGACGTCAAACATAATTTCTATGGCGCGGGCAAATGTAAGACTAACCCATCAAGCGCTTGAGTGCATTCAAGTTGACACGACAGGCGGGAGGCATCTTGCCGGTCTGTTTCCACACAATCCAGCATCGCATCTTCCATATCATCAAAACTTCCGGTGGCCTCCGACCAGGCTTCATCGACAATCACATGACAGGTAGCGCAACTGAGGCAACCGCCACATTCACCAACTACGCCCGGCACACTATTGGCAACCGCAGCCTGCATCATATTATGACCAATGGGCACATCGACGCTGATTTCACTGCCATCGGCCAGTTTCCACGTTACTTTTGGCATTGCTTTTCCTTATAGATAATGGATGTAAAAATCGCGCAGGGCATCGCCCTTCAAATCCTTGGTTTTTTCAATCTCATCTTCCTTCATGAAAATCAGATTATCGACTAGGCCCTGCCCAACGGCGCGAACCAGCGCCTCATCAGCAGCCAGATCAACCAGCGCCACGGCCAGATTTTTAGCCACACTGATGGTGGCATCCTGCCCTTCGAAACAATCCTGAGTTTCGGCAGGCTGCAAATCATAGCCATTGACAAATCCGAGACGTGCGGCCTGCAAAACCGTTGCAACCAACGTATAGGGATTGGCCGTAGCATCTCCCATGCGGTGTTCAATGCGTGCGTGTTTGCCGCCTTCAGCTGAAATTCTGGTGGTTACCCCGCGATGGTCAACGGCCCAGTTTGCCCAATATCCAGCAAGAGATGCCGGTTGTAATCTCATATATGACGTGACGGTTGGTGCCACCAATGCTGCCATGCCTTTGTGATGGTGCAACAGGCCGGCCATACACGCCTTGGCCAGATCACTTGCTTCACTTCCGGCATGGATTACATTTTTCCCGCTTTTATCCCAAAGCGAGAAATTGACATGCAATCCGCTGCCACCAGATTCAGCTATTGGCTTGGGCATGAAGGTCAGCAAGATACCATGTTGAAACGCAACTTCCCGCGCCAGTTGGCGGAACAGAAACACGTCATCAACGGCCTTCAGCGCATCATCAAAGGTCAGAGTGAATTCGAACTGGCCCGCGTCATATTCCGAACAGATCATGTCCACATGAAAGCCCGCATCAATTGCCGCTTCCCAAATCGCATGGGTAAAGCCTACCGGATCGGTGAATGGCCCCGTGCCATAAACAAAGGCTCCGGGTGTGTTGTAGGGCTTAAGGCTTCCATCTTCTCCAATTTCAAAGGCGTAAGCTTCAAGTTCCAGCCCCACTTTGACGGTAAACCCAAGTTCATCCCAATCAGATATAGCACGTTTTAATGCGCCGCGGCCGCAAGCCTGATGCGGCGAGCCGTCTGCTTCGAAAACATCGCCAACGACAATTTTTGTATTTTCTTCCCAAGAATCGCGAATATCGCCTGCCAGATAACGAACCTCCATATCCGGACAACCCTCAAGCATTTTTGAATGGGGAGACGGGAGCAGATCCTTATCATATTGCACACCATATACGGCTTGCGCAAAACGCGACGCGTTATCATCCATTTTACCAGCTGGCAGATACTTCCCCCTTGCAAGGCTAAGATGGTCACAAAATAGCAATCGTAGTCGCTCTGACATAATGGTCTCTTTCGGTTTTCAGTTTTACTGAAGTTTGACTGTAACAGGCAATGTTTTGATGCCACCGACAAAATTGGAGCGCAGGAAAGCGTGCGGGCCTGCCTGTTCGATGGATTTAAGGCGTTTTGAAAGTTCCTGAAACAATATCCGGATTTCCAACCGTGCCAGCCACATGCCAAGACAAACATGAGGACCGCCTTGCCCGAATGAAACGTGGCGATTATTCTGACGCTTCAAATTAACCCGCATTGGGTCATCTATCGCTTCTGAATCCCGGTTGCCCGATACCCACCAATAAAGAACCTTCTGGCCTTCTCTGATTTGCTTGCCGTGAAATTCAAAATCCTCGGTTGCCGTGCGGCGAAAATACATTCCAGGGCATGCCCAGCGGATGATTTCATCGGGTGCGGTTTCCCAAATGTCACCGCCTTCACGCATCTGGCCCAGCAACTCCGGCTGCTGGCACATGGCGTGGATACCGGCAGCAATGGAATATCGCGTGGTATCATTTCCAGCCGCTATCATCAGACAAAAGAAGTTACGAAATTCTGTCTCGGACATGACTTCGCCCTTGCTGTTCGGTTTGAGCAGCAAATGCAGGACACCGTTGGTATCTCCTTCGCGGTTCTTCTTTTCCATTAGTTTGACCGAATATTCATAGAGTTCAGCCCCCGCAGGAGAACGGAACGGCATCAGTCGAAATGCTTCCGTATCGGCTTTGTCGAGAACGTGATCCGTGAAATCGGAATCTGTATTGGCAATCAGCGCATCGCCCTTTTCTACCAACCATGGCAGGTCCTCATCGGGCACACCGATGATTTGACCAAGCATGCGCATGGGCAATTCCCGGGCGATCACTTTGGTTGCGTCAAACGTTCCAGCCTCTAACGCCTTATCAAGAATTTCCACGCACAAATCGCGCACGGTGTCTTCGTAACTAGCCATCACGCCTTTGGAAAAAGCCTTCGCCATCAAGGCGCGTGAACGAGTATGGTCGGGCGGATCGGTCTCTTGAAAGGTGCGCCGCGCCAAATACTCCTCATAGGTCTGGTCTTCCATACGAATACCGCGTGCCGAAGACAGAAGCTTAAAATTGCGATTTAAAGAGAGCATGTCCTCATGTCGGGTGACAGCCCAAAACCCTTCTCCACCTTCATAGTCACACCACGCCATCGGGTCTTCTGTTCGCATGCGCGCAAAAGTGTTGTGAGGCGGCCCGTTGACAAAGCTGTCATGCTTGGAAATGTCGGAAAAACCATCATCCGTAGGTGTCCAGACTGTCATGCTCTCTTCCTTATCCTCCTCAAGATATCAGCAGTTTATAGTTTATAAATATATTTTCAAGCGTCTTGTAAATATATTTATAAAAAGTTACATAGATCATGGCGCTTCCCGAAAAGTGAGAACCGGTTTTCGGATAAGAAGCGCGAAAATACTCTAAATGGAGGACTTCATGCCAAGCAGTAACAAGCACATTGCCATTTATCTGAACAATACGGATCGCAGTGCATTTTCGGACCGCTTTGAAAATGATGGAGAGAAAACGGCCACCTTGCTACGTCAGATACGTCCCAATTGGCGCTATCAAATATTTGATTGTGTCATGGGAGAGTTTGCCTCCGACCCATCCGTTTTTGATGGTGTTATTCTAACCGGCAGCGTGGCTTCGGTGAACGACGAAACTCCTTGGATTGAACAATTACTGCAACAAATACCTTTGATGATTGAAGCAAAAACGCCGCTGATTGGCCTCTGTTTCGGCCATCAGGCGATTGCAAAAGTGCTTGGCGGAACGGTTGGCCGTGGCAAGGTTTGGGAATTTGGTGCCAGCACCACAAACATTGCGAATAGAAAACCATGGATGGTTCCAGCAGTTGACGAGTTGACCCTCTATTGTGGCAATAACGAGCAAGTTCAGAAATTACCAGAAAAAATGGAACTTCTGGGCGGTAACTCCATTTGCCCGAATGCCCTTACTGTCGTTGGCAATCATGTGATGACAACGCAATATCACCCGGAAATGAGCGATGTTTTTATCAAAGCTCTCATTGAAGAATATGCTGAAACGTTGGGCACAGAGGTGGCGGAAAATGCCCGCGCAACCATTGTAAATGGCGCCGGTGGTGAGACCTTTGCCAAATGGATGGTCAATTTTCTTGAAATGGATCGCGCTTAGTCACGGTTCATAAAGCTGAGTACATCAAGCAAGGTATCGCCCTTGAGTTTGACATGGGTGATCATCGCTTT
The DNA here is from genome assembly GCA_045047085.1 of Rhizobiaceae bacterium. GTDB lineage: Bacteria > Pseudomonadota > Alphaproteobacteria > Rhizobiales > Rhizobiaceae. The sequence goes on along the minus strand of JASFYT010000004.1, from coordinate 99,589 downwards.
GCGGGCATCGTCCGGTCGCCCTTCGCTAATCGCTTCGACAATGGCCCGGTGCTCACTGACAGAACTCCCACTATCGCTCTTTAATGCCTGCTGCGCCCGGAAAAATGAAACCAGCCTCAACCCAGTCTGGTCGATCTGGTCAAATAGAGTTTGGTTGTTTGCACTGCCAAAAACCTGCAAATGGAATTCGAGATTTAGCTTGTAGCCCACATGAAAATCCCGGTCATTCCGGTCGAAAAACTTTTCATATTCCTGCTCGGCCAGTTTTAGTGCATCGATTTGTGCCTTACTCGCACGGCGTGCCGCATAATAGGCCGCGGCACCTTCCAGTTCCGCATGCACCTCGATTAGTTCGACCAGCATTTCCACATCCGGCTGATAAACGACCGCACCTGCCCGTGGCCGTCTTTCGATAACCATATTCGCATGAAGCTGGATGAATGCTTCACGTATAGGTGTAATTGAAACACCAAAACGCTCGCTCAGAGCGTTCTCATCAATGGTATCGCCAGGCAATAATTTGCCTTCCAGAATATCAGCGATGATCGCCGCGCGTATCTCGTCCGTTTGGGCAGCCACTATTTCTCTTTCAAACATTTTTGAATTGTTCAGCAGAACAATTCCCAATACTTAAAACTCGAATAGCATGTTTTATCGATGAGGAGAAAGAGGCTTAACGCGCGACAATTCCGGTTTCGCACCATTCATCGAAAATCGAAATTGCAGCATCGGCAAAAGCTGCATCGTTAATATGGGCGTCGATTTCCTTAAGGATCATGTTATCTGGGCAGGATTTGCGCATCTGGTCGCAGAATGCTGCAAGCCCATCGGGGTTATGCAAATCTTCCCCGGGGCGGTCCCATTCACCACAACCGCCGGTTGGCAGAATAAATACTGTTTCGGATTTTGCCTTTGCCAATTGTTTCGCGTGGGCATCAGCAACGGCACGCCGTTCTTCATTGTTCAGCACAATTGAAGTAAGTAACCTGTTATGGGCATGGTTGATATGGTGCGCCCATTTCGCTGGAATGTCGCGCCAACCGGCAATATCCACCAGATCATAACAACCCGGAGCCACAATTTGTGGCGTGCCTGATTGGCCTGCATTGGTCAGTCGATCTGCGCCGGCAGAGATATCCGAGCCATGAATATAATTACCCAATTCCTGAGTGCAAAAATCAAATACGCAGGCAAAAACTCCTTGTCCTGCCAACGTTTCAAAGGCCCGTCCGCCCATACCCGTTGCGTGGAAAACGGCGACTTCAAAGCCACGCTCTTCCAGCATTGGTTTCAGCGGAACCATATATTTCAGCGCCGACTTGCCAAGGCTGGTCATGCCGATCAACGGTTTTTCCTTTTGTGGTGGTTCAACGCTGCGTGCTGCTCCCAATACAGCGCCTGCAGCTTGTGAAAGCGATGACTTGCAAATCGAGTTCAGGCCGTAAAGCCCTCCTGCCCAAAGGATCATTTGCGTATCGGCAGCAAGCCGCTCAACAGGAATAAGAGGGGAAAACGAGACCGTCGAAACGATATATTTTGGAACCCCAAGGGGAAGTGCTGCACAAACATCAAGCGCCAGATCGGTGCCCATGGTCCCACCCAGAATAATCACTCCGTCAAAAACCTCGTGTCGAAATAACCGCGCACTCAAAGCCGCAGCTCCCGTCGCCATGATCTGCATGGCCTGGTTTTCGTCACCACTATCAATCGCTGCCTGGATGGAGCTTCCTCCCTCCTCTGCCACCTGATGTTTGGAATAATCAGTCGGATGGGTTGGGTCTCCGAGCACGCTCACATCCATGGAGAGCACATTGCCGCCCTGCGCCCTGATCCGTTCCGCCAGATAATTCAGTTCATCATCTTTGGTATCATAGGTTCCAACGACCAGAATGGTTTTATCAGACATATTTTGCCCTTTTAAAGCTTGATCCATGCGGTCTTGAGATCGAAGAATTTATCAAATGCATGCAGGGATTTATCATGACCATTGCCCGATTGTTTAACACCACCCAGTGGCACGGTCATATCCGCACCGCCATAAGTATTCACATGAATGACGCCTGAACGCACTGCCCGGATCATCCGGTGAGCGCGAGAAAGATCGGCCGTCCAGACCCCAGCAGCCAAACCATAATCCGTGCTATTGGCAAGGGCAATTGCTTCGTTCTCATCTTCAAAAGTGCTCACAGCCAGAATGGGACCAAAGACTTCTTTTTGAGCAATGCTATCATTGACCTTCACTTCGATAATGATCGTTGGCTCCATATAATAACCACCTGTTTCTTCCAAAATACGCTTGCCGCCCTGATACAGGATGCCGCCTTCATTTTGGGCAATTTCGACAAAACCGAGATTTTGTTTCAATTGCGTAAGGGTGTTTACCGCGCCTGCCTGTGTGTCCATTTCCAAAGGATTTCCCACTCGCATCGCATTTGCGTGTTTTGCCAGTTCGGCGACAAACTCATCGTGAATATCCTTCTGGACCAACAGGCGTGAACCGGCAACACAGACCTGCCCGGAATTTCTGAAAATTCCGGCAGCGGAAACCTTGGCTGCTTCTGACAAATCTTTGGCATCGCTGAAGACGATGTTGGGAGACTTGCCGCCAAGTTCCAGATAGCAGCGTTTCATATTTGAACGCGCTGAATTTTCGAGCAATCGCCGCCCCACATTGCCGGAGCCGGTGAATACCATAATGTCGATATCCATCGATTGCGCCATGGCTTCGCCAACGACGCTTCCCTTGCCGGTTACCACATTAAAAACGCCCGGAGGCATCCCCGCTTCAAGGGCTAATTGCGCAATGCGCAACAGGGAAAGAGACGCCGTTTCCGCAGGTTTAAGAACAACTGAATTACCCGCAGCGAGAGCGGGCCCAAGCTTCCATGCACCAATCATGAGCGGAAAATTCCACGGCACGATGGCACCAACGACTCCTACCGGCTCTTGGTGGATCAGCCCCAGATTACCATCGGCTGTGGGTGCAATTTGTCCATAAATCTTGTCAATCGCCTCTGCGTAATAACGAATGGCCCCAACGGCAGAACCCGCCTCTGCTTTAAAGGCCATAGCAATTTCGGTGCCATTATCCCGCACTCCCAAAACAGTAAGTGCCAGCGCCTCCCGCTCAATCAGGTCTGCCCATTTGAGCATGATTTTTTTGCGGGCGGCCGGTGCCTGTCCGCACCAGCGCCGGTCTTCAAATGCTGCACGTGCTGAAGCAATTGCCCGGTGTGCATCCTCTTCGCTACCGGCGGCGGTTGTGGTTAGCAGCTTTCCGTCAATAGGCGAAATTACATCTGTCGTCTCACCGGAAGCACTTTGGCAAGTCTCACCATCAATGAAGTGGCCACGCGGCGAAATGGTTTCGTTTCGTAGGGCGTTGATATTGGATTGATCAAGCATGGGATTTTACCGTTGTTGTGAATCGTGAACATCATGGTCGTGCTCAGGAAGAGGTGTTTTATGTTCCTTGATCAGCGTGCGGATATGCATGATGATCACAAGTAGAATAACCAGCGCAAGCATGGCGGCAATTGGCCGGTCGACAAAATCAAGCGGCGTCTTCACCCGTGCCATAGAGCTGCGCAATTTCACCTCCATGATGCCGCCCAGAACCATGCCGAGGATGATCGGAACAACGGGTAGGTTCAACCGTTTGAGGATCAGCCCAAAAATTCCAAACGCTGCCGCAATGCCACAATCACTTATGGAATTTCGTAGGGAATAAACTCCAACAAAACTCAATGTCAAAATAAGTATTCCCAAAAACCGCGTTGGTATCTGGATCACTTTGGTCAACAGATTGGTGGCAAATAGCAAAAAGATCAGTACGATCACATTGAGCGCCAGCATGGACATATAAAGCGCATAAATAAAATCCAGATGGTTTTGGAACAGCTGCGGTCCGGGGATAACATTATGCACGTAGAATACTGAAAGCATCATTGCGGTAAGCGCTTCACCGGGAATACCCAGCGCCAGAAGCGGGATCATTGCAGCCCCTGGCACGGCGTTATTTGCAGCTTCCGAGGCAATCAGTCCTTCGGGGGAACCATGGCCAAATTTTTTAGGCTCCTTGGAGGTTTTTTGCGCGTAGGTATAGGACATGAACTGGGCCGTAAATTCGCCTACTCCGGGGATCATGCCCATGACCACACCAAAGCTTGAAGCAACGCTTGCAACACGTTTATATTTCAACAGTTCTTTCATACCACTGAGCATCGAACCGCGAACCGGTTGCGCCTTTGGCGTTGTGTCCTTATCGACCAGCAATACAAAAGCCTGAGATATAGCAAATAGGCCCAGAACCACGACGATCAGATCAACCCCCGATGCCAGCCATGTCTGATCGAATGTAAAACGCTTAGTATATTTGACCGGCTCCAAACCGACCGTATTCAGGAAAATTCCCAGTGAGGCCAGCATGCCCGCTGCAAATATTTGTCCGCGATGGGCAAGAACCACAAGGATGATACCCAACAGGGCGGCCAGAAAAATCTCGCGGCTGCCAAAATGAGGTGCAATCAAAGCTAAAAGTGGCGACAGCAATATTAAACAAATTATGGCAAAGACGCCACCAAAGAAAGACGCACCATAGGCCAGTGCTAGAGCACGTCTGGCCTCGCCTCTTTTTGTCATGGGATAGCCATCGTAAGTGGTGAGTGCATTGACCGCCGTGCCGGGCGTATTGATCAAAATTGCCGGCAGCGCTCCCCCATACATGGACGAACCGTAAATGCCCAAAAGAATTGTCAGCCCTACAATCGGGTCCAGTGAAAACGTTGCCGGCAGCAATATGGCAATTGCCACAGCCGCGCCAATTCCAGGAATCGCGCCAATGATCACGCCCCCGATTGAGCCAATCAGAAGTGCCACCAGCACATCCCAGCGGGCAAGAAGATCAACACCTGATAGTAGAGCGTCCATCGTTATCCCTTTAAAAATATGTCAGCATGAAAGGGCGAATGAAATCGGGCAGAAATTCATAGATTTTACCGCCGGGAACTTTCACCTGAAGCATGGATTTGAAGATAACCACAATAACAAATGCCAGCCCCGCCGCCATGCCAATTGGACGCCAGCCGCGATATCCAAGCCGCAGGGCGAGCATGGTCGTAAACAGGATTGTCGCGGGCAGATATCCAAGCCATGGAGCCAGTAGGGAATAGAAAATGAACCATGCCGCATATTCAAACGAGCGAAGCCAGAAGATAGTTTCCTGCCAGCGCCCGGAAATGCGGGGAGATGCTAGCGAACCAATACAGTGCAGTATCGCAAAACCAGTCATCGCAACCAGCGACGCAGTCGGCCAGAACGCCGGCTGTGCAAACAATTTCGTTCGCTTCACCCAACTTGTCTGGCCATCCAGATTAAGTAGCAAAAATATGGAAAAAGCCAGAAACAACACAGCGAACACAAGGTCGCCGGGGCGGCGATATCTTTTAAAAAGCTCCTGAAGCGTTTTCAGTCGGGTCATGCAATCAGCCTTGTGGGGGCAAGAATGTTCAAAATAGAATCCGGCCCAATACTAATGATGTATTGGGCCGGATGGTAATCCAATTATTCGGAGATTTCCGACATAATTTTAATATCGGCAGCAATGCGAGCCTTGGAAGCATCCACGTCCTGCCAATAGATCAACGCACCAGTATTTTTTGCCAATTCCTTGGCTTTATCTGATGCCATTACCTTACGGGCAACAGCTTCGATTTTAGCACGAACATCTGCTGGTGTGTCCTTGTGAACAAACAGACCATTCCACAGAGAGATCGAAAGAGAGGGCTCTAGTTCAGCCACTGTTGGCGTGTCTGGCGTCAGCGGAATACGCTTTTCACCAATGCTGGCAAGAACTTTCACTTTATCAAGGCAAGGCAGAATCAGCTGCAAAGTGGTGTTGATCACATCCACATCACCTGATGCCAAAGTGTTGCAATCGAGCGCGTCAAACGCCGCTTCTGAAGCGTATTCAAAGCCCATCTTTTTGGCCAGTGCGAACGTCACTTTCGTGGGCGCAAGGGGTGCCCCAAAATGCCCAAGTGCCACATCATTGCTTTTTGCGTGTTTCGCAAGCTCTGCCATACTTGAATAAGGCGCGTCGCCGGAAGCTGCAATGACAAATGGGTAAGTCAGAAAAATACCGATCGGATCAAACGGGTTCGGGTTTAGTTCAGGAATGCCAACGTTTGGTCCAACTACCGGCACACCAATCACAAATGAACCGACGGTGTAGCCATCAGCTGGTGCTTTCGCCACTTCGGCAGCACCGGGGAAAGGACCACCACCGCCGCCGGGCTTATTAACAACAGCTGCCGGTACGCCATAAGTTTTTTGAAACTCGTCCGCGATCATGCGCGTCAGTACGTCTTCCAGATCGCCAGGCGGAAAGGGTACAACAAAGGATACGGGTTTTTCAGGATATTCAGCCAGTGCAGCTGTGGGCGCTGCAATCGGGGCCATAATCGCAGCGGATAAGATCAGCGCTGCGGCAAGTTTATTTTGTGCCATTTCATTCCTCCAGGTCAACTTAATCGGTTCATTATTTGAACCGTTGATGCAAATTTATATTGACCGCATTTCTGATTTCTGTCAACATTTGGCGGAATATTGTCATAAAAAGGCCCCGCCAGAAGATGGGTACGATAACTAAAGCGTTGACATTGCTGAATAATTTCTCTTCTCAGCAGCCACAAATAGGATTGACGGAATTTGCACGGCTGGCCCGTCGCGATAAAGCCACCGTCCATCGTCACCTCACTGCCCTTGAACAAAACGGGTTTGTTGAGCAGGATCCGATCAGCAAGAACTATCGTCTGGGTCCAGCGCTTTTACGGTTGGCAGCTGTGCGCGAACACACTTTCCCGATTCGTGACGCTGTGATCTCCAAGGTCACCGCTCTCTCGGATGAACTGGGCGAGCTCGTACATGTATCCCTTCTTCAGGGAGACATGATGTCCCCTCTTCTTCATGCGGATACACAAAGTCATGGTACGCGGGTTCATTTTGATGATGGTGAAATGCTGCCCCTTCATGCCACATCATCGGGCATTGCCATGCTGTCTTACGGACCTTCTGAATTGTTGCAGCGCGTGCTTGCCAATCCGATGGAAATCCACACCTCAAAAACCATCACCGAAGGCAAAACCCTGTGCGAAATTGTCGAAGAAACACGCAGCAGGGGCTACAGCTATTCTGATCAGGGCTTTGAAGAGGAAGTATGTTCCTTCGCAGCTCCAGTCTTTGACCACAATCAACAGACTGTGGGAACCGTTGCCGTTGCCCTACCCAAATCACGCCTGACATCAGAAAAAGGACATGAAATTGTCATGGCTCTGCTCAAATACAGCGAAATAGTCTCCTCCGCCTTTGGCGGCGTTGTTCCTAACGAGATCAAACAGGTTTGGCCCCTTAATGACTGAACAAGCATTAATTCTTGACTTCGGCGGCGTCATTTCCCGTACCTTGTTTGAGACCCATAATTTATCTGAAAAAGCACTTAAGCTTACTCCCGGCACACTCACCTGGTGCGGTCCGTTTGCACCCGATAATGATGTTCTTTGGTGTGCCATGCAGGCAGGCGAAATTTCAGAACGTGATTACTGGCATCAGCGCACGCAAGAAGTGGCCAAGCTCGTGGGCGCTGAGTGGACACAGATGTCGGATTTTGTGAAAGCCGCACGCGGTGCTGCTCCTGCCGAGGTGATCCGCCCGGAATTTCTGGAGACAATTGCCATTGCCAAATCCAATGGTGTCAGGCTGGCAATTCTATCCAACGAACTGGATCTTTTCTACGGCGCAGATTTCCGTCAGAAATTACCTTTTTTGAAAGATTTTGAAGTCATCCATGACGCCACCTACACGAAAATTCTCAAACCTGATCCTCGCGCTTATCAAGCCTGCCTTGAAGATATCGGACTGAATGCCGAGGATTGTGTTTTTGTCGATGATCAGGCCCGAAATATTGAGGGCGCAATAAATATTGGTTTAAAAACCGTCCATTTCAATGTCCGTACTCCCGCAGAAAGCTACGCAAACGCGCTTGGCCTTCTGGGACTAAACTAAGGAAAAGCCATGAAAGATTCAAACTTTCTCAAAGAAAATAATGCCCGCCATCTCTGGCATCCAATGGCTCATCCTGCGGAAAGTATCGCCAATCCGCCTGCCATTATTACGGGCGGTTCGGGCGTCCGCATTACTGATATTGACGGGCATGAAACCATCGATGCGGTCGGGGGGCTTTGGAACGTCAATCTTGGTTTTTCCTGCGACCCGATCAAGCAGGCAATAGCCGCGCAATTGGAGCAGCTTCCCTATTATTCAACCTTTCGTGGCACTTCGAACGATGCGGCAATTGAACTGAGCTATATGCTGAAAGAGTTTTTTGAACCTGATGGTCTCACCCGCGCATTCTTTACGTCTGGTGGGTCTGATAGCGTCGAGATTGCACTGCGTCTCGCGCGTCAATATCACAAGGTTCGCGGAGAGCCGGGTCGGGTCAAATATCTGAGCCTAAAAAAGGGCTATCACGGCACGCATACGGGTGGCGCCTCGGTGAATGGTAATGCCAATTTTCGCACGCCCTATGAGCCAATGATGCCCGGTTGTTTCCATATTCCGGCCCCGTATACTTACCGCAATCCCTTCAATGAAACCGACCCTGCGAAACTTGCTGGCCTATGTGCTGCAGCGCTGGAAGATGAGATTGCTTTTCAGGGCGCAAACACCATTGCAGCCTTTATCATGGAACCGGTCCTTGGGGCTGGCGGCGTCATCCCGCCGCATGAAAGTTTCATGCCAATGGTACGCAATATTTGTGATCGCAATGGCATTTTGTTGATTGCTGATGAGGTGATCACTGCCTTCGGCCGCACGGGCAGTTGGTCTGGTTCGCGCCATTGGGGCGTCCAGCCCGATTTCATGACCACAGCCAAAGCCATCACAAACGGTTATTTCCCGTTTGGTGCCGTGATGTTGTCGGATAAAATCGCAGAGGTTTTTGAGAGTGACAGTACCGGAATAGCATCGATCGGCTCGGGCTATACCTATTCCGGTCACCCGGTCGGAGCAGCCGCAGCAATTGCTTGTTTGCAGGAGACCCAAAAATTGAAAGTCCATGAAAATGCAGCCGCAAAAGGTGCCGAACTTTATCAGGGCTTGCTGGGCTTGCAGGAAAAATATGAACTGGTCGGCGATGTACGCGGAGGCCACGGGCTGATGTGCGCCATGGAGCTGGTATCAAGCCGCGAAAATAAGACACCAATCGATAAAAAGACCATTGGCCAACTTCAACAAGCCACCTATGAACACGGCATCATGGTGCGTGTCTCCGGTCCAAACGTCATTCTTTCTCCCCCACTGATACTGACATCAAATGAAGTTCAGGAAATCATCGCCGGTTTGGATCATGGATTTTCAACTCTCCAGTCATAAAACCTGAGTAACACTTGGTAGCGAAATTCTTAGAATTATCACATCTGTTCTATTTGTCTGACGTCAGCGCTAATGGAACCAAAGCAGTTGATTTGATAGGGTAGAAGTTCTGGTTCATCGTCACCACCAAGAAGTAGACGATGAGACAAAGATCAGGATTGTCGAACTGTGCCGCCGTGGGGGCATATCACAAGGGCTTTTGAGAGGGGACTTCATTGAAGTAGGCAAGTGCCGGTTTACAGGCGATACGGCACTGGCTGCCTCCAGTGATGAGGTGAAAAACTTTCGCCGACAGTCTCGCGACTTGAAAGAGGTTATTGCTGAAAAAACGCTGGAGTTGCGCTTGCTCAAAAAAAGCATGATAGGGTATTGGGAGCGACCTAGAGTGAGATACCTCGCATCAGAGAAGCTTGAGATTATCCGATTGGTTGGACCTGTCGCGCTTTAGTGCCTCTTGAGGTTTTTATTTGGCGGCAATTCATTCGAATGCCAGGGGTTTTTCCATCCCAATGATGAATGTCTGCGGCGAAGATTGTAAAAGCTGTTTATATATTCGAACATTGCTAGGTGTGTTGGATATAGGTTTTCAGAGCAACTGCCTGATCAAACTTTTAAAATCCACCGCAGGGTTTGGTGTTTCATGCCAGCAACAATAATTACTTGCTCTGTGCAATTAATTGATGGACAGTTTGGAGATGTCATCCAAAATCAATTTACAGCAACTTGAAACATTTTTATGCGTGGTAAGATGCGGCGGGATTGGTAAAGCGGCTGAACAATTAAATTTGACACAGCCTGCTGTTACAACCCGCATTCGAAATCTGGAATATTCAACTTCTGCAAAACTATTTGAGCGTACATCTCAAGGGCTTAAGCTAACTAGCCGCGGCGAAGTTCTTCTTTCATATGCTGAGCGATTTTTACATTTAGCTGAATTGGTGGAAAGAGATGTGATCGACCACCAGGCTGTGGAAAGACGCCTCCGGCTGGGGGTTTCTGAGACGATTGCACAAAGTTGGCTACCTGAGTTTATCGAGAAACTTAATAAGGAGTTTCCCAAGCTGACCGTCGAAATCAAAGTTGATATTTCGGTGGAATTGCGAAATTCGTTGTTAGATAGGGAAATTGATCTGGCGATCTTGCTGGGGCCAGTATCTGAATATTCTGTCGACAATGTTGCATTACCTGAATTTGAATTGGCATGGTTTGCATCAACAAAATTTCCTGTCGAAGAGGCAATGCAATTGAAATGCCCGATTGCATCTTATGCACGGAATACGCGGCCTTATCGAGAATTGAAGGCGGCATTGTTTGAGAAAGTGGGACCCCAATTTGTAATTTACCCATCTACAAGTCTTTCCGCTTGTTTTAGGCTTGTTGAAGCCGGGTTATGTGTTGCTGCCCTGCCCAAGGCGCTGGCCAAAGACTATTCAGAGCGGGGATCAATACAGGAATTTGACCCAGGTTGGATACCCAGCCCGTTGCAATTTACGGCATCCTACTTGGGCGACCCTAAAAGTTATTTGAATGAAACTGCAGCGAACATTGCGCGTGATGTATCCATGGCGCAGAGCACATAAAAATTATTTATGAATTTATGAAGAATAATTCAATTTGTATTTATGAGGATCAAAGTGTTTGCTTGAACCATGAGCATAGAAAACACGCAGCCAGTATCACTAAACCCAGATAACCACTTTGTTGGTCTGGACAGTCTGGCCATACGTTCAAAAATTCGCAGTAATTCTTTTCAGGGGCAGACTGCCGGGCTAGCGCCGGGGAGACTTCAGGCAAATCTTGTAATCATGCCAGAAGAATTTGCGTTTGATTTTTCTCGGTTTTGCCAACGCAATCCAAAACCTTGCCCTTTGTCGGGTGTTTCAGACACCGGCAATCCAATGATGCACACCATGGGTCAGGATATCGATATTCGAACTGATGTGTCTGCGTATAATATTTATCGTTATGGCAAACTGGTGAACTCATCCTCCGATATCATAGATATTTGGCAAGAAGACTTTGTCGTTTTTGCATTGGGCTGTTCATTCACATTTGAGCATGCGGTGCAACGGGCTGGTGTTAAACTTTGGCATATTGAAAACAATACGACCGTGCCGATGTTTCGTACAAACATTGACTGCATACCTTCTGGGGCGTTTTCAGGGAATATGGTGGTTAGCATGCGATCCGTCCCAAAAGAACAGGTGCAATTGGTCTCTGAAATTTCTGCGAAGTATCCGTTGGCTCATGGTGCTCCTGTTCATGTGGGAAGTTCGGAAAGTATAGGCATTATGGACCTTGAAAAACCGGATTGGGGCGATCCTGCTCCGATAGAACAAGGGTACGTTCCTGTCTTCTGGGCCTGTGGTGTAACCCCACAAGTCGCAATTGAGAAGGCGCAGATACCGATTGTTATCACGCACAAGCCCGGACATATGCTCATCTCTGACATCGATGAATGCGCAGAAACCCCAATAATTAAACCTAAAACCAGTGGAGATTAAAATGAAAAAGATGATTACGGTAATGTCAGCTCTTATGTTGACGACAGTTGTATCGACCGCAGCAATTGCAGATAGCCCGGTTGTTCTAAAGGCTGTTGGAACTTGGTCGAGCCTGACTAATTTTAAAAAGCATGAAGGGCCGTTCTTCAACGAAGTTCTGGCTAAGGCTTCCAATGGTCAAATTATCGGAGATATTAAATCGCAGTCCGGTTTAGGCCTTAAGGGCTTCGAAATCATGCGCCTTGTAAAAAACGGTGTCTTTGATTTTGCATTTGGCTTGCCAGGTTATGTGGCAGCAGAAAATGCTGTGTTTGAAGGGGCCGACCTTTCATCGGTTACCCAGGATATCGAAACCGAGCGCAAAGTTGCAGAAGCTTATTACCCGATAATGGAGAAGAACTTTGCGGAGATTTATAACGCAAAGCTGCTTATGCTGTATCCGTTCCCAAGCCAAACTTTGTGGTGCAATGCTGAAGTGAATGGATTGGCTGACCTCAAGGGTAAAAAGATCCGCGTTTATGCCACGACACTTGGTGATTTTGTCGAGGGCGTTGGTGGCACCTCTGTAACCGTGTCTTTTGCTGAAGTTATTCCAGCGCTTGAAAAAGGCGTTGTTGACTGCGCCATTACCGGCACAATGTCCGCTTATTCAGCGAACTGGCAACAGATTGCGACCCATGCCTACACACTTCGCGTTGGTTGGGGACTGGCTTTTGGTGCGATGAATATGGACAAATGGAACTCCATGTCCAAAGCACAGCAAGAGATCATGACTACGGAAATTGCTGCCTTGAACGAACGTATGTGGGCAGAAACTGCCACAGAAGATAAAGTGGCGATCGCCTGCATTACTGGTGGAGAATGTGCCATTGGTGAGAAAGGTTCCATGAAACTGGTGGAGCCTTCCAAGGAAGATCTGGCTGCGCGCGACAAGATTGCCAATGATGTTGTTCTTGCTCGTTGGGCAGAACGCTGTGGTGCTGAGTGTGCTGCTAATTGGAATGCAACCGTTGGTGCCGTTCTGGGTATGGTAGCAAAAGCCAAATAATTCGAAACCATGGGCGGCCTTTTCTTTCGATCAGGCCGCCCAAATAATCTCGGGTGTGACCAGCTATGTTAGAAAAATTACTTGTTAAAACGCATAAGCTAAGCCTTTTGTTGACCTGGTTTGGTGGCAGTCTGATTATACTTTCAGCTTTCCTGGTCACCTTCGAGATCTTCCTTAGAAAAATATTTAATGTCAGTTTGGGAGGTGCGGATGAATTGTCCGGCTATGCATTTGGCATAGCGACCTCTTTCAGTCTGGCCTTTGCATTATTCGAACGAGCGCATATTCGAGTTGACGCTTTGTTTAATGTGATGCCCCGTATATTACGGCCATTTTTGAATTTTTTTGCGCTGGCATTGTTAATTGGATTTGCCTTGGTGGTCAGCGTGCTGGTTTGGGACATGGTTGCAGATACCCTTAAGCATGGTTCTCGCTCAATCACGCCGATGCGTGTGCCGCTCGCTTGGCCCCAAATTCCCTGGTTGTTTGGTTGGATGTTCTTTGTCTTTAGCGGTCTTCTCATTGGCCTTGTGGCGCTCGTCAGACTTCGTTCTGGCGACCGTGCCGGTGCTGATAGTCTTATCGGCATGAAGTCTATGGACGAACAAATTGAAGATGAAAGCGTCTAGGTCATGTTGGTAAAAACACTTGTAATTTTATTGGCTCTGATTGCTCTGGCTGTTCCAATCGCTGCATCTCTGGGTTGGTTGGGATTGATCCTGCAGTTTACAGAAAGCTCCATGCCGCTGCATCGTGCAATATCTGACATGGCATGGCAGACCAGCACGGATTTTTTACTCATCGCCATTCCAATGTTCGTCATGTTGGGGGAGATTTTGCTGCGCGCCGGAATTACCGAACGCATGTATGACGGTATAGTGAAATGGCTCGGTTGGTTGCCGGGCGGCCTGATGCATTCCAATATTGGATCGTCGGCCTTGTTTGCTGCAACTTCAGGATCATCGGTTGCAACTGCTGCAACCATTGGAACCGTGGCCATCCCACAAATTGATAAGCGCGGTTACAATGAGCCCCTGTTTTTGGGAACCATCGCAGCTGGTGGTACTTTGGGCATCTTAATTCCTCCTTCAATCAATTTGATTTTGTATGGCCTGTTAACTGAAACGTCTGTGCCGGAACTATATCTTGCTGGGTTCATTCCGGGATTCTTGCTGGCGATATTATTTATGATAACGGTCATAGTCGTCTGTGTCGTGAAGCCGGAATGGGGAGGCGAACGATTGAATTATAGCTGGAGCGAACGGTTTCGCGCGCTTCCATCCCTCATTCCTCCTATCGGCATATTTGTTGTTGTGGTGGGCTCAATCTATGCAGGCGTCGCGACACCCACAGAAGCGGCGTCCCTTGGGGTTGTTGCTGCGATGGGTTTGGCTGCGGCAAATGGCAAGCTGACAATCTCCATGTTGCGACAGGCAATTGAGGGAACCATGCGCACAACTGCTATGATTATGTTGATAATTATCGCGGCGGTTTTCTTGAACTTTGTATTGTCTGTGATTGGTTTGACACAGGCACTGGCCGACTTCGTTACAGGTCTTGGATGGTCTCCAATGGAGACAATGATAATGATTGTTGTCATTTTGATATTGGTCGGTTGTTTTATGGAAACCTTGTCGATGCTTTTGACAACCGCGCCGTTGATCACACCAATTGTGGTTGCCCTGGGCTTTGATCCAGTATGGTTTGGTATTCTATTGATGGTTCTCTTGGAAACTGCGCTGATAACACCTCCGATCGGAATCAACCTTTATGTGGTTCAGGGAATTCGTGATCGAGGGGAAATCATGGATGTTATGAAAGGTGCGTCTCCGTTCGTGCTGACCATGTTCGCCATGATAGGTTTTCTCCTGGTCTTTCCTGAGTTGGCCCTCTGGCTGCCATCTCTCTTCTACTGATAAAAATATAAACCCGTTATATTGTCGTGGCACCGGGTGCGCACGTCCAAAGGAGCATTGAACAATGTGGGAATTTTGGGTTGATCGAGGTGGCACGTTCACTGATATTGTGGCTCTTAAACCGGATGGTGATCTCTTAATCCATAAGCTGTTATCGGAAAACCCTGAACGTTACAAAGATGCGGCGGTGCAGGGCATACGCGATCTTCTGGAACTATCGGAAAATGATCCAATTCCAGAAAACACAATCAGTGCCGTAAAAATGGGAACGACCGTAGCAACCAATGCGCTGTTGGAGCGAAAAGGCGACCGTACGCTATTGCTGATCACTCAGGGTTTCGGGGATTTGTTGCGCATCGGGTATCAAAACCGGCCCCGGCTCTTTGATTTGAACATCGTGTTGCCTGAATTGTTGCATGACAAAGTGGTGGAAGTTGGCGAACGAGTATCAGTTGATGGTGATGTTCTTAAGCAACTGGACCCAGAGCAGGTCAAAACGGCCCTTAAGGCAGCCCATGACGAGGGTTATCGCTCGGTGGCGATCGCCTTTATGCATGGATACAAATTTCACGACCACGAATTGCAGGTCGGCGCGTTGGCAAAGCAAATTGGCTTTGAACAGATTTCACTAAGCCATCAGGCAAGTCCTTTGATCAAACTGGTAGCACGCGGAGATACCACCGTTGTGGATGCATATCTGTCTCCAATTTTGCGTCGCTATGTGGCTCAGGTGCGTGATGCATTGGGCGCAGACAATAAACTAATGTTCATGCAGTCGAATGGCGGACTGACGAATGCTGACTTATTTCAGGGAAAGGATGCCATATTATCCGGCCCTGCGGGGGGCGTTGTTGGCATGAGCAAAACTGCGCAGGAACTGGGCTTTGATAAGTTAATCGGTTTTGACATGGGAGGTACATCAACAGATGTGTGCCACTATGCGGGTGAATACGAACGTTCCTTTGAAACTAAAGTTGCAGGTGTGCGTATAAGGGCGCCGATGATGAGTATTCATACGGTTGCTGCTGGCGGCGGGTCCATACTCAGTTTTCGTGATGGGCGTATGCAGGTTGGGCCTGAAAGTGCAGGAGCAAACCCAGGTCCTGCCAGTTACCGTCGGGGGGGGCCTTTGACCGTGACAGATTGCAACGTTTTGTTGGGTAAGTTGCAACCAGATAATTTCCCATCTGTTTTTGGGCCGGAAGGTGATCAGAAACTGGACGTGAAAATTGTGCAGGACAAGTTTGATGAAATGGCGAAATTGATTGCCACAGAAACAAATGAGCCTCTCAAAAAGAGAGAGGCACTAGCCCAGGGTTTCTTGCGTATTGCAGTTGAGAATATGGCAAATGCGATCAAGAAAATCTCTGTACAACGTGGCTATGATATAACCAGATATACGATGAATTGCTTTGGTGGAGCCGGAGGCCAGCATGCCTGCCTTGTTGCAGATGTGCTCGGGATGGAGAGTATATTTATCCATCCGTTTGCTGGCGTCCTATCGGCGTTTGGCATGGGACTGGCTGATATTCGCGCGATCAGGGAACACCAGTTTGAGCTTGATATCTCGAAAATTGATGAAGCTGACAAGGTTTTATCGCGCCTGGAAACCGAAACACTTACAGAGGTTTTGGAGCAGGGGATTTCAAAGGATCAAATTGAAATTGTGCGAACTGCGTATATCCGAACGAACGGGTCGCACCAGTCTTTGCCTGTGTCGTTTGGAACCCAGAGCGAAATGCGCGATGCATTTGAACTTGCCCATAGCCAGCGCTTCGGCTTTATTCCCGTTTATGACAGTTTGATAATTGAGCAACTAACATCGGAAGCAATCGGGGATACTTGTGTATCAACAAACTTGCCGAGCAAACCGTCTGGCGACAAAGCGGATGCAGAATTTGCATCCATGTTTTCGGGTGACGACTGGGAAAACGTCCCTCTTGTCGACCGTGAAAAACTAGACCGGGGGCAGATTGTCACCGGTCCTGCAATTATATTTGAACCGACAGGCACAAATATTCTGGAAGATGGCTGGCAGGCGGAAGTCCAAACAGGTGGCAGCCTTCTCATGCGTCGCATCGTTCCCATAAAACGTCAGGATGCAATTGGTACATCGGTCAATCCGGTGATGCTTGAAGTGTTCAATAATTTGTTCATGTCAATTGCTGAACAAATGGGCGCGACTTTGGCTAACACGGCTTATTCGGTGAACATCAAGGAGCGGTATGATTTTTCCTGTGCCATCTTCACGCCAACGGGTGATCTGGTTGCCAATGCGCCGCATGTGCCAGTTCATCTGGGTTCAATGAGTGACAGTGTCCGGTTGATCCTTTCTGAGAATACCGGGAATATTGCTCCAGGTGACGTGTTCATGATGAATAATCCCTTCAATGGGGGAACTCATTTACCTGATGTTACTGTCATCACGCCAGTCTTTGATGAAGCCGGTAAGGATATAATTTTTGTTGTTGCCTCCCGTGGGCATCATGCTGATATTGGTGGTAAGACACCGGGATCAGCGCCACCGGACAGTTCTCATATCGAAGAAGAAGGCGTGTTAATTGATAACTTTTTGTTGGTGAAACAGGGCGGGTTGCAGGATGCTCATGCGCGTGCGTTGTTGGCGTCCGGCCGATATCCTTGTCGCAACATCGATCAAAACATGGCGGATTTGGCGGCTCAGATTGCGGCAAATGCCACAGGTGCAAGTGAGTTGAAAAAATCCGTTGCTCAATACGGATTAAAAGTTGTCCATGCCTATATGGGGCATGTTCAGGACAATGCTGAAGAGAGCGTGCGCCGTGTGCTGGCCGTTCTGAAGAATTCCAAATATACCTATCTGCTGGATAGCGGTGCTAAAATAGTAGTACAAATTTCAGTCGACAAAAAGATGCGTGAAGCTGTCATCGATTTTACTGGAACGTCGCCTCAGGACAAATTGAATTACAATGCTCCATTCGCGATTTGTCGTGCTGTGGTCCTCTATGTATTTCGTACACTCGTTGGCTCCGATATCCCTATGAATGAAGGCTGCATGAAGCCCCTAAAGATTGTTCTCCCAGATGGTTCAATGATTAATCCAAACTATCCTGCGGCAGTGATTTCAGGAAATACAGAAGTAAGCCAAGCCATTGCGGATACGCTCTATGGTGCGCTTGGCGTTATTGCAGGGTCTCAGGGAACGATGAATAATTTTGTTTATGGAAATGAGACATTTCAAAACTACGAAACCATTTGTGGTGGTACGGGAGCAGGTGATGGATTTGATGGCGCAAGTGCTGTTCATAGTCACATGACCAATACACTCATGACCGACCCAGAAATACTGGAAGGTCGCTTTCCCGTCCGCGTTGAGGAGTTTTCAATTCGCGTTGGCTCCGGGGGAGTTGGAAGATTTAGCGGTGGCAATGGCATAGTGCGAAAAATCAGGTTCCTTGCGGAAATGACTGCAACCGTGTTGTCATCACACCGAAAAACCAGAGCATTTGGGGTGGATGGCGGCCAAGCAGGAATGACGGGCGAAAATTACGTCGAACGATTGAGCGGCGAGACAGAGCTTTTGAATGGCAACGATGAGGTGGAAATGGGTGTGGGGGATGTCTTTGTAATGAAAACCCCAGGTGGTGGTGGATTTGGGAAACGCTAAATTGACCACATAATTCACTGGTTGCGGATATTAGTACCCGTTTCCAATTCATGAGATAATGCAGTCAAATTGTTGTCAGGCAATTTTTCCAAAATGGACGTGACCAGTTGTCGGCATTCTCTGCCAACCCAACCATCCGGGAAGAAATTATCTGTGGCCTCTGAGTGACGCAATAAAAGTCGGCGCCAATTGTGAATAATCAATATACGCACAATTGCCGCCTCCAATCGGTTTGGTCGTGGTTGGCCGTTGAGTTCCTCAAATATTTCAGTCAAAGAATGCTGAAACTGTTCGTATGCTGTGAGCAATGCATCGGGCAATATTTTCTGTTTCACCCATTCAGGTAAAGTGTAATCCGAAAATTGAACTACAAATGCTCCGGTAGGTGTTTGTTTTGTTTGTCCTGTTCCCAATAGAACGCCTGGAACAATTTCAATCTGATTGGCATCTGTTAGTCCAAAATTCTTCGCGGGTTCTTGTATTGAAAGATGCCAGTCTTTGCTACTGCTTTGGTCAAATGCTTGAACGGTTGCATATATTCTTGGGCGGGCAGCCTCGGATTCTGCAAACCCTTTTGCGGAGAGGCGGTACTTGCTAACACGACCTTCCCTGCGACTTTCAATCCATTTATCCTTGCGCAAACGGTGAATGGCTACACGCATCGCTTCGGGACGAATGCCGATTTTTTCCATTATAATTGAGAGGAGAGGACCGCTAATTTCATCGCCTGGATTCTTCGCAAGATCACCAAATACCGTGACAATCACTGACCAAACTTTGGTCTGCCCGCTATGGGCCAATGCCGATATTGTATAGTCAACCAGAGGCAATTCATCACTTGTCATAGGGGTGTTATAAAGAGCCATTGAGCGTTTCGCTACTAAATATGATCAAAGATGAAATGAGTGCCTATTGGTCTATTTTCACGCACGAATTATCTACAATTTGCAATCGTTTTTTGCAGTTGCGCTCTAATATGCTGTCATCGTCAATAATTCATATTCGGCAACCATTTCGCTTTGCTGATTGGTAAGAGTGACGTGCCAGAGCACCTCACCATATTCGTCATTTCGTTTGGTTTTCTTTTTTACAGTTAGGCGCACTTGAATGCTGTCTCCCGGTACGACCGGTTTCATGAAACGTAGCTTGTTCAGTCCGGTATTTGCCAGAACCGGACCGGGATTTGGTTCAACAAATAATCCGGCGGCAAAGGATAACAACAAATATCCATGGGCTACACGGCCGGGAAAGAATGGATTTGCAGCGGCCGCCTCATCGTCCATATGCGCGTAGAAATTATCACCGGTAAATTCCGCGAAATGCTTGATATCGGAGTCCAGAATTTCGCGAGGCTTGGTATGGATGGTTTCTCCGATGCGCAGTTCGTCAAATCGTTTGGTGAAGGGATGATCAGTCGCCTGAATTTCTGTTGCACCCGGAACCCATTGATCGCCGATTGCCGTTATAATATCCGGGCTACCTTGAATGGCTGTGCGCTGCATGTAGTGCATGACACCCCGAATGCCGCCCAGTTCCTCACCACCGCCAGCACGCCCCGGACCCCCGTGAACCATATGTGGCATAGGAGCACCATGACCGGTGCTTTCTTTCATGGATGTTGCGTTGTTAAAATATAGTCGACCGTGGAAAGAAGCTGCCTCCAACACCACCTGTTGTGCAACTTCGGTATCATTGGTGATGACCGATGCAACGAGGCTTCCACCACCCTTGTTTGCAAGTGTAATTGCGTGATCAACGTCACGATATCCCATGATGGTGGACACGGGACCGAATGCCTCTACTTCATGAATTTTGACTGCCTTGTCCGGGCTAGGGCAATGAAACAACATCGGCGGCACAAATGCACCGTTTTCGACGCCTGTTCCGTTTGTTTCAAAAGCATCCGGGTCACCAAATACGCGGGTAGCTTCCTCGGAAATTATTGCAACTTTATCAAGCACGTCGCGCTTTTGGTCGGCAGAAACAAGAGCGCCCATGCGTGTTTCTTTTAGCTTTGGGTCTCCAATTGTTGTTTTGACCAGTTTGCCAGACACCGCTTCAATGACTGCTTCTACATGGTTTTCCGGGGCGATTATTCTGCGGATCGCAGTACATTTTTGACCAGCTTTTGTGGTCATTTCACGGACTATTTCTTTGACAAAAAGATCGAACTCATCTGTTCCCGGTGAAACGTCCGGCCCAAGGATTGACGCATTCAGGCTATCTTGTTCTGCTGAAAATCTGACGGAGTTCTTTAAGATGTTATGATTGGAACGCAGCTTCAGGGCTGTATCGGCAGAGCCGGTAAAAGCAACCACATCCTGCCCTGTCAAACGGTCCAGCATATCGCCTATGCCTCCTGCAACCAATTGTAGTGCACCAGCTGGCAGAATATCACTTTCAATCATCAGGCGTACACATAACTCAGTTACATAGCATGTTGACGTGGCTGGTTTTACAATGGCTGGAACACCGGCCAACAGGGTCGGAGCCAGTTTTTCAAGCATTCCCCAGACCGGGAAATTGAAGGCGTTAATGTGAACTGCCACACCTTGCAGAGGTGTCGCTATATGTTGCCCAAGAAAACTACCTTTTCGCGATAATGCCTCGATATCGCCGTCCAGATAAATTTTAGAATCCGGTAGTTCCCGACGACCTTTTGACGCGTAGACAATGAGAGTTCCGATGCCACCATCAATATCGATAAAATTGTCATTTTGGGTGGTGCCTGTGCTGAAGGATAAATCATAGAGCATCTGTTTGTGTTCACTCAAATGCAATGCCAATGCCTTTAGCATGCGCGCGCGATCATGAAAGGTCATTGCCCGCAACGCTTGGCCACCGTGTGATGTTGCATGATCAAGCATGGCCTGTATATCCAGAGAACCATTGCCTGCCCGTGCAATAGCTTCGCCCGTAACTGCGCTAAAAATTGTTCTGGCATCCTTGCTCGGAGGCACCCATGATCCTGCTGCAAAACTGCTGATGTCCTGAATTGTCATGTGATGTCCTAACTTGAATGGGGCTGATAATTAAATGATTGCTGATGCCAGAATCTTCAATGGTTTTATAATTGACCAAGTAGTCAGTCTATGTAAATACTCTAACTGAAGATTTTGCTCAGGGAGGGTAATTTAATGAGTTCTATAACTGTCGATACTCACGAAAATTGGTGTGAAATTACTCTAAATCGCCCGGACAGATTGAACAGTTTCAATGATGAAATGCATTTGTTTTTCCGCGAGGCAATTGAGAATGCGCGCGATGGTGGTATGCGAGCTATCCTTATTACTGGTGCTGGACGTGGTTTTTGTGCCGGGCAAGACCTTGGTGATCGCGATCCTGAAAAGATGGATGCAAAACCAGATTTGAGCCAAACCATTGAAGCTTTCTATAACCCGTTGATACGCCTGATCAGGTCGCTGGAATTTCCGGTGGTCTGTGCGGTGAACGGGGTTGCCGCCGGAGCTGGGGCAAATATTGCTCTTGCTTGCGATATTGTGTTGGCTGCTGATGGTGCAAAATTCATCCAGTCATTTGCCAAAGTGGGACTGGTGCCTGATGCTGGCGGTAGCTGGATGCTTCCGCATTTGATAGGTGAGGCGCGGGCCAAGGCTATTGCCCTCACCGCTGAACCGGTTTCAGCGGTGCAGGCGCAGCAATGGGGAATGATATGGAAAGCCGTGCCGGGTGATATCTTAATGAGCGAAGCTCGCGAGCTAACCAAAAATCTGGCTAATGGACCGACGATTGGGCTAGGTCAGACAAAGCAGGCAATTCAGGCTGCCGCAACAAATTCACATGATGAGCAACTGGACATGGAAGCTAAACTACAAAAAATTTGCGGTGAAACCCCAGATTATGCAGAAGGAGTTTCTGCGTTTTTGGGAAAACGCAGCGCAAATTTCACAGGGACTAAACCATGACGATGTCAGCGGATGAGCGCGCGCGCCTTGCTGCCGAAACCATGTGGAAAGATGACAATGCCTCTAAATGGATGGGGTTTCAACTTGGTGAAGTTGGTGAGGGGCGAGCCGTCATGTCGATGACGGTGCAGGCTCATCACGCCAACGGCCACGGCATGTGTCATGGTGGGGTCACTTTTGCACTCGCTGACAGTGCTTTTGCTTTTGCCTGTAATAGCCGTAATCAGGCAACGGTGGCTCAACATAATTCAATAACCTATTTGGCGCCGGGCCGTGTTGGAGATTATCTTACGGCAGAAGCAGATGAACAAAACCTGTCCGGGCGCAGCGGCATTTATGACGTTGTTGTGCGAAATCAAGACGGCGTTGCAATTGCGGAATTTCGTGGATTATCACGTTCCATTGGTGGAACGCTTTTTGATGAAAACTTGACAGAATAAATCTTTAGAGGAACGGCATAATGAAAGACCTCACACCAAAAAAATCTGAACTTGATCCCATCGAAATTGCTTCGCGCGATGAAATTTCTGCACTGCAGCTTGAGCGCATGAAATGGTCGGTTCTTCATGCCTATGATAATGTTCCTATGTACCGCAAAAGGTTTGATGAACATGGTGTCCATCCCGACGATCTGAAAAGTTTGAAGGATTTGGCAAAATTTCCCTTCACACTAAAAACAGACCTTCGGGATAATTATCCGTTTGGTTTGTTTGCTGTCCCGCGTGAACAAATTATGCGGTTGCACGCTTCCTCCGGCACTACGGGCAAGGCGACGGTAGTGGGCTATACGAAAAATGATATCGATGTCTTTTCTGATATGGTCGCGCGTTCCCTACGGGCATCCGGGGTTCGCCCCGGTGAAATGGTGCACAATGCTTATGGCTATGGACTGTTTACCGGTGGCTTGGGTGCGCATTACGGGATTGAACGACTGGGTGCCACGGTCGTGCCAGTCTCCGGGGGTATGACAGCACGGCAGGTGACTTTGATCGAGGATTTTAAACCTCAGGCGATCATGGTAACGCCGTCTTATATTCTCAATATTCTCGAACAATTTCAAAAACAGGGGCTGGACCCGCGTGCATCGTCCCTTCAGGTCGGGATTTTTGGAGCGGAACCATGGACTAACGCCATGCGTGTGGAAATCGAGCAGGCGTTCGATATGCATGCGGTTGATATTTATGGTCTGTCAGAAATAATGGGGCCGGGCGTTGCCAATGAATGCGTCGAAACAAAAGATGGTTTGCATGTCTGGGAAGACCACTTTTATCCTGAGATCATCGACCCTGAAACCGGAGAACCGGTTGAAGACGGAGAAATGGGTGAATTGGTTTTTACTACGCTTACCAAAGAAGGCATGCCAATGATCCGTTATCGTACTCGCGACCTTAGTAGATTGCTTCCCGGTACAGCGCGCAGCATGCGGCGCATGGAAAAAATAACAGGACGCACAGACGATATGATTATATTGCGCGGCGTGAATGTGTTCCCCACGCAAATTGAAGAGCAATTGCTGACAATCAGTGAACTTTCGCCACATTTTCAAATCGAACTTTATCGATCCGGTAGGATGGATGCCATGCGGGTGCATGTGGAAGCAAATCGTGATTCTGCGGACGATGCAAGCCGCGAAGCAGCAGCAAAAAAACTTGCCAAATGCATCAAGGATCTCGTAGGTGTTTCTACTGAGGTAGTCGTCGGTTATCCCGATTCAATTGAGCGATCACAAGGCAAGGCGATCCGCGTCGTGGATAATCGGCCTGCCGAACGCTAGGTCTTGATCTTAATCATTGGTCGTAATCTATTACCACTTTGCCCAAGGGAAGTGACTGGCAGGTGAGTACGTAGCCTTGCTCTACCTCGTAGTCCTCCAGCGCATGGTTACTCATCATTTCCACTTCGCCTTCGATAACTTTTGCGCGGCATGTGGAACAAACGCCTGCCTGGCAAGCAAAGGGCACATCCATCTGGTTGGCCTTTGCGGCATCGAGTATGGTGCTTCCTTTGGCTATGATGATGTTTCTGGTAGTGCCATCCAGCGTAATTGTCGCTTCTGCTTGTTCTCCGGCATTGGCGCCACCAGCGATCTTGGCCTTTTGCGCGGCGCGTCCGGGCTGATTGCTACCAAATAATTCAAACTTGATTTGTTCTTTGCTCAGGCCATGATCTTTTAATGCGTCCACAATTGCCAGCATCATTGGCTCCGGGCCACAAATGAAAGCCGTGTCGACACTCTTGATATCAATCCAGAGTTTGAATAATTGGCCGCACTTCTTGGTGTCTACCAACCCAGTGAAAAGCTCACTTTCTTCAGCATTGTGTTCAAGTATATGGATGACGCTCAAGCGGCCCATATAGCGATTTTTTAAATCTTCCAGTTCCTCGCGGAACATGATGGTGTTGACCGCGCGGTTTGCATAAACCAGCGTGAAAGAGGAATTTGGTTCCTGCGCCAGAGTAGTTTTTATGATCGACAACACAGGCGTAATACCTGAGCCTCCGGCAAATCCGAGATAACTCTTGGCACTATTGGGCTCTATTGGAGTATGGAAATTACCCATTGGTGACATAGCTTCAAGTGTGTCACCGACTTTGATTTCTGTATTGGCCCAGGTGGAAAATGCACCGCCATCCACGTGCTTGATACCTACCTGTAGCAAACTTTCATCCTTACCAGCGCAAATGGAGTAGGAGCGACGAAGTTCTTCACCATCAAAATTGTGACGGAAGGTTAGGTATTGCCCTGCAATAAAGTCAAATGCTTCTTCTTCATCCGGCATTGGGGCAAGGGTTACAATGACTGCCTCATGGATGGTCTTTGAGATATCGATAACGGTTAGCGAATGAAATTTAGGCATAGGATCCTCATCAGATACATTTGAAATAATCGAAGGGTTCAAGACAGTCGGCACAACGCCAAAGTGCCTTACACGGGGTCGAGCCAAACTGGCTGACTTTATTCAGATTGGTGCTCTGGCAGTTGGGACACCGCTCCGGTCCGCCTGCAGCTTGCGGTGGGGCTATGCCATAGTTTTCCAACTTGGTGCGGCCCTTTTCAGACAGCCAGTCTGTGGTCCACGCGGGTGAAATTTGCTGTTTTAGAACGATATTATGCAGGCCCTTGGCGTGCAGCGCTGTTTCGATATCCATAGATATAACGGAGGTTGCAGGACAGCCGGAATAGGTAGGGGTGATGGCGATGTTCAGCGTATCGCCCTCCCAACGGATATCGCGCACTATACCCAGATCGACGACGGAGATCACCGGAATTTCCGGGTCAGGTACGGCGTCTAACCAATCGCGGATTTGTGCAGGGGAAGGGCGCATTACAATCTACCAGTTTGCGCCGGGATAGGCGCGCTGCAACCACTGCATCTGTGTCAGGATATGGCCGAGATATTCGCTGTGTTGCTTGCCGGTCTTGCCGCCTTTGTGGGCGAACGGATCATCTGGAATGGTCAGTGTGGCTTCTCCCAGAACCCTGCCTATCAGGGCGTCATATTCATCGCGCAGGCTGGCTGGATCAGGTGCAATGCCTCGTTTGACCATTTCAGCATCAACACCATCGCTCATGAACATCTCGCCCACATAAGGCCACAGATATTCGAGTGCTGCTTGCATACGCTCATGGCTTTCCTTACTGCCATCGCCAAGGCCGACGACCGTGCCAGCGGAGCGTTCCACGTGATAGGCGACTTCTTTGCTGGCTTTTTCAGCAATATCGGCGATGCGTTTGTCAGAGCTGGACATCAATCGTCCCAACATGATTGCTTGCCAAGCATCAAACAAAAATTGCCGCATCAAGGTCTGTCCGAAATCTCCATTTGGCAATTCCACCAATAGGATACTACGGAAATCCCATACGTCACGCAGGAAGGCAAGGTTGTCAGCACTTTGTCCCTTGCCTTCAACTTCACCGGCCAGACCCAGCCAAAACTGGGTCTGGCCGATCAGATCCAGAGCAGTGTTGGCAAGCGCAATATCTTCTTCCAATACCGGAGAGTGACCGCACCATTCAGAGACGCGGTGGCCCAGCACGAGTGTGTTGTCACCCATGCGTAATAGAAACTGGAATAGAGCCTCATCCTGATCGGACATCACATCGCTCCCACATCTTCGGGAATATCGAAGAAACTTGGGTGACGATAAACTTTGGCATTTGATGGCTCGTAGAGCGGGCCTTTGTTACTCGGCGCAGAGGCTGATATGTTGTCGGCTTCCACTACCCAAATAGACACGCCTTCATTGCGCCTTGTGTAGACATCACGTGCGTTTTTGATGGCCATATCTGCGTCGGGCGCGTGCAGGCTGCCAAAATGGCGATGGCTGGTGCCGTGTTTTCCACGGACGAAAACTTCCCAAAGGGGCCATTCATTTTTCATGATTGGATTCTCCTAAATAATTGATTTATTCGGCTGCAATTTTCGCAGCAGATTTTTTTGCAGCGTGGGCGAGCAATCCGTCGCGGACCCATGCACCGTCATCCCATGCTTTGTTGCGAGCATTCAGCCGCTCGGTATTACAGGGGCCGTTACCACGAAGCACATCGTTGAATTCAGACCAGTCGGGCTGGCTAAAATCGTAATGTCCGGTCTCTTCGTTGAAAGAGAGTTTTTCGTCAGGCACTGTTAGGCCCAGATACTTAGCCTGTGGCACAGTTTGATCAACAAACCTCTGGCGAAGCCCGTCATTGCTATCGATTTTAATTTTCCATGCGATGGATTGGGTGGAATGAACGCTATCCTTGTCTGATGGACCGAACATCATCAGCGAAGGATACCAGAGTCGGT
The DNA here is from genome assembly GCA_045047085.1 of Rhizobiaceae bacterium. GTDB lineage: Bacteria > Pseudomonadota > Alphaproteobacteria > Rhizobiales > Rhizobiaceae. Next base: position 72,330 of record JASFYT010000004.1, on the reverse strand, counting down.
TGAGCGCGTCCTGTGCCATGGCCGTTTGCGCTGGTGTGCCGTTAGCCATTTTCATCATGATGTCATAACCTTGACGCTGGTGAAAACTCTCCTCTTTGCAAATACGGATCATGGCGCGGCTATAGGGACCAAATGATGTGCGTTGCAGCGGCACCTGATTCATGATGGCCGCACCATCCACAAGCCACCCCACGGCACCCATATCTGCCCAATTCAGGGTTGGGTAGTTAAAGATCGAAGAATATTTCATCCGACCGCTTAGTAATTGCTCGGTTAGATCATCACGGCTGATGCCGAGTGTTTCAGCAGCACAATAGAGATAAAGACCATGGCCGGCCTCGTCCTGTACTTTTGCAAGGAGGATGGCTTTGCGCTCCAGAGTTGGCGCGCGGGTGATCCAGTTTCCTTCCGGCAATTGTCCGACAATTTCAGAATGGGCGTGCTGCCCAATCTGACGGATTAAGGTTTTGCGGTAGCCATCAGGCATCCAGTCCTTGGGTTCAATTTTTTCTCCAGCATCAATTCGAACCTGAAAAGCGCGTTCTTTTTCGCTCATCTCTTCAAGAGATTTAACGCCACTGCCGGTAGATTCTACTACTTGTGCATACATTTTGGGTTATCTCCTCAGATCAATCCAATGATGGTGACGCGATTAATAAGAGGTGACACACCAGACCTCCACGATTCGCATCATTGTTAAACCATTCGGTCAATGATACGCTAATTTTGACAGAAATGCAACATGATGTTACAAAATTTGGTGAATTTTTAAAATACGTAACATATGAGTGACGTTCAATTAGGAGAGCATATTTGGTGTGTGAGGCGACAAGCTGGCTGAAATATTGACCAATTTAAAATTACTGGCTATAGGTTTGCGAACCAGCTCGAAGGATAATCCGAGCCAAGGAATTCTAGTATTTTCAATTCGCATTAAAGCTGAATTGGGGTGGTATTTGTCGCTTCCGGATTTGAAATCTCGAATGGAAATCTAATGGCACGCGTTCGCGCAGACGACTATAATGACAAGCGGGATGCCATCAGAATCAAGGCGGCAATGGTGTTTGCCAATGCGGGCGGTAATCGTGCATCCATGGACGATATTGCGCGTGAATGTGGTGTGTCTAAAGCGCTGCTATATCACTATTATGGCGGCAAGAATGACCTGATATTTGACATTATTTGCACCCATTTGACCGGAATTGAAAATGCTCTCGCCGCGGTTGATCGCTCGGGCACATCGGAACAAACGTTGCGCAACCTTTGTGTTGCACTGCTTGATCAATATAAAGATGCAGATGATTTGCACCGTGTGCAGATGAATTCACTCAATAATTTACCTAAGGACCAAGCTGCAAAGATCCGCCAATGCGAACGACTAATCGTTGGTGTGTTTACCGATGTTATTATCGAATTTGAGCCAAAACTAAGACAATCAAGATCCCTTCTAATTCCGATTACTATGTCGTTGCTGGGGATGTTGAATTGGGCGTTTATGTGGTTCAGTCCTGATCGCGGCATGAGCCGTTTTGAATATGCAAACCTTGCAGCGACCCTCGCGATTGAAGGAATTAGAAAATTAAAAGATGAAATTCCGCAGAACCGGTAAAGTTTGAGCTGGAGGCCTTTGGTTGGGATGTTTTTTCCAATTGACTGTTCGATGCTTTGCAAGAAGCATTCTATCTTGTTTATCGTCGTTTATTGGCGGCCCATGCCTTTGAGCAAAGTGGTGACTGGCGAACTATATAGGGAGTGACCCATTTCAATTTTGAATGAAAGTAGTGCGGCAAAGATCAGTGCGTCTGGCGGTTCTGGTTCTTCCAAACCTGATCAGAACACGGGTGCTCCGAAGGACGGCGTTTCCTATGTCAAAGGTAACACCGACACACAATTGCGCCACATCACAATCCCCGAAATGTTTCGTGAAACGGTGTCGCGTTTTGGGTCCCGTGATGCGCTTATCTTTGCTGCGACTGGTGAACGTTACAGCTATCATGAATTTGATCGAGAGATTGATGCACTTGCATCTGGACTATTGGCTCAGGCTTAGCAGGCATGTGACATTGCGTGATCAACGCAATTGCGGTTGGTGCATGTGATCAATAATCCCGGTTCAAGAAACCATGGCGCGAACTACCGGGTTTTTGCGAATATGAAAGACCAGATACAACGCAGTTATGACTAATCCGCTGATATAGATCGCGGGCAGGCTGGCGATGACTGCCAAGGCCAGACCTATGCGAAGCAATACTTCAGCCAGGGATAATCGAGCGTGATCAAACCGTGCCAGAGCGCTTGCCAGCAGGTAAAATCCGATGGCAACACGGGCGCATAGACCGAGAACTGATAGCAGGTGAATGCTTCCGTCATATCCTTGAAGGTAAGCGCCGCTACTTGAGGCGGGGTCAATTTGAGCGGCAGGAATCAACAGGAGTTCCGGATAAAAAGCAAAAATGAACGGGATCACGAACATTACGATCCCGGATTTTACGGCCGAAAACCCTGTTGCCATTGGATCAGCTTTGGTTAGTGAGGCGGCTGCAAACGCAGCGATAGCCACGGGCGGTGTTATGGCTGATGCTACGGCAAAATAGAAAATGAACATGTGGGCGGTAAATGTAGCAATTCCCAATCCCACCAACATCGGACCCATTAACAATGCAACATTGATATAAGCTGGAACAGTTGGCATTCCCATGCCCAGCAATATGGCCATGAACATGGTGACCAGCAGTGCAGCAAACAGGAATGTCCCGTTTTCGCTGAGCGTTTCACCGTGATCCCGTAGCCAATGGATTATGTCACCGGCGATGAAGTTGGAAAGACCAGTCAGGTTGAGGCAAAAATCAATGACTGATACTGCAAGAAACATCAGATAAAGCGTGCTGATCAAAACACCGGCTTCGGCAAATGCGATCAGTAATTTTTTTGGATGCTTGCGGATGTCTTCATCGAGAAAGAACAATATCGACAATAGAGCTGTTGCCCACCAACCGGCGGAACCCGCATCGCCTGCCGAGTTTTGCAACAATTGAAAAATCCACGGCAGGTTTTCGGTAGTGCAACTGGCACCATCAAATACCTGTGCCACGCCAAATAAACCGGCAATTGTACCACAGCCAATTGCTTCTTTGGGAGTGATCAAAAGGACAAGTATCAACAGAATAGGCGCGATGATCATCGCCAGATTTATCCAGTCTTTTCGGGTTAGAAGCATATCGGGGGTTACTTCGCCGTAGGCCTCAATACCTTGTTTGCGTGCCTGAAAAACGACTGACAGGAACAGACAACCGAAATAGGCAGCCGCGGGAAGGGCGGCTGAAATGATGATTTCGCGATAAGGCACAACGGTCATTGCCGATAAAACGAAGGCAGCGACGCCCATTACTGGTGGCATGATCTGGCCACCTGAAGATGCAGAAGCTTCAATTCCGCCTGCGAAGGTTTTTGAAAAACCTCGCTTTAACATCATCGGGATTGTCAAAACTCCGGTGGAGAGAACATTGACAACAGGTCCGCCCGAAATGGTGCCAAACATGGCAGAGCTGACAATTGCTGCATGGGCCGGGCCGCCGCGTAATTTTCGCGTCCATAGAAACGCAAGCTTGATCAGGGATTTGCCACCGGCTGACACTCCGAAAAGAGAACCTAAAACAATATAAGGAAAAACCGTATTGAGCAGAATTCCCATGAACCTGCCAAGCAATCCTTGGGCATTATTGACCAGTATATCCTGCACATTCGGGCGGCCATCAATTAGTAATCTTGGCTCGCCGCCGAGCTTTGTAATCAAATATTTGTTGATGTCTTCGGCGCCCCAGATATACCAGACAAACACTGAAATCAGGGCATAACTTGCAATCAGGATGGCGACCATAACCAGCGGAAGTCCCCATACCTTGACGTTGTATCCAAGGAAAACTGCGATCGCGACCGCAACAATTGGGAAAATCCAAATGCCGAGTGTGCTGATGCAGGAAGGATCATCGACCGTGGATGGTTCCGGAAGGCCGTACAATTTGGCGAATTCGATTTCTTCAATCAATGCCTTGGCGATCAGCTCTGCGCGCTCGCCGGTGAACTGATCAATCAAGCAGACGGAGTCTATTTCGATAAGGTAGGAGATGGAAATAATCGCTGCCATTGCGATGAGTGCAATATCTATGGCCAGACACAAGGCACGAACAGCAGGACCTTTGTTAGAATACTGACGCCAGAATGAATGTTTCAGCGCGACGATTACCATCATCAACACAAAGGCTAGGGGGAATAGATATTCATAGGGATATTTACGCACGACAATTGCGATATTCCCGGTCATTCCAGCAACTAGGCCATCGAGCCCTGGGATGGCTGGCAGTGTATTCAACATCCCGATGACCACCAGAACAAACGCTATTGCTAAAGCGAGTTTCTGTCCAAAATCAGCTTGTGGGCTAGCATGATTTGCTTCTGACATCGGTTTCCTCAGGAAAATTCAAAAGAAAAGGCCAGCGCTAATTCAATCGGCGCTGGCCAATAACATACTACTATTTTGCGCAATCAGGAATGCTGTAACCGGCGCCTTCCCAGGCAGCGATCGCGCCGGCATGATATTTAAGCTTGCTGGCACCACAAAATCCCGAAGCGCCGGCATCTAAATTACCCACGCCAATGTTAGGCGCATAGGGTGCTTTGGCTTTGAGTTTGTCGATGTTTGCGATGTAGGTTGCGACAAGGGATTTGACCAAATCGAAATCCATATTCTTGTGAACGACATCAGCAAAGGCTGTGCCCATCCCACGAAATGTACCATCTGTTGATACAAGCGAAACACCCATATCTTTTGTGTATCCCATGTCTTCTTGTTTCACGATTATGGGTACATTTCCTGGTGCCTTGAAGATTTTTTGATATCCATCGCTCTCAAAAACATCTTTCGGTGTGGAGACTATACGCACTTTGCCGGCTGCAAGTGCCGTGGTCACACGGGCCGAAGGAAATGTCAGAGGAACCACAAAAGCGTCAACCGAACCATCAACCAGAATGCCGGGTAATTGTCCCCAATTTGCCTGATAGCCTTTGTAGTCGCCACCGTCTTTCAGGCCGGCTGCCAAAACAATTGCCTGACGGGCATTTACCAAAGCGGCACCACGTGGAGGGCCATTGAAAACGGTTTTGCCTTTCAGATCTCCCCATTTCATGATGTTTTTACTCTCATGGGCAAACAGACCGTAGGCGCCTGCATTATAAGGATATAGTGCACGAAGGTTCTCGGCCAACGCTGCTCCTTTATCGCCTTGTTTGGCGTATGGACCGCGTCCTTTCTCAAGCAGGAATGTCAAAATGATTGGTGCAGGAGCAATATCCGTTTTGCCCTGTGCAACGTTCAATATTGAATTGGTAAGGGTTTGGCCTTCCTGCACTTGCAGATTGGCAATTTTTGCCTGACCAGCGATATCGGCCATGTGAATGATAGACAGATGGGGCGAATTGCCCGGGCTGGACGCTTCCGCTGAAAGGTTGACTTGTGCATGGGCCGTGACTGCGCTGCAATAGGCAATGCCTGCCAGTGCTGTCAGTTTGAGTGTTCTATGTATCATAATATTTCCTCCCTTTATGAATATCGGTGTGTAGGATGTTCCGACATTACGTTCTTCGATCTTCGACTTTAAGTCCTCGATATTTGGTAGTGAATTCCAGTGGCGTGTCATTTTCGTCATAAACACCAATGACTACGCCGCGCGTTCGCGCCTTGGCCCGCATTTTTATCAATTGTTCTTCCGACCGGGTCGTTCGTTGAGAGACGCGCCGGGACCATTGGAACAATTTTTCATACATCATTTTTATAATGTCTTCGTGTGCTTCACTGTTGCCCAGATCAACCAGTTCATTCGGATCTTCCTTCAAATTGAAGAGAACCGGTAAATCAAAACCCTCGAAATGAATGAGCTTCCATTCCTTGTTAGCCACCATGAACATAACCGCCTCGCGAACGCCCTGCTCTAGCGTTGTGGCAATAGGTGAGGCTGAATAATCATACTCGCAAATGACGAAATCGCGATCTAACTCGTCCGTTTTCCCATGCAGGATGGGCAGCAGAGAATGACCTTCAAGAACGTGATTTGGAACTTGTCCACCTGCCACTTCAACGAAGGTTGGGGCTATATCGATACATTCCACTAGCGCATCGCTGACTGTTCCACGGGTAACATCTGCCTCAGATGAGGGATCGTAAATGATCAGCGGTACTTTGACGGAGGCGTCGTGGAAAAACGTTTTTTCTCCCATCCAGTGATCACCAAGGAAATCACCGTGATCGGAAGTAACCACAATCATTGTATCTTCCATACGGCCCGTATCTTCCAGCCAATTGAAAAGAACGCCCATTTGATCATCGCACTGTTTGATCAATCCCATATAGGCGGGAATAACGGCGTCGCGCACTTTTTGCTCACTGAAAGCTTTGCTAACGCCGTTGTTCATGAAAGCCTTCATGACCGAATGCGCTGAATCAAACTCTTCCTGCGACCGGTTGACTGGTATTATATGTTCGGGGCCATACATGTCGTGATAAGGGGCCGGAACCACGTAGGGCCAATGGGGTTTGATATAGGAAAGATGGCAGCACCACGGACCTTTCGCCTGTTCAATGAACTCCATACCTCTGCGTGTAAGATACGGGGTCTCGCTATCCCCTTCTGCGATATTGGCCGCTTCTTTTGAGTTTTTCAGGAACCATCCAGATAGCACATTGCCAGCATCATCAATGCCGGAATTTGCATGGTCGTGCCATGGGTTTTCACCACCGTAGCCTTTGCCTTTTAGGTATTCATTATAGGCTTTTGCGGCATTGGGATCATAAGGCCCACCGGCGCCAACCGGATTAATGCCGTCATCGCGTTCGAAAACGTCGAAGCCACATTCAGCAACCCGTACGCCAATTAGACTGTCTGGTTCCAATCCCAGTCGAGCCATACCGGCGGCATCCGCCCGCATATGTGTTTTTCCAACCAACCAACATCCCATTCCAAGTTCGCGTAAATGGTCGCCCATGGTCATTTCGCCAACCTTTAGTGGAATTTCATTCCATGATGCACCATGGGAATGCACGTACCGTCCAGTATACGTAGACATGCGCGAAGATCCGCAAATTGGTGACTGGATAGTTGCGCGATTAAAACGAACACCCTTTTCGGCCAACCGGTCAATATGAGGTGTTTGCAAATGTGGGTGACCATAGCAACTCAGGTAATCCCATCGCAGTTGATCAAACATTATAAAGAGAATATTTTTTGCTTTTGCCAAATTCATGCCTGCTTAAACGTGAGTATTTCCGCCAGCTTTGCATCGCGAAAACATTGAAAATCTATAGAAAATGCACCCAAAACGGATTGCATCATCTTTTTTAGTTCAAGGACAGTTTAGTTCGCAAAATTAATATGTGAAGTAGTATCTTAAGGTGCGACATAACAAATTTGTTATGACAAGCCTAGTTCGACGACCTCTTTGCGGAGGATGTCTTTCATTAGGGTTGATGGATGAGATGGTGCTTTTCCGGCAATTGTTGTCAATCCTACGGATCCCATCAACTCCTCGCATGAAGTGTCCAGAACCACAACATTGCCCTCCTCCAGCTCCTGCCTAATGCTGCCTTTGGGTTGGCAAACAACGGCATCCGTGGCCTGAATATATTTGCGGGAAAACTCAAATGAAATCGTCTCGATAACATTGGAAAACCGGGTCAAGCCTTTGGTAAGGATGAAGCGGTCAAGCTCCGTGCGGATGATGGTTTCGTCCGATGGTATTATGATCTCGAATTGATCTATATCCTCAATCATTATGGACTTTTTTTCCGCAAGTGGGTGCCCCACACGACACGCAAAAACCAGAGGTTCATGATAGAGATGTTCAAAACTCATATCTTTGAGCATTGAGGGAGACATCAGTCTTCCGACCATAAAATCGACCTCTCCGTTTCGCAAACCATCAATCATGGCGGCGCCGATATTGGTTTTAATGCTTATGTCGATCTCCGGATAGAATTTTTTGAATTTTGCAATAACACTCGGCATTAAAACTCTGACGACATTTGGTAAAGCGCAGATGGTAACCTGTTTTTGGCGAGTTTTTCCGCGCAGGACATCCAGGCCCTGATCAATTTGCAAGAGGCCATTCTTGACGTAACCATGCAGAGTTTTGCCTGCCGTTGTTAAGGTGAGGCCGTTGGGAGAGCGGTGGAATAATTCAACGCCGAGTTCGCTTTCCAGTTCTTTCAATGTCCGTGACACCGATGGTTGAACGGTGTTGAGCTCTTCTGCCGCACGGGTGACAGAACGATACTTCGCCAGTTGTAGAAAGCATCTGAGATGCCGCATGCGAATTCGGTTTGTCATTGTTTTGCCGGGTTGCCTTTGGATGTGTCTTGTTCTGGCCTGTTGGTCGTCGGGTATCTGGGAAATATATAGATCAATATGAGTTGAGCAATCAAAAAAACCATGCATTAGAGCATTGACAGAAAATCTTGCGAACCAGTGATGAAGCAGGTTGAAATGTACGCGACTTGGTAGGATTTTTCTACAACTCAAATCTGAGGTATGTTAGAAATGTGATGTTATAACCGGCTGGCCGGGAATGGCTGAATTACCCTTTGAGGAGCCGATGGTGAAAGAGCAGGCAAGTTTAATTGAGATGGATGAGGAGATAATTAGCAATCGGTTATTGGCGCGTTATCATGAGGCCGCAGATGTTTTGCTCATGGATGGCACCAACCCGTGGGAACTTGACGAGGCGATGGTTGAATTTGGGTTTGCGAAGGGGCCTTATGAGACTCAGGATATTATCGGTCTCGATATTGCGTACGCGAACAGAAAACGGCTGAAATCTACACGTGATCCCAAGCGGCGTTATATTCCCATTGCTGATCGCATGGTTGAAGAAGGGCGTCTTGGTATGAAATCCGGGGTGGGATGGTATCGCTATCCCGGTGGGCAAGGTCCGGTTATCGATCCTTTGATAGAGGATTTGATCCGCGAAGAAGCCTATTTTGCCAAAATAGAACGAGGAGATTATGATGCGTGCGAGATCAGGCGTCGTCTCTTACTTGCGATGATAAATGAAGCTGCTGCAATTTTGGAAGAGGGAATTGCGCTATCGGGTTCCGATATTGATCTGGTGACGGTTTCAAATTTTGGATTTCCACGCCATCGCGGCGGGCTCATGTATTATGCTGATCAATTGGGTGTTCCAGAAATTCTAAAACAGCTGAATGAATTGTGCGATGAAGATGCGTTGATGTGGAAGCCAAGCAATATCATTGTTAGATGCGCGAATGACGAGATCAAGTTTAGTGAATATCGAAAATGAATTTTCGGCGTTAGTCCTTATTCGGCGCTTCTGAAATTATCAGCGGCAAGATGATCTCTCGAATTTCTTTTGGGGGGGCCTGTTTTCTAAATTCGTTGGCAATGGTGAAAACACAAACAAACCGGCCTTCGAAACAAAGGACGTCGTTTTGAAAACCATCGACTCGAAATTCGATTGAAGTTTCTCCAAGTTTTGATGGCCAGACATCACAATTTAATTTGTGACGCGGTGTGATCGGTGATTTGAAATCAAGACTCATATGAACAAATGGTGTGCCGATGTTTCTATCGAGTTCCATTTGAAACCATCCATCTCCATCCAGATGATGTTCCCACCATGCATTAATAGTCTTTAGTGCATAGCCTGGAATGTTTGCGGTATAGACGATCTTTGCCGGGTCGCAATCGCCCCAGCTAATGCCTATTTCGTGGCGAAATTTGGATATATTGCTGGACATATTCAATAGGTTTCCACGTGATAGCGACCACTTTCCCGCATGGTGTTTCGGAGCTCATTCCAATCCAGACCGGCATCGCGGGCCACATCGCTGAGCGCTTCTTCAACCCCATGTTCCATTTTTTTTAGGCCACAAATATAGATATATGTGGTTGGTTCCCGCAGCAATTCAGCTACCGCACTTTTTTCTTGCCGTATCATGTCTTGAACATATTTCTTGGGCTGATCGTCAAGACGGCTGAAGGCAAATACTTTCTTCAGGAATTTGTCCGGGATTTTGTTTAAAGGTCCAAAATAAGGTAAATCATCCGGCTTGCGTGCACCAAAATAAAGCGACAGTGAATTTTTTGCAGATGGCATTTCGCGCTGGCGTCGCATGGTGAAGCCCCGGAACGGTGCTGAACCTGTTCCGGTGCAGATCATCATCACATGGGAATGTGGGTCGCTGGGAAGTAAAAAGGTTGAGCCAAATGGGCCGGTCAATTTAACTTTGTCGCCTCTTGCCAGATCGCAAACGTAATTGGAACAGAGGCCTTTTTCTTCGCGTTTAATTGTCAGGGACAGATTGTTATAATTTGGGCGTTCTCCGTCTCTTGGGCTTGAGATTGAATAGAGGCGCGGTAGATGTGGCGCTCCGTTCTCATCCACTCCCGGAGGAATTATGCCAACACTCTGGCCTTCAAGGACAGGAAAATTTTGTTGGCCAAGATCGAGAATAATATGTCTGACATCGGCGTCGCTATCAGGTGCAGTCAGTCGATAATTCCCCTGAACAGCCGCTTCCGCCGGATTGCCAAGATTATACAAATTAATGCTGGGTTTTGACGCGGAGGAGGGGGCTTTGGCTTTGCCGCCAGCGCCTTTGTGGGCTTCTTCCAATAGGGCTGCCATGGCATCATCGATGGCTTCGAGACTAGTTTCAGCCGCATTGCCACCAACAGAAAATTCTTGTTGCTCGGGAAGTTCCAGCCATTCGAATTGTTCTTCCACACTGTAGAATTCTTCTACCACGCGCCACTCATCGATTGACCCAGTTGGACAGACAGAAATGCACGACATGCAAAAGTCGCACTTTTCGCCATCCACCACCACGTTGTCATCATTGTGAGTGATTGCCTCAATCGGGCAAGCGGCCTCACATGTATAACAGCGGATGCAAATTTCCGGGTCGATCAGATGTTGTTTGAGTGGTTTACCCATATTTCATTATGCCATGTGTAGTTTAACGTATTCAAAATCACCCGGCATGTTGTTGATGCCAACTTTTGGCGGTGCAATCCAGCTGGCATATTTGCCGGGCTCGGTTGTTGATACCATCAATGATTGAATGAAATCACCATCGGCTTTTGTTGGCAACCAGTTTAGAATATTTTCGTCATATTCTTTCTGGCTGATGACCTTGCCCTCAGTATCGAACAACTCTTCAGAGAATACCCCGATTTTTCGGTTGAATGCTTCATGGGGCATTTTCATTTCGAATTGAACGCCAAGTTTTGCAATTAGTTTGTTCCAACGTCCAACTCCGCCAGATGCGTCACGAATATAATCATCGCGCAGTCGCATGTTTACTGCTGTTAGTGCTGGAACTTCAAATTTTGACACCACGCCGTCAACGATATTGCTTACCTCATAGGTGGCGTCGTTGAGTTTGTGATCATCATCAATCCGGTTCTCCATGTAACGGCCTTTAATACCCGAATTGAACGCATTGGCAGCATTTGTTGATACTTCCCGACCGAACAAGTCGAGGGATAAAGTATAATGCAGGTTCAGCTTTTTCTGAATTGTCGGTAGGTCAATTACGCCGAGCGCACGAATGCGATCAGTATCGTAAGGATCGTCAATGCCGGCTTCTTTCATCGCTTCGCAAGTGCGTTGGATGGTGCGTCCTACGCCGGTTTCACCGACAAACATGTGATGAGCTTCTTCGGTCAGCATGAAACGGCAGGTGCGTGACATTGGGTCAAAACCTGATTGGGCCAAGCTTTCCAACTGCATTTTTCCGTCGCGATCAGTGAAGTAAGTGAACATGAAGAATGACAGCCAGTCCGGTGTTTCTTCATTGAAGGCGCCGAGCATACGGGGTGCCTCTTCGGAACCTGAAGAACGGCGTAACAGATCGTCGGCCTCTTCGCGGCCATCGGCACCAAAATATTTGTGCAATAGATAAACCATTGCCCATAGGTGGCGTCCCTCTTCGACGTTTACCTGAAACAAATTGCGCATGTCATAGAGTGACGGTGCGGTCTTGCCTAGAAAACGTTGCTGCTCAACGGATGCAGGTTCGGTATCGCCCTGAATAACAATCAAGCGACGCAGCATGGAACGATATTCACCCGGCACTTCCTGCCAAACAGGTTCGCCAGCATGTTCACCGCAAGGGATACGACGATCCTCAACTTGCGGTGCTAAAAGCACGCCCCAGCGGTATTCCGGCATTTTTACATAATCAAATTTTGCCCAACCCTTTGGGTCAACGCTTACTGCTGTACGAAGATAAATTAGGCTTTGCTGAAATTGTTCGGGGAGAAGGTCGTTCCACCAATTGATATAGCCCGGGTGCCATTTCTCAAGCGCTTTCAATACGCGCTTGTCGGAGGACAGGCCCACATTGTTCGGGATTTGTGTATCGTAACTTACATTCAAGAGATCAGACATCGGTTTCTCCGTTTCGTATTTGATTTGATCAGACGCGGTTCATATTGTAATTGCCGCGTTTTCCAGTTCCGTAGCGTTGTAGGGCACCTTCTTCACCAACGGCATTTGGCCGCTGGAATATCCAGTTTTGCCAAGCAGTTAGCCTGCCAAAAACCCTTGTTTCCATGGTCTCAGGTCCGGCAAAACGAAGGTTTGCCTCCATACCGGTCAATGCGTCGGGAGAGAAGCTGGCGCGTTCTTCCATGAAGATGCGGACCTCGTCTTCCCAGTCCACATCATCATAAGCGTAGGTGACGAGGCCAAGTTCGGATGCTTGGTCGGCATCCAGACTATCGCCAATACGGGCCTTCAAAACATCGATATGTTTAGGCTCTCCGAGAAAACGGGTTTCCAAGCGTGTTAGGTCATTGGACATTTGGTATTGTCCGAAATTTGACTCTGACAGAGCAATTTTTGCAATGGGGCGGTTATCGCCTTCAAATTCATCTTCCATCATATAGGTTCTATCGACGGAAAAGAGCAGCTCTGCCAATACACCGGCAAAACATGAACCGTGCTCGACAAGCGCCACCAAAGAACGAGATGTCATATCAATCCGTTTGAGCACGCGCTTCCAATATTTAAGCACCTCATTGGCGAGCCAGTGATCCTTATTGGCAAGCAATAGAGTTTCATGGGCCAACAGTAAATCCGAGTCTCCCTGGGTTTTTAAAACCAAAAGGCCGATTTCTGTTTCATTAAAACGCAAATGCAGGATCGCATCATCAAGTTCACGCGCGACGCGCAACATATAGGCCTCAGACCCCTGCGCCTGAAATTCATCCATGGATGCCGGAGCGTCTTGATCAGGGCCAGCGATTGTGATCATTGCCCGCCGTGCCTTTCGATCAAGCACAACCTCAACACAGGAATAGGTGAGCGAACCATCTTCGCCAATTTTGCGTTGAACGGGCTTTAATTCAACACCCATAGTACCGGAAAGACGGTTGGATTTTGCTGCTAATTCCCTTGCCCGTTCTTCAACAATTTCATCAAATTTGGAATTCGGTACGACTTCATCTACCAAACGCCAGTTCAATGCACGCTTGCCCCGCACGCCTTCTTCTAGCGAGCAAAACACATCGGCTAAATCGCGGCGAACTTTTCGCTTATCCGTCACCCTTGTGAGGCCTCCGGTTCCAGGTAGAACGGCCAATAAAGGAACTTCCGGCAGTCCTACAGATGATGAGCCATCGTCTGTTAGCAAGATATAATTGCAGGCGAGAGCCAGTTCGTATCCACCTCCAGCGCAGGCACCTTTTACGGCGCAGATATAGTTCTGGCCGGAATCCGCAAGGGCGGATTCAAAAGTGTTGCGGGTCTCATTGGTGAACTTACAGAAATTGACTTTGTGCGCGTGCTCAGCTCCGCCCAACATACGAATATTTGCCCCGGCACAAAAGACGTTATCTTTGCCGGATCTCATGATTACGGTTTTGACTTCCGGATGCTCAAACCGCATGCGCTGAACCACATCGGCCAGCTCAATATCTACACCCAAATCATATGAATTGAGTTTCAACTGATAGCCTTCAAACAGGCCTGCATTTTCATCCACGTCCATAAAAAGGGTTGCGACCTCACCGTCATAATCCACGCGCCAATGGCGATACTTTGATGGATCAGTTTGAAAATCTATAATTTGCGCCATTGTGGGAGCTTTCTTCTGCGTTCTTATTGAAAAGCATTATAATGCCTATATTTAAAATTGCAACAGTTGCTCCAAATCGTACTTTATAGAATATAATTCAATTATATTAGATAGTTATCGGATGTTTTACTAATTTTTTAAAAAATATTTATGCATTATAATACATAAAACTATCATGAATTTCGTTCAATTTATGGTTCAAGTAATTCGTCTAATGTCTTTAATTCTGTCTCTACGAATCCGAGCGGGGTGTCGAGAATTTGTTGGTTTGATTGTAATTTGGCTTCATGAAAAAGTATTGAGGCCCTATCAAAAATCCTTCCAGCAGCCTTTGGCTTGTTCATATTCAGTTTAAGGCGCGCATTGGTAATTTGGATAATGGTTTGAACAAAATAACGCTCCACCGAATTTGGTGGGCATCGTATCCAAACCGCTTCAAGTACTTCATGGGCTTCCCAAAAAAAACTGTGTTCATACAGATCAAGTCCTGTTCGCCAGGCTTTGGTTTTACTCAAATCTGACACGGTCATTTCTGATGTGACAGAGGCGCGTATTTCGTCAAACAAATCTTCGCGGTGGCGCGGATTGCTTCCGGGTATATGGGCATAAGTTGGGAACCCGGATGCATTCAACGTCGCTTTCATTGGATGGATCGCGCCTGCTCCACAATCATGCAGTCCTTACCTGTTCTGATTCAATTCGATCCAGCTTCGAAACGAAGTCGGCAATCGCATTCAGGGTGTTTTCCGGCTGATCGTTTTGGGGCGAGTGACGGCAATCATCCAGCATCACAATATCGATGGGAGAATAGATTCTGTCATCAATCTCTTTGATCTGAGCATAGGAACCATACTGGTCCTCCTTGCCTTGAATCGCCAAAACGGGAATACGCAGATAGTCGATTACTTCCGCGACATTCCAGTTTTTGAAATCAGGATGCAGCCATGCATCATTCCAACCCCGGAATGTATTGTCAGGATCATTATGATATTTCGCCATACGCTGCTTGAGCTCACCTTCATCATAGGCGGCCTTGGCTTTTGCAATTTCTGCAAGGCCGTCTGGCTCGGTAAAGAAATGAGGTGCCATCAGAATCAGCGCTCTTATCCGGTGATCTTCAATGCTTCCTGCGCAGATGGCGGCAATCGTAGCACCATCGCTATGGCCCATCAGGACGCCGTTTTGAAAACCAATCTGATCTAAAATTTTGGGCAAGACCTCAACGGCTTCCCGTGTCATATAATCCAGTGGACGCGGTAAATTTGCAGGGTCGGAACGGCCATAGCCTACTCTTGAATATACAAAGACTCCATAGCCTGTTGCTTTTGATAGTTTTTCGGGGAAGGTGCGCCACAAATCTGTGCAGCCCAATCCTTCATGCAGCACTACGATGGTGCGAGCAGCATCCGGGGCAGGGCCGTGGCAGGCATATTCTAGATTTTTATCTCCGGTACGAATTGTTCCGCGACCTTCTTCGGTCCATTCAAATTTTGACATTATGCGTTCTCCCGCAATTTAAATCTCTGGATTTTTCCGGTTGCTGTTTTAGGAAGGTCTGAAACAAACTCAATCCATCTTGGGTATTTCCATTTTCCAATAGCGTCTTTGACGTGCTCTTTCAGTTCACTCTCAAGCGAACTGTTTTGAGAGCTTTCTTTCAATACGATGAACGCCTTGGGTTTATCCAAACCGTCGTCATCGGAAACGGCGACAACAGCTGCTTCCAGCACAGAATTATGCGAAACCAACGCCTGTTCGATTTCAAATGGGGAAACCCAAATGCCGGAGACCTTGAACATATCGTCGGTGCGACCACAATAGATGAGGCGTTCACCTTCCATCTTCTCATATTTGTCGCCAGTCCGGGTCCATTCGCCCTCAAAAGTTGACCTGCTTTTATCGCGTTGGTTCCAATAATCAGTGGCAGCGGAAGCACCGCGAACTAATAATTCGCCGATTTCACCGATCCCTACTTCATTGTTCATGTCATCTACCAAACGAATATCATAACCGGGCACCGCCGTACCCGATGTGCCATAAATAACATCATTGGGACTATTTGAAAGGAAGATATGCAGCATCTCGGTGGAGCCTACCCCATCAAGTATGTCGACATCCCACATAGACTTCCAGCGGGTGCCCACCATTTCCGGCAGCGCTTCTCCGGCGGAAATGCAAATTCGCAAAGGGGCTTCCGGCAGGTTTGCAAGGTTTTCCAGATGGGCAAGCAATGCAGCGTAGAGTGTCGGGACACCGCAAAATACTGTCGGCTTTTCGGATGCGAGAATATCAGTAACACTGTCCGGTGTGGGACGTCCTGAAAACAGAATTGTTGTTGCGCCCACAGACATTGGAAATGTCATCGCGTTGCCCATGCCGTAGGCAAAAAACATTTTTGCGACGGAGAAAACGACGTCACCTTCTTTAGTCTCAAGAACTTGATCGCCGTAGGTATCTGCCGTTGCTTTGAGGCTGCTATGGACGTGGCGAACACCTTTTGGCTGTCCGGTAGAGCCTGATGAATATAACCAGAATGCGGATTCGTCACCCCCAACTTCCAACGGAGGTTTGGGTGAACATCCTTCAGTGATTTCTGAATAGAGCGAACAGTTGGGATAAACATCATCTCCGATGACAATAATGTCCCTCAGGAATTGTGTGTTTTCCAGCAAGGGTGCAATTGTCGGCAATAACTCTTGCGATACAAACAGACAGCTTGCGCGACTGTCCTGCAGGATCGTCTCATACACGGAAGTGGACAAAAGTGTGTTCAGCGGAACCGGGACAACGCAAGCCTTCAGGCAACCCCAAAAAATTTCAGGAAATTCGACAGTATCAAGAACGAGCATAATTGCCCGTTCTTCCCGATGAATGCCCAAACGCGATAAGGCATCCGCAACCCGACCGGAATTTTCAGACAATGCGCCATAGGTTAACTGGCGTTTTTTGCCATCGGCCTCTCTAAAGGCGATCTTCGTTTCCCGTCCCTCTCCAACATGTCTGTCGACAAAATAACTGGATGCATTTCCGTTCATTAGGCCTCTCCAAATGAAATTTGAATTTTCGATCTTGCAGCACAGTAGAGGAACGTCTTGTGTTATGCAACATATTGCATAATTGTTCCAAAACCTGAAAAATTCCGTAATTCTGAAGCCAATACAATGGAGAAAAAGATTGCAGGTATTGTTATGACTGTGGGTGGGTCGACGGCATTAAGTTGGTTAAAAGTAGATGCTATATAATGCAGAAATCAATTTGAATTAATTATGAGTGCGCTGAATGTCAGATTTTCTGAAGAGGCAAGTTTGATATTGCCTGGCTTGCAAAAACGCATCCACTAGAATTGGTCACTCAAGAAAGTCGTGCTTTTTTATGGCTGCCACTACGTGCTTAAGGCTTTCAGTGAGGGTTTTTCTTGCTGTATCAATTTCAATATCTGCCCGGGCATAAAGGCTCTCACGGCTAAATAATATTTGCTGCAAGTCGTCCATTGCATCGGGTTTTCCGGCCATGGGGCGCTCATCCCCTTGACCACGAACCCGTGACATGTGGTCTTCGGGATCAGCCTTAAGCCAGATGGTGTGAAAATGTTGGAGCAGATAATTAAAGGTCTCGGGATTCGAAACAATTCCGCCGGCAACGGCCAGAATTAAGGAATCATGCATGGCGATTGTCTGCTCAAGCGACTGCCGTTCCAATTGGCGATACCCCTCCTGTCCATAAAGTGCAAAAACTTCGTGGACGGGTATGCCGCTGACTTTTTCCACTTCGTCATTTAGTTCAAGGAACGGGATGCCAAGGTCATCAGATGCAAGCCTGCCAAGCGTTGATTTCCCAGCGCCGCGCAAGCCGATGAAGGCTATTCTATTGGATTTTAGGTTGCTGGTCGCCTGTGGCTCCAGCATTTTGATAACCTGAGCGCGCTGTTCGATTGTTGCGTTGTTTAATAGATATTTCGCCATCGAAAGATCTGAATTCCACGGGTCTTCTTCTGAAACCAGCCATTCGATTTTAAAATCGAGCGCGTTGGCTACCTTTAAGAGCAAGCCAATTGATATGTTGCCGCTGCCACTTTCCAGTTGTGCCAAATATCGTTGGGATACTCCGGAATCTTCGGACAGGGCCCTTCGGGAAATGCCTTTTCTTGCGCGCAAACTTTTTACCCTGTCTCCTACGGTACGAAGAAGGCGATTAAAATTGGCCTCATCTCCGTATTCAGTGTCTTCAGGATGCTTTGCCTGTCCGCTGAAAGTTACAATTTCGCTCATTGATAAGCCACCGATTCCATATTCAATACAATATACCGTTCATTCACCGGTGATTCAACAAGAACAAATCAGGGCGACCAGAGGGCGTTTCTTACGGTGCAGTATTTAAATCCTGCATTTGTGCCACCGTTCAATCTTTGCACGATATCCAACCGCAATCGCCTTTTATGTGAAATAATGCATATTTTCTTATCAATTGTTCCAAGCCATTGCAATAAGTTGCAATATTAGACACATTGCGGCTTGCGAGTTTGCCGATATCTACAAGGGGACAAAAAAATGATTAGCCAGGAACTCAACGACACTTTGACCAAAACCGGGCCGGGGTCGGATGCTGGTGCTGTCATGCGCCAGTATTGGCAGCCGGCTGCGTTGTTGGATGAGTTGGCGGGAAAACGGCCTGTTGTTCCGGTGAAATTGCTCGGCGAAGATTTGGTGTTGTTTCGTGACAGTGATGGTGAGTTGGGGCTGATCAGTCGCGCCTGCCCCCATCGCGGTGCCGATCTTTGTTACGGGCGGCTGGAAGATAACGGGTTGCGGTGTTCATTTCATGGGTGGCATTTTGACCGCAAGGGCCAATGTGTCGAGCAACCCGGCGAGCCTGAAGGCTCTAAAATGCACGAGCAGATCAAGATAACTTCCTATCCTGTTGTCGAAAAGAATGGAATTGTCTTCGCCTATATGGGGCCGGGTGAACCACCGGAGTTTCCGAATTTTGATTGTTTTCGCGCTCCGGAATCCCACGTTTTTGCATTCAAAGGAATTTGGGAATGTAACTGGCTACAGGCAATGGAAGTGGGCATTGACCCGGCGCACGCATCCTTCCTGCATCGGTTTTTACAGGATGAAGACCCTGATGAAGGTTATGGCAAACAGTTTCGCGACAAAGCTGCCAACACCGATATTCCGATGACCAAGATTTTGCGTGATTATCCTCGGCCAGAAATTACCGTCGAAGAAACCGACTATGGCATGCGTCTTATCGCCCTTCGTCATATGGATGATGGGCGCACCCATGTGCGTATCACCAACCAGATTTTCCCTGAAGCGATCTGTATTCCCATGTCGCGCGAGATGATCATTACCCAGTGGCATGTGCCGGTGGATGATGAGACTTGCTATTGGTATTCAATGTTCACCAGTTTCGACAAACCCGTGGATAAGGAATTGATGCGCAGGCAGCGAATGGAGGGATGCACCTTGCCCGATTACGCACCTCTTCATAATGCTCGAGATAATTATGGCTACAACCCTGACGAGCAAAGTGACACGACCTATACCGGTATGGGGCTGGATATTAATGTGCACGACCAGTGGGCGGTGGAATCCATGGGCAGAATCCAGGACCGTACTCAAGAGCATTTGGGAAAAACCGATGTGGGTATTATCAAGTACCGGCGCATGATGCGTGCCGCGATCGATAATCTGAAAAATGGTAAAGCCGATGCCCTGCCAATGATGAATGGCATAAGTCCGTCAGAACTTTACGGGCCGATTTCCAATGATACCATTGCCATGGACGATGACTGGAAGGGGGCCGCATTGGCAAGCGATGGAGAGCGCCGTGCCAATTGTACCGGGTGGGCTGCAACCATTTCATCCTGAGTTACATCAATTAGTAAGAAGAGTATCCCACATTGGCAGACCATACGTTAAAAATAAGAGAAGGAGCCCTGGCGAGTGCAGGGCTTCTGGATGCAGATTGCATCACCCAAGCAGCTGATTTGATTGCACAGGTGGCCGATAGCAACCTTGAAACCGTGCGGGTTCTGTTTGCTGATCAGCACGGTGTATTGCGTGGTAAAACCATTGTCGCCAGTGCTTTTGCTTCAATTTTTGGCAACGGACTAACCGTGACCTCAACTTTGTTGCTTAAAGACACGTCACACCGAACTGTATTTTCTGTTTGGTCCAAAGATTGCGATAATGTTTCAGCTCCAATGCAGGGCGCTGGTGATATTTTGCTGGTGCCTGATCCGGGTACTTTCAAAATTTTGCCATGGGCACCCCACTCGGCTTGGATACTTTGCGATGTGGTTTACACCGATGCTGTGCCTATTCCATTTGCCTCCCGGCATGTATTGAAGACGGCACTTTCAAAATTACATGAAAAAAATATTGCAATGATTGTCGGGTTGGAAGTGGAGTTCCATATCTTTGAAATTGTCGATGAAAACCTAGAACACCGACATGCAACCATGCCGAGCCAGCCCCCTCTCACTAAAAATCTTACTCAGGGTTATCAGCTTCTGACTGAAACCCGATATGGCGATGTCGAAAATATAATAGACGAGCTTCGTCGTAATTGTGAGGCGATGGGGCTACCCGTTCGTTCTATGGAAGTGGAAATGGGGCCAAGCCAGTTCGAATTCACCTTTGATCCCGATACACCTTTGGCTCATGCGGATAACATGGTGATGTTTCGAACTATGGTGAAAGAGGTCTGCGCACGCCGTGGTTTGCATGCAACATTTATGTGTCGGCCGAGGGTGGAAAATTGTGTTTCCAGTGGCTGGCATTTGCACCAGTCTCTGGTAGATGCTTCAAGCGGCGCAAACCTTTTGATGCCGGACAAAGCAGGTGAAATAACGCAATTGGCCAGTCAATGGATTGCCGGACTTTTGGCTCATGCCGGTGAGAGCTGCCTGCTGACAACGCCAACGGTGAACGGTTATAAACGCTTTCAACCTTTCCAGATGGCTCCGGACCGAATTCAATGGGGGCATGATAACCGTGGTGCGATGATCCGGGCGTTGATGAAACCAGGGGATACAAGTAGTCGAATTGAGAACCGCGTCGCGGAACCGGCTGCAAATCCATATTACTTTTTTGCGTCTCAAATAATCAGTGGATTGGCCGGGATCGACGCCAATCTGAATGCACCGCCAGCGGTTGAAACGCCATATGAAGGTGAGGCTCCAAGTTTTCCAAAAAATCTGATTGACGCGATTGAGCAGTTTGAGAATTCGGCTCTCTTTAATGAGCAGTTTGGTACAGAGTTCGTTAAATTTTTGGCGCATATCAAACGGGCTGAATGGGATAGATATTTGGAAACGGTTTCTGAATGGGAGCAAACGGAGTATTTTTCTGCACTATAATGCAATATTTTCTGCTATATAATGCAAATCGGGTTGCATTATATAGCAATTTGTATAATTTGCTGGGAGGTGAAATCGATCATTGATATAGGACAAACCTATTTGGTGGTTTGACAGAGGGAGTTTCTGATCAATTTTACCAGTAAGGAAGAGACTAACCTACGTGTTTTGTGTTGCCTGTGCGGTACAACATATGCGTTGTAGGGGCAGTAGTATTAATTGGGAGAAGAAAATATGAAAAAATTAATATCAGCGGCTATTGCCGCTACCATGTTCACTTTGCCGGCATGGGCTGGCGAAGTGAAAATTGGCTTTGTGACCACGCTAACAACCGGTGCCGCTGTGATTGGCAACGATCAGAAAAACGCAGTTGATCTGGCGCTGGAACATATTGGCGGCAAGATGGGCGACCTTGATGTCAACCTGATCTACGGCGATGACGGTTTCAAGCCGGAAACCGGCAAACAAGTAACTGACAAGCTGGTTAAGCAGGACGATGTGACATTTGTAGCGGGTTATATCTGGAGCCACGTTTTGCTGGCTTCACGTAAATCTGTTCTGGATGCAGGGAAATTCATGATTTCTGCAAATGCCGGGCCATCTCCAATCGCTGGCAAGTTGTGCCATAAAAACTTCTTTTCGACTTCCTGGCAGAATGATCAGACGCCAATGGCCATGGGTGAAGTTCTCAATCAGAAGGGTGTCAAATCCATCTATATCATGGCGCCAAATTATGCTGCTGGTAAGAATATGGTCACCGGTGTTGAACGAACTTTCAAAGGCAAGGTTCTCGGTAAGGATTTGACCAAATGGGGTGCAGACGCACAACTTGATTTTTCTGCCGAATTGGCGAAAGCCAAGGCTTCGGGTGCTGAGGGTTTGTTTGTATTTTACCCAGGCAAAGCCGGTGGTGCCTTCATCAAACAATACCACCAAGCTGGTTTGAAAGATGTTTTGCCGCTTTATTCTGTTTTCACGGTGGATGCGCTCAGCCTGCCTAAATTGCAGGCCGCAAAATTTGAGAGTGTTCTTGGTTCTCAGACCACACAACAATGGGGCCCTGGACTGGATAATCCGCAAAACAATAAATTCGTGACGGATTTCAAGGCAAAGTATGGTGGCTATCCATCTTTTTATGCTGCACAGGCATATGACTCGATCTTCCTGATCAAATCAGCGGTTGAGGCGGTAAAGGGTGATTTGACCGATATGGATGGTATGCGTGCTGCAATGAAAGCAGCGAACTACCCATCTGTGCGCGGTTCCTACGCTTATGGTAACAACCACATGCCGATCCAAAATTTCTATCTGCGTGAAGTCGTTGCGGATGCGGATGGCAAATGGACCACAAAAATTGTGAAAACCGTATTCACAAATCATCAGGATCCTTACGCTTCTGAATGTTCTTTGAAATAGGAAGCGTTGCTTTTCATAAAACTGTGGCCGGGAAATATCCCGGCTACTCCACGCATCTAATTATTTGGATCCTGATGTGGACTACACACTTCTAATCGTACAAACGCTAAATGGCATTCAACTTGGTTTGTTGTTGTTTCTTGTGGCGTCCGGCTTAACGCTGGTATTTGGTATTCTCGATTTCGTAAATCTGGCGCATGGCTCCATCTATATGGTGGGCGCTTTTATCTGCGCATCGCTGACATTTGTTGTTGGAAATTTTCTATTGGCGATGTTGATAGCCCTCCCGCTTACGGCTGTTGTTGGTTATGGCATTGAACGGTTTGTTGCGCGTCATTTATATGATCGGGACCATCTGGATCACGTATTGGGTACATTCGGTCTGATTTTGGTGATCGATACAAGTGTGCATTTGATCTGGGGTCCAGAAGGGTTTTCTGTTCCGCTGCCTCAATGGCTTGATGGTCAGGTTGAATTATTTACCGGTGTTATTGTACCCACTTACCGTCTCTTGATCATAAGCGTTGGACTTGCGGTGGCGGCAGGACTTTACTGGCTTGTCAATTTCACCCGTCTTGGCATGTTGATAAGGGCAGGGGCATCAAACCGCACCATGGTTTCGGCCCTCGGCATTGATATTCAATTGCTGTTTGCTTTGGTATTTGCGCTGGGCGCGATGCTTGCCGGACTTGCCGGAATGTTGATCTCCCCCATTACGGAAGCGTCAATTTCCATGGGCGGGGAAATTATTATCACAGCATTTGTGGTCATCATTGTCGGGGGTATTGGGTCTATGAAAGGCGCGTTTATTGCCGCCATCATCATCGGGTTGATCGATACGCTGGGTCGCTCGTTTATTGATGACTTCTTCAAATTATTCATGAGCGCGGATGCGGCTGAAACATCTGCACCAGCAATATCTTCCATGCTGATATATATTCTAATGGCGTTAATCCTTGCGATACGGCCTCAGGGATTATTCCCACCAAAGGTGCGCTAATGCCTCAAATGACCCGAACAGGATGGGTGACGCTTGGCGTGATGCTGGCACTGCTCATCATTCCACCAATATTCTTGTGGACCGGAAACGAGTTTTACCTGCTGCTGGCCACCCGTTTGGTGATCCTTGCGATTGCTGCCGTAAGTCTCAATCTGGTGCTTGGTTATGGTGGTCTCGTATCCTTCGGCCACGCGGCCTATATCGGTATTGGTGCTTATGCAGTGGGTATCCCAGTATACCACGAAACCTATGGTGGGCTCGACGCTATCGCTGGCTATGGTGCGGGGTATCATATTCTATTTGCAGTCTCAATTTCGGCGCTGTTTGCGCTGATCACCGGAGCGATAAGCCTGCGTACCAAAGGTGTCTATTTCATTATGATCACCATGGCTTTTGGTATGATGGCCTATTATCTGCTGTTGTCGATAGAGGAATATGGTGGCGACGATGGATTGGTAATTGATATCAGATCCGAGGCACCGCTGGTTAATCTCGATAACCCGTTGCAGTTATATCTGATATCTTATGTGTCTCTTGTGATCGCAATGGTGATTGTAAAGACCATCATAAATTCACGCTTCGGCATGGTGCTGCAAGGCGCCAAAGGCAATAGTGAGCGTGTGGTAACCATGGGGTACAATATCTATTTTTACCGACTGACGGCTTATGTTATTTCTGGTGCGATGTGCGGGTTTGCCGGGGCCTTGCTTGGAAATTTCACAACCTTTGTATCGCCAGATATGATGGGTTGGAGCCGCTCAGGCGAATTGATGTTCATGGTAATTCTGGGTGGTACCGCAACTTCCATCGGACCTGTTTTGGGTGCGGCTGTGTTTATTCTCATGGAAGAGATTCTATCAAGCTTCACAATATTTTGGCACCTGCCGTTCGGCTTGATGTTGATTGGGGTTGTGTTGTTTGCACGTGGTGGTCTGATTGGCTTGATTAAAGGCAAGGGGAAACGAAAATGACCACCTTGTTGAAAATCACTTCCCTGCGTAAGAGCTTTGGTGGCGTGACAGCAACTGACGATGTAAACCTTGCAGTTGAACAAGGAGAGCTTCATGCCATTATCGGGCCAAATGGAGCGGGAAAGACAACGCTGATTTCACAACTTTCTGGTGCTTTGGCACCGGATGAGGGATCAATCCATTTCAAGGGTAAGAACATCACCAACCGTCCGGCCTATACGAGGGCACGATTGGGCATTACCCGCTCATTTCAAATAACTTCGCTTATCATGGATATGTCTGTTCTCGATAATGTTGCTCTTGCTATTCAGGCACGCGATGGACACTCGTTTAAATTTTTAAAAGCTGCTCGCGGCATCGCGCATCTGCGTGATGAAGGCCGTGAGATGCTGGCTCAAGTTGGGTTGGAAAAGCGGGCGGAGGAACCAACTGCTGCACTTTCTCACGGCGAACATCGACAAATGGAGATTGCAATAGCTCTGGCGTCTGATGCCGAATTGATGTTGCTTGACGAACCCATGGCCGGTCTTGGTCCTACAGAAAGCAAGATCATGATAGATTTTCTGAAAAGCCTAAAAGGCAAGCGCACAATCCTGCTGATTGAACATGATATGGATGCGGTATTTGCTTTAGCAGACCGCATATCTGTGTTGGTCTACGGTCACATTATCGCTACGGGAACGCCGGATGAAATCCGCAGCAATGCCGATGTGCGCCATGCCTATCTGGGTGAGGAATAGACCATGTTAAAAATTGAAAACCTGACAAGTCACTATGGCAATTCGCAGGCGTTGTTTGGTATGGATTTGGCGTTTGGTTCGGGCCAGGTTGCGACTTTGTTAGGACGCAATGGCATGGGTAAAACCACGACTATCAATTCGATTATGGGTATTGTTAAAGCCAGTGGCGGGTCGATACTTTTTGATGATGTGGAACTGGTGGGTCGCGACTCTTTCAAAATTGCCAATCTTGGTATTGGACTGGTGCCTGAGGGAAGGCAGATTTTTCCAAATTTATCTCTTCGCGAAAATCTAATCGCCACTGCCAGCAATCATCTAGGCGTAGAAAACCCCTGGACCATCGAAAAAGTCTATAAACTGTTTCCTGAGTTGGCTATCCGAGCAAGTTCAATGGGAAATTTGTTATCGGGTGGCGAACAGCAAATGTTGGCAATCGGACGGGCATTGATGACCAATCCAAAACTATTGATACTGGATGAAGCAACCGAAGGTCTGGCACCATTGGTGCGCCAGAATATCTGGGCTGCACTGAACCGCATCAAGAGCGAGAATATGTCAATTTTTGTGGTCGACAAAAACCTGAAAGACCTGCTCAAAATTGCGGATGTAAATTTCATCATCGAGCGTGGAAAAATTGTCTGGGCCGGCACTTCGGATGAGCTTCGCTCTGATAGGGATGCATTGCATCGCTATTTAGGTGTCTAGGACATTTATTCTAGCGCACGATATTTTTGAAAACCGACCGTCATTTCTCAGATTGTGTTCTGATACTGGTTGGCTTCATGGCCGCGTTCAACTTTGTTGCGAAAGGCTGTTGGTGTCACTCCAGTGGCTCGGGTGAAGACACGGGTGAAATAAGCAGGATCTTTATAACCAATTCGATATGCAATTTCAGCGATTGTGAGACTTGTGTAAACCAAATTTCGACGTGCTTCCTGTATCAACCGGCCTTCGATAATCTTGGATATCGGCATGCCTGTATGCTTGTTGGCAAGCCTGGTTAAATGGGTTGGTGATACCGCTAGCGCACCAGCATATTCAGTTGCCGTCCAATGATCGCAAAAATGCTGTTCCAGCAAAAACTCAAACTTTCGTATGAGTGGCGATCCGACTTCAACATTTGTGCTTTGCCCTATTTCCACTTTTTTACGAACCAATTTTCCCACAATCAGTGCGATCAGTGATTGTAGTATATCAGCACGGCCAAACCGAAGACTGGCGTGTTCGCGGGCAATATCGTCAAACAACGCTGCCAACCCTGAAGTTGGATCAATTTCGAAGGGCCTATCCAAATGCGGACGTAAATTATCGCCGATGCTGTGGTCCAGTACTTCCAAAGGTATCGTAATTACCCACCCTTGTGTGCCGGTTTTGAATGTAAATCCATGAACCACCCGAGGGGGAATATTGAGTATCTGTGGTGGCCTTAATTCGCCCTTCCGACCGTCGACATAATATTCGCCGCCGCCTGATCGAACCAGAAAAAACTGATAGAGGCGATTATGACGATGTGGCACGATGTTCCAATCATGCAGGATTGATCGGGTGGATATTGCCTCGCAATGAATGACATCGGGCAAATCACCAATCTCGCCATAAAGGTTGTAATTCGGAATTTGGTTGTGAAATATGTCGTCCATAATGTTCGATATGTACAAGAGAAGAGGGTCTCTGTCTATTCAATTGTCCATAGAAAATTTGTATCATCACTGAAATGGAGAAGAGTATGAAAACCCAAATTGCAATTATTGGTGGTGGTCCGTCCGGCTTATTACTTTCCCAACTTTTGGACCTAAAGGGCATTGATAACATCGTGCTGGAAAAACACAGCAGGGAATATGTGCTTGGGCGGGTTCGTGCCGGTGTTCTGGAGCACGGGTTTGCCAAGCTAATGCGGGAAGCGCAATGCGGCGAACGGATGGACAAAGAAGGTGAGATCCATGATGGATTTGACATCGCTCACAACGGCAAGCGTAGCCACATCGATCTTAAAGGTCTGACCGGTGGCAATACGGTTGTCGTATATGGGCAAACTGAGCTGACGCGCGACCTTTATGACGCTCGCGAAAAAGCTGGCGGCGCAGTTCTCCATAATGTGCAAGACGTACAACCTCATGACATGACCAGCAATAAACCCTATGTGACCTACCGTGATGGGGATGATATCCATCGTATTGATTGTGATTATATTATTGGAGCAGATGGCTTCCACGGGGTTAGTCGAAAATCCATTCCAAAAGACAAAATAGAGGAATTTGAACGAGTTTATCCTTTCGGCTGGCTTGGAGTTTTGTCGAGCACAAAGCCGGTTTCGCCTGAATTAATTTATGCCAAGAGCGAACGGGGTTTTGCTCTTTGTTCGCTCCGCTCACAAGCTCTTAGTCGTTATTATATTCAGGTGCCGCTTGATGATAACGTCGAAGACTGGTCAGACGATGCGTTCTGGGATGAGTTAAAGCTGAGGTTGCCATCGGATGTTGCTGCACAACTCATCACCGGACCGTCAATAGAAAAGAGCATCGCGCCATTGCGAAGTTTCGTTGCCGAACCGATGCGCTACGGGAATATGTTTTTGGCCGGGGATGCTGCCCATATCGTTCCGCCAACAGGTGCGCGCGGTCTCAATAGTGCTGCCTCAGACATCTACTATCTGTATCATGCACTGGTCGATCATTATAAGAAAAATGACGACACGGGGCTTGAGCAATACTCGCAAAAAGCGCTGGCTCGGGTTTGGAAGGGGCAACGGTTCTCGTGGTGGATGACTACCTTGCTGCACAACTTTCCAGATAATAGTAATTTTGATAATCAACTGCAGCGGACGGAATTGGAGTATTTATTCTCGTCTAAGAGAGCAATGCAATCGCTGGCAGAAAATTATGTGGGTTTGCCGTTTTAGCTTTGTATAATAAAGGCTTGGCGATCTGATTATGTCCTCGATTTCTTCTTGCTCTTTGCGTATGTCAGGGCTTCGTTGATGTAGCCCTCATATTCATCTTGAAATTCCAGAGGGATCAATACCCATTCCTTGAAGCGCTTTTTGGTGAAATTGAACTCCATTCCCTTGTCTGTGGCAATCAGTTCATCGACCCTTTCGGGGGAGACTTTGATGATGAGGGCGTCCTGCTTGTCGAACATCATTGCGAGGAAATCACCCCGATACCGCAAACACGGTGTTTTCATCATGGTTGATTCTTCAACCCCATCTTCGGATAAAAGTGCATGGATCGCTTGCTCGTAACTCATCGCAGGTTCTTTTCTATATACCCAAAGAGCGCAGGGTTGTTTTCCAGTTTTCGTGCACCCATCAACATTCCATTCAGGCCGTTTTCCCTGAGGTATTGAAGCGACACTGAACTGTTTTTCCGGAGAGGAAATGACTTGGTGGCTTTGAGTTTCATGAACGGCTTTGAGGGGGCCTTGCCATCTGGTTCGCCCTTTATAAATGGGCGAACCTTTTCGATGATCTCGTTCATATCAAATCCCGTGGCCAGCACATCGCAGACAAAACCAATTTGTTTGTGCGGGGCTGCGAGATAGATATACAAAACGTCACCATCGGCAATTTTTGCATTCATTGGCCAATAGGTTTCCTTCTGCGCGAAAGCAGCAAAGACGTCGTAAAATTTGGTATTTGCCGGAACTAGCCAGTGCGGCATTGAAAATCCTTTGGTGCTTAATCCAGATGCCTACATTTCCATGTCCATCGCCTGTGCAACTTCAATTGTTCCGCCGATTGCAACATGGGGACACGATTTGGCCATTTCCAAAGCTGCTTCCATGGTGTCGGCCTGAACAATTGTAATTCCGGAGATGGGGTTTGATCCACCATCATCGGCAACGCCATCGGCGCTTACGGTTTTTGACGGACCAACAGGCATGCCGGGATCAATTACTGCATCACCCAAACCGGCACTCCAGGCCTGCCAATTGACCATGTGGGCCATGCCTTCTTCTTTTGATTCGAACTGGACGCCGCCGTGATAGCTGAAAAGAAATTTGGGCATGGGATTTTCCTGTTTTTGTTAATGATTGAAATTCTAATATTTTGATCATTACAGATATCTATATATGTTAAAGAACATTTTTAGATTTTTGATATGATTCCGGAAACTTAATCCGGCCTAAGGAGACTAGCGATGCCGTACAGCGGTGAACACAAGCAAAAGACACGGGCAAATATTGTAGAAGCTGCCAGAATTCTCTTTAACAGGCACGGGTTTGGCGATGTTACCATTGATATGGTGATGCAGGAAGCAGGGCTTACGCGGGGTGGGTTCTATAATCATTTCAAAAGCAAGGAGAGCCTTTTCGGGGAGGCCGTTGCCAGCTTCTTGATGGGACGGGGGGCTGAATGGCGCGCCGATGCCGGTGTTGATCCGATGAATCCCGGACCTGATATTGCTCGCCAAATGATCGAGGCATATTTGTCTGTAGACCATTTGGGCGATCTGGATGGCCAATGTCCGATGATTGCGTTGCCGTCAGATGTGGCGCGCTCCAATCCTGAAGTTCAGGCTTCTTATCAGGGGTTATTGGAAGCAATGGTCGGGTTGTTTGAAAGTGGTCTAGGTAAGGAAACCTCTCAGTCGAATTTTGAAGCTCGGCAGAAAGCGCTCTCGCTTGCAGCACTTTGTGTCGGTGGTATGGTGTTGGCCCGCACCTTGCCGGATTCTACTTTGGCTGAAGAGGTGCGGATTGCTGCGCACCATACGGCCAATGAAATGACGATGCCTTAGAGCGCAGTAGGGATGTTGCTAAAATCGAGATTACTTGACAATAGGTCAGTAATGCTGACCTATTGTGGTTTTGCTGTATAGGTTGCGCTATGACTGAACCGTCCAATTCCCACTTATGGGAACCAAAATATGCCTCTCGCATTGCCAAAATGCGGGCCTCTGAAATTCGCGAACTTCTTAAACTTCTTGAGCGCCCGGAAATAATATCCTTCGCTGGCGGTATTCCGGACCCGGCTCTTTTTCCAGTTGAAGAGATTCGTTCGGCGTATCAAGCAGTGTTGGCAAATGCGGAGAATGCCGGCCGGGTTTTGCAATATTCTATCAGTGAGGGCGATCCTGAATTGCGTAAATGGATTGTCGGTTACATGGCGTCCAAAGGTATCAAATGTGATGTGGAAAATATTCTGATCACCAATGGTTCGCAACAGGGGCTGGAGTTTTTGGGGAAACTTTTATTGTCCCCCAATGATACGGCCTTGGTCGAGGCGCCGACATATCTAGGGGCGTTACAGGCGTTTTCTGCGAATGAACCAGTTTATGACGAATTGAAATTGGAAAATACCAATCGAACGGCTGGTTCCTATTCTCAGTCAGCAGCGGAGGCCGGAGGTGAAGTTAAATTTGCTTATGTGGTGCCGGATTTTTCAAACCCTTCTGGCGAGACATTGGGTTTGCAGGCCCGCCGGAATCTTTTGCAACTGGCCGATGAGTTGGACGTGCCGGTGATCGAAGACAGCCCCTATTCTGAATTGCGATATGACGGGAAAGACGTGCGTGCAATTCAGGCGCTTGATGTTGAAACCTGCGGATCGCTTGATGCTTCGCGGGTCATTCATTGCGGTACGTTTTCCAAAACATTTACGCCGGGTTTGCGGGTTGGCTGGATATGTGCTTCTCGTCAAATTATCGGGCGACTGACCTTGATCAAACAAGCTGGCGATCTCAATAGTTCTGCGATAAATCAATCGGTAATGTTGCATTTGGCGGAGGAGCTTTTCGATGGTCAGGTTGAAACTGCCTGCAATAGCTATCGGTTGAAGCGGGATGCAATGCTGAAGGCATTAAAAGTATACATGCCAGACGGGGTGAAGTGGTCAAAACCTGAAGGAGGATTGTTTGTCTGGGTGACACTGCCAGAAGAATTGAACGCATCGGATCTTTTAAAAAAATCGGTAAGTGAAGCAAAAGTTGCGTTTGTTCCGGGGCATGCTTTTTTTGCTGATGACGGTGGACACAATACAATGAGGCTGAGTTTTTCTCTGCCCGCTATTGAGACAATTGAAGTCGGTATCAAGCGTTTAGGTGCGCTTGTAAAAGCTGAAATTATGCATCAATGATATAGGTGATCTGCGTTTTTGCAAAGAAGAGTGGGCACGTTCCATGCGAAATTTTGACGAAATATTTGATATTGCTGCAAGCCGCAAAGGCGGAGCGGATGCTTTGAACAAGCTTCTGGCCCAACCTAAAGGTGCCGCGGAACTAAAAAATATCACCGATGATCGATGGCTGTCCTGTATGACCAAATGTATTTTTCAGGCTGGTTTTAACTGGAAAGTGGTTGAAAGCATGTGGCCGGGATTTGAAACCGCATTTCATGGTTTTGATATTGGGCACTGTGTCATGCTCAATGATGAGGATTTCGACGAACTTGTTTCCAATAAAAATATTGTACGTCACGGCACAAAAATTCGGGCGGTTCAGGCTAATGCTATGTTCATTAACGAGCTGACAAAAGAATACGGCAGTTTGACAAAGGCGCTGGTTGGGTGGCCTTTGGATGATTATGCCGGTCTACTCAATATGCTGAAAAAACGGGGTTCCCGTCTTGGCGGAAATACGGGTCAATATTTTCTGCGCTTCATGGGGGTTGATGGTTTTATTCTTTCTCGCGATGTGGTCGGGCGACTTGTTGCTGAGGGTGTAATTGACAAGTCGCCAAGTTCGCAAAAGGCGATGGCCGCTGTTCAGGAAGCCTTCAATATCTGGCACAAGCAATCTGGCCGAGCCCTCACTGAGATAAGCCGCGTTCTTGCGATGAGTGCTGACTGAGCACTATGGAAATTAAGATTTCTGCCGCCGAGTTCATGCGCGGGCAGAAATGCGTTTTCCTGAAATCATGGGTGGAAAGCTCGAACTCGACCCAGTCGCCATCTCCATTGGCGATTGAATAAACTTCCGGTTTCTACATGGAGAAATTTTCCAGGTTTTTAACTTTGTCAGCCCATTCTTCGCGCTCCTCTTCGGACATTGGGATGAGGCCTTTGTCCGTCAAATACCCTTCTTCACCCCATGCGGCCTCGTTGGCGAATTCGTTCAAAAATTCTTTGATGCCGTCGGTTTTTCCGATGTGAGCTTTTTTAACGTAGAAATAGAGAGAGCGCGAAATCGGATAGCTACCGTCTGAAATTTCTTCAAACTCCGGGGCGACGCCATCTATTTTACTACC
This sequence comes from Rhizobiaceae bacterium, assembly GCA_045047085.1. GTDB lineage: Bacteria > Pseudomonadota > Alphaproteobacteria > Rhizobiales > Rhizobiaceae. The sequence goes on along the minus strand of JASFYT010000004.1, from coordinate 39,503 downwards.
TTGAAGGGTGTCGGAATTTTGGTCTAGAAAACTGAAACCGAATATTCCAAATGCCCTGGGATTAGCGCTCAGTTTTTGCACAATCAGATTATCGTTTTCACCAGATTCGATGAAAGCGCCATCTTCGCGGATGGTGTGGCAAAGGGCTTTGTAGGCGTCCTTATCACTCTTTTTTAAAGCCTTGATCCAATCAAACGTTTTACAGCCGCCTTCCATTGCTAATTCAACAAACGCGTCGCGTGTGCCGGAAGTAGGGGGAGGGCCCATCACTTCGATTTTTGAATCTGGTAGAGAAGGATTGATGTCTTTCCATGTTTTATATGGATTGGCCTTTGTTGTGCCCTTACCATCAGGGACGTTCTTGGCCAGAGCCAGAAATACATCTTTCAAAGTTACGTCCAGCTGCTCGGAACTGAGCGAGTTGGCGAGAACGATGCCGTCATAACCAATTTTGACTTCGATGATTTCTTCTACGCCGTTCTTGGCGCAGTTTTCGACTTCGGAAGATTTTATCCGGCGGGATGAATTGGCGATATCAGGATGCTTGTCTCCAACGCCATTGCAAAAGAGTTTTAATCCGCCACCAGAGCCGGTGCTTTCAACCACTGGTGTTTTGAAATCCGTGCTTCTACCAAACCGTTCGGCAACGGTGGTTGAAAACGGGAATACGGTTGATGAGCCAACGATGCTGATTTGGTCGCGGGCAAGGGCCGCATTTGATGTTGCCGCTAATACGGCTGCACTGAACATCAGAGCTGCTAATGTGGGAGGTCTTTTCAACATGCCAATTCTCCTCTGGCTTTAGCTGCCGGGACGACAGCCTGTACACAATGGATATATGTCATTTATGTAACAGTATTGTGACAAACCGCTAGATTTTGAGTGCGTCAGAACTCTCCAAAATTGAAGCAAGAAGGGTTATTTTTTCCGTTGTTTCTGCTCTGTCCGTACAGGCGAAACCCATGACGAGCCCGGTTCGGTCCGAGGCGCGCGCACGAAAGAGGGACAGGGGAAAGGTGTAGATGCCAGCGTTTCGAAGGTCTTCGCTTATTTGCACGTCATCGGTGCCCTTTGGCAACCAGCCAATGACATTTATGCCGCTATCCGGGGCTTCAATATCAAGCAGGCCGGACAGTTTCTTTTTGGCAATTTCGATAAAAGAAGCACGGCGTGTGCTGTACAGACTTTGCATTTGCCTGATATGGGCGGTGAAATATCCTTCGTCGATGAATTGGGCCAGCGTTGCCTGATCGAGAATGGAGATGCTTCGCGAAATCGTGCCGAGGGCGCTACGAAATGTGCCAATCAGGTTTTCCGGCAGAACCAGATAGCCAATACGCAAAGAAGGAAATAGCGACTTGCTGAAGGTGCCCACATAGATGACGCTGTTGGTAGTATCGATTGACCGCATGGAACCCAGTGGCCGGCCGCTATAGCGAAATTCGCTGTCATAATCATCTTCGATAATCCAGCTGCGGTTTTTATGGGCCCAGTCGAGAAGTTTCATTCGTTTAGTCAAAGAAAGGGTGACCCCGAGGGGGTGTTGGCGCGAAGGCATGGTAAAGGCGAGTCGTGCATCGCTATTGTGTTGAATTGCGTTTTCTACATCCATGCCGTCTGCTTGCACATCAAGATTGATGACGTTCCGCCCCATTGCCACCAACATAGCCCGTACCCCGTCGGGACCGGGGTCTTCCAGCCACACTTTTTCTCCCGGATTGCTCAGCAGCATTACGGTTAGATGAAAAGCAGCGGTTGCTCCCGGTACAATCAAAATTTGTTCAGGGTCGCACCGGTCGCCACGGTGGACGGCCAGATACTCAGCGATATTGCGCCGTAGCGGCATATGGCCCGCGCTGTCCTCATAACCAAGGAGGTTTGTGTGATCTGCCTTGAGACAATTGTCACGAATTTTCTGCCATCGAGTAATGGGGAAGCGGTCGAAGGCCGGAACATTTGGCAGGAATGCGGCAAATTTAGAACGAATCAGCGATGGGGTCAGAGCGTTGAATTCTTCTCCTGTTTTGGACAAGGGTTTGGTAATTGTCGTATTTTGTTGTTCTGAATTTTCCAGTTGGGTATTTTTATGCGGGAGATAGATCGGCAGGGTCCGTGAGACAAATGTTCCTGAGCCGTGGCGGGTTTCCAAAAAACCCTCAAATGATAAATATTCGTAAACCCGAACCATGGTCGGGCGCGATACGCCCAAATCCTCAGCCAGAACTCTTGACGCCGGTAATTGCAGGCCCGGCTTGATAATGCCAGTTAAAATGGCATCGCGAATCTGGCCCTCGATTTGACGGTAGATTGGCGTTGATCCGGATTTTTCGATCATTAAAAACTGCAGGCGCGCGCCTTTAATTGGTTTAGACATGCGATATCTCACCCTCCCCCAAAGGTTGTGAACAGGGCCACCTACTAACGTCATAAAAATGATACACCGTTCCAATATAGTTAATTGGTATTGTACACAAGGCCAAAGTGGATAATACTAGATTGACCAATTCCGGTTAGGTTTTCACCGCTGCTTGTTAGCAGCCACTTTAACTGTTGGGAGGATACATCCTGTGTCTAATAAAAAATCAAGTCTACTGACCCAAATGGCGGTCAAGAAATTCAATCGTCGAACATTGCTGAAAGGTGCCGTTGCTGGCGGTGCATTAGCTACTACACCGTTCTTTATTCGCGACTCACTCGCCTCGTCTGGTGAGGTAAATGTGTTTGCATGGGGCGATTATATTAAAGACAATATCTCTGGTGCTTTCGAAAAGAAAACGGGCATCAAGATCAATCTATCTACCTTTGGCTCGAACGAAGAGCTTCAAAGCAAGCTTAAAGCTTCCGGTGGCAAGGGTTTTGATCTGGTGTTCCCGTCGGTGGATACCCGTCCTGAATTTGACGAAGGAAATCTGCTAGCCGAGATCGACGAGTCCAAGATCAAAGTTGACCAGATTGAACCTGCCGTATGGCGTAGCTCATTGAAGCTTGGTGCTGCGCGGCGCGGCAAACGTTTTCTTGTCCCTTACGACTGGGGCACAGAAGGTATGACCTACGACAATTCGGTTCATAGCTTTAAGCCGGGTGAATTGTCTTACGGCCATATGTGGGAAGATGGTCTTGATGGAAAGGTTGCCGGTCGCCAAAAGTCTTTGGTGATTACCCTTGCTATCTACCTCGATTCCATTGGCAAAGTATCTTCAAACCGTGGCATGGATATTTATAAATCCGAAGCTGATATGCGCCGCGTGATGGATGGTTGCCTTGAATTCATGAAACCGCATAAGAAAAACATTGGCGCTTTCTGGAACAATGCAACAGAAGCAACCTCCGCCTTTACCGATAGTGGCTGCACTATCGGTCAGACCTGGGATACCACCGGCATCAAACTGCACAATGATGTGGACAAAAAGTGGATCTACACATCGCCAAAAGAAGGCGCGCTGGGCTGGATGGATACAATGGCAATTCCATCGGGTGCTACCAATGTAGAACAAGCCTATGAGTTGATGAACTTCTTGATGACACCGGAAATTGGCGGCATGTTTGCCAACAATACCGGCTATAACTCAGCTGCTGTTGGTTCTGCTGCCCATCTTACCGATGCAAGCAAGGCTGCCTTTAAAATTGCTTATCCTGAAGGCGCGATCGACAATCTTTGGTGGTGGCCAATGTCTACCCCTTGGTTCTCAAATGTTCGTCAGGAATATGTAGAAAAAATGACTGCCCTTTAGTGGTTCAGATTTTGTGGGGGCCCAAACGCGGCCCCCACAAACGTTCAATATTGGGATTGTAAAAATTAAAAAAATTTGAGGGGCATTGGGCGCTATGCGGGGAATGGACATTGAGCTGAGGGATGTGTCGATACGCTTTGGCGATTTTACCGCCGTTCATCCAACCAATTTGAAAATCAATGCCGGGGAATTTTTCTCAATTCTTGGGCCTTCTGGCTGTGGTAAAACAACCATATTGCGCATGGTGTCAGGGTTCTTAAATCCAACATCTGGCGACATATTGATTGGTGGAAAATCGATGGCCGGGATTGGACCGGACAAGCGGCCCACTGCACTTATCTTCCAGAGCCTTGCTTTATTTCCGTTGATGACGGTCCGGGAAAATGTTGCTTTTGGTCTTGAAATGCGTGGTATGGCTAAAGGGCCGCGTAACGACAAAGCTCAGGAATTGCTTGATCTTGTAGCACTTGGGGATCAGGGCGAAAAAGTGCCTGATGAACTATCCGGCGGACAACGCCAGAGGGTGGCGATTGCGCGGGCCCTTGCCGTGGAGCCAGCAGTTCTGTTGTTGGACGAACCTTTATCAGCATTGGATTTAAAATTACGCCAACACATGCGCTCGGAGCTTCGCGACATTCAGCGTAAGACCGGCGTTACCTTTATTTATATCACCCACGATCAGGGTGAAGCACTGACCATGTCAGACCGTATTGCTGTGATGAAGGCTGGTGTTATCGAACAAGTGGATACCACCGATCAGGTTTATAACGCGCCCTCGACTGCATTTGCGGCTACTTTTGTGGGTGCCAATAATATGTTTAAGGGGAAGATCAAAGAAATCTCCAAAGACGGGGCTGTCATTGATACGGAATACGGCCTGCTACGCGGCACCAATCCGCAAAATCTTGGTGTTGGCAGTGAGGCAATTTTGTTTGTTCGCCCCGAAAAAACGAGCGTGCAATCGGGCGAGAAGAAGCGGGATAATGCCATAGATGTCATCTATGAACGCCGCGACCTTGAGGGTGCTTTTGTTAATCTTCATTTCCAGAAGGGTGATGTTAATTTTTCGGTTCATCAGACCAATGTAAATTTGAAAGCACACGAGGCCGGGGATAGTTGTTCTATCGGCTTTGATGCCAGTGCCGGAATGATACTTCCCGCCGGAGAATTGGCCGATGAATAGTCTGCGTCGTTCATTCGGTCCCATACTAAGTCTGGTTATTGTTGCGCTGGTTGGTGTCTGGGTGATCGGGATGATTATCGGACCGCAATTGATCATGGTTGAACAATCGTTCTGGAACAAAGAAATTGGTGGCGATGCTGCCATGAATTCTGCCCGTATCGACCGACTTTATAATGAAGTCGATACTTTGGGCTTTGATATATCTGATGCGGAAGCGCTTGCGGATTCACCAGAGCGAGCCGATAAAATCGCGAAAATAACGGCTGAAATCGACTCCAGAAAAACGACTATTTCAGAGCTGGAAGCCATTGAAATTAAGCCTGAGAAAATTTACTCACTCAAAAATTATACAATCATGGGGGCCAGTCATTTTTTCATATTTTTGAAAACTATTGGTGCGGCGGTGGCTGTGACAATCATTGCTTTCATCGTGTGTTACCCGATTGCTTTCACTGTCGCCAAGGTGGCAACGCCGGGCAAGGCTGCGCTGATTATGCTTTTTTTGATCATCCCCTATTCGATCAATGAGTTATTGCGTGTCTTTGCGTGGCTGATGATCCTCGACAATAACGGGGTGGCGAACCTGATTTTGGGTCTTCTCGGGTTTAACCCAATTTCGTTTTTGGGTAGTGGGGCCGGTGTCTTTATTGCGATGATTTATGCCTATATCCTGTTCATGGTGTTCCCAATTTATAATACGGTTGAAACGCTCGATAGTTCGCAAATTGAAGCTGCGCGCGATATGGGCGCGCCCACATGGAAGATACATCTCAAGATCGTCATTCCTCATGCAAAACCCGGAATTGCCGTTGGCTGTATCATGACATTTATGTTGTCGGCCGGTTCCTTTGCGGTTCCAAATATTATGACGCGCGGAATTGCCGAACCTTGGTTCACTCAGTTGATCTACAATAAATTCTTTGAATCGAGTAACTGGAATGTTGGTTCCGCCTATGCGTTCACGCTGGTGGTTGCGTGCATCGTCTTCATATTTATGATGATGCGGTTTTTTGGAGTTGGAATTAGGGACATCGCAAAATGAGTAATGTTTCTTCATCCACTTTTGGCCGTAGCAGCCAGATCATTTTGAATGTTTATCTGGTAATTTTCTTTGCCTATATGTTTTTGCCGCTAATCCTGATGGTGGTGGCAGGCTTCAATGATTTTGATACGCCTTCTGTTACGACGTGGAAGGGCTTTACCTGGAAATGGTTTGGGGTTCTGGCACAGGATACCCGGATGTGGCAAGGGTTGATCAATTCGATTGTGATTGCGGTTGGAGTCATCATTGTTTCGATGCCGCTAGGGTTGGCTGGTGCATTTTTGATCACTCGTCTTCAATCCCGTTACAACGGGTTGCTTTATGGAGTTATGGTTTCGCCGCTATTGACGCCGGGTATTATTTTGGGCATTTCAACACTGATTTTCTGGCGGGAAGGGGGCGTATCGGGTGGGCTGTTTACCGCTGCCGTTGCGCAGGCGACTTATATCTCGTCTTATACAATGTTGATGTTTATGGCGCGGCTGAAGCGTCAGGATGTGACGCTTGAAGAAGCAGCACTTGATCTTGGTGCCTCGCATACACAGGTTTTCAGGCGGATCACCATGCCGTTTTTGAGACCGACCATTTTAACTGCCAGCGTGATTGCCTTTCTACAATCATTTGAAAATTATAATACAACCATTTTTGCTATCGGTGGTTCCCATACACTGGTAACTGAAATTGGTTCACGGATGCGCTTTGGCCTTACGCCGGCGGTGAATGTGATCGGCATTATTTTCGTTGTTCTGACGGTCATCTTTGCGACGATCTACGTGGTTTTCAGGGAACGAGAAAAGAAGCGTGCCGCCGCCATCGCTGGTTAAAGCTTTGTTTAAAAATTTCAATTTCAACAAAGGGTGTCAGTGATGAATGTTCTTTTCATAACAGCCGATCAATGGCGTGGAGAGTGTCTATCCGTTCTTGATCATTCCCACGTTAAAACGCCAAACCTTGATGCGTTGGCAGCTGATGGTGTGACTTTCAAAAAACATTTCGCGCAGGCTACCCCGTGCGGCCCGTCCCGCGCTTGTCTTTATACGGGCATGTATTTGCAAAACCATCGTTCGCTTCTTAATGGTACGCCGCTTGATGCCAGACATACAAATGTGGCGCTGGAGGCGCGTAAGGCTGGCTATGTACCAACTCTTTTTGGCTATACAGATGTTAGTCTTGACCCGCGCCATCATGGTTCGGGAGGTCATGTGCCTGGAGGGTATGAAGGTGTGTTGCCCGGTATGGAGCCAAGCTCGCTACTAACCGGTGAATGGGAACCGTGGCTGGCTGACCTCAAGGCAAAAGGATACGAATTACCGGATGATTTTTGGGGAATATTCGAACCTCAATCTGCTTATCCCGGTTCCAATGATAAGGGCAAGACATTTGCTCCGGCTCGCTTCAAGGCTGAAGACAGCGGTGCTGCATTTTTGGTTGATGGGGCGATTGATTATGTTTCTAAAAAACAGGACGACCCGTGGTTCGTGCATTTATCGATTTATTCGCCGCATCCTCCATTTGTTGTGCCGGAACCTTTTCATGACATGTATGACGCGGATAAAATGCCTCTGCCTATCCGCCGCGATAGTGCGCAGGAGGAAGCTGCCGTACACCCGTGGACTGATTATTATTTGCACAATCAACGGGGAAAATATTATACTTATGGTGCGAATTCCCGCGATAATCTGGAAATCTCGGAACTGGATTTACGCCAGATAAAGGCAACCTATTTTGGTATGTTGTCAGAGGTTGATGCTCAGATTGGCCGCCTGCTGGATCATCTCAAACAGATAGGGGCGTATGAGGATACGTTGATTATCTTTACCTCAGACCATGGCGAGCAACTGGGCGACCATTGGATGTTTGCCAAGTTTGGCTACTTCGATCAAACTTTCCATATTCCCCTGATTATTCGCGCACCCGGAGAAAGTGGCAACAAGTCCCGTGGATCCATCGTTAGTGCATTTAGCGAGAATATTGATTTGATGCCAACTATTCTTGATGCAATTGGAGTGGGCATTCCGGACCAGTGTGATGGATATTCCCTGATGCCATTTTGTGCCGGTTGGCAACCGCAGGGTTGGCGTCAGGAGTATCACGCAGAATTTGATCTTAGGGGGCCGTATGAATTTGATGAGAAGACACCATTGGGTTTGAGCATAAAACAATGTGCCGCTTGTATTATCTGCGGAGCGCGCTATAAATATGTTCATTTTTCCGGGCTGCCGCCTTTGTTTTTTGATCTTGAGAATGACCCAAATGAATTTCATGATCTTTCTTCCGATCCGGCATACCAGGAGAAGTTGCTTGAATACGCTCAAAAGATGTTAAGCTGGCGTATGGAGCATGATGATCCGGCTCTAACAAATCTGCATTTGGCAGATGATGGATCTGTATTAGAACTATAGGCCCAACGAAATCCCACACATCACCGATAAACAGGACTCTATATTGATGGAATTATTGCCCCATTTAATACTACGTTTGCACCACTGGAACGAACTTCGATGAGTATTTTTGTTGAACTTGTTGGTGCCATCGCACTTTTGCTTTGGGGTCTGAGAATGGTGCGCACCGGGGTAATGCGGGCCTATGGCACCGAATTAAAGCGGCTGGCGAGCCGAGCAGAAGGACGCGTTGTACCAGCGTTTTTATCCGGGTTGTTCGTTGCAGCTTTGCTACAAAGCAGCACTGCTACAGCGATGATTGCTGCATCTTTTGCCGGCCATGGCATCGTCAGCACCGCGACCGCATTCTTGACGATGCTTGGGGCTGATATCGGTACTGCAATTGCTGTGCTGATAGCTTCGCAGAAGATCACAATTTTTGCACCATTCTTGCTAATTATTGGTGTGTTTGGGTATCTCTCTACCGAGAATACCAAACGTAGAAACCTATTTCGGGCATTCTCCGGCCTTGGTATGATCCTGCTGGCTTTATCGATGATTGGTAGGACAGCGGGTGAGCTTTCCTCCTTCGATGGGTTTGCAACAATCGTGCAGGTTTTTGAAAGCCAACCGCCTCTTTTGGTATTGTTTGCTATATTCCTGACCTATTTTGCCCATTCCAGTCTGGCGATTGTGTTACTTTCCATCGGGTTTGTAACTTCCGGATTGCTGGGTATTAATAGCGGGCTATATCTTGTTTTGGGGGCAAATATTGGCGGTGCTCTTTTGCCGGTGATTGCAAACTGGAATGCAAAGCTCAACGCGCGCGTTCCGGTTACGGCAAATCTCCTGATTCGGGCAATTGGCGTTCTTGCAGTGTATCCATTTGTTGGTTATGCGGTTGAGGCGTATGTCGCTAATGTTGCGCTGGCGCAATCTTTGCTCCCAGCGCTTTTCCATCTGGCATTGAATATTCTTGTAGCTTTGGCAGGATTGATATTTTCTTCGATTATCCTTCGGGTGGCGGTCAACATTTTGCCACCGAGTTCTGAGGAAAGTCAGACGATTGAACCCAAACATCTGAACCCTGAAGCGCTGTCTTCTCCTGCTACAGCCCTTGCCGGGGCCAAGCGTGAAGCGCTGATTATGGCTGACATTGCTCAAACGATGGTGCGCTCTGTCTTGCCGGTGTTGCGGGAAAACAACGATGACTTGCGCAATAAAGTTGTGCAGATGGATGATGATGTGGATCGGTTATTTGATGCTATCAAACTCTACATAGCCCAAATTTTGCAAGGAGAATTGAGCGAGCGGGATAGCCAGAGAGCGCTTGATGTTCTCAGTTTTACGGCCAATATGGAGCATATTGGCGACATTGTAGATGGCAGTTTAATGGAACTTGCCGCTAAAAAATCAACCTTGCAAATACAGTTTTCCGATGAAGGTATGACGGAAATTGCGGCTCTGCATGAGGCAGTGGTTGCAAGTTTTGAATTGGCTGTAAATACGTTTGTTTCCGAAGAAGAAGAGCTTGCACGCCTCCTTCATGCCAAGAAGGAAGAGGTGCGTGATATTGAGCGCCATTCCGTGAGCACTCATTTGGAGCGTATTGGTTCTGGTCTATCTGACAGCATCGTAACCAGCGCTGTCCATATTGACGTCATCCGCGATCTCAAACGGATCAATAGCCATTTAACGGCCATTGCTTATCCGGTGTTAAAGGCGGCTGGTACGGTTCCCAAAGTAAAATGGAAACGCAAATAGGTGTCGATTATTTGAGTTGGTTTATCGAATTGCCATGTCAAAGGTTATGGTGGCCCAACTAAAAATGAGTGATATAACAATTCATTGAACACATCGCGCATTATGATAGTGTCTGGGTGGTACTGGAAAGACATCGCTTAATATCGGTGGTAGCAGTTTCCGCCAAACGAATGACAAAGATCCTGACACACTCCCTTTAAACTATTGCCATTGGTAATGCGTTACAACAGAGGTCGATTTGACAAACCCTAGTTACTATTCTCCACATGGTGGATTACCATCGCAATCTGAAATTATGACAGACCGTGCGGTATTTACTGAAGCTTATGCAGTTATTCCAAAAGGTGTGATGCGGGATATTGTTACCAGCTACCTGCCATTCTGGAACAATACGCGGCTTTGGGTGCTTGCGCGTCCAATGTCAGGCTTCGCCGAAACATTTTCTCAATATATTATGGAAGTTCAACCCGGTGGTGGAAGCGAGCGACCGGAAACAGACGCTCAGGCCGAGGCTGTAATATTCATTGTTGAAGGTGAATTGAGCGTCACTCTGGATGGAGAAATACATAAAATGTTACCGGGGGGCTACGCTTATATTCCTCCCGGGAGCAAATGGCATGTTAGCAATGATGGCCGTGAACCGGTTCGCTTCCACTGGATTCGCAAAGCGTATGAGCTTGTTGATGGTATCGATATGCCGGATGCTTTCTTCACCAATGAAAAAGATATTAAGCCAATAGCAATGCCTGACACACAGGGCAAATGGGCGACAACGCGGTTTGTTGAACCCGATAATGTTCGCCATGACATGCATGTCAATATCGTGACCTTCAAGTCAGGTGGGGTGATCCCGTTTGCAGAGACCCACGTTATGGAACACGGCCTTTATGTGCTGGAAGGAAAAGCAGTCTATCTTCTCAACAAGGATTGGGTTGAAGTAGAAGCCGGTGACTTTATGTGGCTTCGTGCTTTTTGTCCTCAGGCTTGTTATGCAGGCGGACCGAGCGACTTTCGGTATTTGCTTTATAAAGACGTCAATCGCCATATGAAATTGAAGATTTAAAACAGTTTTGAGAACCGATTCTGATTTCAGTTTGCTGTCTGTAACGTTCGGTGAATTTTACCAAATATATTCTCCAATTTCCTCCCGTAATCCCTCTAGATAGGTAATTCTGTTTAATGTATCAGGCCCGCTTTCTGATACCACTGTCGCCAGAATAAGTTCGATCATGGCAATTGGTGCAATCATTGAGGGAAAGTAATGCGGACTTTTCGATGGTGCCAGAAGGGTTAGATCGGCAAATTCGAGTAACGGAGAGCTACGACGATCGGTGATCACCATTATTTTTGCCCCCTGCGTACTGGCAAATTTTAATACATCAACAGTTCTCTTTGCATAGGGTGAGAAGCCGATGGCGAGGATTGCGTCCTCGGGTCCCAGACTCCCCAATGTCTCAATAGTTGGCGCATCTCCAGAGCGCGGAGCCCGAAGTTCCGGTAAAGCCATTCTGCCGGTTGATTGCATAAAAGCCGCCAGCCAATGTGCTGATCCGCTCCCGATCACATAAGTGGTTCTGGCGGTCAGCATCACATTTGCGATTTGCTGCAATGTGTTTGGATCGCATTCGGAAAATGCCGTGGTAATATTGGTATTTGCTGCGTGGGCAATTTGATTGATCAGGCCTTGTTTCTCATTAGGTTGTTCTGATGCTTTCAGTGCATTTGCTCTGTGTTCAAATCCCTGACCAACCAACTCTTTTTGAAATGCCGCTTTGAATTCAACATAGTTCTCGAAACCCATTTTTCGTGCCAGCCGAAGCATTGTTGGTGATGCTACCTCGCAACTTCCGGCGATTGTGCGCATTGAATTCATGGCAATTTGATCTGGATTATCCAGCGCATAGCGCCCGGCGATTGCCAGCTTATTTGAAAGCTCAGGTAATAATTTGGTCAGGCGGTCTAATACATTACCCAAAACAATTTGCTCCAACTGGAAAATATAATGATGGTACAAATATTAATTGAATTATCAACTGCCAATCTAAAAATAGGAGCATTCAAGATATTTATTGACAGTATGTAGCAAATGGTACAAATTTATTGCAAGGCACGATATTTTGTGCCTGAATTTTGTAACAACTGGAGTGGGATTGAATCTTGAGCCGATATTCTGCCTTTTCAATTTTCCGCCATGCGATAACTGGTAACAAAGGCTGGAAACCTGCTTGGCGAATGCCAACGCCAAAACCATCCTACGATGTGATCATTGTTGGTGGCGGTGGGCATGGATTAGCAACTGCCTATTACCTCGCCAAAGAGCACGGTATTCGCAATGTTGCGGTGATCGAAAAGGGTTGGCTCGGCGGTGGTAATACGGGTCGCAATACCACGATAGTGCGATCAAATTATATGATGCCTGGCAACACATTATTTTACGAACGTTCGTTGAAGATGTGGGAAAATCTAAGTCAGGATCTAAATTTCAATGTCATGATTTCTCAACGCGGACAGTATAATTTGTGCCATTCCCCGGCTCAAATGGATGCCGCGCGCAGGCGTGGGAATATTATGCGCGCTAACGGTATTGATGCAGAGCTAATTGATAGAAATGAAGTTCGGCAGCGACTACCTTATCTTGATTATTCCAATGATGTTCGTTTCCCCATCCATGGCGCAATGTATCAAAGCCGGGCGGGAACTGTTCGCCACGATGCTGTTGCATGGGGATATGCCCGTGCTGCTGACAGTCAGGGTGTCGATATAATCCAGCAATGTGAAGTTAATGGATACATTTGGGAAAAAGGAAAGATTGTCGGCGTTGAAACGACAAAAGGCTCAATCAGAGCTGGCAAAGTAGCTTTGGCCGTTGCCGGGCACACTGGACACCTCGCTTCCATGGCCGGGTTGAGGTTGCCGATTGAGACCCATGCATTACAGGCATTTGTTACAGAACCGCTGAAGCCGCTGGTGGATACGGTTATCAGTTATGGCGCAGCCCATATGTATATAAGCCAGTCAGATAAAGGTGGGCTGGTGCTTGGCGGTGATTTGGATGGTTATAATTCCTATGCCCAGCGGGGTGGGTTGCCAATCGTCGAACATACCCTTGCCTGCGCCAAGGCATTAATGCCGTGCTTGTCGCGCCTTAGATTGTTGCGCCAGTGGGCAGGTGTCATGGATATGTCGATGGATGGCTCTCCTTTTATTACCAAGACGCCAGTGGATGGGCTCTATCTGAATGGAGGTTGGTGCTACGGCGGTTTCAAGGCCACACCAGCCAGTGGTTGGTGTTACGCTTGGACGATTGCCAAGGACGAGCCGCATGAAGACAATATAGAATTTACGCTCGATCGATTTGATCGAGGTTATCAGATTGATGAAAAGGGTGTGGGGGCCTTTCCAAATGCACATTGAGAAATCCAGATGTTGAGAATTGATTGTCCAGTTTGTGGTTTGCGAGATGAAACAGAGTTTGTCTACGGGGCAGATGCTGGTGTCGTGCGCCCGGCAATGGATGAAATTGATCAAAAAATCTGGACGGATTACGTCTTCATGCGAGATAATCCGCGCGGTTTGCATAAAGAATATTGGCATCATGTGGAGGGTTGCCGCCAATGGCTGGTGCTGGAAAGAAATACCCTGACCCATGAGGTCGGAAAATGTCACCTTGCACGTGAGGTGGCATAATGGCTGGGTCCCGAATTGCAACTGGAGGGCGAATAGACCGTTCTGTGAAACTGACACTTTCATTCGATGGTCGTAAACTATCCGCCCATCCAGGTGACACACTTGCCTCCGCCTTAATGGCAGATGGACAATTGGTTGTGGCACGAGGTTTTAAATATCACCGGCCAAGGGGTATCTACAGCGCCGGTGTAGAGGAGCCCAACGCGCTTGTTCAATTGCATACGGGCGCAAAAAGCGAACCCAATGCGCGGGCGACTACCGTTGAAGCAATTGATGGACTTAGCGCTACCGGGCAAAATGCCTGGCCAAATGTAAGATTTGATTTTGGTGCTATGAACCAGTTGTTCGGACCATTCTTGTTTGCCGGCTTTTACTATAAAACCTTCATTGGCCCATTCAGGGGCACCAGTTTTTGGATGTTTTGCGAGAAATTTATCCGCAAAGCTGCGGGAATGGGAAGGGCAACCAAACTGGCGGATCCCGATACCTATGAAAAGGTGAATGGTTTTTGCGATGTGCTGGTGATTGGTGGTGGGCCAGCAGGAATTTCGGCAGCACTTGCTGCCGGTCGCAGTGGTGCAAAGGTAATGCTTGTCGAACAGGACATGGCACTGGGTGGTTCGTTACTTTCTGCACCGTTGGTTGACCAGCAGGAGGCATGGTTAGAAGGTGCGTTGAACGAACTTCAGAATATGAATAATGTACAGATTTTGACCCGTTCAACTGTATTTGGGGCCTATGATCAGGATGTCTATGGCGTGGTTGAGCGGATTGGGGATCATGGGCAGGTCCCCGTTCTTTCGGGGCAGCGTTACTGGCAGATACGAACCAAACAAGCGGTTATGGCAACCGGTGCTATTGAGCGACCATTGGTGTTTGGCGGCAATGACAAGCCCGGAGTAATGCTGGCAGGTGCAGCACGCACCTATGTTAATCGCTATGGTGTTCGGCCAGGGCGCAATATTGTGGTAGCGACCAACAATGACAGTGCATACAGTTCAGCGCTGGATCTGGCTCGCGCCGGTGCCAAAGTCACGCTGCTTGATGCGCGACTAAATGTGCCGGACAGTCTGTTGAAGCCGCTTGATGCTGCCGGAATTAAGACGTTTCAGGGATATGGCGTAATCGCCGCAAAGGGGCGAAAACAAGTTTCTGCCGCTATAATTTCCGCCACAGATGAAAACGGTGTAGCCACGGGAAACGCTGAAACAGTGTCCTGCGATATCATTGCTATCTCCGGTGGCTGGTCTCCGGTTGTGCATTTATGGAGCCAGCGACAGCAAAAGCCTATCTACAACGAAAGCAAAGCCTGCTTCATTCCTGAGGAAGGTCGCCTGGAAACGATGAAGTGTGCAGGCAGCGCAATTGCTGTTGGTGATCTTGAACTAACTATTTCTCAGGGATTTTTACAAGGTACAGCCGCGGCATTGGATGCAGGAATAAAAGGTGAGTTCGGTGAGCTGCCGCCATCTCCGACAACACCTTTTGCCGATGACTGGGCGCGTGAAATCCACCCTGTTTGGTTGTTCACCAAAGCAAATGGCAAAACACACGGCAAAGCCTTTATCGATTTGCAACATGACGTTTTACATACTGATATCGCTCTGGCTCATCGTGAAGGTTATGTTTCTGTGGAACACCTGAAACGGTATACAACAACCGGCATGGCAACTGATCAGGGTAAGCTTTCCAACATGAATGCGCTGGCTGGAATGGCCGAACTGCAGAAAAAAACAATTCCCCAAGTTGGCACAACTACTTTTCGTCCGCCGTTTACGCCAGTTACAATCGGTGCAATCGTCGGTCATGGCCATGGACGGCATTTTCAACCAACGAGAAAATCACCCATTCATGACTGGCACGAAACCAATGGGGCGGCGATGAATGAAGCCGGCGCTTGGATGCGTCCGCGGTACTATCCCATAGGAAAGGAGTTATTAAACGACGCTTATGTTCGTGAAGCTGCTCATGTGCGAAAATCGGTTGGAATGGTTGATGTATCAACTCTGGGCAAGATTGCTGTGCAGGGGCCGGATGCCTCTGAATTTCTAAATCGTATATATGTAAATGGATGGAAGACCCTTCAGGTCGGTAGAATACGTTATGGCATAATGCTGCGTGAAGATGGCCTCGTTATGGATGATGGCGCTACAGCACGGATTGCTGAATTTGATTACTTCATGACGACTACGACAGCGAATGCAGCCAAAGTTCTGGCCTCTTGCGAACATCTATTACAGACCGCGTGGAAAGACCTGAGAGTTCACGTGACCTCAATTACGGACCAATGGGCGGCCATTGCGGTTGCCGGTCCGAACTCGCGGGACTTGTTGATTGCCTCAATCCAGGATGTCGATTTGAGTTCCGAAGCATTGCCTAACAATCATTTTACCCATGCCAAAATCGATGGCATCGCCGTTAGAATTCACAGAATGAGTTACTCTGGAGAGTTGGCCTTTGAGGTGTATATTCCATCTGGCTTTGGGAAAAAGGTATGGGAATCACTGATCAAGTTCGGTGAAAAATTCAATGTGCAGCCCTATGGCACAGAGGCAATGGGAGCTTTGCGTATTGAAAAAGGTCATGTGGCGGGTCCGGAACTGGATGGCCGAACTACACTGAATGATTTTGGTATGGATCGGTTTGCTTCGCGCAAGAAACCATTCATTGGTTCAGTGTTGCGAAATCGATCTTTGTTGGTCGATGCGTCTCGGCCTACACTCGTTGGTCTGGAGTTTGACGGAAGTTCAGGAACACTTCCCGGCGCCTTAATATTTGAGGCTTCAGGTCCCACTGTTGGTCACGGTGAAGGATGGGTTTCTTCGACAACATATTCTCCTGCCCTTGGGAAAAATATTGCATTGGCATTCTTGAAAAACGGCCCTGCTCGAATGGGCGATACAATGCGCGCGGTTGATTTTGTCGGCGGCACCAGTTTGTCGGCAAAAATTGTTTCTCATCATTTCTTTGATCCGGAAGGAGAGCGCCAAAATGCTTGAACGTCATTCAGCCCTTGACGCCTGCCGGATAGCTGGAGATTTCGGCGTATCGGATGCTTCTCAGCCGGCGTTGTTGTTATCAGAGCGCCCTTTGGGAAATTTACTGCAAATTGCGGGATGGGCAGATTTTGAAGAATCTTGTCGCCCAATAGTCAATGATTTTGGGTTTCAGAACTTTGGCGATTATCGCTCTGTTCAAGGTTTTGATACGGCTGAATGTTTTGCCATTGCGCCTGACAAAATCCTTATTCGTCACAAGGATGATGAAGCATATGACAGATTATGCTCGACCATTGACCCGTATAAATTAGCAATTGTAGATTTGTCGCATGCACGTTGCGTCATTTCAATCGCAGGGGAAGCCAGTGAGGCATTGATGGCAAGGCTCGCCGGGATCGATATTTCATTGGCGGCATTTCCCGTGGGCGACTTTGTTCAAACGGGCATCCATCATGTGGGTGTGTTGATAAAGCGTGACGAAACAAATGTGTTTGAAATAATTATTCCTTTTACCTGGGCAGCAAGTATTTGGGATTATCTATGTACTTGTGCACTTGGATTTGGTTATCGTGTTGAAGGTGATCAAAAATGAATAGTCAACCGTTGGCACAAAAATTTGGGTATTGGAGCATTGGGCTATCGCGCGATGATATTCCATCCGATGTATTGGTGGCAGCGCGAAGGGCAATTCTGGATACAATCGGTGTCAGCACGGCGGGGCTAAAGCACGCAAAAGTTAAATCCTTGAAAAATGCGCTGGTTGGATATCCTGCTGACCCTGTGACAGCGGCGCAAGTTTACGGCATGGCAGCCCATATCTGGGATTTTGATGATACCAGCTACACCGGCATCATGCATGGATCTGCGGTAATATTCCCGGTGGTTTTTGCGCTTGCTCGAGAGCGCAATGCATCTGAAGGGGAAATGATTGAAGCGTTTATTGCTGGATCGGAAGTGGCCTATACGCTTGCGGATATTTGTGGCCATAATCACTACTTCAAAGGTTGGTGGAGCACAATTACTTTTGGTCTAATTGGAGCAACTGCGGCAGCCAGCTGTCTTTGCAAATTGAGTGCAAAAAATACGGCGCAGGCAATCGGCCTTGCAGCTGCGGCAGCGGGTGGCAGTAAATCGGTTTTTGGGACCCATGGTAAAGCATATCTGGTCGGTGAGGCTGCAGGCAGGGCGATCGGATTTGTTCGGGCTATCGATGCCGGGCTAAGTGGACCAATTGATGTATTTGAAGATAGCCGAGGATATTTTGAGTTGCTGAATGGTGGACAAAACGTAGACGAAGAAGCTGCAACTCTTGGTATACGTTGGCGACTTATTGACCCCGGGTTACTGTTTAAAACAAGCCCGGTGTGTTCTGCTGCCCATGCAGCGATTGATAATATGGCCAAATTGATGAGCGAAGCAAATGCAACGGTAGAAGATATTGTTTCAATAGAAGCTGAGGTGCCTGACCTTGTCGATATCAGCCTCGCATATCCGCGTCCGAATACCCCTCAGGAAGCTCAATTCAGTCTGCCCTATGCGCTAGCTTGCGCGGCTCATCACGGAAAAGTAACATTGGATGACCTTGAGCCAGAAGCCGTCAAATCAAGTCAAAAAATCGAATTGATGGAAAAGGTTACAGTTAGTACGGCCATGGATCTGTCGACGAACGAGATGAGGATGAAGTACCCGGAAAGCGCCCGGCTTAAAGTTTCTTTTTCAAACGGTCGAACGTTAAGCGGGTTTTGCGGCGAGGCATACGGAATGCCGGGACGCCCTTTGTCCGATGAAGACCTGCTTTCCAAGTTTAATACCTGCCTTGACGTATGCGGGCAATCGATGGGTGTTGTTGATCCTGAGAGCGTGGATCTGCTGGAACTTGCGTCAAAACTATTACATCATGATGTGGAAACACTCCCACCAATCGCAAAGGAGGAAACCAAGGACTGGAAAAAGACCGTGGCTCTTCACCAATCCGCGTAACTCGGTAATCAATGCCGTCGACAATTTGGCATGACAGCTGAGGAGCAACCGGTTCGCATATTTTCGAAGATACCAGCGGGAGGTGCTGGTTTAGACTAAAAACAAATTTCTGTCGTTTCAAACATTTGAGCGGCTTAACCAAGGAGGAAAACTATGTTCAACAAAATAATCAAAGGCGTAACATGCGCAGCAGCAGTAAGTGTTTTTGCACTATCTGCAACGGTTGCCCAAGCTGATGTTCTTGATGATATCAAAGCCAGAGGTGTACTGAAGGTGGCAGTTAAAGCTGACTACAAGCCTTATGGCTTTCGTGATCCATCAGGAAAGATTGTTGGTATTGAACCAGAATTGGCTCAGGACGTGGCTGATAAACTGGGAGTAAAAATTGAATATATACCGGTTGTAAGTTCTAACCGTATGCAGTTTTTGCAACAAGGTAAAGTTGATCTATTGCTTGCTACAATGACTGACAAGCCCGATCGTCGTAAAGTGGTGTATATTGCTGATCCCAATTATTATTCATCGGGCACCAATATTTTGACACCGAAGAAATTTGGTTTCAAAAAATGGGAAGACCTTCGCGGTAAACCGGTATGCGGAATTCAGGGCGCATTTTACAACAAGAAAACCGGCCGTGAATTTGGTGCAAAAATTATAGCGTTTAAAGGCACTACGGAAGTTTACGCAGCCCTGAAAGCTGGTAACTGCGTAGCGTTTGTCTATGACGATTCATCTCATGTGGCTAAAACCAAATTGCCGGAATGGGCTGACTATGAAATGCCACTGCCAACCATCGATGACGCTCCTTGGGGCCTTGCTGTGAAACTTGGCGAAGACAAATTTCATGCTCTGATGGGTGACATGATTATTGGCTGGCACAAATCAGGTCGTATCTTGGCATTGGAAACAAAATGGGGTGTTGCCAACACACCGTTTGCTAAAGCGATGCACGACAAATACAAATAGGCTTAAACTTTTTCTGGCGGAGCAAGCATGAGTTTGTTCCGCCAGTTTCATACGAAATCAGGCTTTAACTACCGCCTGAGTGGATGGGGAGGGCGGAAAACAGATGGAAACGTTTTTTGAATGGTTTAGAGTATTATACGATGAGACAGGGATAAACCTTCCCTTCTTATATGACAGCTACGACCGCAACCGTATGGTTGACGGGTTTTTCATGACCGTAAAATTGTCGCTCGTATGTTTATTTTTCTCGGTAATCATTGGTATGATCGGTGCCTGGCTACAAGGCTCTCCCTTGAAATGGACCCGACGCATCGTCAACGGGTATATTCAACTTTTTCGAAATACGCCGCCTCTGGTTCAATTGTATTTCTTCTATTTTGCCATCGGTACAATCCTGCCAAAAGTGACCAATGATTATGGTGGGGAGGAGCCAATACTGGGGAGTTTCGCCTGGGCGGTAATCTCTCTGTCGTTTTTTGCTGGCGCGTTTAACGTGGAGATATTTCGCTCTGGTATCGAGGCGGTGCCCGATTCAACTATTGAAGCAGCCGAAGCGCTTGGGTTTAACCGATTCCAAATTTATAAAGATATAACCTTGCCGCTCGCATTCCGGGTGATCCTGCCAGCACTGAATAATAACCTTGTTAATCTGGTCAAAACCACGACGCTTGCTTATGCGATAGCAGTTCCTGAAATGCTCTATGAGGCGAACCAGATTTGGTCTGACAACGTTAACGTTACCGAGATGATGTTATTTATGCTGTTGTCTTATTTCCTTCTTGTTGGAATTTTGGTTTTCGGCATGAACCGTTGGGAACGTGCCATGAAATTACCGGGATTTGGAGCATGAATATGTCAGAATATAAAACAGATCTACCGGTTTTACTGGAGGCCGGAAGTAAGCAAAACAAGACACCGCCTTTGCGTTTGAAATTATCTCATGGCCTGATACTTGCTGCTGTACTTGTAATGTCAACGGGTGTCGCACACTCCGCCGCTGACCCGGCGGCGGTCTCCATATTTGATGTGCTGTTGCGCTGGATGCCGCTATTGTTAAACGGATTCATGTTCAACATAATTATTTCCATTTGCGCCATGGCAATCGGCACATTGGTAGGGGCCGCACTGGGCCTCGGCCAGATATCGCTGAATGGGGTAACAAGAAGATCCTCATGGTTTATCACGCAGTTTTTTCGTAACTCACCGTGGCTGGTGTTGTTGTTCTTCGCGATGTTTCTGTTACCATTTGAAATACGTATCGGTAGCGTCATCATTCCGCTACCAGACTGGCTAAAAGCGATTGTCGGCCTATCATTGCCGGTTATGGCCAATGTATCTGAGATTGTGCGTGGTGCTGTTATATCGCTTCCCAGTGGTCAATGGGAGGCAGCTGAAAGTCTTGCTTATACCCGCACGCAAACCTTATGGCGGATTATCCTGCCTCAATGTGTAAAACGTATGTTGCCGCCGTGGATGAACCTTTATTCGATTCTGACAATGGCGACCGTGCTTGCGTCAATCGTTGGGGTATCGGAAGTCATGACACTAACAGGTCAGGCACTTGCAGCTGAAGGCGGTCGTCCCGACCTGCTAATGCCCTTTTATTCATTCGTCCTGCTGATATTTTTTATCTACTGCTACCCGATTGCGCGCTGGACAGTGTATCTGGAAAAGAAATTTGCCGTTAAGGGCTAGGAGAAAATGCTATGAACTGGACTGATTCCCAACCAATGGTGTCGATTAAGGACGTACATAAATCCTTTGGCACACTGGAAGTTCTTAAAGGAATTTCACTGGACGTAATGAAGGGCGAAGTGATTTGTATCATCGGCCCTTCCGGCTCTGGCAAATCGACATTGATCCGATGTATAAACGCGCTAAACGATTTTCAGCAGGGTTCAATATTGGTGGAAGGGCAGGAAGTAAATGATCCTGATCTTGATAAACTTCAACTTCGAAAAAAAGTTGGCATGGTGTTTCAGCAGTATAATCTGTTTCCCCATAAAACGGCGCTTCAAAACATTATGATGGCACCGGTCCTGGTGTTAAAACAGGATAAAGCAGAGGTTGAAAAACTAGCCCGAAACCTGGTTAAAAAAGTTCGCCTGGAAGGCAAGGAAAACGCTTATCCCGGCGAACTATCAGGAGGCCAGCAGCAACGGGTGGCAATTGCCCGTTCGCTTGCCATGAACCCTGATGTGATTTTGTTTGATGAGGTGACTGCAGCACTTGACCCAGAGACTGTCAACGAAGTGTTGATCACAATCAAGGAACTGGCAGAAGATGGAATGACTTGTATCTTGGTTACCCACGAAATGGGCTTCGCCCGCGAAGTGGCCGACCATGTTTATTTTACAGATAGAGGTGTAATTGTAGAGCATGGCCCTCCCGCGACATTCTTCGAAAAAGCCACAGACCCGCGAACGAAAGAATTTTTGAGTCAGATTCTGTGATATTGATGAACATTATTATATGCCAAAATAATTCTTGATCACCAGCTTAAACCATGGAGCAGGTGGGTACACCGCTTGAAGTATTTGACCATCCAGCAATACTCCTGTGGCCTTATTTATCGGAACTCCAATTATAAACGTTAATCCCACGTCGGCCGTTGCCTGGTGAAACGCTTTCCTTCCATCCAGCTCTAGACAAACACTATGTACTTGATGTCATATTCTGAGACTTAAAAAATTGGGAGACTGTAATGACATTGAAGACCAGGCACTGGGACCGAATTGGAAATGGCGGAGTGACCTTTACTGAACTTGGTATGGGGACGGCACCTCTCGGCAATCTATATAAAGCCGTCAATGATGAAGATGCTCATGACGTGCTAACCATGGCCTGGGATGCAGGCATTCGCTATTATGATACAGCACCATTGTATGGTTTCGGCCTGTCTGAAACCCGGCTAAATCGGTTTCTGCGTGGCAAGCCAAGGGGTGAATATGTGCTTTCAACCAAGGTTGGCCGACTTCTTGAGGCGACGACGGAGGAAAATCGAGACGGAATTGGTAAGTGGTTCGATGTACCAAATCGCAAACAAATTTATGATTACAGTTATGACGGGATTATGCGCTCGCTCGAGTTTTCACTCGAACGATTGGGAGTCGATCGGATTGACATACTCTATGTTCACGACATTGATCTTGCCAATCATGGTACGCAGGATAATTTGGATTCAAAGTATAACGAGTTGATGGATAGCGGCCATAAGGCGCTGGTGGAATTGCGTGATCAGGGTGTCATCAAAGCGTTTGGTGTCGGCGTCAATGAATGGCAACCGTGCCAATATCTGGCGGAACGTGGTGACTTTGACTTATTTTTGCTGGCAGGGCGGTACACTTTGCTGGAACAAATGGCTCTGGATACATTCCTGCCACTGTGTGAACAACAAGGCTTGGGTGTTATTATCGGCGGCGCTTACAATTCAGGAATTCTGGCGACCGGCCCTGTTCCTGGGGCATGGTTTGACTATGAGCTTGCACCAAAAAGCATTCTTGAGAGAGTTGGCCAGATTCAATCAATTTGTGAGCAAAATTCGAGCCGGATGGTTGATGCAGCCTTCCAGTTTCCTCTGTTGCATCCAAGTGTTGTATCGGTCATTCCCGGCGGGCAAGGTGTTAGCGAAATGACTTCGAATATTCAGGCCGCGAAAACTGAAATACCTCCAGCATTGTGGGCTCAACTAAAATCAAATGGTCTGATGCACAGTGATGCGCCGATTGACTAAAGCTGATAAGGTATTGCCGATATGGTACAAATTGATGCTCATCAACATTACTGGCATCCGCAACGAGGTGATTATGACTGGATGCCAATGGACAATCCGGTATTGGCGCGAGTCTATGGCCCTGCCGATTTGGAAATTCACCTGAATGCTCATGGAATAGATAAAACGATCTTAGTTCAAGCTGCTGCCACAGTTGGTGAAACGGAATATTTGCTTGGCATTGCCGATGCGAGCGATAGTGTTGCCGGTGTTGTGGGCTGGGTGGACTTTGAAAATCGTGATCACATTCATCACCTAAAGCGTCTCTCTGCTCACCCAAAATTTCTCGGGGTGAGACCAATGATTCAGGATATTCCTGATGTAAACTGGATGTTGGGTGATGATGTGCAATGGGCATTTCAGGCTATTTGCGATCTGGACCTGACCTTTGATGCGCTGGGATTTCCGATGCATCAGAAAAATTTTCTGACCTTGCTGAAGCGCTACCCGAAAATGCGGGTGGTGCTTGATCATTGCATGAAACCGCAAATTAGAGATCATTCAAACGGCCCGCATATTTTTCAGGAATGGGCCGACGGCATTAGCATTTTGGCGGATGAGACAAAGGCTTATTGTAAACTCTCAGGTCTGGTTACTGAAGCTGCCAATGACTGGACGGTAGATGATATTCGACCCTTTGCGGCACATGTTCTTGAGAGTTTCGGCCCGCATCGTGTTATGTGGGGTTCCGACTGGCCAGTGTGCCTATTGGAGGCAAGCTATGACCATTGGCGTGAACTGGCTGAAACTTTGTGTGCCCATTTGAGCGACGGTGACCGGATGAGGATATTTGGTGAAACCGCCATTGAATTTTACCGTTTGCCTGATGTTCATCCGACTGGTTAGCCGTGAATCCAAATAGGATCAATAACCAAACCATTATACCAATGATCGCGGATGAACCCGGTATGCAACGGCCATTCGCCAGCTTGAATTCAACTTCGTAGAAATTGCTCTTCAAAATTTCTCGGCCTAGAATGTTTTGGCTGGATGTTGCTGCTGAAGGCAAGTCCGCATCTTTGCAGATGGGAGCCGTAGTGGAGTCCTGATAAACTACTAAAATGAAATGGAGATATTTCCTTGGAACAACATGTATCGGAATTTCTGTCAGGCTTGCGTAATCGTGGCGGGATTGAGGATATATTTGATGTTTTTCATGATATTATGTTCTATATCAAGGATAAGGACTGTCGCTGGATCATGTGCAATCAGGCGTGCCTACGGTTGCTGAATTTTCGCGATCAAAAAAAGGTCTATGGTGCAACGGAGTATGATATTTATCCGCCGAAGATCGCGGAGATGATACTTAAGGACGATCGTGACGTTATTGATACCAATAGCCCCATTATAAACCGGACAGAATTGATTATCGATAAATCCGGCCATCTGATCTGGGTTTCCACAAACAAGCTACCTTTGATCTCTATTGACGGCCAAGTTGCCGGTCTGATGGGAACAACAAGAATTTTGTCTCACTCAGAATTACTGCCAGATGAATACCAACAATTTCGCCCGGTGATTGATTACATTCAAAGCAATGTAGACAAGAAAATCGATATCAAGGAACTGGCACAGATCAGTTTTTTGTCGGATAGCCAGTTCAGAAAGCGATTTCGAATGCAGTTTCGTGTATCGCCTCAGGAGTTTGTCTTGCGCACCCGGCTTCAGGCCGCAGCAAAGAAGCTTACCTCGACCGATAACCCGATCATTGAAATTGCGCTCAGTTGCGGCTTTAGTGATCAAAGCTATTTTACCAAACAGTTCAGTAATTTTTTTGAGCAGTCTCCAAGACGCTATCGGGCAACATGGGGACAAAAATAGTAGAAAATGCAACATATTCTGCCATTTTGATAAAAAATAGGCGAATAATTATAAAAAGGCCCCATCAAGTCAAAGAAATGGTGTTAAAAATTTGTTAATTTCAACGTCTGCTTGAGGAATCCTGTGTTTTTTTTTGGCTGGGGATGTAGCCATTTAGGCGACATTGACTAACAATATTATCGACTAGCCACTGGGAGGGAAGCAATGTCGAGTATGCAATATCCTAAATTACACAATGCAATGTGGCCTGGTGTTGTCGGCAAAGGGGATGATTCCGAGCCGCCAATCGATCTTGATACTATGCTTGATCTTACCGCTGCTGCGGATGTCAACGGTGTAAAATTCGACGGAGTTGATCTGTTTCTTGCGGATCCTCATACCAGCATTGATATTTCTGACGACGGAATTAAGGAGCTTGCAGAAAAAATTGTGTCGAGAAACCTTGTGGTTGGTTCTGCTGTGGCGCCTATCTGGCCTCCGGTTGGCGGTGGTTCTGCCATGGGGTCGAGGGATGAGCGAAATAAATTTGTTAAGATGGTGGAGAAATCATGCCATATTCTGCAGCGCCTGAGTGACCTTGGTGCGCGTTCCTACGGTGTGGTGCGTATTGATTCGGCCGCTGGAGTTGAAGAATGGGCGAATGACCCAAATGGGAACACCAAACTTATTGCCGAAACATTTCGCGAGGCCTGTAAGGTTGCCGAAGATCATGGCGAAAGACTTGCGGTAGAGGGTGAAATTTGTTGGGGTGGAATGCACTCCTGGAAATCGATGGTTCAACTACTTGAACTTGTTGATCGACCAGACACAATCGGATTTCAGGCCGATATGGCCCACACGTTGCTCTATGCCATGGGGTACAATGCCCCTGAAGACCGTATTCTGCCAGAAAATTTTGACTGGAATGACGATCAGCAGCTTGATGATGCGTTGCGTACCATTACCGATGCATTGAGGCCCTGGACGATTGATTTCCATGTGGCCCAGAACGACGGCACGGTTAAGGGTATGGGCAGCCATGACAAAACGGGCCGTCATTGCATGGTTGGTGACCCTAATGGCAAGCTTGATATTGTCCGCCACGCAGGGTTTTGGTTGCGGGATGGCGATGGAAGCCCGACCAAGGCAATCAAGCACATTTGCTGGGATGGGTGCATGTTTCCAAATGATGAATTGCTAAAACAGCAAACATGGAATGACATTCTGGCTGTCATGATTGACGTGCGTAATGCCCATGGCTGGAGTGACTGATTTGACAACCAAGAAACTACGAATTGGATTGGTGGGCTATGGCTTCATGGGTCGAACCCATTCGAATGCTTTTCACCAGGCAGGTCGGTTTTTTGATCTAGGCTATACACCGGAGCTTGTGGCTGTTTGCGGGCGCGAGAAGGCTAATGCGGAGGCTCATGCCGCAAATTGGGGGTTTTCTTCAGTTGAAACAGACTGGCGAAAACTAATTGAGCGAGATGATATTGATCTGATTGATATTGCTGCGCCCAATAATATGCACCACGATATCGCAATTGCTGCCGCAGAGGCTGGTAAAATGGTGATGTGTGAAAAGCCTCTTGGGCGCAATGCTACTGAATCACAGGAGATGGTTGCTGCGGTTGAAAAGGCTGGCGTTGCAAATATGGTTTGGTACAATTATCGACGTATTCCAGCCATCACTCTTGCCAAACAACTTATTGATGAAGGTAAGCTGGGCCGTATTTTTCACTACCGTGCCAAATTTCTTCAAGACTGGACGATTGCTGATGATCTTCCTCAGGGCGGAGAAGGGTTGTGGCGGCTTGATGCAGATGTTGCGGGTAGCGGTGTGACTGGAGATTTGCTGGCCCATTGTATTGATACTGCGATGTGGTTAAACGGGCCAATTGATTCTGTAACTGGAATGACCGAAACCTTCATCAAGGAACGTATGCATAATTTGACCGGTAATGTTGAGCCGGTAACAATTGATGATGCAAGTTTGTTCCTTGCCCGTTTTGACAATGGCTCGCTCGCGACGTTTGAGGCAACGCGATATGCGCGCGGCCACAAAGCGCTTTACACACTGGAAATCAATGGCGAGCATGCCTCAATATCTTGGGATTTACACGATCTGAACCGTATTGAATATTTTGACCATAGTGATGAGGGACGTGTGCGCGGTTGGCGCTCCATTCATGTTACCGATGGTGATCACCCTTATATGGATAAGTGGTGGGTTCCGGGTCTTTCTATTGGCTATGAGCACTCGTTTGTGCATCAATTTGCTGACTTTGTTGCAAGCCTCGACAGTGAACAATCGACAATGCCCAATTTCCGTGATGCACTGGCGACCGACATGGTGACTGATGCAGTGCTGAAATCTGCTAAATCTGGAAAATGGGAGGCTGCATAGGACTGATGGCTCTCAAGGCAGAAAAGAAGGCGAAGATATGACAATTGATTCCGGTTTCGCCCTACGAATTTCTGGTGTTTCAAAGCGATTTGGAACAGTGACGGCGCTTGAGGGTCTCAGTTTTGATGTGAAAAAAGGCGGTTTTTTCGTCCTTTTCGGCCCCAGTTCAGTTGGCAAGACAACAACATTGCGCGCCATTTGCGGATTGGAAACCATTGATTCCGGCAGTATCGAAATTAATGGGCAGGATGCAACACATGCACCCATTCGAGATCGCGGCGTTACCATGGTTTTCCAGTCATTTGCACTTTATCCGCATATGACATTGCAACAGAATTTTGCCTATCCGCTTAAAGAGGCCGGTGTTTCTTCTGCGGAAATCAAAAAACGGGTTGGCGAAACCGTCGAGATGTTGCGCCTTTCCCATCGTCTTAACAACAAACCATCCACGCTTTCTGGTGGTGAACAACAGCGGGTTGCACTTGGTCGGGCGTTGATCAGACGCCCAAAAATTCTGCTACTGGACGAACCCCTGACCAATCTGGATGCCAAATTGCGCCATGATATGCGGGCTGAATTAAAACGGCTGCATCGGCAATTAGGAATGACAATTATTTATGCAACTCCCGATGAATTGGAAGCGCTTTCCATGGGCGAGGACATTGCCGTGATGGAGCATGGTCGGGTGGTTCAGCAGGGTACTCCCGATGAACTTTATGAGCGTCCGAAAAATATATATGTCGCCGCAAAAATCGGCTCTCCCCATATGAACCTGCTCGATACCAAAGTTGCTAAAGGAAAAAATGTTCTCGACACTTCTTTCGGGTCAATTGCTGTCAATGTGCCTGGATTGTCCTTTGATGACGCGGTGATGATGGGAATACGGCCATCCGACATTAAGCTTGCCGAAAAAGGCACTCCTCATATCCCGACAAAGGTCAAATTGATTGAACCTTTGGGAGATCTGACACTGGTCACCCTTGAAGCAGGAAAAGATAATTTGAGAATGCTGCTTTCAGAGGCTGATGCCATCGGTATTAACAGCGGTGAAGATTTAAATGTTGTGATCAAGCCAGAGCATGTTCACGTTTTTCAAAAAGACAGTGGGGTGGCGATTCCCAACGCAACCTAAGAAATTAGAAAGAGAAATCAGAAACGGAGGAATACAATCATGATAAATACTAAAAGATTACTAACAACTTCGGTTGTTGCAGGGTGTATGGGATTGTCCATGGCAGCTGCAACATTTGCCGAAGAGATAACACTGAGTATGGCGGTGCCTGATTGGCCTCCAACACGCATAATGAAAAAACTGTTCGATGAGAACTACAAGGCTAAATCCGGCAATACGGTAAAGCTTGAGTTCGATTTCATCCCTTGGCCTGACTACTATACCCGCCTCAACGCTTCGCTGACTTCAGGCGAGAAAAAATACAATATGGCGGTGTCAGACAGCCAATGGTTAGGCGCTTTTATTGAAGGCGGTTACTATCGCAAACTCAATGATCTGATTGATGCTGACCCAGAGCTTAAAGCCACTTTGGATGATATGCATAAGGCACCATTGCAAGCCTATGGTACTTATCCTTATAAGTCTGATAACATTTACGGTTTCCCGCAAATGCCAGATATTCTTGTCACGTATGCGCGCACCGATGTTTTGTGTGAAGCAAGTGAACAGGCTGCATTTAAGGCAAAATACTCAGCCAAACTGCCTTGTACACCTGAAGAACTGGACCAGATGGACTGGGAAATGTACGGGAATATCGGCGAGTTTTTCAAACGCAAAAAAGGTGAAATGCTGGCTGGCAAACCTGCGAGCGATGACTTTTATGGCATAGCCTATCAAGCGGGCAAAGGTTATGATTTCTCGAGTATGCAGGTTAACGGATTTATCTGGCAACATGGTGGTGGCATTTGGGATGAAACCAATATTCCAAAATCACAGGCTGTTGGTGTTGTTGACTCAGAGACATCTGTAAAAGCCTTGGATCATTATCTCAGCTTGCTGAAGTACATGCCTCCAGTGGTTAAAACCGGTTCAATGGATATCTTCAAAACGGACGAACTTTTCCGTGAAGGCAAACTTGCCTTGAATATCCAATGGATTGGATTTGCCGAGAGTGCCATCAATCCTGAGACCTCAAAAGTTGCGGGCAATATCGCTTTTGCTTCCATGCCTGGTCTTAAAAAAGCTGATGGTTCAATTGACCGTTCATCAAATATTGGTGGGCAGCCTTTTGTTATCATGACCTGGACTGATGGTCAGAAAATCAAGGAAGCTGTTGATTTTGTAAAATGGTGGCTGTCTCCTGAAATTCAGCACCAGTTTGCGGCAGCAGGTGGCCAAAGTGCGATCAAGTCAGTTTACAATGATCCAAAATATGTCACCTACCGTCCTTGGAACCGTACATGGGCCAAAGGCTTGGAATGGCAGAAAGATGTTTGGCACATTCCCCAGTTCTTCGAATTGCTTGTACAGCAACAAGAACAGTTTGACTTGGCCATTACTGGTAAACAGGACGCCAAATCAACCATGGAAAATATAGCAAAATTCCAACAAAGTTTGTTGGAAGATGCTGGGCTGATTGAATAGCTTTCAGTGTAACATCCATGCGCCAGCAATTTGCTGGCGCATGTCCTCTCTCTTCATAGAAAATATCTGATTATTATGAACGCAATCAATGTGGCACAATCATCTGGCAGCGCTCTGCTGGGTTTGCGATGGGACAATTGGCGACTGGCTTTGCTGGCAAATATTGTTGGCCTGCCGTTGGCCATGCTGTTGCTGCCAAATACTGTGGCCGTATGGGCTGTTGGTATCCTTCTCGCTATACTGGTTATTTCCTCCGTTGTTTATTGCTGGACCCGACATGTGGGCGGGCTGCTCGTAGCACCGGCAATTGCAGTTCTTGTGGTAATGAATATTTTTCCGCTGCTTTGGTCGCTGGGTTTGTCTTTCTATAACTATCGTGCTGACCGGCAAACGTTACGCTTTCTTGGAACACGCAATTACGAACGATTGCTTTCTGATCCTGTGGTCTGGGAACGCTTGACCACCACCGCTTATCTCGTTGTACTAACTGTTGCTGTACAAATGGTTGTCGGATTTTTACTGGCGCTATTGTTTTCAAAGCAATTTCCTTTGAGGCGCTATCTATTAATTCTCGTTCTAACCCCAATGATGTTGTCTTATGTGGCAGTGGGTGCTTTTTTCCGTTATTATTATGATCCGACCTTCGGGCTTGTGAGTCAGGTTGCTAATCTCTTTACGGATGAACCTTTTGTTCTGATTTCATCTACGGCGGGTGCATTTATAGCGATTGTTTTGGCTGATGCATGGATGTGGGCACCGTTTGTAATGTTGCTTGTTTTAGCTGGGTTGGTCAGTGTGCCTAAACATCTTTATGAGGCTGCTTCTATCGACCGGGTGCCGGCGTGGCGTCGATTTTGGTCGATCACTTTCCCTTACGTTAAAGGCTTGCTCCTGCTTGCGCTGTTGTTTCGAACCATCGAGGCATTCAAGTTGTTTGATGTGGTATTCATTCTCACTGATGGCGGCCAGAGTACTGAAACGATTGCCCTTTATGTTTACCGTCAGGCAATCCAGTTCAACAAAACATCTTACTCGGCTTCGCTTTCATATATTTTGTTATTCACGGTGATCGTTTTGACAAACTTATATCTCTATCTCGCCAACCGTCGGGCAAAGGAGGAATAATCAGATGCAATGGTTTTCTGCAAAAAATAAAGCCAAGGAAGTCGATAGGGCTGGCTGGGCACGTACCGCTGGAGCAGCAATCATCAGTTTTATATATTTTTTCCCGGTTCTGGTGATCATTATTACTGCTTTTAAAAAGCACAATGATGCTCTTGCAGTGCCAGCTAAATTGTTTCCAGATTCTTTGAGCTGGCTTGTTCCCAAGGAACTGACATTTACGCCAACTCTGGACAATTTTGTCTCGGTGTTTTCTCGTTCTTTCACCACGGGTGGGGTGGCTCAAGATACCGGATTTGATCTGTATTTCTTTAACTCAATATTCATTGCCGGATCCTCCGTGTTGCTTGCCTTGTTTATCGGCACAATCGCTGCTTTCGGATTTTCGCGTTATCCGCTGAAGGGCAATGACACCTATTTGTTTGTGATCCTGACCACTCGGATGCTGCCGGCCATTGTTGTTATCATTCCTGTTATGTTGATGTTCCGGATCACTGGTTTGGCTGGAACTTATACCGGGATTATTTTGCTCTACACAGCCTTCAATCTGCCATTCACAATTTGGATGATGAAAAGCTTTTTCGATGAATTATCCCGCGACGTGGAAG
Source organism: Rhizobiaceae bacterium (assembly GCA_045047085.1). Lineage (GTDB taxonomy): Bacteria > Pseudomonadota > Alphaproteobacteria > Rhizobiales > Rhizobiaceae. The sequence goes on along the minus strand of JASFYT010000004.1, from coordinate 7,462 downwards.
ATGCCGCTCGCATAGACGGTTCTTCAGACAGGCGAGTTTTCTTCAAAATTTGTATGCCCCAAGTTGTCGCCGGTCTGGCTGCAACGACTGTATTTGGCCTTATTCTGACCTGGAATGAATTCCTCTTTGCTCTGTTGTTGACAGGTGTTGAAACTCGCACCGTTCCAGTGGCGATGTCACAAACTATCGGCGGAGATATAGGCGTGAGGTGGGGGCTGTTGGCGGCCATCGAAACATTGTTTTTGATACCCGTCATCCTTGTTACTTTTTTCTTGCAAAACCAGCTGCTACGCGGCGTAACATTTGGGACGGTTAAACGCTAAATATGACGTTGGAGTTACGCAAAATAAGCAAGAATTTCGGCCAGTTTGTGGCTGTGCGCGATGTGGATCTGAGTGTAGATGCCGGCGAAGTTGTCTGCCTGCTCGGCCCATCAGGTTGTGGTAAAACCACTACCTTGCGCATGATTGCGGGTCTTGAAACGCCCAGTTCAGGCGATGTCTTGTTCGCAGATCGTAATGTAACAAAATTAACTGCCGAACAACGCAATGTCGCCATGGTGTTTCAGTTTTACGCGCTCTATCCCGCATTGACTGTCGAAGAAAATCTTGCTTTCCCGCTCTATGTTGAAAGGCTTTCAAGTGCCGACAGGCGGGCCCGAGTAATGCATGCCGCAGATATCTTACAGCTACATGATGTCCTTGATCGAAAGCCATCTGAAATTGCCGAGGGCGAAAAACAACGTGTTGCTGTTGCCCGCGCCATCATTCGCGAACCAAATTGTTTTCTATTTGATGAGCCGCTGTCTCGCCTGGATGTGGAATTGCGTGAATCAATGCGTGCCCAGATCAAGGAGTTGTTGCTTGGACTGTCAAAACCAACCGTGATTGTCACGCACGATCAGCTGGAGGCGTTAACGATGGCTGACCGGATCACAATTATGCGGGACGGAGCAATTGAGCAAATTGGTACACCGCATGAGGTGTTCGCCAAACCGGATAATGTCTTTGTCGCGAGTTTCATTGGTACTCCGCAGATGAATATTTTGGCGGTTAAACTTAAAGAAAGCACAGATGCAGAAACTGAGTTCAAGCTGGATGGGGAAACATTAAAAATTGCTATTGGCGCTCAAGCAACTGCTGGCCTTGTTGGGAACGTTACGCTTGGTATTCGTCCGCGTGCGTTTTCACTGCAATCTGAGGCAAATGATTACTCCATAACAGCAAAATCCGAGATTATTGAACCAATGGGAGCCGAAACGCTCATTCATGCACGCACAGGATCTGATACGGAAATTCGCGTTGTTGTGCCACGCGAACGCCGGGTTCAAAGCGGGGAAGTCCTGCACCTCATTCCAAATGGTGAGCAAACCCATTTGTTTAACGATCATGGAAAGGTGGTTCGCTGATGGATAACCATCAAGTTAAAAAGCTATCATTGTCCGGAGCATTGCGTCTTGAGTTCCTGATAATCGCGCTCGGAATTGTGGCGCTTTTCATGATTTTTCAACCCTTCAGCCTGACCGTTTTTTCTATTGGGTGTGGCCTTGTTGTGGTGGCGGCGTTGGCAAATAACCTGTTGCCATTGTCAGAACCGGGGATGCCGATACGCAAAATCCTCTGGGCTACGGTCGTGGTGTTACTGATATTTTTTACAGCTCTTTTGGTCTCAATTGCAGCGGCGCATCTTTATGGCATGTTGTTTCTAAAAGCACCGGCAGTGTCATTGCTGGTCAAAGTTGCATCTAAGCCATTTTGGGCTCAACCGCTTTATTGGGGAATTACCTTTATTGATGTGGTTTTGTGGTTTGTCGTGTTTAGACTCGTGGAGGAAAAATGAACAATGTCGTATGATGTCTCAATTATTGGATTGTATATTCTTGATGTGCTGGGAAGACCGGTTACGAGAATTCCTGATGGTGGAAATGTGGAGTTCATTGAAGAAATCAAATTGACGGTGGCCGGAACAGCCGGAGGCACGGTTGTTGATGCTGCCAAGCTTGGATTGAACAGCCTGGCGGTTGGTGCGGTTGGCGATGATGAAAAAGCCGACTGGGTTTTATTGACTCTTGAAAAGCATGGTGTGGATATTTCCACTATGCAGCGGTTATCCGGTGTGCCGACATCCGCAACCATTCTCAACATTCGCCCGAATGGCGACCGGCCGGCACTGCATATGCGCGGCGCATCGGACCATTTTGAAGTGCCGGAAACAATGTATGATCAAGTATTTGATGCGCCTATTATTCATCTTGGTGGTACTGGGCTGCTTCAAAAACTTGACGGAAAACCAAGCGAAATATTGCTTGCCGAAGCCAAGCGACGCGGACTGACAGTGACCTTCGACCTGATTGGCACAGATGAAAATACCATAAAAATTGTCAAACCACTGCTGCCTTACATTGACTATTTCATGCCTTCAATTGAGGAGGCCCGTGATCTTACCCAAAAGAAGACTGTTGATGATTGCGCTGCAGAACTGATGAATGCCGGGGCCAATGCCTGTGTCTTTACCCTTGGCCCGGATGGTGCCTATTTTGCTGATCGGGAAGGCACACGGAAATTATCGCCTGCCTATGATATCGAAGTTGTTGACACTACCGGTTGCGGTGATGCGTTCGATGCCGGATTTATCACTGCCCTGCATCATAAGATGGATATCGATACCGCGTTGCGCTTTGCACAAGCCTGTGGAGCGCTGGTGGCTTCCGGTCTTGGTTCGGATGCGGGCATTGTTTCATTCGAAGATACCCGCAGTGCCATGACCAGCCTGCCGTTGAAAACGACCTGAGTTGATTGCCGAGAAAGAACCCGAAAGGAAATAAAATGCTGCTTGGTTTCAATATGCTTTTGTGGACTTCCAATGTCACTGAAGAACATTTTCCAATTTTTGATGCGCTGAAAAAGGCGGGTTATGATGGAATCGAATTGCCAATATTTGAGGGGACGCCCGAACAATTTGCAATTGTGGGAAAGGCCGCGAATGACAGCGGATTGCGGACCACCGCTGTTTGCATCTTGCCAGATGAAAACCATGATTGCCTGAGCGACGATCAAAACATTCGGGATGCGGCACTTCGCCATATTCGCTGGGCGACAGATTGTCTGGATGCCGCAGGGGGTGAAGTGTTGTGCGGGCCGTTTCATCAACCACTTGGCCTATTTTCCGGAGAGCCGCCGAACGAAAAGGAATACAGCAATCTGGTTACCGTCCACAAGCAAGCAGCCGAATACGCGGTCAAGCGTAACATAAAATTGGCAATTGAGCCACTAAACCGGTTTGAATGCTATGTGCTGAATACAGTGGAAGACGCTGCATCGATTGTGAAGCGGGTAGATGCTAAAAATTATGGCCTTTTATACGACACGTTTCATAGCAATATCGAAGAAAAGGATCCGGTTGGTGTGATCGCGCCCAATCTTGCGTCAATCAATCACGTTCATTTTTCTGAAAATGACCGCGGTACTCCCGGTAAAGGCCATGTGCCGTGGGAACCAACAATGGCCGCACTGAAACACGGTGGATATGATGGCTGGTGCACCATTGAGGCATTTGGTCGTGCGCTGCCTGATCTTGCAGCTGCCACCCGGGTCTGGCGCGATTTTTTTCCTTCGCGCGAAGAAGTTTACCGGCTCGGCCATGATTTTCTGAGAGAAACCTGGGCAAAAGCGTAACGTGACTACGCAAGCAAAATCTGCCCAAACTGCAAAAGTGATGAAGGAGATAGAGCAATGAAAACCATGAAAGGGCCTGCCATATTTCTAGCTCAATTTGGCGGAGATGAACCTCCGTTCAATTCGCTGAAAAGTGTCTCTGAATGGGCTGCCGGCCATGGCTATAAGGCCATTCAATTACCAAGCTGGGACCATAATCTATTTGATCTTGCCAAAGCTTCTGAGAGTAAGACCTATTGCGATGAAATTATTGGCACCTGCCGCGAAGCCGGTGTGGAAATTACCGATCTTTCCACCCATTTACAGGGCCAGCTTGTTGCCGTTCACCCGGCCTTTGATGAGGCGTTTGACGGGTTTGCTGCGCCGGAGGTGCGGGGTAATCCAGATGCACGGCAAAAATGGGCCGTTGAGCAGATGAAGATGGCTGCAAAGGCGTCCGGTCATATGGGGTTTACCTCTCATGTTTCTTTTACCGGTGCGCTTGCCTTTCCTTTTCTTTATCCATGGCCACAGCGCCCAGCTGGATTAATTGATACTGCATTTGAGGAGCTTGCCCGGCGCTGGCGACCAATTTTGGATGCATTTGATGAGGTTGGATGTGATGTGGGCTTTGAGATACATCCGGGTGAAGATGTGTTTGACGGCACCACATTTGAAATTTTTCTGGAAAGACTCGACAATCATCCCCGCTGCCAGATCAACTATGATCCGTCACATTTCTTGCTGCAACAACTTGATTACCTTGCCTTTATCGACATTTATCATGAACGCATTTGCGCCTACCACGTGAAGGATGCTGAGTTTAATCCAACCGGGCGTCAGGGCGTTTACTCAGGCTATGCTTCGTGGGTGGAGCGTGCCGGGCGTTTCCGTTCGCTTGGCGATGGTCAGGTGGATTTTCCTGCAATTTTTTCAAAGCTTGCACAGTATGATTATGATTCTTGGGCCGTGCTTGAGTGGGAATGTGCACTCAAACATCCAGAACAGGGTGCGGCGGAAGGTGCCTCATTTATCGCTGACCACATAATAGAAGTTACGGAAAAAGCTTTTGATGATTTTGCCGCGGGTGGAACCGATGAAGAAGCCAACAGGAGAATGCTGGGCATTTCTTAGGGAGAATAACCGATGGCAAATATTGAGGAGAAACATCCACACCGCATTCGTCTTGGTATGGTCGGTGGTGGTCAAGGGGCCTTTATCGGTGCCGTTCATCGGATAGCTGCGCGCATTGATGACCAGTTTGAACTGGTTGCTGGTGCGTTGTCGTCAGACCCTGCAAGAGCGAGAGCATCGGGTGAAGAACTTGGACTTGCCGATGATCGCAACTATGGAACCTACAAGGAAATGGCCGAGCGTGAGGCGCAGTTGAAAAACGGCATTGAGGCAGTATCCATTGTTACACCGAACAATATGCATTTTCCGGTAGCACAGGAATTTCTCAAGCGCGGTATCCATGTGATCTGCGACAAGCCTCTGACTTCTAGTCTAACGGATGCAAAAGAGCTGGCAGAGCTGGTTGAAAAGACCGGGAATATATTTGTGCTCACCCATAATTACACCGGCTACCCAATGGTGCGGCAAGCAAGAGAAATGGTACAAAACGGAGTGCTGGGCGATATTCGCCTCATTCAGGCGGAATACCCGCAAGACTGGCTTTCCGAAAGTCTTGAAGATACCGGCCAGAAACAAGCGTCATGGCGAACCGACCCTGCCCAAGCCGGGGCAGGTGGTGCAACCGGCGATATAGGAACTCATGCCTATAATCTGTCCTGCTATGTTTCTGGGCTGGGCGTTGAAGAATTGGCGGCAGATTTGCACACCTTTGTTGATGGTCGCAAGCTCGATGACAATGCCCATGTGATGTTGCGTTTTTCTGGCGGAGCACGTGGCCTTCTTTGGGCAAGCCAGGTTGCACCAGGCAATGAAAACGCCCTTGCTTTGCGTGTTTATGGCACAAAAGGCGGGTTGGAATGGCGACAGGAAGATCCAAATTATCTTTGGCATACTCCGCTTGGGGAACCAAAGCGATTGATAACCCGCGGCGGTGCTGGTTCAACCGATAATTCCGGAAGGCTAACCCGGGTTCCGCCCGGTCATCCGGAAGGTTATCTGGAAGGGTTCGCAAATATTTATACCGAGGCTGCCCGCGCAATTCGTTCCGCGCGCGATGGTGGTGAAATTCCGGCAGACGTTCATTTCCCAACAGTTCATGATGGGGTGAAGGGAGTTGCCTTTGTGGAAGCCTGTGTCAGCTCCAGCAAACGCAATGGCGCATGGACAAAATTGTGATGAGCAGTCGTAGATTGCCATATGATTAGGAAATAAACATGAAACGAATGGGCATGATCATTGGCATTAGGGCCGAGGATATCGCGGAATATAAACGGGTTCATGCCAATGTTTGGCCGGAAATTCTTGAGTGCCTTTCCAGATGTAATATTACAAATTATTCCATTTTTTTGCGAGAACCTGAAAACCTCATGTTTGCCTATTGGGAATATGTTGGTGATGATTTTGCGACCGACAATCAGCACATTTCGGAAGACCCGAAAACCAAGGAGTGGTGGAAAATTTGCGGACCGATGCAGGAGCCGCTTGATAGCCGCGCTGAAAGCGAATGGTGGGCGTCGATGGAAGAGGTATTTCACCTGGACTAAGAAATTGAGGGTACTCTCAGGCCTTTTGACACGATTTATCAGTACCCGAAACAAGGAATTACAATAGCATGAATGTCTATGATTTAAACGACCGCGTAGCCATTATCACCGGAGGTGGGCAAGGCATCGGACTAACCGTTGCAAAGCGCATACTAGATAGTGGTGGCAGCGTATCAATCTGGGATATCGATCAAAAATTACTGGATGATCTGGCAGGATCTCTGAACGTTGGCGATGATAGACTTCAAGCACTCAATGTCGATATCAGTAATTTTGAATCGGTAGAAAAAGGCGTTGCTGCAACTATGGCAAAGTTTGGCAAGATCGATATTTTAATCAACAATGCCGCAATCGTTGGCCCCAATGCAACCACATGGGAATATCCAGTTCAAGATTTCATAGATGTTGTAAATGTTGGCCTTGTGGGCACATTCCTTGTTAACCGCACGGTCGTGCCCCACATGATTGCCGCAAATTACGGGCGAATTGTCAATGTGAGTTCAGTAGCGGGTAAGGAAGGAAACCCCGGGGCTCCAGCATATTCGTCGATGAAAGCAGGTGTATTGGCACTGACCAAATCACTGGGTAAGGAGCTGGCTGGATATAATATTTCGGTAAATGCTGTGACGCCGGCAATTGCAAAAACCACAATGGCGCTCAGTCAGGATCCTGAATTCATCAAAATGATATTGTCGAAAGTACCGCGAGGAAGAATGCTTGAACTATCGGAAGCAGCTTCAATGATCTGTTGGTTGGTATGCGAAGAAAACTCATTTACCACCGCATCAACTTTCGATTTATCCGGTGGACGTGCCACTTACTGAAGGCAGAAATTTGTCTTCGGGCATTATATCGTGCAGGAGGATTTGTGTGCGGTGAGTTTGTGCTTACGAAACCGGGATTTGATTGGACAGTCAAGTTAATCGTTGCCTGATCCATGTTGAGTATACTGCCCCGGCGCGGCCTAAAGCAATGTTGTCAATTAACTGGAATCTATGGCCTGTTGAAATTACTGGTGCATCAGTTCGAACCTTGTTCGAACTCGTTTTTAAATAAGGGGCGACCATTCCAGAAAGAATGGTGCACCCGGCGCGATTCGAACGCGCGACCTCTGCCTTCGGAGGGCAGCGC
>JASFYT010000003.1:0-10693 GCA_045047085.1 Rhizobiaceae bacterium | reverse complement strand
GTTGCACACAAACCTCGATTATTATCGGATAATGGTCCCTGTTATGTATCCAGTGAGTTGGCTGAATGGTTAGATGGCAAAGGTATGAGCCATGTTCGTGGTGCACCATATCACCCGCAAACCCAAGGTAAGATCGCTTCTCAGCGTTGTTAACAACGCCTGCCAGCCAGCGGAGACGGTGGCATCAAACCTTGAAAAACCGCATCCTGCTGGAAAATTACTTCCTGCCGGGCGACTTAACTCAGCAGATTGAGGCCTTCATCGAACACTATAATCACCAGCGATATCATGAGAGCATCAATAATCTAACGCCCGCTGACGTGTACTTCGGGCGTGGACAGGCCATTTTAAATCAACGAGAAAGGATCAAACAAAAAACAATCGAAACACGGCGCTTGCAATACCGCAAAACTGCCGCATAATATCAACAACAAGATGAGCCAAAGTCTCTCTTAAATCAGATCATGATCTGTCTCAAATACCCTGACCACGAACACTCATTGCCCAATAACGGCAAGAACTGGCTTCGTAACTTTAATCGCCAGCATGCGATCAATAGAATTGCCAAGCGATTAGACGATAACCACCAATGTGATGGCTGAGTTTCGAATAATGGCGATTGCTGCGGCAACCGGGCGTATTGGCTATGTGGTCATGGCTGAAGATAAATTAGTCGATTGGGGCATATCGCGTGCTGCTAGTCGATCTTCAAAAAAAGCGAAAGCCAAAGCCAGAGATTGGATTGACCAGTTAAAACCGGAAGTGGTTGTAACAGAAGCAATTGGTCCACCCAGTCGCAAACACGGTAAAACACTGGTAATTATGGAGGCTATTACCAACGCTGCCAAGGACAGTGATGTTATCAATGTCACGACGTCGAAGGCACGCAGCCATCGCGATAAGTATCAGGAAGCCAAGATACTTGCGAAACGATATCCGGAACTGCGAACACGGCTGGCGAACAAACCGGCCTGCTGGCTCTCGGAGCCGCGCAGGATGATATTGTTTGAAGCCCTGGCGTTGGCTTTGAGAATACGCCAAACCGAGTAGGACAAATCCAAAATGTAACCGTGATCTAACGCCACCTGTATGGGTGGCGTTTATTATTTGATCGCTTCTGGAACGAGCTATAGAGGCACACCCTGCCATTGAAATGCCCCGGGTGTTGTTCCATTATCGGCCTTCGGAACAAAAATAAATTTGCCGCACCTGACCAGATGCAGACATTTAGTCGACTCTTGGATTAAACTTATCTGAATGGCAGAAATACGGAAAATGACCAAGCTCTCAACTTGCTCCAAGGTCTCAAACTGGAGGAACAAAAACTTCGCTGTGTTCAGGCCCAATACCGAATATTCCACTTAGCGGACATCCAAATCAACAATGGTGCAAAAATTGCTATCGGCAGCTTTGAGCCCTTTTTTGACATAAGTGGGCATGTCTTTACTTTAACGATCACCTCGGGTTGAAGTTGTCATTGCTGACATCAGGCTGCTTTGGCACAAATATTTTGTGACGCGGAACCTGTCCATTAGGCGTTGACGTCAGGCACACTCAAATATTATCAATTTTTACGCCGTACTGTAACCGAAGAAATGGCATTGTCACCGACACTGCTATTTTTCAGATTGGACATACTTTCATGCAACGTCATGCCTCTCCCTTGTTGATTGTTATGCTGATTGGCATAAATTTCTACATTTGAAGGGGTGCTGAATTCAATTGAAGAAATTGAATCATTTTTGAAACGCATCGCCCTTGCATTATTGTATGTTCCTAGGGTTAGGAGTTGGCATCTGCCTTTATAATTGGGGTGCTGATACACTGCTACAGCTTCTTGGCCGGGACTTGGTTTGCATGCTCCATTTGTCGTGCCAGTATAGCCGCCAAATCTAGGCAATACCATTGCAGACGAAATACTGTTGTCACCAACGCGATTGTACTTAATGAATCCATTTGATTTCTTATGTGTTTGACATTTTTGGGGATCACTGAAAAAACGGTTTGTAACAGTCCCTTTGGTGGCATGTTTGCAAACTGTAACGGTCACCTGACTCCCGACCTTAAATGATGAGATGGTGTCATTTTTAATCCGCATCGCCTTGGAATTTGGGTACTTACCAACGCCCAGGACACTGCAAGCGCCCTCGTAATTTGGGTGCTGGAAAAAGGATACTTCCTTCGGGCCTGGCTCACAACCAGCAGCGCTGGCATTTGTCACTGGGATTGTGCAGGCGCCGATTAGAATAATCGAAATGACGCCTATTCGTTTTCTATCAATAAGAACGATTGCTTTGAATAACTGAGCGAAGCATATAAACATCTGAGTTCTCCTGGCCCCGTATTTCCTATGTCTCAAAATTGTAAAGGTAAACCACCTCACATGCAAGAATTCTGAACAGGCTATTCATCTTGTGTTTAGCGCTACGTCCGCTATTCGCACTTTTTGATAGTTCGGGCCATACCTCAGCATGAACACTCCATCTTTGTTCAAGGTCGCCTTTGGATATGACAATGTTTCAGCAATCTCCATAAGAGACGCATCTAAGGAGTGGCGTTCTAAAAATTTGAGCAGGTAAAAAGCACTTACCTTGAAAAGGGTACCAAGTGCTTACGTGCGCCGCTTTAAAACACCCTGCATAAATGGATCATCTTCTAACAAGGATGATACCCATGAGCGACAAAGCCTTTTATTCTGAACATGATCTTGATGCCAAAGGCATTCTAAGCCGTGCAACCCGCTGGCGTATGCGCCAAGTGGGAGAGTTTCCAGAACCAGTTAAGATCAGCCGTGGCCGTGTGGCCTATCCAAGGCGGGTGTATTAGCGCGAATTGAATATCTGGTTCACTGCCTAACTTTCGACCTGCCACCCGATGATTTGACGTTGAAATACCTTAACCAGTCGCTTGCCATTTATCCGATGCTTGCGGCCTAAGCCCAACTTGAAATCCCCAATTATTGTGGATTTGTCACCCCATCAATTCACCATCCGAAAGGACCTGTTATGTCCATCATTTCTCGCCGTGAAGCCCTCGCTCTTGTCCCCGCAGCTATCACCACCCTAGTGCCGTTCTCTGCTGCTGCAAGAGCCATCACAGTCAGAAAGATTTGCCCTACGGAACGATTTTGGCAGAACTTCCTGCAAGCAAGATGCGACTTTGAAACCGCAGGCGCAAAACCTGGGGCTGAAAATGCGGATACGTTCGAATGTGCAGAAGCTTTTGAACGAATGCATTTCAACGAAAGTCTGCTCTTAAATGCCCAACCAACCACCATTGGCGGGATGATCGCCCTATCTGAATACCTGCAAGATTTCATGGAACAACAGCCTGACGCCGATCAGATCGTCATTGTCTCCAACCTGATCGCCAGCTTGAAACAGCTACCCGCCGGTCTGACGTATTATTCGCACGACATTAGCGGGGCTGTTGTTCCGACAGACGATTTAGCGCTGGCTGGGGCATTGCAATAAAGCCCAACTAATATCAATTCGAATTATCCGCTGGCTCACGCTGGCGGGTTTTTTTTACCATAATACGCAGCAGACGAATGCGTCCGGGGAGCCTCACCCAAACCAGTGACTTCGCCCGTCTTTTAGAACCTTACTCACACCGGTTATTTTGCCAAACCTATCTGATATGGAGGATGATAAATTCAGCAGGCTTTAAGGGTGCCATCCCCCCACTTTTTTCGGTTTTCCCTTTTTTCTTGACCACTCTGATAGTCTTCGGCGTTGCTTTGTTTTTTATGCTCATAATGCCAAAGGCTTGAGCTTCGGGAACGACGGTGAGGCTGGACACGGCCATTATTCCGACAGGAGCAGTGAAAGAAATGCTCATTGAAATTGCGGCTGCCGTGAGAACTGAAATTGGTTTCCGGGTCATTGTAATTCTCCTCTGAGAGTTTGTCGGCCAGGCATCGTGCCTTCCAATAATAAGGAGATGGCTGTTGGAAACATCGGCTGCTGTGCGGTTTGTCACAGTGCGATAGATGTTGACCCTGTTGGCCGGAACCGGCTGGGTTTTTTATGTCAAAATTTTGAGAATCCCCAAGCAGACAACAATACAGCAGCGCAGACGCCCAAAACGATCATTCCACCATTCACCCCAAGCATTCCGGTAAACGTAACAACGACAATTATTGTTGATGCGATAAAGGCATCCTGCCGCACATTCCAGTTGTTGGAGCATAACAACGTTTAAAAGGCGTCTCTAAAGCCGTACTTTTCAGCCATCTCCAGGCACGTTTTGTGATTTTCAACGGCACCGACCGTTGTCATATTCCGCAAACTGGCGGCTGAGCTGGCGTGACCGAGAACCATGGCGTCGTTAAGAGTCCCCCCTTCATGGATTGCGAGCAGAACACCCGCAGCGAACGCGTCTCCGGCCCCATTGGTCCCGGCAATGTCATCTTGCGAAATTGCAACGGAGGGGATTTTCAGTTTATATCCACTCTTGGTACAGGCAATTGCACCCATTGGAAAATGAACGATCACAAATTCCATGGGTCCTCGCATCAAAATTTTATCAATCGCTTCATCGCATGCTTTTATATCTGTAATTCCTTCTGAAACTGTTTGAATTCCTGTCAAACCGCCAACTTCGGAATCATTTATAATCAGATAGTCCAAATGTTCGACACACGGCAGGCCAATTCTGTGGATGGTGTGATCATCAACTGACACCAGTTCCATATTTGTTTTCAAGCCAGCAGTTCGAGCGGCTTTTAATACGGCAACCCAACCGCTTGCATCACCCTTCCATGCGGCATCCATGGTTTCGTGAAGGCCGGGTAAACCCAGATGTAAAATTCTGCAACTTGTTTTTTCGAAATTGAAATGATCGGGGCTGATATGGCCGTTGGTCCCTGGGTAATAGAAATGCGTGCGTCGACCCGATTGAACGGGCATCAAGGCGTCCGTATAGGACGTTTGAACCTGGTTCGTAGTATGGATTTGGCGATCATCAATGCCATGATCGGTAACGATTTGTCGCAAAAATTCACCGTCTTTATCGTCGCCCACCAAAGCGACGATTTCGACGGGAAAAGGGGCCCCCAATTTTTTCAAGTCAACACTCAGATTATGTGACGATCCTCCGCCCGAAGCATCTTCTCCATGAATAATTGCGACTGTTTCCTGTTCTGGCCAACGATTAATCTGTTTATTGTGATCGACACAAAAACTACCGCCACAAATAATCCCCCTACGCATCCCTATTCACCTTTAATATTGCATTTGTAATTTCCCGGTCTGCTTCTATATCCCGGTCTGCAACCTTCCCGGATTTAGCCAATTGATCATGATATGCATTAACCGCATCCAAAGGCATGACAGTCCGTTCGACAACCTGCCGCATTAAGCCGACAAGTGCGATGGGGTCCTCTGCCAAATTAATTTTCCGGCCAAACAGGGCGACCCGCGCCCCATACTTTTCGGCCTGACTGATTAACTCGAACGTATCGCGGGTTGTTCCTTTGGCTCCGCCCAAAATGCCGACAATCAATCCGGTTGGGTCATAAGCCGCCAATTGTTCCATTGCTTTTGGGCCATTGTATTGCATTTTTAAGAACTGCGGACGTTCTGCACTGACCAATCCGGCTAGAGTTTTCAGGATGCAATCATTAATATAATCGCACAATCCTTCACCCGAAATACCGATGTCAAATGCAGGGTTAAAAACTTCAAGAAAATGGTCAAGGCCCAGATCAACAACTTCATCCCGGTACTCGCCATAGGCTTCCAGTGTTTCCAAATCACAATTCAGATCGTTCGAAAAGGTTATGGAGTACAGGCCTAGATTGGAGAACGCCCGAACGCGTTCCAGGTTTGCAGAGCGGAAGTTTTGTGAGGGTTCCTTGTTGTAGGAAGATCCCCGCATGCTCCAAATATCGGTTGTATCATTATGGCGGACGGCTGGTGTGACTTTGCCATCCGCAAACAATCCGCGTTTGGAAAGAGTTTCGGCGTTTGAAGCAGACATCAACATGATGTCGACTAGCCCACTTTTTGTCATTTCTTCCATCGCCGCTAAATATTCCTGCAACGAATTACTGGTGTCTTTCGGTTTTCCCGAAGCATCACGTTTAGGGCCGGGTGCCACAATTCCCATGGCCATGTCGCCGTCCTTGGCGTCAGCAATAATAAAGTCGGACGGCTCGTAGGCGCCGTTTCGAATTTTGTCTAGTTTAGTAATTAATGTACTCACGTTTTGTCCTTTTCATGGGTAGGCCTTCTGAAGGCCGCAGGGTTAGTTTTATTAGGGTTAGTATTTCTCTCGAAGGGAGTGGTTTTCACTTATGTTGATTTCAGTCCCATCCTTCCAAATATCTCTGCAGGGGGTGTTGTCAGACGAAACAAAAAAGTCTCTGACTGGCGAGGTGTAGAGGGCCTTCAGGCAGCACAGATATGCCGCCATTCATTCAAAGCAGCAGTGCGGTTCGACTTAAAATTGTTCCGGCTGTAGAGGTGTCGTTCCTGATTGAAGTGGTTGTGGATTGAAGCGTGGACTGATGCGAATTTCTGCAACGTTTGTATCAATTGAAACCGTTGCATTGCTAACTCCCTTCGTCGGAATGTGACCGGCCCCCATAGGTTGGTCCAGTTTGAATGTTAGTGCATAACTAGCCTTTGGTCCATCACAACGATGGATTCTGGTGCTGGTGGACGATACCCTAATGCACTGTGCGGTCTGATTGTATTGTAATGCCTCCTCCATTGTTCAATGATAATTTGTGTCTCTTTGAGGATGTAGAATATTTCACCATTCAGTAGTTCATCTCGCAGCCTGGCGTTGAAGCTTTCACAATATCCATTTTCCCAGGGCGACCTTCAACCATCTCGACAGCAAGCAGTGACATGAGGCGATCAGAATCGAATAACTTTTGCGTTATCATCGACATGTATTCCCAATCTGTTCATGCATCCAAGGACTGGGCAGCTGATTCAATCGCTTCCAACACCGGGGCAGCATCACCTATTTGATGAGACAATAGCAAAACGAGTTTTGCCAAATACAGATCGACGTTTTCTTCACCAACGTCATCAAGTTTTTGAGCAAGAACTTCATATATTATTTCAAGATCAGAATGTTTCATGCCGCTTCTTTGTCTTGAAATGTTAGTTTTCTGAACGCAGCCAAAATTGTGTCGGCATCGGTATTCTTCCAACGTGCTGCGACATGGCCGTCCGGACGAATTATATAAGCTGTACCCTTTTCTGCACCTAACAAATTTGCTGCCTTTGAATTGATGGCAAGCGCTTCGGCCTGCAGGCCATCCAAGCCCCTATTGTTGAGAGCCTTAGCGCAATCGGCTTTAAAGCAGAGAACAGTAAAACCCTCGCTCAACCTGTCGGTCAAAAACCCACCTTCATGCGTGGTTTCCGGCAGTACTTCACCAGCTCTTGGCCCATTGGCAAAAGTCTCATCATCACTCAGTACGGCAGAGCTTTCTGCATAAATGTAAGGTGTAAATTGGCGCGGATTTGCAAGTTCTCCTGCAAACTTATGATCCAGTGCAGTGGATAGTGCGGCATCACGCATAAGTTTCCAGCCGTATGTTGAGGGCGTCATAAATCGCGCGCTTTTTGAAGCATTCGCGAAGACATCCAGCGTAGCACCACGACGCTCTGGCGAATAGCTATTGAGCAACTCTTCTCCCGCTTTGCCACCCAACACCCAGCCCAACTTCCATCCGATGTTTGCAGCGTCAGCCAATCCATTGTTCAAACCGCGAACCCCAAAAATTGGAACAATGTGTGCACTGTCGCCAACAAAAAATACATTGCCATCTCGGTAGTTATCGAGCGCTAACGTGTTGGCCGAATAAACACTCCACCATTCCAACTCCCAAGAACCCTCATAATCAATGTCTCTCAACACGGCTGCAACGCTGTCTCGAACCGTACTTTCTTTCAATGCGTCTTCCGAACTTTCATCGCCACTCAATTGGTAATCGATACGCCAAATATTGTCGGGTTGTTTATGGACAAGCACCGTGCCGCCCCTACGACTGTCAGGATCAAATAACGCCCGTCGGATTGTGGGATAGTTGTGATCCATCTGCACGTCTGCAATCACATAACGCCCCTCATAGTTTTCGCCCTTCAATCGATGACCGCGTAGTTTCCTTGTCTCGCTGCGTGCGCCATCGCAGGCCAACACCCATTCAGCTTTGATCTCATAAGTTTCTATCGGATCTCTAATGGTCAGGACCCTCAGATCGCATCGATCTTCGATACCAATGAGTTCACTCTGCCAGCGTGTTTCGATTAGCGGGTTTTTACTGACTGCACCCCAGAGGAAACTCTCGATATATTGCTGTTGAATGTTGTGCATTGGGCGAAATTTTTCATCTGGAGAATCCGGCATCTCAAATTCGAGAATTTGTTGTCCACGATAGAACGTCCGACCGATTGTCCAACCAAGAGACTTTTTCAAAAATGGAGGCACAACTCCCAGTGACTCAAAAATATAGTAGCTGGCACGAGACACACAGATCGCGCGACTTCCATCGTTGAACGTTTCCTTGTTATCAAAGACAACTGAACGCGTGCCTTCCCGCGCCAATGCGAGGGCGGCCGTCATTCCAATGGGACCTGCACCAACGATGGCAACCGTCGCGTTGTCGGTCAGTTTTTCACGTTGACTGCCCATCGGAGCATCAAACTGCGGATAGTTGAAATAGAGAGACTCGTAAGCACTCTTCCCGGCAGGCTTCATGTTTTGTGATTCCTAAACTCATAATTCGAAATATTTTCATAGCAGACTGGGCGCCGCTGAATGTACCTAACATTACAACAGTTTGTTAAAAATTGAACTCGATATCCGGTTTTCACTTTACCCGCCTCGATAGCAGCCATTCAAAACTAACATAACATTGGTAACAAAGGGCTCGGAGCGGACATCAACACAGTTTCAAAAATTTAGGCTATAAGCATTTAACAGCAATCAAAACAGGAATTTTCATGAAGATTTCCGCGGTTATAAATATCTACAAATTGATAAGTGCAGCAGTGTCCGAATTCGATTGGAGTAAACTGGCTGGAATCTTACATAGTGGTAGCTAAATTGTAGCGTCATTCAAGCTTGAACGATACTGACCACGTTATCCGCAGGTTTCCGGTCTTCAACAATTTCCAGCAGTCGCAACGTCCATGCATCCAGAGCGCGGCGCTTCTCTGACAGATATTCGTTTCGGTCATAAACGCTTGTTACGGCTGCCGCGCCGCCAGTGTCGCTGGAATGATTTAAAACCTTGGAAACTATAAATCGTGGGAACCCCATGCGCTCGCCTGTTAGATTCGTCGCACCGGTTCTGCGAAAATCATGTGGCCGTGCATCTGTCAGGTCCAATGCTTTTCCAATTCTGGCAAAGGCTCGTGTCATTGCTCTGGCTGCGATAGGTTGTTCTGAGTTTATGGGTGAAGGAAAAACAAAATCGTTTTCACGTCCATTGAGGTTGATAGCAGCGTCGATTAATTCCATGGCCAATTCAGACAATGGCACCACGTGGGTATGATGGTTTTTAGTACGATGGGAAGGAATCACCCACACCCGATTTTCTTTATCCAATTCATCAAGGTGCATTCCTGTGACTTCGCCCCGCCTCTGCAGTGTCACCAGAGCAATCAATATTGAATATGCGACGCTGGCAGATATTGTGGCACCCTCGATGGAAACCGGGGGAACAAGCGCTTGCCAAATTGTTTTGACCTCATCATTGGATAGGACGCGTTCACGCGCTTGCTGAGCCGCTACGGTGACGAACTTGCATGGATTGTTGCTGACTATCTCTTGCCGTTCTGCAAATGCAAAAATGCCATGTAAGATTATCCGGCATTGTCGAGAAGTGCTTGACGAGTAATTATCCGAAACCCCGTCGACAAAGGACTGAATTTGGGCCCGTGTAAGGGCTGACAGTTTCTGATTTCCAAATGCTGCCGAGATGTGCTTGCCAAAAAAGTATTCTTCGCCGTCGATTGTACTTTCACGCTTAGGGCGTTTGATATTGGGTTTATGCCTCCCTGCCCGACATTCCCTGAAATACCACTCACCAATCTCTTTGACGGTTTCCCTGTCACGCTGCTGCTTGGCAGCGTCTCTTCCATCCATCATTTCGCTTGCGGGATCTCCACCAATTGCAATGCTTGCCCGGTTTATCACCACAGCGGCTCGTGCATCTGCAAGAGACATGTCCTGAATTTTACCCAGAGACATGCGCTTTTGCTTACCAGATTTCAGCCTATATCGATATGTCCATGACTTTACGCCGGCTTGTGTAACCCTGAGACAAAGACCCGGCTCTTTCTCGTCAGAGTATTCCGTCAGCTTATTCCCAATTGGTGAGGCTGATCGCACAAAGGCATCTGTCAATTTGTGGCGAGGCACATCCTTGCTCCTATTGTCGATATCGGCTCGTGGTCACACGGTGGTCACAAAATGTCGAAACTGCCTAGCAGTCCATGAAACCATATGACACACGTAACCTAATGAATTACAACGGTATATGGAATATATGGCACTGGGTGAAACATGCTGAATATGCAGGACTACAATACTACGAATCAAGGGGTCGGGAGTTCGAATCTTCCCGGGTGCACCATATCACCCGCAAACCCAAGGCAAGATCGCTTCTCAGCGTTGTTAACAACGCCTGCCAGCCAGCGGAGACGATGGCATCAAACTTTGAAAA
>JASFYT010000002.1:0-82858 GCA_045047085.1 Rhizobiaceae bacterium | reverse complement strand
GAACCTAAATCTGGCGTGTCTACCAATTTCACCATACCCGCGAATTAAAACGCACCCTCTAGAAAAACCTTTAGGGTG
This sequence comes from Rhizobiaceae bacterium, assembly GCA_045047085.1. Taxonomy (GTDB): domain Bacteria; phylum Pseudomonadota; class Alphaproteobacteria; order Rhizobiales; family Rhizobiaceae. The sequence goes on along the minus strand of JASFYT010000002.1, from coordinate 82,780 downwards.
CATGCGCTGCTCTGTAGCACCCTATGATATGGTTTTACAAGGATAAAAACGTGTCACAAAATATTTGTTTGTGTTGTTTAGGCCCTTGGTTGTCAACTTAGGCATTTGGCCCTTATGTTGGATGTAAATATAGAATCACAGGCTTTCCATGGAAGATCTGACAAACAGCATTAAACACGAAGAACCGCTACTGGAGGCCGTCATTTATAATGAAGACGGTGTGCTGCGTAATGCATTTGTGAAACACGTGCTGGATCTTCTGGAAACCGGGGATTCTGAACAATTATTGTCGACCATCGATCCTTTACATGGTTCTGAACTTGGCGATCTCCTGGAAGCGCTCGATAGCGAGCAGAGAAGCCGGCTTGTGGCGCTTGCTGCCGGGAAATTTGATCTGGTTGCACTGACCGAGGTAGATGAGGCAATCCGCCTTGGCATCGTCAACGCGCTTCCCAATGAACAAATTGCCGAGGGCGTTCAGGAAATTGCTTCTGATGATGCGGTGTTCATTCTTGAAGACATGGAGCAAAAGGATCAGGAAGATATTCTTGCAAAGCTCCCTTTTGAGGCGAGGCAAAGGCTCCGCCGCTCTCTGGATTTTCCCGAAGAATCAGCCGGACGTCGGATGCAGACCGAATTGGTTGCTGTGCCCGAATTTTGGACCGTTGGCCGAACCATCGACCACATGCGCGAATATCATGATTTACCGGACCGTTTTCATGAGGTGTTCGTCATCGGACCATCATTCGAACTGCTCGGAACAGTCAATCTCGATCAAATTCTGCGCAGTCCGCGCGATGAATCAATCAAAGATATTGCCGGGGACGCGATCCATTCTGTTAGTGCTCTTGAGGATCAGGAAGAAGCGGCGCGCATGTTTGAACAATATGACTTGCTCTCTGCTGCTGTCATTGATGAAAACAACAGGCTGGTCGGCGTACTAACTATCGATGACGTGGTGGATGTTATCCATCAAGAGGCCGAAGAAGATATCAAACGACTGGCCGGAGTTGGCCATGAGGAACTATCCGACAATGTATGGGATATAGCGCGCTCGCGCTTTCCATGGCTGCTGGTCAATCTGGCAACAGCAATATTGGCGTCTTTCGTCATCGGTCTGTTTGATAGAACATTGGAAGAGATGGTGGCGCTGGCAATATTAATGCCTATCGTTGCTTCAATGGGGGGCAATGCCGGCACCCAGACCATGACAGTGGCCGTGCGCGCCATTGCCACCCGCGATATAGATATTTATAACGCAGGCAGGATCATACGCCGCGAGTTCATGGTGGGCGTATTCAACGGTCTGATATTTGCTTTCATCATTGCATTCATTGCAGCCTTTTGGTTCGATTCACCAAAATTGGGTGCAGTCATTGGCGCGGCAATGATATTCAATATGGTATGTGCAGCTGTTGCGGGAATTTCAATTCCGCTTTTGCTCGATAAATCCGGTGCAGATCCTGCCATTGCTTCCAGCGCGTTCGTGACAACAGTCACTGATGTTGTCGGGTTTTTCGCCTTTTTGGGGCTGGCAGCTGTCTGGTTGGTTTAGGCCAGTTTGATTGACTTTTACGTAAACTCCGTTATCTCTGCTGATAGTTGAAGATGAAATGAAAGCAGCTCGGCGTGACCGCTCCAGAACCAAAAGAATTTTATAGTATTTCCGAGCTCACCAAGGAATTTGGTGTATCGACTCGCACCATTCGTTTCTATGAGGATGAGAGGTTGATCAAGCCGGTGCGCAAGGGGCGTACCAGATTATTCAGCCCATCCGACCGGCGTTTGCTAATGACCATTTTGCGCGGTAAGCGACTCGGATTTACAATAGCTGAAATCCGCGAGATCCTTGCCATGTACAAGCAACCGCCCGGAGAAGAGGGACAGTTGCGAATGCTGATGAAAAAGGTCGCGGAAAAGCTAGCCGAACTTGAGCAAAAAAGGCTGGATATCGACGAAACCACAGCAGAGCTGGAACAGGTCGAAGATCAGGCGTTGCAAAGGCTAGCTGAACTTGGGGTAGGGCGCTAAGCCCTTATTATATCCAGCGGCGCGCCGTTTTACGATATTGGCGCCATGCTCTGCCAAACCGGTGCTCCAGATGGGCTTCTTCGCGTTCAATTGCCAGTTTTTGCGTGACGATAGCTGCAATGATCCCAGTAACAAACACCCAGAGGCTGCCATAAAGCAGCCCAACAGCAAATATCAGACATACATTGGAAAGATAAATTGGATTTCTTGAAAAGGAAAATGGCCCGGTAGTGACTAGCTTGCTAGCCGACTTTGTTGGGTGCACCGTTGTATTATGTTTGGCCAGTGTGCGGATAGTAGAAATAATAATCGTCAGGGCGATCGCACCCAATAATAGCCCAAGCCCGAAAGCGAGCTCAGCAGCAACACCAGGCAACCAAGGCAATGGATAAATCTTGTGAAGCAGATAACCAGCTGCAAGCGCACAAATCACGATGATTGGCGGCCAGGGAACCGTATTGGGTTTATCCATTATCTTCTCCTTTGGGTCGCCAGCGGTTTCGCCCCGGCTACCCCACCTATGAAACTACGTTAAGGCAATATTTGCAAATAGATATAAATCAGGGCGACCATGATGGGTTGATGGGCGAGATAGAACAACAGACTGTTGCGCCCCAGCAACTGCATAAAATCGGCAAGCCGGGAAAGAGAGAGGGGAGCGTCAATTCTAATGTTTGCCAAACGCGATAACCAATCCATCTTTTCAGATAGTTTCGCCGCAGAAATTCCCATCAAAACCCATCCAAACCATGGGAAAATGGGTACATAGTCGCTGGAGCGCGGAATGATTTGTTGGATGCCACTCCACCACCAGAACGGCATATCAAGCAATTCAGTACGCAAATGATCCCGCGCAAACAAAACAAAGATAGCAAAGAACGCTACGGCCCACCACGGCATGCGCAGGAACACCAGACCCAATAGGCTGGCCAGTGCAATTTGATGCAATATGCCAAAGAAAATAAACATATCCGGCGTTGCGAAATAGGTCACGATTGTTATGGCCAAAGCGGCAATGGTTACTTTAGCGAAGCGAACCCAGAATCCGCGCCATCTAATGCCGTTCATATGTGACAAAGCCAGAGAAAATCCAACCAGCATCAGAAAACTTGCAGCGATCAAATGGGCGAAATTCACCCAGTGAGGTTGAGAAATGTATCCGGGCTTTGCCAGACCAAGCAGTTCCAGATCAAAATTGAAATGAAATACCGCCATAGCAATCAATGCGATGCCACGTAATGCGTCGATCAGTGCAATTCGCGGTATCTTTGTGGCTAATTCGGGCATCTAGGCAGCCTACGTTTGAACAGTAGCGGTGGCTTTGGAAAAAAATTGCCGCCTTATCATGACAGCAACCACCAGCGTTGTGGAAGCCACGAACATTAATGGTCCAACAAACCATCCGATATAGCCAAGGCCAAAAAAGATGCCACGCAGCCCGGAGTTAAAATGTTTGCCACCCAGTATGTTTAATTCGGATGCTTTTTCAATCTGATCCGCTATCTCTTGCTTGTCCGCGTCTTCCCCTTGGGGCGTTGCACCAATAATGATTGAGCAATAGTTGAACAGGCGATAAGCCCAGCCAAATTTGAAAAAACTGTAGCCAAATATTGCAGTTAAACCCAACAGTTTGATTTCAAGGTTTGCCGACAGGATGTCCTTAAATGCGTCAAATTCATGGTACATTTCCGTCAGTTGACCAATAGAACCCATTAAAGCAAAACAACCACCAATCGCCAATAGGCAGGATGAGGCAAAAAAGGCTGTGCCGTGCTGCAGGCCGGCAATGATGGAGGTGTCGACCATGCGCAATTCACGCCCAGCCATGACTTGCATCCATTTTCGTCGTTGTTGGTTCATGGAATGGGAAATACTACGCGTTTTCAAACGGCTAATATCAGTGACTATGGAGAAAACCAGCCAACTTGCCAAAAAATACCAAATGGCAAAAAGGTCTAGCTTGTCAAAAATGTCAGTAAATTGCATCTGGCCCTCATGTTTGTTGCTTAACATTATTGATCCACAGGCAATTGTCACCAAGGCAACGCGTTAATCCAATACAAAATTGCGAAACAGGCCCAAAAAACCCTCATAATTGTGGAATTTGGCCACTTGACAACTTTGCATAACTGCCATGTTTGAAGTGTCACAATATTGTTAATTTTCTGCTTGCGAAGTTGGTTGCTCAAAGGTATATCAACGCCAAAGCCGGTGGAATTCGGCAAAAGTTGACAGGGCGAATTGGAAATATTGATGGAAGAAAGAGCGGAACGCTCGGTGTGGACGGTAGCATTTACCGCCATAGCGATATTCGGCGTAGTATTGTTTGTAGCAGGCATGTTGAACACGCCAGAAGTTATAACGGTCGCAATTAAATAACAACTAAATCCACCACAAACGCGTTGGTGCTCAGAATTCAAAAGGCCAGTTTCTCCCAAGCTGGCCTTTTTTTATTGTCACATTGTATTTTATTGTCACATTGTAATTGAGTTTATTTGCTAAATTGCTGATATTTGTTCTTAGGTGCGCTTTTTGCAGCTATACACACTTGTTGAAACAAACGGCCGCGCCCATTTTCCCAGCTTAGCAGCGTAGGGCAAAAACCAGAACAAGGATTGCCTTTGGGGGCTTGAGACGAAGATCAAAGCCGTAAGCACTGAGTGCGGTGGCAAAGATGTTCGGGTGTCTGTTTCTTATTCAGGCTTGCCCCATGGGGAAATAGCGGGTGGGGTTATTGGGGTGAAGGTTTGATCGCTCGTGGGACAAGAATGTCCACTCTGAGCCCTCGGTGATAGACTCTCCTGAAAATTCAACGGCAGTTACTCTTTTAAAAATTCTAGCCAACCTGCTGATATACCTATGGCTGAGTATCCCAATAATAGCCCAATAGCGATAACCCAATTAATGAACGTTTTCCAACGTTTGCCTTCATTTGGAAACCAACTATATTTGCGCAACCAACTGAAGATGATATCAAGGACCATCACGACCAAAATTACGTGTCTAAAAAATAAATAGAAAAACAATATAATTAGAATAATTATCGCGACGTGGTTCATTGGATCAATCTGCCAAGTATTGACAATATTTGGATTGATACTTGCAAGGGTAGTGCTTCTCTTTGCCATTCTGAGGGAGGTTTAAATTTAGCTTACATCATAAACTTTCGAGATCGAGTGATCTAACGATAAAAAATGGCGCATGTATAAAGTCCTTTATGATAAGAGCCTTTGCTTTTGCGGATCTTAAATAAACTGTATGAAACCAACCTACCGTTATCAGGATGATTTTTTGGTATTGTGGCCGGAACGCCGGAGATACTCCAACTTATATTGGAGGTATTTTTCTTGAACTCTACCTTGAACTGAGGCCGTACGGATATTTTGGCACGTGGGTGATTTCTACATTTTATTGACACAGGAATTTTTCCCGTTCTGCGAGCCGATTTTGTAATTTGTCGGAATTTACTAATGCCAAACCAGCCGCTTGTATTCCCCGCCATGACCGGTGAATATGAAGTCACGAATAAAATTGCCACTGTTGATAGTATTCTAACTAACATAATGTTCTCCGCTAAGTTACTCTAATTAAGTAGTCCAACAGTTTCTACTAACTCGATATTCAGAGTGATAAATAGAGCAATGAAAATATTTGGATAATCGTCTTCCATTTCCTTGTCTATCAAATACACTGGTTTTTGCAATACAGACTGATTTGACTTGCATGGGTGTTAGTTTCGCTTACCAATCAAATCAATATTTGTCCGATACCTGTTTTTCCCGTCCTATTCACTGCGTGGTAGGCCGGTGAGTAGAAAGGCCACGAAAAACAGGACAACAAGCAGCCCCTTTTTGCAAATATTTCTGGTTCATTATTGTTGATCATTGTTCACCCTACTCAATTGGAGGGCAAGGAAGGTGCGGGGAGTGTTCGAAAGACTTCAATGATTTCTAAGGACGTGTTTCCCCTGCGCCTGCAGAAACTTGACGAACGCAAACAATATTGACTGATTCTCCCAAGCCGACCTTTTTTTATTGCATTTTTGCCGCTAGAATTGTGGCAAGTGAATTTCCCACAGCAAGGATCGAAATAATGGTAAAAATCGGCGTTAAAGATCTGGTCGCGAAAGCCAATGAGCAGATTAAAACCCATTCCCCTGATGAAGCGCTTGCCGCTCAAAAGGATGGCAATGCCTTGCTTGTCGATATTCGGGATATTCGTGAACTAGACCGGGAAGGGCGCATTGAAGATGCGGTCCATGCTCCGCGCGGCATGCTCGAATTCTGGTTTGATGAGGAAAGTCCCTACCATCGGGAGGTTTTTGCTAATGAAGATCAAACCTACATCCTATTTTGTGCCGCTGGATGGCGCTCTGCTTTGGCTGCAAAATCGTTGATGGACATGGGATTTGATAATATTGCCCACATCGATGGCGGCTTTGGAGCAATGAAAGACGCAGGCGCGACCCTGATCGAAAAATCAACAAAGTAAGTTTCTCAAATCAATTTATCCTGGGAAATAAAATGTTCTTATCTGTATTCGACCTTTTTAAAATTGGCATTGGCCCGTCTTCGTCCCACACTGTTGGGCCGATGGTGGCTGCGAGCCGCTTTCTCGACGAAATTTTAAACGGCGATTGGCCCCGGCCTGCTTCTGACGGAGTGGCACGCATTTCCGTTTCTCTGCATGGTTCTCTGGCCTTTACTGGCAAGGGGCATGCCACCGACCGTGCGATTATATTGGGATTGGCAGGCAAATCACCCTCGAAGGTAAAGCAAGAAGAAGCAGATGCTGCAATTGCATCAGTGATGCGCCGGAACAAAGTATCTCCTGACGGACACCCGGACTACAAATTTTCCCCGGAAACCGATCTGATATTCGACTACGACACAATCCTGCCCGGTCATTCTAACGGAATGACCTTCAACGCCTACGCTGCCGATGGCCGCATGTTGTTGAAACGGATTTACTATTCCGTCGGCGGCGGCTTCATCCTTAGTGAGCAAGAGCTTGCCCAGGCAGATGAATACAAAAGCCCGGCACTGGTCAACGTGCCTTTCCCGTTTGAAAATGCTGATCAGATGTTGGCCATGGCGGAAGATTCCGGCCTTTCCATAAGCAAAATGAAGTTGCAAAACGAGACCATTTCGATGAAGGCAGAAGCACTTTCCCGCGGATTGTCGGAAATTTGGGGTGTGATGAATTCTTGCGTGGAAAAAGGTTTCGAGGCCAAAGGCGAGTTGCCCGGCGGATTGAAGGTAAAACGGCGCGCGGGAAATATTCGCGACAAGCTGCTGGAAGATTGGCAGAACAATAAACCCAACCCATTATTGGCCAACGACTGGTTGCAGGCCTTTGCCATGGCTGTGAACGAAGAAAATGCTTCCGGCGGCAGAGTCGTTACCGCACCCACTAATGGTGCGGCAGGTGTCATTCCGGCAACCATAAGTTATTATTTGAAATTCTTCCCGGAAACAGATGATTCTATCATTGAAGAATTCCTGCTAACTGCTTCTGCTATTGGAGGAATCATAAAACATAACGCCTCTATTTCAGGCGCTGAGGTGGGTTGTCAGGGCGAAATAGGCGCCGCTTCCGCAATGGCTGCAGCTGGCCTTGCCGCAATCATGGGCGGAACACCCGCACAAGTGGAAAATGCAGCAGAAATCGCCTTGGAGCACCACCTTGGCATGACATGCGACCCGATTGGTGGCCTAGTGCAAGTGCCGTGCATTGAGCGCAACGGCATGGGTGCAATCAAGGCTGTATCCGCCGCCTCATTGGCTATGAAGGGTGATGGCACCCATTTCGTATCGCTGGATGCCTGCATCAAGACAATGCGGGACACCGGCCGCGATATGAATGAACGCTATAAGGAAACCAGCCTTGGCGGCCTGGCGGTCAATGTGGTCGAATGTTAAGAATCTGAGTGTGGAAAAATCCGATGGTGAGTTTCATCTATTGCTCTAACCTTCTAAACTCCTGCAATGGCCCTAAATCTTGTAAAGCTTTGTGTTGGTATAGCCTCGGTTGAGGAGCTACAGGCACATCTGGATTTTCGCATTTCTGAAAAACGTGCCATCGGCCAGCGCCATGAACCAATCCATACAACCCGTATGATGCCGAAGCGGGGTGTAGAATTGCTGGATGGCGGTTCTCTCTATTGGGTAATCAAAGGTAAGGTGCAGGTGCGCCAGATGCTGGTGGACATCCGACCGTTCACTGATACTCAAGGCATCAAACGCTGCGATTTGGTAATGGAACCTCGCCTCATCATGACTGAATGGCAACCACGCCGAGCTTTTCAAGGGTGGCGCTATCTGAAAGCGGAAGATGCCCCGCGTGATCTCGGTAACATGGCGGGTGGCATTCACGCTCTACCACCGGAATTGCGCTCTGAATTGGCAAATCTCGGCCTATTATAATCTGATGCAAAAAGGGCCAGATCCAATCAGATCCAGCCCCAATGTTCTTAATATAAAGCTTTGGCCCTAATTAAAGAACCCACCAGCACGGCTCCACCAGCCGCCCTTTTTCTTCGGCTTTTCTTCAACATTCTCGCTAGAAGACTGAACCACAGGTTGAGCAGTAGATGCTTCAGCCTGATTGCGTGGACGTCGTGTATTGCGCCCTTTTGAATCGGAGGCTTCTGCGTCAATCTCGACAACTTCTTCCATCGGTGCAGCGGTTTCTGTAACAGTGTCATCAGTTGCAACAGCATCGTTTGCCACTTCTTCTGATTTCGCCTTTCTTGGGCGTCTACCGACACGCTTTGGCTTTTCTTCAGCAATTTCTTCGCTTGCTACAACGTCTTCAGTCGCAGGCGCAGACTCTTCAGCACTACCGTTATCTTCGCTATCTTCATTGCTTTGAGTGTCAGCAGATAAATTGCGCTTGCCACCACGTTTGCCACGGCGGCGACGGCGTTTTGTATTGCTTTCCTCTTCGCCATCATTTGCCTCAGTAACTTCCTGTGAGACAGGCTCTTCAGAAATTTCGGCAGGTTTTTCGTTGGCAGAATCTTCCTGCTGTTCAGAACCGTTCTCTTCGTTCGTTTCGGAGCGACCCCGGCCACGACGTCTACGACGGCGCTTTTTGCGTTCGCCGCCTTCCTCATCATTTGAGTTGTGCTCGCCATCACTTTCAGGTGCAGCACCGCTATTCACATCAATATGGGACTGTTTTTTCGGCTTGCCTTGTGCAGGCTCGCCTTTTTCAACCTTAAATTCCTGCCCCTGAATGTTCATATCGCCTTCAATCAGGATTTTCAGACCATAACGTTCTTCAAGTTCCATAAGGGCCTGACGTTTCTGGTTGAGAATGCTCAAAGCAATCACCGGTGTGGTTTTCACCAACACATCAAAGCGTGAATGCTTCGCCAAATATTCCTCAATCGAGCGGAACACATGGAGCGAAATTGAAGAGTCTGAACGAATATGGCCCAGTCCCGCGCAATGCGGGCAGACATCCATAGTGCTTTCCAGCACGCTGGCACGAATACGCTGGCGTGACATTTCCATCAGGCCGAAATGCGAAATACGTCCGACCTGAATACGGGCCCTATCGTTTTTCAGGCAATCTTTCATCCGTTTTTCAACGTTGCGATTGTTACGCTTCTCTTCCATGTCGATGAAATCGATCACAATCAATCCGGCAAGATCACGTAATCTCAGCTGGCGGGCAACTTCTTCCGCTGCCTCCAGATTGGTTTGATAGGCTGTATCTTCAATTGAATGTTCGCGGGTTGAGCGCCCGGAGTTCACATCGATCGCAACCAGTGCTTCGGTCTGGTTGATCACCAGATAGCCACCGGACTTCAGCGTCACTTGTGGCGTAACCATCTGTTCCAGATGGGCTTCAACACCAAATTTGCTGAACAGTGTCTGGGATTCATCAAACAATTTCACATTGTCCACATGGTCAGGCATCAGCATTTCCATGAAGTCTTTCGCTTCACCGTAGCCTGCTTCACCAGAAACCAGAATCTCACCAATATCCTTATTATAGAGATCGCGAATGGAACGTTTGACCAAACTGCCTTCTTCATAAACGAGACAAGGCGCAGAAGAGGAGAGTGTCAAATTACGAACCTTTTCCCAAAGCCGCATTAGATAGTCAAAATCACGGGTGATTTCAGCTTTTGTACGAGCCGCACCTGCCGTACGCAAAATGACACCCATGCCTTCTGGAACCGCCAATTCATTGGCAATGGCCTTGAGGCGCTTGCGATCACCGGAATGAGTGATTTTGCGGGAAATTCCGCCGCCCCGAGCCGTGTTTGGCATCAGCACGGAATAACGTCCAGCTAGAGACAGATAGGTAGTAAGGGCCGCGCCCTTATTGCCGCGTTCTTCCTTCACGACCTGAACAAGCAACACTTGCCTGCGCTTGATCACTTCCTGAATTTTATATTGTTTACGACTTCTGCGGCGAACTGGAGGGATTTCCTCTTGCGCATCTTCCTGACCAACGGATTCTACGTCGTCATCACCATTGCCGTTTTCTTCCGAATCAACTTCAACCGCTTCCGTTTTCTTGGTGCCTTTTCTGGACCGGCGAGAACGACGCTTTCTAGGTTCTTCAGCAGGCTCGTCGTCAGATTTTGCTTCAACTGGTTCAGATGCTTCAATCTCTACAACGGGTTCAGCTTCGGACTCATCCTTCGCTTCCGGCACGGATTTGGCTTCGACGGCCTCTTCCTCAACCTTTTTAGGTTTGCGCCTGGTTGTGCGCCGTTTTGGCTTCGGAGTTTCCTCTTCAACAGCTACAGGTTCAGCAGGCGCTTCCGCTTCCTCAAAAGTTTTCTCTTCATCTGCAGAAGCTTCAACCTCTTCGGTTTTCTTGGGAGTACTTTTTCGTCTTGTTGTGCGCCGTTTTGGCTTTTCTGCAACAGGCTCTTCTTCGCCGTCATCTGATGGCTCTTCACTTTCATCATCTGGCTCGGAGGCCGGTTCTGAAATTGAATCCATCTCAACAATCGCAGACATGATTTTTGGATCGCTATCCTCATCACCATCTGCGTCTGATGCATCGCTTTCGGCGGCATCACTTGCCACTTCTACCGTTTTTGCTTTTCTCGGGCGTCGATTGCTACGCTTTGGTTTTTCGTCAGCGGCTTCTTCGCTTGCAACAACCTCTTCAACGCCAGAAGCTTTTTCTGGAGTTTCTTCGACAGCTCCCACTGTCTCTCCTTCGGCTTCCTGTGGTGCATCACTATCTTCTGATGCTTCCGCAGTTTTAGCCTTGGAACGGCGTCTTGGACGCCGTGCTCTTTTTGGTTTCTTTACCTCAGCTTCTTCTTCATCACCTTCGGAGGCTTCAACAGCCTCGTTCTCTTGATTAGATTCAGAAGCTGCATCACGTTCGTCATCTTCCGCACGTGAAGCGCGCGCGTCTTCGGCCTCTGCTTCAAGCAGGGCAACACGGTCAGCGATAGGGATTTGGTAATAGTCCGGGTGGATTTCACTAAAGGCCAGAAAGCCGTGGCGATTGCCGCCATAGTCCACAAAAGCTGCCTGTAGAGAAGGTTCTACACGGGTAACTTTCGCCAGATATATATTGCCACGGAGTTGTCTTTTTTCCTGACTTTCAAAATCAAATTCTTCTACACGATTGCCACGCACTACCGCAACCCGGGTTTCTTCCGGGTGGGAGGCGTCTATTAACATCTTGTTGGTAGCCATTATTCATTATCTCCGCAAACGCGGATCCAGACAATCGCCTTGGCACAATCTCTCGTGATTCAAACGAAATCGTTCGATCTACAGAAAATAGGAGGCTGTAGATAAATTTCTGGAAAAGGTTTGCATTTGCAAAAGTGGGAGCGATCCGACTGAGTGGGTCAGACAACATACCCAAAAGGGCAAAGGGACGCTCGGTAATATTCCGGCTCCTTTTCTGACTTTCCATACTCATTTCAGCGGTTCCATCCACTCTTTGTTACATAAAGATCGTTCAACACTACTCTTTCGTGCGTTGCACTGATCGGTGATGCGGTTTCAGCCACTTGATCGTGGTATCTAGAAAACACAGTATCGATGCCTTTATCCCGATTAGACTGTCTCAACAGAATCGAAAAAAAGCGCGAAATTTTCGTTGAATTTTATTTCTGGCGGCGATAAAATTTTGCTGCGAACACTAATAAATCGCATACAGGAACGCCATATCCGGCGAGCCCCTCAGCCGTTATTACATGTGCAACCCAACCAATGTGATTTTTTCTTAAAATCCAGATGGTTGAAATTTTACCTCGTACCGCTGTCAGAAAGCAATTTGATTTTAAATCCAACAATTTATAGATATGCAAAAGGCGTGATTAATACAAGGAAATAAAATTCATCATTCACTTCATCGTAAATTTTTTATCACAAAACTCGTCGTAACCAGCGCATGTCAATGTTTCCCACCTTTTTTGCTAATCAAGTAATTTTTGAGTTTTAACCGTGATTTCACCAAACTTCCTGCTAATGCATCTGACAAAGTGCAATAATTGAGTCGTTTTATATTAGAGGTATAATGTCCTTGCAGTCTCCCATCCTTGCTCATTTGATAGAGAATTATCGCTTGGCGAAGCATTCTGTGAAGATTATGGCCATTTTTTCGGTTCTTTTGGTGACTTTGTTAGCATTCTCGAGCGTAATTCAGGCGCAAACACAAACTCCAGATGCAAATGCAAATAAGATCGGCGCAGTAGGGTTTGCAGCCCGCATCATGGGAGATGAGAGCAGCACCCGCATACTGATTGATTTCGATACACTCATATCAGCCAAAATTCTTTACATGGACCAACCCGTCCGTATTGTAATCGAATTACCCAGAACCGTGTTTAGTTTTGCCAAAAATGGAGGGTTTGAGCCACGCGGGCTAATTTCTTTTGTGCGCCATGGTGCAATCTCGAAAGATACAACACGCATTGTCATCAGCCTCAAAAAACCGGCAAAGGTGAGCCATTACGAGGTGTCGCCGCTAAAAAACGGAGATGGCCATCGATTGATCCTCGATGTTGAAGCCGTATCTCAGACGGAATTTACCAGCCTGATCCAGAAACAAAGCAAAATTCGCGGTGTCAGCGGTGATGTTGTAACCAAGGGCGACCGTGTGTACCGGGGAAAACGAAATAATGGTCGCTTCAAGATTGTTGTTGATCCCGGTCACGGCGGCATTGACGGTGGCGCATCCGGGGTAAGGGGAACCATAGAAAAAGACGTAACATTGTCTATCGCCCAGCAAATCAGGACAGAACTTGAAAAATCGGGCATTTTTGATGTGGAATTGACCCGCAATGAGGACATCTTTGTTTCACTGCGTCAAAGGGTGGATTTCACCCGACGGGCGCACGCCGATCTGTTTATCTCCATCCACGCCGACAGCCTTTCCCAGCGCTACGTACGCGGTTCAACCATCTATACGCTTTCCAAAAAAGCTTCGGACAATTTATCTGCGAGACTGGCTGAGTCAGAAAATCTCTCTGATCTCGTTGCTGGTCTGGCACTTCCTGAAGAAGAAGATGTGGTGACCGATATTTTGGTAGAACTAACGGCACGGGAGACAATTCGGTTTTCCCGACATTTTTCCGGCATATTAACCGATACGCTCAAAAACCACATAAATTTGATCAAAAACCCGCAGCGTTACGCAGCTTTTGGTGTTTTAAAAGCTCCTGAGGTCCCCAGCATACTGCTTGAATTGGGATATTTGTCCAATAAACAAGACGAAAAACTCATGCGTTCAGAAAAATGGCAAGCCAAGGTTGCTCAATCGGTCAGAGCGGCAGTAACGAAGTTTTTCAAGGCAAGATTGCCATAATTTAAGGAATTACCACCCGCTCTGCCATATTTTTTCCGCAATGATTATGCTAATGATTCTATGTATTCGGATTTGTGCAATACTTGACGTCAGACACGGATATATATGCTGGCAGCCGATGTGATGATATCAAAAATTGCTTCGATTAAACCCAATATAAAGTGAAACCCAAATAGATGTTTTTTAGAATATTCGGTTATCTTTTCGGAATTGGTATTTTATTCACAATCGCCGCAGTAGCTGGCGTTGGCTGGTATATCAGTGAGCTGTCCAAGGATTTACCGGATTTTGAAGTTTTGAATTCTTATGAGCCACCCGTAACCACCAGAATTCACGCCAGTGATGGGGACTTAATGGCCGAATATGCCCATGAGCGTCGGTTGTACTTGCCGATTCAGGCCATGCCGGAAATCATCAAGGCTGCGGTTCTATCGGCTGAAGATAGGAATTTTTATAAACATTTTGGCATGGACCCCACCGGTCTTGCCCGGGCGGTTATAACAAATGTTCGCAATTATGGTTCCGGTCGCAGGGCTATTGGGGCCTCCACGATCACTCAGCAGGTTGCAAAAAACTTTCTGTTGTCAAATGAGCGTTCGTTTGATCGTAAAATAAAAGAAGCTATCCTCTCCCTGCGCATCGAACAGGCTTATTCAAAAAACCGCATTTTGGAATTATACCTGAACGAAATTTTCCTTGGTCTGGGTGCCTATGGAGTGGCTGCCGCATCTTTGGCCTATTTTGATAAAGCCGTGCAAGAAATCGAATTACACGAGGCCGCATATCTGGCAGCGCTCCCCAAGGCCCCAAACAACTATCACCCTTTCAAGAATACCGCGCGCGCACTAGAGCGGCGCAACTGGGTGATCGACCGTATGGTCATAAACGGCTATGTAAATTTTGAGGAAGGCGAAAAGGCCAAAGCCAAGGTGCTGGGTGTTAATCCACGGCGCAGAGCTTCCACATATTTGTTCGCCTCTGAATATTTCTCGGAAGAAGTTCGCCGAGAGATCGTAACCCGTTACGGCGATACTGCCCTTTATGAAGGCGGACTTTCCATTCGCACAACCCTTGATCCAAAATTACAGGTAAAGGCTCGCAAAGCATTGATGGACGGTCTCGTGAAGTTTGATATTGCACGCGGCTATCGCGGCCCGTTCGCACAAATTGAGCTGGGTGAGGATTGGGGCATATCGCTTGCCAAGGTCAAGGGATTGGCCGATGTACCAGAATGGAAACTTGCCGTTGTTCTATCTGCCGATGAAAAAACAGCATCAGTCGGCATCAAGCCCAAGAAAGAAATATCCGGTGCTCTTTCTAAAGAGAGACTTACCGTACAGCTTGATCTTAAAGATATGAAATGGGCAAAAAGCATTCGCATCAAAGACCAAAAGAACCGGACCGCCAAAGGCGTTGACGGAATTTTGCAGGTCGGCGATGTGGTTTTTGTCGATCAGATCAAAAATGCTGATACCGATGACATGCGATATCGCATGCGTCAAAAGCCGAAGATTTCGGGCGCATTTGTTGCAATGGATCCCCATACGGGCAGGGTGCTGGCCATGGCCGGTGGTTTCTCGTTTTCCGCCTCGCAGTTCAATCGGGCAACCCAAGCCTATCGTCAGCCCGGCTCTTCCTTCAAGCCATTCGTCTATTCAGCAGCACTCGATAATGGCTATACCCCATCATCGGTGGTGCTTGATGCGCCAATCCGGATCAATCAGGGCGGTCGTTTGGGATTCTGGGAACCGAAAAATTACGGCGGAAAATCAGCCGGACCATCAACTCTGCGCCGTGGCATTGAAAAATCGCGAAACCTGATGACCGTACGTCTCGCCAAGGATATGGGCATGCCGCTAGTGGCTGAATATGCTGAAAAATTTGGTATTTACGATAAGATGTTACCGGTGCTTTCAATGTCGCTTGGATCGGGTGAAACTACCGTCATGCGTATGGTATCTGCCTATTCCGTTCTGGCAAATGGTGGCAAGCAGATCACCCCGTCTTTGATCGATAGAATTCAGGATCGCTACGGCAAAACAATTTTCAAGCATGAAGAACGCATTTGTTCAACCTGCAACGCCCAAGACTGGAACGGACAGGAAGAGCCTGTACTTGAAGATACCCGCGAGCAGGTACTCGACCCAATGACTGCCTATCAGATCACTTCAATGATGGAAGGGGTGGTCAAGCGTGGGACGGCTGCTGTTGTCAGAAAGTTGAATGTGCCAGTTGCCGGTAAAACCGGGACAACCAACGATTACAAAGATGCATGGTTTGTCGGATATACGCCCGATATGGTTGCTGGCCTTTATATTGGCTATGATACACCGAAATCTATGGGCAGAAGCAGCACGGGCGGCGGTCTAGCCGCGCCGATTTTTACAGCCTTCATGAAGTCTGCGCTCGAAGGGAAAAAACCGGTAGATTTCAGGGTGCCACGTGGCCTGAAATTGTTGCCAATCAACGGTAAGACAGGCCTGCTTGCCAGGGCTGGGGAACCTGGCGTGATTATGGAAGCATTCAAACCGGGTACATCACCACCAACATCTTTCTCCGTCATCGGATTTTCGGATGAGGTTGGTATTGATGGATTGCCAGTATCACCCGATGCAAATCGTGCTGTATCGTCTGGAACCGGCGGTCTGTTCTAAAAGCTATAGAAAATTTATTTGATCCATAATCCTTATGGTCGTCCGGTTTGCATCTGCCGGTTTACATCTGTTTGCCGGGTGCTTATGTTCGGCAAATATTGGATGAAATCATTCCCCCAATACTCTCCTGAACCTTAGGATTTTCCATGCGAGCGGAAACGCAATCGACCATCAACGAGATTAAACAAGCAGTCAGCCTGCTGAGGAGGCATCTTTGACTGGGATAAAGCGCTTGCTCGACTGGAATTCCTGAACGGCAAGGCCGAAGACCCAGAGCTTTGGAATTCACCTGACGAAGCCCAAAAGCTGATGCGTGAACGCCAGCAATTGGAAACAAGCATCACTACCATAAAATCGATCGAGACCGATCTTTCCGACAATATCGAGTTAATCGAAATGGGCGAAGAAGAAGGCGACGAGAGCGTCGTGAACGACGCCGAAGCAGCCATTGATGTGATGAGCAAAGATTTGGGCCGCCGCCAAACTGCAGCGCTTTTATCTGGCGAAGTAGACGGTAATGACTGTTATCTGGAAGTTCATTCGGGCGCTGGTGGCACCGAAAGTCAGGACTGGGCCAATATGCTTTTGCGCATGTACATACGCTGGGCCGAAAAAAACAAATTCAAGGTAGAAGTTCAAAGTACCACCGCAGGCGACGAAGCAGGCATTAAAAGCGCTACCATTTTGGTCAAAGGCACGAATGCTTTTGGTTGGTTGAAAACCGAATCCGGCGTCCATCGTCTGGTGCGCATCTCGCCATATGATAGCCAGTCACGGCGACACACTTCGTTTTCCTCAATCTGGATTTATCCGGTCATCGACGACAATGTGGAAATCGAAATCCTCGATAAAGATATTCGCATCGACACCTATCGCTCATCGGGCGCAGGCGGGCAGCATGTGAATACCACAGATAGTGCGGTGCGTATCACTCACGCACCTTCCGGCATTGTGGTGACATCATCAGAAAAATCCCAACATCAAAACCGTGCAAATGCCATGAAAGCACTGCGTGCGCGACTGTATGATCTGGAAATGAAAAAACGCATAGAAAGCATTCAGGACGCACACGATTCCAAAACTGATATCGGCTGGGGCCACCAGATCAGATCTTACGTCCTGCAGCCATACCAATTGGTCAAGGATTTGCGCACGGGCGTTGAAAGCACTTCACCCGATAATGTGCTGGACGGAGACTTGAATCCGTTCATGGAAGCAGCCCTGGCCCACCAGGTAGGCGGCTCCGATGGGGTAGAGGTCGAGGATATTGAATAGCTATTCTTGAATGGGAAAATGCCTGGAGAATTGTGTCTCGCCCATTTTGGTGAATAGCACTGCGCGCGATCCATCTTGCCGTTTGGCCCAGCCTAGCTTGTAGAAATGGTCGAGCAGGGCTGTTCCAAGTGATCCCGCCAAATGGGTGCGCCGGGCGCTCCAATCCAGACATGATTTGCATAAAGGGCGGAGAGGGGACGTAATTTGTTCCAGATCGATCCCGATCTCGCTAACGAAATTTCGGCCGCTATCGGTAATTGTGACCAAATTGGCATTCTCAGCAACAAAGCCCTGAACCATCAGGCTATCAAACATTTGGACGCCCAATTCTCCCGCGAGATGATTGTAACACACGCGCGCTTTGCGCAACTTTGGGTCATTCGGACCCGTATGTGTGCGTATAAGTCCGCGCTTGGCAGCTAGCCCCATCATGTTTTCAAGTAGAAAAGCAACATCATCATCCGCAAGAGAGAAGTAACGATGGCGCCCTTGTTTGCGTTGCCGCAGCAATTGGGCAGTTTCCAGCTTTTTTAAATGGGAACTTGCAGTTTGAAGCGTAATACCCGCTTCGCCAGCAAGTTCGCTGGCAGTTAACGCCTTACCACTCATTAGCGCAGTTAGCATATTTGCACGTGCAGGGTCGCCAATCAGCGAACCAAGTAGAGCAATGTCGGGACCTTCTTTCATAGTTCGATGGTAGTCGAAGCATCATTGATTTGCAACGTGCGAGTGTTGTGAAAATCTAAAAGGAGAAAACCATGCTCACCTGTTTCATTCGCTATCACATCGACCCCACAAAAAAAGAACAATTCGAACAATACGCAAGGAATTGGGGAGAGGCGATACCGCGTTGTGGCGGCGACCTTATCGGTTATTTCTCTCCCCACGAAGGATCAACAACTCTTTGCTATGGAGTCTATAATATTGAAAGTCTGGCAGCTTATGAAGAGTACAGAAAACGCCTATCATGTGATCCATTGGGGATAGAAAACTATGAGTTTGCCAAGCGAGAAAAATTCCTGCTACGTGAAGATCGCACGCTCCTCACGCTGGCTTCTGGCCCTCATGCTCCATTGGTAAAACCATAGTGAACACAACAGCACCCACATTGCGCAATGAAATAGCATTATTGATATTGTTGGCGATATTATGGGGATCATCCTATCTCTTCATAAAAATTGCGGTAGCTGAAATTCCTCCGTTCACATTGATTGCAATACGGGTTTCAATTGCTGCATTGTTTTTGCTGCTGGTCATGGCTTGGCAAAAGAAACGATTCCCAAGAGATGCTAAAACATGGCGAATGTTGTTCATTCAAGCGATATTGAACAGCATTGCTGCTTGGACCGTATTGGCGTGGGGACAGCAATATATTGATAGCGGACTGGCAAGTGTTCTCAATTCTACATCCCCAATTTTCATATTTATAATCACAGTTACCTTCACCCGCCATGAACCCATTGGAAAACTGAAGTTGTTTGGAGCATGTATTGGGATGTTTGGCGTGGTATTAATCGTCGGCGTTGATGTGTTGGATGGTTTTGGAGACCATATATTGGGGCAACTTGCTGCCCTTGCTGGCGCGCTACTTTATGCAGGGGCCGCAATCTATGGAAGGAAATTTGCCCACCTCTCCCCCACAGTTACGTCTGCTGGCACCATGATCTGGGCGACCCTATGTCTGGTGCCGCTAGCCTTTATATTTGACAATCCATTGGCGTTAGCACCTTCGGGGCAGGCGGTTTTGGCGACACTGGCACTATCCGTCATTTGCACGGGGGTTGCACTGTTAATCTACTATCGATTGGTCAATACGCTCGGTTCACTAGGCGTTGCAAGTCAGGCTTATTTGAGGGCAGGCGTCGGTGTCTTGCTGGGCATCGTTTTTCTTGGCGAGCACATAACACCCGTAGTAGGATTAGGACTATTGGCAGCAATCATTGGTGTTGCAGCAATCAATTGGCCCAAGCCTCAATAATTACCCGATAGTTTTCCCTTGCTTCCCAGCTAAATTCTGAATGAATTGCCAGGCCACGCGTCCAGACCTGCTGCCGCGTGTGGTTGCCCATTCAAGCGCTCCATGTCGCAATTCTTCCTCTTTCACATTAAGTGCAAAATGCTCTGCATAGCCATTGATCATTTCCAGATATTCATCCTGACTGCATTTATGGAATCCAAGCCAAAGACCGAAACGGTCGGAAAGAGAAACTTTCTCCTCCACTGCCTCGCTCGGATTAATGGCGGTAGAGCGCTCATTCTCAATCATATCGCGCGGCAAGAGATGGCGACGGTTTGATGTGGCGTAGAATATCACATTTTCCGGGCGCCCTTCGACGCCCCCGTCCAGAGCAGCTTTTAGCGATTTATACGAGGAATCGTCGTTATCGAAGGAGAGGTCGTCACAATATACGATGATGCGTTGAGAAACCCCGCGCAACAAATTGAGCAAAGCGGGGAGGGAATGGATATCCTCCCGGTGGATTTCAATCAGTTTTAGTTCATGATTCGGCTTTTCAGCATTGATATGGGCATGAACAGCTTTCACCAGCGATGATTTTCCCATGCCTCGGGCACCCCACAGCAACACATTATTGGCAGCCATACCATTGGCGAACTGTTCTGTATTTTCCTGCAAAATATCGCGGACCCGCCCAATGCCTTTCAACAAATGCATGTCGACCCGGTTGACCTTTGCAACTGGTTGCAACCAGCTCTTTTCCGCATTCCACACAAATGTTGAAGCCGCTGTAACATCGTTTTTCTTCGGGATTTCAGGAACCGCCCGCTCAATCAATGAGATAAGTGTATCCAGTTTGCAATTCAGCGTCTCAATCGCATCTTTTTGGTCATTAGAGTTCAATGCTAGCTTCCTTCATTTGGTTAGGAAATCCAGATACCACGGTGGATAACATTTTACAAAGTGGCAAAGATCGCTCCAGATCACCGAAGTTCGCCATAAATTGACTCTAACGGGTGCTTTGGGGATTGCTTTTTAAGTGAAAACACCCCATTTGCATTCATCGTGGGGATAGCTATAGTCCGCGCGACTTCAAGGGTTATTCGAATGTGTTCGTTTGGCCCATTAATTCTAATTATTTTCAGGAGTGCGGTCGAATGTTTGAGACCCCGGCCTTTGCCCAAGCCTTTGGTGGCGGTTCAGATCTAGTAATGAGCTTACTGCCATTTATTCTTATCTTCGTTATCATGTATTTTCTTATCATCAGGCCACAGCGTACGGCCGCAAAAAAGCGTGAGGAAATGCTTGGCAATGTGAGACGTAATGATTCAATCATTACCGGTGGCGGCATGATCGGCAAAGTAACCAAGGTCATAGACGACAGCGAATTGGAAGTTGAAATCTCCAAAGGCATTAAAGTACGCGTAATGCGTTCAATGATTGCTGATGTTCGTATTAAAGGCGAAGCTACAAAGACCTGATTTTGTCGCTTCTGTTATGCGTCAGGACGTTTGAGTAACAACCAACCCGTTAAATCGATTTCGGAATCTGTTTCATGCTTTATTTTTCCAAGTGGAAAATTGTTTCAATCCTCACTTTGGTAACTCTGGCTGTCCTGTTTACAGTGCCAAATTTTTTCGGCAATCCAGAGATGCCTGAAGGATGTGCTCAGCCAGTGGCTGGTGTATCCGTTCCTGGTTGTGAAAAAATAATTCCTGGATATCCCAGCTTTTTACCGGCATTTCAGATGAAACTGGGGCTTGATCTGCAGGGCGGCTCGCATCTGTTGATGCAGGTGGACAAAGATTCCCTAATCAGGGAACGGCTTGAATCTCTTGAAGGCGATGTCAGAAGAATTCTGCGTGCTGAACGTATCGGCTATCGGTTGTCGAAGGGGGATGCACGCTCAATCAATGTCAGACTCCGCAAGATTGAAGACGCAGAAAACGCAATTGATAAGCTTGGCGAACTGGCCTTACCGGTTACAGCCGGTTTGTTCGGCCGCTCATCTGTGGTTGAAGTGGCCGCATCACAACCTGAGGATAGCCTGCTTGTTTATTCTCTGACCGATGATGGGATCGCCCATGGTCTTCAATCTGCTGTAACACAATCGATTGAGGTTATTGGACGTCGCATCAACGAACTTGGCACAAATGAGCCTGTGGTTCAGCGTCAGGGATCAGATCGAATTCTGATCCAGTTTCCCGGCCTTGATGATCCTCAAACACTCAAAGACTTAATTGGTACAACGGCCAAATTGAGCTTCCATCTCGTCAGCAATGCGATGGACGCCAATGATGCGCTAACTGGCAGGCCGCCAGCAGGCACCAAAGTGTTGTTTGAAGATACCGACCCCCCAACGCCCTATTTGATCGAAACCCGTGTTATGGTAGATGGTGAAAATTTGGTGGATTCCCAAGCAGGCTTTGACCAGCGTACCAATGAACCCATCGTTTCTTTCCGTTTCGATACTAAAGGCGCCAGCCGCTTCGGTAAAGTAACCCAGAACAATGTGGGCAGGCCTTTTGCGATTGTTCTTGATGGTGAAATTATTTCAGCCCCGGTTATTCGCGAAGCAATTTTGGGCGGATCCGGTCAAATATCCGGCAACTTTTCCGTTGAAGGTGCAAACAATCTGGCAATTCTACTGCGCGCCGGTGCTCTGCCTGCCGATCTAACCATCATTGAAGAACGCACAGTTGGCCCCGGCTTGGGCCTTGATTCCATCGAGGCAGGAAAAGACGCATCCCTTATCGGCGCATTCCTCGTGTTGATGTTCATGTGGGCAACCTATGGAACTCTTGGCATAATCGCCAATGTGGCATTGATTGCCAATATCTCCATGATCATTGCCTTGCTCTCCGTATTGGGCGCGACGCTCACTCTGCCGGGTATTGCCGGTATCGTTTTGACTATGGGTATGGCTGTGGATGCCAACGTATTGATTTACGAGCGGATACGTGAAGAACGCCGCAACGGGCGCAATATCATCCAGTCTTTTGACGCAGGTTTTAAGCACGCGCTGAATACCATTTTGGATGCAAATATCACGACCTTTATCGCGGCGATTATTCTGTTTTATCTGGGTTCCGGCCCGGTTCGCGGTTTCGCGATTACTCTTGCGATTGGTATCATCACAACGGTTTTCACCGCATACACTTTCACCCGTTTGCTAGTTTCATTGTGGGTTCGCTATAAACGCCCAAAAGAATTGCCCAAGCGGCTATTTGATATCCTGCCAGAAAAAAGCGACATCCGATTTATGGGGAACCGGGTATTTTCCTTCCCGTTAAGTGCGGTTGCCGTCGTTGCATCGATCGTTCTGTTTTTCGTGGTCAGTCTCAATTATGGCATCGATTTCAAAGGTGGAACGCTGGTCGAAGTAAAATCTAAAGCTGAGGTCGCTGATATTGCAGATATCCGAACACGACTGAGCGAAATCAATGTGGGCGACGTGCAGGTTCAGGAATTTGGTAACCGCAATGAAGTTTTGATCCGTGTAGAAAGTCAGGATCAGAACGACAATGCTGAACAGAGCGTGGAAGCAAAGGTTCGCTTTGCTCTTGAAGGCGACTATGAATTCCGCCGTGTAGAAGTTGTTGGCCCAACTGTATCCGGCGAACTGGCACAAGCTGGCGCTATTGCTGTGGCCGCATCCTTGATTGCGATTATGCTATACATCTGGATACGGTTCGAGTGGCAGTTTGCGTTGGGTGCCGTGATGGCTACCCTTCACGATGTGATCATCACCATCGGTATGTTTGCAGTTTTCCAGGTAGAATTCACGCTGGCTTCAATCGCGGCGATTCTAACGATTGTTGGCTATTCGTTGAACGATACGGTGGTGGTCTATGACCGAATCCGTGAAAATTTACGAAAATACAAGAAGATGGCCATTCCGCAATTGCTTGATTTGTCGATCAACCAGATGTTGTCTCGTACGATTTTGACCTCGGTCACCACCTTGCTCGCATTATTTGCGCTCTATTTACTTGGTGGCGAAGTTTTGGCATCCTTCACCTTCGCGATGATCTTCGGCATCTTTGTGGGTACTTATTCATCGATCTTTATCGCCGCACCATTCCTCATCCTGTTCAAGCTTCGGCCCGGTCAGATTGCAGGAAATACACCGGCAGGCGATAAGGAAAAAGCGGCTACGGCAAATACTACGCCGGTCGATTTTGAATAAAAATGTCCAGTGAATTTGATGGTGATTTTGATCCGGTACGTCCCTCCGGGATTGAAATTCGGGATGCCCATTTTCCGGGGCGTGCTCCGATTGATGCTTATGGTAATGGTGGTTTTCGATTTTCAGATATGAGCCACCGCGGCAGCCTGCTTTGCCTGCCATCTGGAATCTATGGTTGGGACGTCACCACGCCGGATGATCTGCATGTAGAGAATTTCCAAAAAATATTCGAGGAAGCCGCCGCAATTGAAATCCTTCTGGTCGGTTCAGGCCTGGACTTAATACCGATTAAGCCGGAATTGCGATCCCGCTTACGTGATTGCCAGATTTCCGCCGACCCCATGAGCACAGGTGCCGCGGTACGCACCTTCAATGTATTGCTGGCAGAGGGCAGGGCAGTTGCCGCCGCATTTTTGGTCGTAGATTGATGGGCGAAGGTGATAGAAAAACGCCGGAGTTCTGCCAGAACCAATTGCGTGATCTGAACCATGACCGCTATCTCGCCTGCCTTTATCTACCGGAAAATTTGCGCAACCTTGCAATGACGCTCTACGCGTTCGACACTGAAATTTCCAAGATATCTTCGGCTATATCAGAACCAATGACCGGCGAAATTCGCATTCAATGGTGGCGTGATACGGTTCAAGCGGGCACCTCGAACACACACAATCCATTGGCCGATGAGCTGCTAAGTGAAATGACCGCTCATAAATTACCCCTTCTTCCCCTTGATACCTATCTTCAGGCTCGAATATTCGATCTCTATAATGACCCAATGCCGGATATTGGTACGCTGGAAGGATATTGCGGCGAAACTGCATCAGTATTTATACAATTGCTCACCATGGCCGCAAAGCTGGAACAGGATCGTGCCATGGCCGATATTTGTGGCCACGCGGGCATGGTGTTGGCGCTAACGGATATAATACGTTTCCTGCCCCGACATAACGCTCAAAACAAGATCTACATACCAAAGGAAATGTTAGAGGCCGCAGGTTTATCGTTGGAAGATTGGTTTTCAGAAAAGAAAAGCAAAAAACATATGGAAATGTTGAACGGCATTTTTGATTTGGCAGATAACCATTTGATGGCTCTGAAAAATATCCAAAAAGAATACAATGCCTCCAAAAAGGATATTTCGCTCATCCTGCTTCCAACCTCTCTTTGCAAACTGTATCTGAGATCTTCCCGAAAACTGAACGATCATATTTTTACCAGAATACCGACAATTTCACCGCTCAAAAAACTTTGGACCTTATGGCGTGCCGCGCGTACCGGCAATATTTGACGTCGGACTAATAAGGTTGAGTTTATAGCAACTGCTTGAACTATCTCGAAATTTGGACTATTCACTTAAACGTCTTCCGTTTACGTAAAAGAGAGTATGATGCCGTTAGAGATATTGGGGCCATTGGTGATTTGCGGAATTACTTTCATGGTTTTGGTTGTCTATTTGTCCGGAATTTCGATACCGGCCAAACTGACGAATGAAGCAGAAGCTGATACAGCGTTTTTATTGGACTATGCTGATGCCCGTATTGAAAACACCATTTTGACCGGAGACAAATCCGCCGGATTCTTACTGCTCAATTCAAAAAATACGGTCGGATTGGTTGAAGCCATGGGGTCTGAATTCCTCACCCGTTTACTTTCAAAAGGCGATATAATCGGTTTGGAGTTATCCGGGCATAGACTTAATGTGCGGTACAACGACTTCACCCATAAACGTCATAGTTACGAAATTGAAAGCTCCAACGACGCAAACATGATCCATGATGCTTTGATAGAACTAAAGGGGTGAAACTAATGAACGTACCAGACTTTCCTTCAATCACTCAAATTGCGATCCCTTTTTTCATTCTGGCAATGCTGATTGAGCTTGGCGTTATCCTTTACGCGCGTAAAAATGGCGATCACACCCGTGGCAGCTTCGAGACCCGTGATACTCTCACCAGCCTGCTAATGGGCATGGGAAATGTTGTAGCAGGTCTGTTGCTGGGTTTTGTTGCTTATGGTGTTTGGGACTGGTTCTATCAGTTTAGAATTTATACATTCGGCTATGAGTGGTGGGCAATTGCCCTTTGCTTCCTGCTCGATGATTTGCGCTATTACTGGTATCATCGGTTAGCCCATCGCATTCGCTGGGTCTGGGCAGAGCACATTAATCATCATTCTTCCCAGCATTATAATCTTTCAACGGCCCTGCGCCAAAGCTGGACAGGCACCTTCACTGGGGCATTTATCCTGCGCATTCCGCTGGTTTTGATTGGGTTTCACCCGGCTGTGTTGATCTTCGCCTACGGCTTCAATCTGGTCTACCAATTCTGGATTCATACCGAGACAATCAAAAAAATGCCCATATGGTTCGAGGCGGTGATGAATACACCTTCTCACCACCGGGTACACCATGCCACCAATCCACGCTACCTCGATGCAAACTTTGCAGGAACCTTGATTATTTGGGATCGTATGTTCGGCAGTTTTGTACCGGAACTGGAAGAAGACATGCCGCGCTACGGCATCGTGCGAAATATCGGTACATTTAATCCGATCAAAGTGGCCTTCCATGAATGGATAGCAATGTTGAACGACGCGTTTTCCCCCGGCCTAAAATTATCTGATCGCCTGCAATATCTGATAAAGCCTCCGGGCTGGAGCCACGATGGCTCCAGAAAAGGTTCAGAAACGCTAAAAGCGGAATATGTTCGCCGCAACCCCGAGCAGGCTGGTATGCCGGGATTGCCCGATGCAAATGTGATCAAACCGGGCGAATAGGCCTAATTTTGCGGCAATGTATCAAGCCAGCTCTGGCAATCTGCCAAAGCGCGTGCTGCCATCGCTTTCTTCTTGGCGATAGCCTTATCCTTGCCGCGAAAACGCTTCACGCCCTCAGGTTTCACAATCGTACCTTCAGGCAGCGGTGGAAAAAGCCCGAAGTTGATGTTCATCGGTTGGAACGAACGTTTCCCCGGTTCATCATTATATTGCACATGACCACCGGTGATATGATGCATCAAGGCGCCAAAGGCGGTAGTCAATGGGGGAATGGAAAATTCTAGACCAAGCAATTCAGCTGCCGCAAACCGTCCGGTCATCAGACCGATAGCAGCACTTTCCACATAACCTTCACAGCCGGTAATCTGGCCAGCAAAGCGTATATCCGAACGACCATTCAGCCGCAGGCTTTCATCCAGTATTTTCGGGGAATTCAAAAACGTATTACGGTGCAATCCGCCAAGGCGAGCAAATTCTGCCTGTTCAAGACCAGGAATTGTTTTAAATATTTTCGTCTGCGCACCATATTTTAGCTTGGTTTGGAACCCGACCATATTGAACAATGTGCCAAGGGCATTATCCTGCCGCAATTGCACCACCGCATATGCTTTTTCGTCTGGCTTGTGCGTATTGGTAAGGCCCATCGGCTTCATCGGTCCGTGGCGCAACGTCTCGCGACCCCGTTCTGCCATCACCTCAATTGGCAGGCAGCCATCAAAATAAGGGGTATCTTCCCATTCCTTAAATTCGGTTTTTTCTCCATCAAGCAGTGCATCAATGAAAGCATTATATTGCTCCTCATTCATCGGGCAATTGATGTAATCCTTGCCATTACCGCCGGGGCCAATTTTATCGTAGCGCGATTGAAACCATACAGTATCAAAATCGATCGAATCAAAATGAAGGATCGGTGCAATCGCATCAAAAAATGCCAATGCATCCTGCCCTGTTTCCTCGGCTATTGCGTCAGCAAGGGAAGGTGCCGTGAGAGGACCCGTAGCGATAATGGTTTTACCCCAATCTTCCGGTGGAAATCCAGCTACCTCTTCCCGCAGGACGTCAATATTGGGGTGTTCTGTTATTGCTTTTGTCACCGCATCTGAAAAACCAACCCTGTCTACAGCCAGCGCGCTGCCGGCAGGCACCTTGTGTTCGCCGCCGCAACGCATAATTAGAGAATCTGCCAGCCGCATTTCCTGATGCAATACACCAACCGCATTATTCTCAAAATCATCAGATCGGAATGAATTAGAACAAACCAGCTCGGCAAGCCCGTCGCCAAGATGGGCTTCAGTACCGCGCACCGGGCGCATTTCGTGCAATTTTACCTGCACACCCATATTGGCAGCCTGCCATGCAGCCTCTGTTCCGGCCAATCCGCCGCCGATCACATGCAATGTCTTGCTCATATTCTACCGTCTTACTATTTTAGTTGGTCAATGTGTTTTACTCCGACTGTAAATGACAGATCGCCTGAGCAAATTCAATGCACATACAACAACACCCGCCGCTTGGAAGCGACGGGTGTTGTTTGTAGGGCCTTGATGGGAGGAAGTCAGGCCCCAATTCCCGGAACATTTTGGGAGGAAAAGTGTTCCCGGGAAATTGAATTAGCGAGCGTTGCGTGCAACAAATGGAATATCACTGCGGCAAATACCCAGATCATCCAACTCACGTGCGGTCAGCATGCTCAATTCGTTTACAGTACGACGATAACTGCGCCACTGACGGTATTTTCCTAGTACGTTCATAATATTTACCTTTCAATCAATATGCCATGGTCCACACAGCTTTCTGGAATTCGTTTCAAGAGTTCTCCTCTTGCCCGGCTGATATAGGCTTGTATCTGTCATATTACGAACGCGATTTTTGAATATCAGGTATGCAAATATTGCATTGCACAAAAATGTGACTTTTCAGCCATTTGGAATGAGAAGTCACCATTTTGGTTTTTTGGCTTCAGATGAGGTAAACTGTCTGGCAAATAGATTCTTTGAATATGGCCTTGAAGGGAAGAAATATTGCAGCTGGGATATGTCTCTCGTTTAAAAAATGACAGTGGGCGCTGGGTTGAAAAAGGCATCATAGATAAGGATGCCGCCGAGGAAATCCTTGCGGAAGTCCAATCGCAAAAGCGAGGTTATTCCTTCGCAAGTATCATCATTATGCTGGGTCTCGTATGTCTGGCATTTGCAGCAATGACATTTGTTGCAGCCAATTGGGACGTAATGCCCAGATACGTGCGGGTTTTGCTGCTAATATCTGCCATGTGGGCAGCCTATGGCGGTGCGGTTTTCGCAAATAGCAGCGATAGTCCAGTATTGGCCGATTTTTTGGCAATGCTGGGTAGCGCGGTATTTGGCGCAACAATCATGCTGGTTGGCCAGATCTATCACATGCAGGGAAATGCGAAAGACGCGGTTTTGCTTTGGGCTGGCGGTGCGTTTTTGGCAGCAATCATTCTGCGGTCCTCGGCATCCTTGTGGCTGGCCATTGGGCTGTTCACTCTGTGGTTCGCTCTCGACCTCAATATCTTTTTCGAAGTTGGCAGGGAAATTAATTTTCTGTATCTGCTGTTCTGGGTCGCTTGCGCTGGAGCTGCTTATTGGCTGAAGGCGAGAAGATCCGCACATTTATTGATGTTGGGAATTTTATTTTGGATGACAATTACAGCAATGGACCTTGCTGTTCGGGATAAGACACTCACCTACTTCCTGGTAATGTACGCCGCATTTTATGTTTTTATTGCTTTAGCGATCGTCAGTCTGGAAAAATGGAAGGTTCTCCATGAATTCGAGGCGTCGTTTATTTCCTACATGGTCATGAGCATCATCGGCATGACGGCGTTCTGGGTTGCCGCTTCTTCGTTTGATGGTCGATTTATAATCGAAGTCAAAACGGCTAGCGTTTATCTAAATAGCCATGTTCCCATGGCCGTGTGTTTGGCTATTGCGCTGGGTATTCTCGCCTTTGGCTGGAATCAAAAACTGAACTCCAAATATGATTTGGCGTTCTGCGCAATTTGGATCGCGGCCTCAATGTATGCAACTTCGTACCTCGGCTTTCAAATACCGTTCATCAGTGAAGCTGTGGCTCTTGGCCTTTCAATTTGGTTCATTAGCATGGGAGAGCGTCAGGATATTGCCTCCGTCACCCGCCTTGGATATCTGGCATTTACGATGATAATGGTGCTGATTTATTTCAGAACAGTCGGATCACTTATCGGCACCGCAGGGTTCTATCTGGTATCCGGAGTGTTGCTGGTTCTTGGCGCAATATTTGTGCCGCGGGTATTCAAGGCGCTGCGAAAAGATAAGGAGGCATCAGCATGACCAAACGTGTCTTTCTGTTTGCGGCCATATTAATTGCCACGCTTCAAACCACGGTAATTGCAGGAATGTTATTTAAACGCGCCATTCAAATTGAGAGCGGACAGGAGGTTTTGCTGGAGAGCGGCTTCGTTGATCCGCGCGATTTATTTCGTGGCCACTACACAACGCTCAATCTGACGGTTGGTCCTTTAATCAAAGGAACGACTTCAATCGATTTTTCATTCAAACGGAAAAATGATGTCTTCGTGGAATTGGAAAAGGGCGAAGATGAATTCTGGGTAGCGCGAAAGCTCTGGCATGAAATTCCATCTGATCATGTTTCCATTTTTATCAAGGGAAAGATCAATTACGTGCCGGGCAAGGACACTGGCCGCTATAGAATACAATTCCCACAAAGCCGCTATTACGCGCCAAAGAAGCGCGCAAAAGAGCTCGAAAAATTCCGTCGGGATAGAAAGTTGGGTGTAGTACTTTCAGTAGCATCCAATGGTGAGGCCTATATCAAAGGAATTACCATTGCAGGTGAGAAGATATATGATGAGCCGGTCTGGTAAAGTGCCTTATTCTGCCGCATCAGCTTTGTTTTGTGGGCGTCGTTCCAGCATTTCTTTCAGATATTGCCCGGTATAGGAACGCTCAACTTTGCAAACCTCTTCCGGTGTGCCGCTTGCCACAAGTTCGCCGCCGCCATCGCCGCCTTCTGGGCCAAGGTCGAGAATCCAGTCGGCAGTCTTGATCACTTCCAAATTGTGTTCAATGACGACCACTGTATTTCCCGTATCCACTAATTCATGCAGCACTTCAAGCAATTTTGCCACGTCATGAAAATGAAGTCCGGTGGTTGGTTCATCCAGAATATAGAGCGTTTTCCCGGTAGCCCGGCGCGATAATTCCTTGGCAAGCTTCACCCGTTGGGCTTCTCCACCTGAAAGCGTGGTGGCTGGCTGGCCAACTTTGACATAGCTAAGGCCTACGCGTTTGAGCGTCTCCATCTTGTCGCGCACGGAAGGGACCGCCTGAAAGAAGCTGGCCGCTTCTTCAACAGTCATCGAGAGCACATCGGCAATGGATTTTCCCTTAAACACAACTTCAAGGGTTTCCCGGTTATAACGATCGCCATCGCACACGTCGCATGTGACATAAACATCAGGCAGAAAATGCATTTCAATTTTGATCAGCCCGTCCCCCTGACAGGCTTCGCACCGTCCACCTTTCACGTTGAAGGAAAAACGACCCGGCGCATAACCACGTGCCTTGGCTTCCGGTAAACCAGCAAACCAGTCGCGGATGGGAGTGAAGGCGCCGGTATAGGTCGCCGGATTGGATCGCGGTGTACGACCAATAGGGCTTTGATCAATATCGATGATTTTATCGATATGTTCGAGCCCCTCGATCTTTTCGAATGGTGCAGGCACCGCTCGGGCACTGGAAATACGCCTTGCAGCGGCCTTATAAAGAGTTTCAATCAGAAGGGTAGATTTGCCGCCACCAGAAACTCCGGTAACACAGGTGAAAAGACCTAGCGGAATTTGTGCCGTAACCTTCTTAAGATTGTTGCCCGTTGCACCAAAAACTTTTATTAAACGGCCTTTTTTGGCCTTGCGCCGTTTTTCAGGCAAAGGAATTGCAAGCTTTCCGGTGAGATATTGCCCGGTTAGAGATTTTGGATTAGCCATTACTTCGGCTGGTAATCCTTTAGCCACCACTTCGCCGCCGTGAATACCTGCTGCTGGACCAATATCGACAAGATAATCAGCTGATAAAATTGCATCTTCATCATGTTCAACAACAATCACTGTGTTGCCGAGGTCGCGCAAATGGCGCAAGGTTTCGAGAAGCCTCGCATTATCGCGCTGATGCAGGCCAATCGATGGTTCGTCCAACACATAAAGCACGCCGGTAAGGCCGGAGCCAATTTGTGAAGCAAGGCGAATGCGCTGGCTTTCTCCACCGGACAAAGTGCCTGAATTGCGAGACAGGCTTAAATATTCAAGACCAACGTCATTCAAGAACCGCAAGCGTTCGCAAATTTCTTTCAAGATACGCGAGGCAATGGCGTTTTGTTTTTCGTCCAAATGATTGTGAAGGTCGTCAAACCACGTGTAAACATTCTTAATCGACTGAACCGTAACTTGTGAAATGTGAAGGCCATTCAGCTTGACAGCCAAAGCCTCAGGTTTCAGTCGATTGCCTTCACAAGCCTCACACAGGCTGTTGGACATGAACTTCTCAATTTCATCGCGCACCCAGGAGCTATCCGTTTCGCGCCAACGCCGCTGTAGGTTGGGAATAACACCCTCAAAAGTCTTGTGCGTTTTATAGGAGCGCAAGCCATCGTCATAGGTGAAATCTATTTCCGTCTTGCCGGTGCCATGAAGAACCGCGTCCTTCGCTTCATCAGACAAAATGCTCCATTTATCCGACAGTTTGAATTCATAATGGCGGCCCAGCGCCTCAAGGGTTTGGGCATAATAAGGGGAGGGGGTGGAGGATTTTGACCAGGGAACAATGGCCCCGCCACGCATGGAGAGACTATCATCAGGCACCACCATTTCCGCATCAATCCCCTTGCGCGTACCAAGCCCGTCACAATGGGGGCAGGCACCGAAAGGATTGTTGAAGGAAAATAAACGCGGTTCAATCTCAGCAATCGTAAAACCTGACACCGGACAGGCAAATTTTTCCGAAAACACGATCCGCTCATGGGTCTCGTTTTTCGATTTATTGGTTGATTTTACCACCTTGATCGGTTTGTCAGCCAGCTCCGCAACGGCGAGCCCTTCCGATAGCTTCAAACAGGTCGCAAGACTGTCAGCAAGACGAGCGGCAATATCTTCACGCACCACCACCCGGTCGACCACCACATCAATATCATGCTTATATTTCTTATCGAGGGCAGGTGCCTCAGAAATTTCATAGATGGTGCCATCGATTTTAATCCGCTGAAATCCCTTCTTGGTCAGTTCAGCAAGCTCTTTGCGATATTCGCCCTTGCGGCCCCGCACAATCGGCGCAAGTAGATAAAGGCGCGAGCCTTCTTCAAGCGTCATGATGCGATCAACCATCTGGCTCACGGTCTGGCTTTCAATCGGCAGACCAGTGGTTGGTGAATATGGGACACCAACACGCGCAAACAATAGCCGCATATAATCATATATTTCGGTAACCGTGCCAACGGTGGAACGCGGATTGCGACTGGTGGTTTTTTGTTCAATCGAAATTGCCGGCGAGAGCCCGTCAATCTGATCAACATCCGGCTTTTGCATCATCTCCAAAAACTGCCGGGCATAAGCGGAAAGACTTTCCACATAACGCCTTTGGCCCTCGGCATAAATTGTGTCGAAGGCAAGCGAAGACTTGCCCGAACCAGATAGACCGGTAATTACGATCAACTCATTACGCGGTAGGTCGATATCAATATTCTTCAAATTATGCTCGCGCGCACCGCGCACTGAAATATGTGTAAGCTCAGCCATATACCGGTTATTCCATTAAACTCGGGTTTCCCCGAAGGTTTCACTCAAGTGTTTTTCCCCCAAGGATTTCCCCAAAAGGTTTCAATTGCCGCATTCCATAGGATTTTCGATCCTAGAGGGTGACTACTGCCAATAAAAGGCAATATAAAATTTTCTTCAACACAAATTTGGCAAAATTTTTGCCATCGCAGATTCGTTGTCAATTTGACAATATCAGATATTATCCTTAATGAGAACATAAGAAGAACAAAATAAATGTGGACAGCACCTGAAAACAGCGATTTACGATGATTAATTGAATATGATGGCCGCAATCTCAATTCAGGGCGGGTCTATGCCCTTTCAAGCCAACAGGGAAGAATTTGATGGCAGGTAGCGTAAATAAAGTAATTCTGGTGGGTAATCTGGGCGCTGACCCGGAAATTCGCCGCACTCAGGACGGGCGACCAATCGCCAATCTGTCCATTGCCACGTCTGAAAGCTGGCGTGATAAAAACACCGGTGAGCGACGGGAAAAAACCGAGTGGCACCGTGTGGTGATTTTCAACGAAGGTCTTTGCAAGATCGTTGAACAGTATCTAAAAAAAGGTTCCAAAGTCTATCTTGAAGGCGCTCTGCAAACGCGCAAATGGACGGATAATAATGGTCAGGACCGTTATTCAACTGAGGTTGTTCTCCAAGGATTCAATGGCACATTGACCATGCTCGACGGTCGTAGCGAAGGTGGCAGCGGTGGCGGCGGCGGTGGCGGCGGTGGAAACTTCGGCCAAAGCGGACCTTCAGGCGGCGGTCAATCCGGTGGTGGCGGCGCTCCGCCAATGGGTGGCAATGACATGGATGACGAAATTCCATTTTGATTAATGATTTACGGGGTTCGAGAGA
This sequence comes from Rhizobiaceae bacterium, assembly GCA_045047085.1. Lineage (GTDB taxonomy): Bacteria > Pseudomonadota > Alphaproteobacteria > Rhizobiales > Rhizobiaceae. Next base: position 48,404 of record JASFYT010000002.1, on the reverse strand, counting down.
ACCCCGTTTTGGTATTTGGTTCTAACTGGAGGGGCGAAAGTTAGTATGCGTGATCATCTTTATATTGTAGCTTCCCAAACTCTTGGTATCGCTTTTTTACTAGCGCTTGGCTTTGCTCTTATATCTGTATTGTTTCCAGATGGTCGTCAGGCTGTGCTTACAATCGGTGGCTTGTATCGACCGGATGTTGCACCTGAGGCTCTGAAAGTTGCGTTCCTAGTCGATAGTGCCTTTGTTTTTTTTTATAGCACCGGTTTAATTTGCCTTGCCGCATCCTTCTCATATGATGCAAACCGATCACTATCGCATATTTTGATGCTGGCAATTCTCGTTCTGGCAATATGTGACATTTCAGAAAATCGCCTGATAGTAGATGGTTATGCCAGCACCGATGGTCGCGCGCCCATCACATCCATTATAACCCATGTGAAATATAGCCTTGTCGCAATGATCGCTATCGGGATATCGGTGCTGATACCACCTTGTGACAGATTCAATAAATTTGTTGCGATGTTGCTGAGAACGCTCTTTCCGCTGCTGATAGCTGCATTGGTGGTGTATGGCAGTGAAGAAACCGTTCTATCGAAAACCATTGGTGCGCTGGTGAGTCTGTCTTTTGTGTTCATGCTCTCGTCGCTTTCATGGATTTTATGGCAGGAACATCTTAACGTCCGGGAAAAATAAGGGCCGCACCGCCGTTGATTTATTATCCCTGTTTCAAAACGCAGGTTGACTTGTCAGCACGCATTGGGTTTACCAAATAGACTGTTGAATTCTGGATAAATTACAATGCCCAACGACACCCAAAGTGACATCATCGAACCCAAGCTGGCAAAGAATTTCGATGCCAAATCCGTAGAGCCTCGCATTGCCAAAATGTGGGATGATGCGGATGCTTTTGCAGCCGGTGCTGGAGCACGTGAAGACGCCGATCCCTATTGCATTGTAATTCCGCCGCCAAACGTCACCGGTTCGCTCCATATGGGGCACGCGCTCAATAATACGCTGCAGGATATATTGATCCGTTTTGAACGTATGCGTGGGAAAAACGTATTGTGGCAACCGGGCATGGACCATGCAGGTATCGCAACCCAAATGGTTGTTGAACGCCAGTTGATGGAAAAGCAACAACATCGCCGCGATATGACCAGAGAAGAATTCGTCGCAAAAATCTGGGAGTGGAAAAAGGAATCCGGCGGCACAATATTCAATCAGCTAAGGCGTTTGGGCGCATCCTGTGATTGGTCGCGCGAACGCTTCACCATGGATGAAGGCTTGTCGAAGGCCGTGCTGGAAGTCTTTGTATCGCTCCATAAGGAAGGTCTGATCTACAAGGACAAGCGTCTTGTAAACTGGGACCCGAAACTACTGACTGCAATTTCAGATCTGGAAGTGGAACAGGTGGAGACAAAGGGCCATCTTTGGTATTTCCGCTATCCACTGGAAGAGGGCGTAAGCTACGAGCATCCATATAATCTCGACGACGAAGGCGAAAAGACCGCGTGGAAACCATCTGATGGTGATCCGGCAGGCTATGAAACCAGAGATTATCTGGTAGTTGCCACCACACGGCCTGAAACCATGCTTGGCGATACCGGCGTTGCTGTTGCGCCGGATGACCCACGTTATAAATCACTGGTCGGCAAGCATGTGATCCTGCCTTTGGTAGGGCGTAAAATCCCAATCGTTGCCGATGAATATCCTGACCCTGAAGAGGGCACAGGTGCCGTAAAAATGACCCCGGCTCATGATTTCAATGATTTCGAAGTAGGTAAACGCTGTAATTTACCGGCGATCAATATCTTGAATACAGACGGCTCCATATTCCTTGCAGACAATGAAGAATTTATTGAGGGGCTGGAAGATAGTCAGGTCGAGACTCTCATCGCGAAATTGGGTGGGAAGGATCGTTTCAAGGCACGCGACATCATTGTTGAAATGTTTGAAGATGCCGGCCTTCTCGATAAAGTAGAAAAGCACTCCCATCAGGTGCCGCATGGGGATCGGGGCGGCGTTCCAATTGAACCCTTTCTCACGGACCAGTGGTATGTGGACGCGGCAACTCTCGCCAAACCAGCAATTGCTTCAGTGCGCGAGGGACGTACTAATTTCGTGCCAAAGACATGGGAAAACACTTATTATAACTGGATGGAAAACATCCAGCCATGGTGTGTATCGCGACAATTATGGTGGGGGCATCAAATTCCGGCGTGGTATGGTCCTGATGAACACGTCTTCGTTGAAAAATCTGAAGAAGAAGCGCTGGCTGCTGCAAAGCTTCATTATGGCAAAGAAGTTGAACTGATCCGCGACGAAGATGTCCTCGATACGTGGTTCTCCTCTGCACTTTGGCCGTTCTCTACTCTCGGCTGGCCGGAAAAAACGCCCGAACTCGATAAATATTACCAGACAGATGTTTTGGTAACGGGATTTGATATTATCTTCTTCTGGGTTGCCCGCATGATGATGATGGGGCTTCATTTTATGAAGGATGCAGATGGTAATCCGGTTGAACCGTTCCACACAGTCTATGTACATGCGCTGGTGCGTGATAAGTCCGGCGCCAAAATGTCCAAGTCCAAGGGCAATGTTATCGACCCATTGGATTTGGTTGAAGAATATGGTGCGGATGCGCTTCGCTTTACATTAGCCATTATGGCAGCGCAGGGGAGGGACGTGAAGCTGGACCCTGCCCGTATCGCCGGGTACCGCAATTTTGGCACCAAGCTTTGGAACGCCACCCGTTTTGCAGGTATGAATGGCGCAAAGCATGGCATTGCAATTGATCGTGCAAACGTAAAACTCACCGTTAATCGTTGGATATTGACTGAGTTGGACAAAGCAGTTGCTGAAGTCACAGGCAATATTGAAAAATATCGTTTTAACGATGCTGCTGGTGCTGCCTATAAATTTGTCTGGAACCTATATTGCGATTGGTATCTGGAGCTGTTGAAACCGGTTTTTGCTGGCGACGATGAAGAGGCAAAGGCTGAGGCACAAATTTGCTGTGGCTATGTGCTGGACGCAATCTACACAATGCTGCACCCGTTCATGCCTTTCATGACCGAAGAGCTTTGGGCAGAAACTGCTGAGCGAGATACAATTCTTTGCCATGCGCCATGGCCAAAAAGTGGTGCCGGTGACGAAACTGCTGCCGATGAAATTAACTGGCTTGTTGGATTGATTACTGAATTGCGCTCTGTTCGCGCTGAAATGAACATCAAACCGGGAGCATTCATCCCTCTGATAATGGCCGGAGCCAATGATGTGACCAAGGCACGGTTAAAAACCCATGCGGCAGCGTTACGCCAACTTGGACGAGTTGAAAATATCGAACTGGCAGATGAAGCACCAAAAGGTTCAGCACAAATCGTTGTTGGTGAAGCCACTGCCTGCCTACCTCTGGCTGGCTTGATCGATCTTGGTGAAGAAAAAACGCGTCTAGAAAAAGAGTTGAAAAAGCTTGATGGTGAAATCAAGCGGCTTGATGGAAAGTTGGGCAATGAAAGATTTGTCGCCAACGCCCCGGAAGCCATCATTACCGAAGAACGCGCCAAGCTGGATGATTACAAAGCTCAAAGAGTGCGCGTAGCGAACGCTTTCGAGCGTGTAAGCGAAGCTTGATTGCTCCTTTTAGAAGGTTTTCCAGAGCGGCATTGTGCCGCTCTGGATACAATCGTGCCATGGCTGCAAAGGCCAGAATTCCGTTTGTGCAAGACTCTGATAAACCACAATAAAAATCACTATCAGTTGTGATAGATTTGCAACAGTAGTGGGCTGGTTTTTCGTCTATGATCACATTTAGTCGAAATGCCGCTATTCGGCCATAAACAAGGCCCATCTATTTCTTACCTTTTTGCGGCATATTTTGGTTATTGGAAGCGACCTTTCGCTTAGGCGTAGGGTGTCTTCATCATTTTATTTAAGAATTTGCCGTGAAATCTGGAAGGACCCGATAAATGGACGCAAAAGTATTCGACAAGAGCAAGCTTCCGAGCCGCCACACGACAGTTGGCCCGGCGCGCGCTCCGCACCGTTCATATCTCTACGCCATGGGACTTTCCAAAGCTGAAATCGATCAGCCGTTGGTGGGTGTTGCATCTTGTTGGAACGAAGCGGCCCCTTGTAATATTTCGCTAATGCGTCAGGCGCAGGTTGTGAAAAAAGGTGTTGCGTCTGCTAGTGGTACGCCACGCGAATTTTGCACCATTACCGTAACCGACGGCATCGCCATGGGCCACCAGGGCATGAAATCGTCGCTTGTATCGCGCGATGTGATCGCCGACAGCGTGGAACTCACCATGCGTGGCCATTGCTATGATGCAATTGTTGGACTTGCCGGTTGCGATAAATCTCTGCCGGGCATGATGATGGCAATGGTTCGCTTGAACGTCCCGTCAATTTTCATCTACGGCGGCTCTATCCTGCCGGGCACCTTCAAGGGTCGCGAAATCACCGTTCAGGATGTGTTTGAGGCCGTGGGTCAGCATTCGGTCGGCGACATGTCAGACGAAGATTTGGAAACGATTGAACAGGTAGCCTGTCCGTCAGCCGGTTCTTGCGGTGCCCAGTTTACTGCAAATACAATGGCAACCGTCGCCGAGGCCATTGGTCTGGCTTTGCCATATTCCTGTGGCGCTCCGGCTCCTTATGAAATCCGTGACAAATTTTCATACGCTTCCGGTGCTATGGTCATGGAACTGATCGCCAGAAACATTCGCCCTCGTGATATCGTCACGCTAAAAGCATTGGAAAATGCAGCTGCCGTTGTTTCTGCCTCAGGCGGCTCCACTAACGCTGCTCTTCATTTGCCCGCAATTGCCCATGAATGTGGCATCAAATTCGATTTGTTCGATGTGGCCAAAATTTTTGAAAAAACCCCTTATATTGCTGATTTGAAGCCGGGTGGAAAATATATCGCAAAAGATATGTTTGAAGCCGGTGGTATCCCGCTATTGATGAAAACCATGCTGGAGCATGGGTATTTGCATGGGGATTGCATGACGGTTACTGGCCGTACCATTGCTGAAAACATGGAATCTGTGAAATGGAATGACCAGCAGGACGTGGTGCGTCCAGCAAATAATCCACTCACCGTCACCGGCGGCGTGGTTGGCCTTAAAGGCAATCTGGCAAGTGATGGTGCAATTGTGAAAATTGCAGGCATGGACAGGCTGGAATTTACGGGCCCTGCACGTTGCTTTGATTCCGAAGAAGAAGCTTTTGAAGCGGTTACCAACCGTACCTATGAAGAAGGCGAAGTTCTGGTCATTCGCTATGAAGGTCCAAAAGGCGGTCCGGGCATGCGCGAAATGTTGTCCACCACCGCTGCTCTTTACGGGCAGGGAATGGGCGACAAAATGGCGTTGATTACTGATGGACGCTTTTCCGGCGCAACCCGAGGTTTCTGTATCGGGCATGTGGGTCCGGAAGCAGCAATTGGCGGCCCGATTGGCTTACTGAAAGATGGCGACATCATTTCAATTGACGCAACCAAGGGCACACTCAATGTGCAGTTGTCCGATGAAGAATTGGCCGAGCGCCGTAAAGTTTGGAAACCACGCGAAACGGCTTCCACCTCAGGCGTCATCTGGAAATATGCCCAAACGGTAAGTTCTGCACGCGAAGGCGCCGTAACCCATCCCGGCGGTGCTGCCGAGAAAATTTGTTATGCGGATATTTAAACCCTCATATCTTTTGAGCGCATTGATTTTGTGCACACCGCTTGCTTTGGCAGGCGGCGCGGCTCATGCATTTGATGCGTCGAAAGTGCTTGAGGGTGATACGACTTCTAAAAAAGTGTTTAGTTTCTTTCGTTCCTTCCGCAAGGATGGCCGCAAGGAAGACGCACTTGGTGTGTTGAAATACGCTGCTGAAAATGGCAATTTAGCTGCCCAGTGGAAACTCGGCAGGATGTATCAAACCGGCGATGGCGTGCCGCAAGATCCACTTGCAGCGTTTGATTTTTTCAAGAAACTTGCTGAAAGATCTCGCGATTTGCGACCAAATTCGGCTGATTGGCAGTTCAGCGCTAACGCTTTTGTGGCCCTTGGGCGCTACTATCAGGAGGGAATTCCAGGCAGCGAACTTACTCCGGACTGGAAGCAGGCCCGTGTCATGTACACAACCGCCGCCATGGTGTTTGGCCATCCAGAAGCCCAATTCGAGCTAGGCCGTATGGAGTTGGAACGTGCAGGAAATGCCTACAGCCAACGCCGAGCATTACGAATGTTGCGTGCCGCCCATCGCAAGGGCCACGTGGGTGCAAAGGCGCTGTTGGGCCATGTGCTGTTTCAAGGTGAGTATATAAGACGTGACCCGGTGCGCGGTCTGGCGATGCTTTCTCAAGCAAGAGAAAATGCTGAACCTCGTCATCTGGGTTGGATCGCAGCGCTTCAGGAGGAGGATTTCTCTTTGGCATCTGAGGATGAACGTCGCCGTGCCGTTGAATTATTGCAAGCCCAAAACTAGGGGCCTGATAGACTGGCGTTGGAGCGTTGTATTATGCGTTGGCAGGTTATATCAGACCACGAAGCCGTTTATCCTGACCCAATCATTGTGAAGCTTGGAGATAGAATTACTCTGAGCGGGCGCAAAGATGACTGGGATGGTCATCAATGGCTATGGGCAATTGCTGAAGATGGTCGTGAAGGCCGGGTACCAGACGATCTGCCAATTAATAATTCTGGAAATAACACCAAATGCGCATATGACTATTCTGCCCAGGAAATATCGGTAAACTCTGGAGATACTCTTTCTGGAACCATCCAGCGCCACGGTTGGCTTTGGTGCGAATGCAACAATGGCACCACAGGATGGGTGCCACTTATGTGCTTATCTATGAAATGACAAACATTATAAAATTCAATTGGTTATCCGAATTTTTTAATTTTTGTCTTTAAAGTTTTTGCATCCACTGGTGTTTGGTTCAACATGCTATAAGGGCAAGGTTGGTCGGTAAATTTCCACGCTGTATTATTCAGCACCCAATCGCATTTGGCCATTACCAGACCCTTTGAAGTTTTCATGCAGATGGATTTTCCGGTTGGAATGTCCTGTCCCTTGAAACGACAGGAACAATCATCCCCAGCATTGGCAAAACCTGACATGGACAACATAGAGGTTGCAAATATCGCAGAGAAAATGACGGACACAACATGCTTGGAACGTGTTTTCATACGCATAATCTAACACGTAAACGAAAGTTTTCCAAATATGCCGGAGTATTTATAGGTAGCTAGCCGCCTGTGGTGCTCATATGGCGTTTGACTGACGGTTTTGAATTGCGCTCGATAATGAAATCATGGCCCTTGGGTTTGCGCGATATTGCTTCATCAATGGCCTGAGATAGTAATTCGTTTCCTTCAGATGCCCGAAGTGGCGCACGCAAATCTGCCGCATCATCCTTGCCAAGACACATGTAGAGCGTACCTGTGCAAGTCAGACGAACCCTGTTGCAGCTTTCACAGAAATTATGGGTCATTGGCGTGATGAAACCCATCCGTCCGCCTGTCTCTTCAATTTTCACATAGCGCGCGGGGCCACCGGTTTTATACGGAATATCCGTCAATGTGTAACGTTCTTCCAGTCGCTGGCGCACAAGGGAAAGTGGCAAATACTGATCTGTGCGGTCCTCAGTGATTTCACCAAGGGGCATGGTTTCAATGACCGTGAAATCAAAGCCCTGATCGTGAGCCCATAACATCATGGATTCGATTTCATCTTCATTGACACCCTTAAGAGCAACGGCATTGATTTTTACCGCAAGTCCGGCTGCTTTGGCAGCTTCCATCCCATCGATAACCTGTTGCATACGGCCCCAACGGGTGATTTTTGTAAACTTCTCGCTATCCAGCGTATCGATGGAAACATTGATGCGCCGAACACCATAACCATAAATCTCGCTTGCGTATTTTGTCAGTTGCGAACCATTGGTTGTGATTGTCAGCTCTTCCAGTGCGCCACTATCTAGGTGCTTACCCAATTGTTCAATCAGTTGCATGATACCACGACGTACCAAAGGTTCGCCGCCCGTAAGACGTAAGCGTTTCACACCTTTTCCAATGAAAACCGAGCATAGCCGTTCAAGTTCTTCCAGCGTAAGCAATTCCTTGCGGGGTAAGAAAGTCATATCCTCCGACATGCAATAGACACAGCGAAAGTCGCACCTGTCAGTTACTGAAACACGTAAATACGAAACTTCACGGCCAAACGGGTCTATCAGGGATGAAGTTTCGAATGCTGACGCATCAGGAAAACTGGAATCTTGAACCATTAAATTCTCCAAATAAAAACGCATCCGCGAAGCTTCACGGATGCGTATAATCTAACAGTAATTTGATAACGATTACTAGTGCCTTACGACCACTCTTGCACCGACATTTACCTGCGCATAAAGGTGTTCGACATCTTCATTAGCCATTCGGATGCAGCCTGAAGACATTGCTTTTCCGATTGTCCACGGTTGGTTGGTTCCATGGATGCGGTAAATCGTTGAGCCGATATACATAGCCCGAGCACCCAATGGATTATCTGGGCCACCTGGCACATATCTTGGAAGAATTTTGCCTTTGGCGGCTTCACGGCGACGCATCACTTCTGGCGGTGTCCAGCCTGGCCATTCAGCCTTGCGGGTGATCTTGTGTTTGCCAGCCCAAGTAAATCCGTCGCGACCAACACCAATACCATATTTTACAGCACGGCCTTTGCTCACAACGTGATAGAGCCTGCGTTCAGAGGTATCAATAATAATTGTTCCGATCGCATAAGCTTCTCGGAAGGAAACTTTTTTACGCCGTACAGGTGATTTGTTGGAAAAATGCCGACTGCGATTTTTCGGATTTTCACTCATCGGACGCCAGCGCATTTCTGTATAATCGTAGAAACGATCCGCAGCAGCCTCGGCTTTGTCAGTGGTGAAGGAAGTTGGACTAAAGCCAACTATCATCGCCAAAGTAAAAGCCATGATCACAATTTTTTTCATACTATCCTCGATTGTAAAAATGCAGTTGGAATCAAAAATTACTAATTTCAAATCTTAATGTCATATTTCCGCCCAATTCTCTAGTCCTGCACAAATCGTTCTTCGTTGCATAAGCTCTATTAGTTAAAATTTAACCAAGATTAAGCTCTTTGTAAAAATCATTTCCCTTATCATCAACGATAATAAATGCCGGAAAGTTTTCCACTTCAATCTTCCAGATCGCCTCCATGCCCAGTTCCGGATACTCCAAAACTTCAACACTTTTGATGCAATCGAGCGCAAGTCTGGCAGCCGGACCACCAATGGAACCCAGATAAAATCCGCCATGACGCTTGCAGGCGTCGCGTACTTGCCGCGAACGGTTACCCTTGGCCAGCATCACCATGGAGCCGCCGAAAGACTGGAATTGATCAACGAATGAATCCATTCGGCCAGCCGTTGTCGGGCCAAAGGAACCTGATGCATAACCTTCCGGCGTTTTTGCCGGCCCGGCATAATAGACCGGGTGTTGTTTGAAATAATCCGGCATGGGTTCACCTGCTTCAAGCCTTTCCCGTATTTTTGCATGAGCCAGATCGCGAGCAACAATGATTGTGCCATTTAGTGAGACACGGGTTTTCACCGGGTGCTGGCTAAGGGTTTTTAATATCTCAGACATGGGCTGATTAAGATCAATCTTTACTTCGCCTGATGACAGTGCGGCTTCATCAATTTCAGGCATATATTTGGAAGGGTCCGTTTCCAGTTGTTCCAGAAAAATTCCATCCTTGGTAATTTTACCCAATGCCTGACGATCGGCTGAACAGGAAACCCCCAAGCCGATTGGTAATGATGCCCCATGACGCGGCAACCGAATAATCCGCACGTCATGACAGAAATATTTACCGCCAAATTGTGCCCCAACACCCATTTGCTGGGTGCGTTTATGGATTTCTTCTTCCAGTTCTACATCCCGGAATGCATGACCAAGTTCAGAACCTTTGGTTGGAAGGCTATCAAGATAGCGTGTAGAGGCCAGTTTGACGGTTTTTAAGTTAAATTCCGCTGAAGTACCACCAATTACAATTGCCAGATGATAAGGAGGGCATGCCGCTGTACCCAATGTAAGAATCTTTTCGTGAAGAAAATCGACCAGACGTTCTTTTGTTAAAAGGGAAGGGGTTCCCTGATAAAGGAATGTCTTATTCGCTGAACCGCCACCCTTGGCCATAAACAGGAATTTATAGGCGTCTTTACCCTCCTGATAGAGTTCTATTTGGGCTGGCAGATTGTCTTTGGTGTTTTTCTCTTCAAACATTGAAATCGGAGCAAGTTGAGAATAGCGCAAATTCTTTTTCTCATACGCATCCAGTACTCCTTTGCCGAGTGCCGCTTCGTCCCCGCCATCACTCCACACGTTGCGGCCCTTTTTGCCCATAATGATGGCTGTGCCGGTATCTTGACACATTGGCAGCACGCCACCGGCTGCAATATTGGCATTTTTTAATAAATCATATGCAACAAAACGGTCGTTATCGGTGGCTTCTGGATCATCAAGAATAGAGGCGAGCTGTTTGAGGTGTCCCGGACGTAACAAATGATTGATATCGCTGAATGCCTGTTCCGACAGCATGCGCATGCCCTCAGCCTCAACAACCAGCATCTCTCTACCTCGGAAAGTGTCTGTTGAGACATAATTTGATGTTAGTTTCCGGTAGGGTGTCTCGTCTTTGCCAAGAGGAAACATTTCGAAAGCTGCCTTGCCCGTCATGGTGTTCATAATTTGACTCGCTGGGTGTTTGAATGTGGTTTTGTGTCTAATCGCATCATAGAGAAACAGACATGTTATTTAAAGTTATTATCAATGCATTGGGGGGTTAGTTAACCCACAATCTGGATTAACTTTGGGATGCATCAAATCCCTCCTTTTCAATTTACAAATGAGTCACCTTTGCCGACTAATGCTGCTCCAAGGGTTTTTGGGACATAATTTATGCACCGACACAGGCGAATTATTATGACAGTAAAACTACGAGAACAACGCAGTTCGCTCCGCTCTCAGTTTATAAAGCTGATGGTGGTCTTTCTATTTGTTCTATCACTGTTGCTTTTGGTAGCTGCTGTTGTTCTTCCAAGTGAAGGACTGGCGACTGCCATGGTGAAATCTACCATCATGATCCCTGTGTTCTTAATGTCTTTCGCGTGTGCAGCGGCATTCATTACCTATGTTACCAAACCTTTGCGCAGGCTCACTCGGGAAATTGACGGTTTTGCCGCTGATAACCTGAAGCGTGACTTTAAGATGGGCGGCTTCGATGAAATGGGAGAGCTTGGTGAATCCTTCAGCCTTATGACTCAACGTGTTCAACGGAACATCGAAAAAATTCAAAAACTGGCTTACGTGGATCGCACAACCCAATTGCCAAACCGCGAGTATTTCCGCAAAGAACTTACCCGCTCCATAAACCGCACATTTCGAACCGGAAAATCGGGTGCCTTATTGTTTGTTGATCTTGATGGCTTCAAACAGGTTAACGACACAATGGGTCATGATCTCGGTGATAAATTATTGCTCCAGTTTTCCAAACGAATTTCAAAGGTTTTAAGAGCCGAAGATCTGGTGGGCTTTGGTATGCTGGACCCCCATGCAATTGCATCGGATGCTTCTCTCGATATGGATGATGTTGAGGCACCCTCCAAGCACCGTGTGCTAGCAAGACTTGGCGGTGACGAATTCACCGTATTGCTATCAGAAATCAAAGCTGAAACAGATGCTGCAACTGTTGCACGACGTATTATTAATGCGGCAAACGAACCATTTGAGATCGACGGAGCGCAAGTGACCATCGGTGCATCGATTGGTATTGCCACATTCCCTCGTGATGGTGCTGATTATCAAAGTGTATTGAACAATGCTGATCTTGCCATGTACCAGGCAAAAGAAGACGGTAAGAACGTATTTCGGTATTTCTCCGAAGAATTAAACCTTCACGCCACAAACCGGTTGAAGGTTGAGAGCGAATTACGCGCTGCATTGAAAAAAGGCGATGAATTTGTATTGCATTACCAACCAAAAATTGATTGTCCCACCGGGAGACCGGTGGCAGTCGAAGCATTGTTACGATGGAACCATCCCGAAAAAGGCATGTTATATCCAGGCGATTTTATTACGATTGCCGAAGAATGCGGACTAATCGGCCATATCGGTGACTGGGTTTTGGCCGAGGCCTGTGCTCAATTGTCAATATTTGACAGTCAGGGCCATGATTTGGGGATGGCGATCAACATTTCGCCGACCCAGACCATTCATCCAAATTTCGCGGTAAACGTACTCAATGCGGTAAAAAACTCCGGAATTGATCCATCCAAGCTGGAACTAGAAATAACCAATAGTCTGCTTCCAGAAAATATGGATTGCGCTCAAAGCAATTTCTCAAAGATTGCAAGTCGCGGAATTCAGTTTGCGGTCGATGACTTTGGCGGCGGATTGGAAGGGCTTTTCTATCTCGAAAATCTACCGGTGCGGATATTCAAAATCGATTACAAATTCGTCAATGCACTGGACAATCCAGACGATAAACGTGCCCCTGCAATCATAAAATCCATTCTAGGTATCGCCAAAAATCTCAATCTAAAAACCGTTGCTGAAGGCGTTGAAACTCAGGAACAGCTGGAATTTCTCAAGGAAAACGGCTGCGATTTCGTGCAAGGTTATTACCTTGCAAGGCCCCAGCCCGTGCAAGAGTTGAGCGAATGGTTGAGCGCATGGAAGCCAAAGAATGCTATTGAAGAAGTGGCAATTGCCAAGAAAAAAATAGCATAACGACTAAATCAAGCCCACAACCGCGTCTTTCAGTTCTTTGTAATGGGAGATAATCCGGTCTGGAGATAATTCTTCTACCGGCGTATCTGCATAACCAAAGTTCACGGCAACAACTGGTATGTTACCTGATTTTGCGCCGTTAATATCGGTGCTTGAATCACCTACCATAATGGCCGCACCTGCCCGACCACCGGCCATTTCGATGGTTTTGATAATATGTGCGGGATCTGGCTTTCGAATAGCAAACGTATCACCACCGGTTACAGCTAAAAAACGGTCAAATATCTCAAGTTTTTTGAGTAATTTTATTGCTAGACCTTCGGATTTGTTGGTGCAGACAGCCAGATTCCAGCCGTCTTGCTCGAACGCTGAAAGAGAATCCAGAACACCGTCAAATAATACCGTATCGACACAGATATTCTCTTCATAGTCTAACAGAAAATTGGCAAATAATTCGTCCAACATATCGTCCGGCAATTCACGGTTATGAAACGTAAAAGCTTTTTTAATCATCGCTTTGGCCCCATGGCCTACCACATGCCCAACATCCGATATGGCAATTGGGTCGAGACCGCACACTTCCGTCGTCCGGTTCAATGCCGGAATTAGATCGTGGATGGTATCGGCAAGCGTGCCATCCAAATCAAACACAATTGTTGGAGATGTCATGAAGATTGAGTCCGTAAACGATTATAATACCACGGGTTTAGCCCCGTGAAACCTTGAAGGCAAGAAAGGAATGATTTTGCAGGGAATAAAGCCGTAATAGCTTGATTTATTGGGCCTTATTGGCATAGAAATTCAATAGAATATTGCAGGAATATATAAGGTCCAGACCATGAGCCGGAATTTAAAAATTGAAGCAGCAGGTGCAGCCCTTACATTGGTTGAAGACGGAATGAAGCTTGGTATTGGCACTGGTTCCACAGCAGATGAATTTGTGCGCCTTTTGGCTGAAAAAATATCTGATGGTCTTTCGATCATCGGAGTTCCTACCTCGGAAAAAACTGCAGCATTATGCCGTGAATTGTCTGTTCCTCTGACAACCCTTGAAGAAACGCCACAACTTGATTTGACCATTGATGGTGCAGACGAGGTCGACAATGATCTCAATTTGATCAAGGGCGGCGGTGGAGCATTGTTGCGGGAAAAGATTGTTGCTTTTGCCTCCCGCGAAATGATCGTGATTGCCGACAGTTCAAAACTGGTGCCCGTGCTTGGAGAGTTCCCACTGCCAGTAGAGGTGAACCCTTTTGGCCTGAACGCAACAACCATTGCGGTGGATGCAATTTTGAATAGTATTAACCCTCAGGGAACGGTCGTTCTTCGAATGAAAGATAGCAAACCTTTCGTGACGGATGGCGGACATTTTATTTTGGATACATTCTTTGGCCGCATTCCCAACCCAAATGAAGTCTCTGAAAGCTTGTTAGAGGTTCCAGGCGTGGTGCAACACGGGCTATTTCTTTCAATAGCCAGTCAGGTGTTCATTGCAGGCAAAGATGGAATAACCCATTTAACGAATAAGCCAAAGTAGGGCTGGAGTATGGACCGGACGGCGGCGGATTTGGACATCGCCAGCAAATACACTAATACTGATCACAACTTATTGGCCAAAGCCAAAACACATTTGGAGAACCATTCATGAAACTTACAATTTCGCCCTTCAGCGATATATCTGGCGCGCTCAGTGGACTGGCAAAATGCGTAGCAATTGCTGCTCCAGTACTTTTGATTTCCCTTGCATCATCTAATGCTCAGGAATCAAGCCAATCCCATTTGGATGCAGCAAAGGCAGCTATTTCTGCTACAGGAACTTCTGCACCGCTTGATAATATTCTGCCCGTTATGGCGGAACAGGCGAAATCTCAGCTAATTTCACGTCGGCCAGATATTGCTGCAACTATCAGCGATATCGTAGATGATGCATCTATCGCTCTTGCACCACGCCGTGGTGATTTGGAAAACGAAGTTGCAGCAATTTATGCCAAAGTATTTTCGGAGGAAGAACTCAAAGCAATCGCCGATTTTTATGGCTCGGATACCGGAAAAAAGTTGCTTTCCGAAGCGCCAATCATTGAGCGGCAGATCAAAGAGGCATCACAAACGTGGGGCTCTGGTTTGAGGCGTGATTTGAGCCAGGCGATTGGTACAAAGTTACGGGAATTTGATGAAAAGACAGCCAAAAAACCTGCAGAACAGCCAACCGAATAGATTTTTACAATTTCTTTGGGTCCTTTTGACCTGACCTCAGATTTTTGGAGCTCCTGCAATGAGCCAGTATGATTATGACCTATTTGTAATTGGCGGCGGCTCTGGCGGCGTGCGTTCCGCCAGAATAGCAGCATCACTTGGTAAAAAGGTCGCCATTGCCGAGGAATTTCGATATGGCGGTACTTGCGTCATTCGTGGTTGTGTTCCCAAAAAATTACTGGTTTACGCATCCCATTTTGCCACAGATTTTGAAGCCGCCCGCGGCTTTGGCTGGGATGTGGGAGATTGCAAGTTTGACTGGGCAACCCTGATCGGCAGTAAGGACGAAGAGATTAACCGTCTGGAGGGGCTTTACCAAAAAGGCCTGACCAATGCTGGTGCGCAGATGTTCCATACCCGCGCTGTATT
This sequence comes from Rhizobiaceae bacterium, assembly GCA_045047085.1. Classification (GTDB taxonomy): domain Bacteria; phylum Pseudomonadota; class Alphaproteobacteria; order Rhizobiales; family Rhizobiaceae. The sequence continues at coordinate 32,997 of JASFYT010000002.1, read as the reverse complement.
GGAAGGCAAACACGAAATCCGTTTGCTTGATGAAGACCGGGTGGTGACAGCCGAAAGAATCATCATCGCAGTCGGTGGAACCCCCAACCGATTGGAGCACATGTCGGGTTGGGAACATTGCATTACCTCTGATGAGGTATTCGACCTAAAAGAATTGCCAAAAAATGTCGTTGTGCAGGGCGGTGGTTATATCGCCGTAGAATTTGCCTGTATTTTCGCAGGGCTTGGCGCGAATACAACGTTGGTTTATCGAGGCGAAGAAATTTTGCGTGGCTTTGATATGGATGTCAGAACCCTGTTGCATGAGGAAATGACCAATAGAGGTATCCACGTTGTTTGTGGTCAGACCATCGAGAAAGTTGAGAGTACCGATGATGGTTCCATGGTGGTTTTTCTTTCTGACGGTGAGGAAATTCCGGTAGATCAGGTGCTTCGAGCAACTGGACGGATTGCGCTAACGAAAAACCTTGGCCTGGAAAAAGCCGGCGTAGAACTGGCCGATAATGGATCCATCAAAGTGGACGCATATTCAAAAACCAACGTGGATAATATTTGGGCGCTTGGCGATGTGACCGACCGGGTTGCATTGACGCCGGTGGCCATTCATGAAGCCATGTGTTTCATTGATACTGAATATCGCGGAATTCCAACAAGTCCAGACCACGATTTGATTGCAACCGCAGTGTTTTCCCAACCAGAAATTGGAACGATTGGGCTCAGTGAAGAGCAGGCTGCTGAGAAATATCCTGAACTCGATATCTATCGCGCTCATTTCAGGCCGATGAAAAATACACTTTCCGGCAGCACTGAAAAAATGTTGATGAAAATTATCGCAGATAGTAAAACTGGAACGGTGGTCGGCATTCACATCATGGGCGATGGGGCTGGCGAAATGGTGCAATCTTTAGGTGTTGCCATTAAAATGGGTGCCACCAAGGAAGATTTTGATCGCACCATGGCAGTCCACCCAACAGCCGCTGAAGAACTGGTGACCATGTATCAGCCAAGCTATCGGATGGTAAACGGCAAACGAACGGATTAAATCATGACACAGGCACCTGTTTTTGACGTGGATATGGAAGCTTTCTGGCATGATCCTTATCCAGTGTTGAAACAGATGCGCACAGAGGCCCCGATCTGCTATGTGCCGCAACTCGATGCAGTATTAATGACGCGGCGTGATGATATTGCGGTTTCAGAAAAGAACATTGAAGTGTTTTCTTCCCACCAACCCGCTGGCCTGATGAATACCCTCATGGGCCACAACATGATGCGTAAGGATGGTGACGCCCACGCCGCTGAGCGCAAGGCAATTTTTCCAACCGTATCGCCCAAAACTGTTCGCGATCATTGGAATGTGAGTTTTGAAACTGATGCAACACTCATTCTTGATGGCTTGGTTGGAAAAGGCCGTGCTGATATTTGCAAAGAATACGCATTGCCGCTTTCCGGAGATGCCTTGCGGGCAATCACCGGCCTGACAAATTTCACCAGCACTGAAATGGACGCCTGTTCGCAAGCCATGATCGATGGCATATCAAATTATTCAGGTGATCAAGAAGTCGAGGCACGCTGTCATGCGGCAACGGCCAAAATAGATACAGCCATTGATTATATATTGGACAGTGCGAAAGAAAATCCAAATCCAAATCCAAATCCAAGTCTGGCAAATGTTATGCTCGCTGCCGGTCTGCCCGATGAAAGCATCAGAGCAAACATTAAGCTGGCAATCAGCGGCGGGCAGAATGAACCTCGTGATGCCATTGCCGGTTGCATCTGGGCTTTGCTCACCAACCCTGAACAACTTAAAATGGTATTGGCAGGTGAAGTAAAATGGCAACAGGTATTTGAAGAGTTTGCCCGCTGGATATCCCCCATCGGTATGTCGCCCCGGCGTATCGCGAAAGAGCATTCGGTCGGAGGCATCGAACTTGAACCTGAAACCAGATTGTTTTTTATGTACGGATCGGCCAATCGGGACGAAGATTATTTTCCGGACGGGGACAAATTCGACATCACAAGAAACAACGCAAAAAGCATAGCATTCGGCGCCGGACCTCATTTTTGCGCCGGTGCATGGGCGTCCCGTTCATTGATCGGAGATGTAGCATTGCCCATGGTTTTTGATCGCCTAAAAGGCCTAAGGCTGGCAGATGATCAAACAAAATTCGGCGGCTGGGCCTTTCGCGGGCCGTTGAGTTTAAACTTGGAATGGGATTCCTAAAAGAAACTCACGACCAACGTTGCGCCAAGCAATATAGCAATCCAAAGCACCATTGCACCCGTGGGCCATACCCTCGCAATGCGGCCTTCCGGGCCGTGGGAACGGTAGAAACCCTCAACAACCTTATCGAAGTTGCCGCGCCAGAATATGCTTTGTGCTGTCCAAATTCTTCCGACAATCATCGCAGTTTTTGCAATGATTTGCGGGAATAATTTGCGGTAAGTCCAGTCGCTATCCAGATTGATCGCCCGTAATTCCGGCGGATGAATGCCGGTACGCATCAATACGCAAAAGGCTAGAAGTGCAAACAATAAGAGTTGCAGCTGACCCACCACATGGCTGGTGGTATAGGGTTGGAAATCCACCGGATAAGGAAGCAGCGCATAGAGAGGTTCAGGATATACCCCGATGAATATGCAAAGGAATGCGGTGAAAATCATCGCAATCAACATATGGGTCGGTGCTTCTTTTGGGCGCTTGCCACTATCATGGGCAAAGAATGCAAAGAATGGAATCTTGATACCCGAATGGCTAAGCACGCCAGCCGAGGCAAACACCAATGCGATCCAAACAAACGTATAACCGTTCGAGGCGGAAGCATCGAGAATGAGAGATTTAGATACGAAGCCCGAGAACAGAGGGAAAGCAGAGATCGATGCCGCACCCACCAAACAACACATGGCGGTGAGTGGCATGGTACGATAAAGCCCACCAAGTTCAGATGCTTTTGCGGTGCCAGTCCGATACATCACCGCACCCACGCTCATGAACAATAGGCCCTTATAGAGAATGTGCGCGAAGGCATGAGCAGCGGTGCCGTTTAGTGAAAGCTCTGTGCCAATACCAATTCCGACCACCATAAAGCCCAATTGGTTGTTGAGGCTGTAAGCCAGTACCCGGCGCAAATCATTTTCAATTTCTGCAAAGAAGATTGGGAAGAGGGTCATCACCGCCCCGATATAAATCAGGATTTCGGTGCCGGCAAAACCACGAGCCAACGCATAAACCGCAAGCTTGGTTGTGAACGCAGAAAGGATAACCGTGCCAGTGATGGTCGCTGCGGGATAAGAATCCTGCAACCAGTTGTGAAGCAACGGGAAAGCGCATTTAATGCCGAAAGATAGAAAAATGAGCCAAGTAGCCAAGCTGCCCAAGGTCATTCTTTCAAACGCAATCGAGCCGGTTTCACTGTGTAATAATACGATACCAGCCAGCAGGATAACTCCTGAACCAACCTGAACAATCAAATAACGAAGCCCGGTATAATAAGCACCTTCCGTGCGCCGCGCCCAAATCAGGAATACGGAAGCAAGCGCTGTACCTTCCCAATATATGAACAATGTAACCAGATCACCTGCAAAAACCGCACCGATGGCAGAGCCTGCATAGAGCAGAGCGGCGACCTGTTGAACTGTGTCACGGATATGCCATGCGTAGAGATTGCCAATGAAGGAAGCGAGGCAGAATACCAGCCCGAAGATCGTGGAAAGCTTATCCAGCCGCATCATTTCAAGCGGCAGACCGAAAAATTCTATCTGACCATAAATACCCGGTTCAAATTGCCATAATTGCCATGCGGCAAATACGGGCACCAGTAACGTAAATGCACCGCGCAGCCGACCCTGTGGAACCAGCGGCAGGATAATGCCCGCGATGATGAATAAAAACGCGATTGGAAACTGTTCAGGCATCATGATCGAGCCTTTCTGTTTCAGCGTCGGGATATTCTTCAGTATCAATCGACTTCGGTGCGTAATAATCTTCAGGCCGTTTGATAATGGTACGCAACATTTTCGCCACCAGAATGAGGGCGGTAAACATCACAAAACCAAAAATTCCGTAAAAGCCCGGAATATGCTCTATCGCCACAATGACGTGTTTGTGGAATGTAAATTCAGACAACAACAACAGGCCGCAGACCACTGCCAGAATTTTATACAATTTGTCAGCACTGCCGGGCTTGTCTACCCACAACAGCTTACGCGCCAGCCAAGAGAGAGTTTCAGGATTTGTTTGTTTGGCCATCATTATCCTCCTGAACTTTTTGCAACAATTGGCATGAGAAATTCCTGTATATCACCGGCATAAAAGAACAATGCGATACAGCCCACTGCCGTAAACACTGGAGGCAGGACCACCAATATTGGTGCTTCAGACATTTTTACCGGAGTTGCCATAGTGCTGCCCGGCGCTGGTAGAAAAAATCCTCGACCCACCAGCGGCAACAGATATGCAATGTTCAACAGCGAACTTATCATCAATACAGCAATCATAATTTTGTGACCGCTATCAGCGGCACCCACCATCAATAAATATTTACTCCATGAACCACCCAGCGGTGGCAGGCCGATGATGGAGATTGCCCCAATCAGGAATGCAATAAAGGTGAATGGCATGGCGCGGCCAAGGCCTTTCATATCGCTGATATTGGTTTTGTGGGTCGCCACATAGATTGAACCGGCACACATGAAAAGAGTAATTTTCCCCATCGCATGCATGGCAATATGCAGGCCACCGCCCAATGCACCCATGGAAGTGGCAAGCGCCATTCCGAGCGTAATATAAGAAAGTTGGCTGACGGTAGAATAGGCCAACCGCGCTTTGAGGTTGTCCTTGGTCATGGCGATGATAGAGGCCGCAAGAATGGAGAATGCTGCCAGCCACATCAACCATTCAGATGATCCGGTCTTGGCCAGAAAATCGATGCCAAATATATAGATGCCAACTTTCAACATGGTGAAAACACCGGCTTTAACGACCGCAACCGCATGAAGCAGCGCACTCACTGGCGTGGGTGCAACCATGGCGGCAGGAAGCCAGCGGTGGAACGGCATCAGTGCAGCTTTACCAATGCCAAAGGCATAAAGCGCTAGAAGAACGGCAACCAATGGGCCGGAGATATTGCCATCCAGAATTCCGCCGATCTTGAAATCGAGCGTTCCGGCAATGTGATAGGTCCAGATTATAGCCACCAATTGCAGGCCAATCGAAGTGCCGATCAATATGCCAAGATAAGTTCTTGCTCCGCGCTTGGCTTCTTCGGTTTCTTTGTGAGCAACCAGAGGATAGGTGGAAAGCGTCAGCAGTTCGTAGAAGATGAACAGGGTGAACATGTTTGCCGCAAAGGCAATGCCCATTACCGAACCGATGGCAAATGAGAAACAGGCAAAGAAGCGTGCATGTTTTTTTTCATTGTTGCCACGCATATATCCGATGCCAAATATATGGGTGACGATCCACAGGCCCGAGGCGATGGTGGCAAACAACAGTCCAAGCGGTTCGACATTGAAAGCCATAGTCAGGCCGGGCATAACGGTAAAGAGCACATTGGTATCGGTTTGCGCACCGCCCGTATTGGCATGAATGATCAATACCAGAATGAAAGTGACAACGGCAGCAACAAAGGTAGTGCCATCGCGCAAATTCTCGCGGTCGCGCATTAGCAAATTGGTCACTGTCGCAAGGGCAGGAACAAGCATAGTGAGTAGGATAGCTGTGTGGGTCTCAATCATCTCGCGCCCCCCAGCAATCCATCAGCCGCGACGCTCGCTGCAGTCAAAGTGACGTCCGTATTGAAGCCAAAGAAGATACAGGACAGCGTTAATATCCAGATCGGAACCAACATTGAAAGCGGTGCTTCGCGTTTGACTGCACCTTCCACCGGTTCACTCAAATAAAGCACTTCGATCAACTTCCAGACATAAATCACCGCCAATAAGGATGATGCAACAATGAGTATCGCTACCCACCACCAGCCTTTTTCAATGGCACCTTGAACCAGCACCCATTTGGATATGAAGCCAGCAGTTCCTGGAACCCCGATGAGACTAACGCCGGCGATTACCATGGCGGCACTTGTCCATGGCATCATTTTTCCCATCCCGCGCAGTCGGTCCATGAAGGAACTTGCCGTATTCAGCGTCATTGCGCCAAGCGCCATGAACAAAGCGCCTTTGGTAATGCCGTGATTGAATAAATGAATGATCGTAGCGGTAAGTCCTGTCTTTGTAAGCATGCTGATACCGAGCAGCATGTAGCCAATTTGGGCAATCGAAGAATACGCAAAAAGTCGTTTCACATCATTCTGGAAGATCGCAACGAAGGAAGCAGCAAACATCGCCAGCAACGCAAATGGCAGGATGATGAACTCCAACGTGTGCGCTTCAAAAAGGAAGGTTGGCTGGAATACCGTAAACATAAACCGCAACAACACGTAGACGGCAACTTTGGTTGCGGTGGCCGCAAGAAACGAAGTGACCACGGAAGGTGCATAGGTATAAGCGTTCGGAAGCCACAAATGCAGGGGATAGATAGCAACCTTCAATCCCATTCCAACCACGATGAAAGCAAAGGCTGCACGCACAGTGCGATTGTCGCCTTGATCGGCAATTCGAACGGCCAGATCAGCCATGTTGAGCGTTCCGGTGCTTATATATAAAAGCCCGATGCCGATCACAAAGAAAGTCGCACCAATTGTGCCCATGATCAGATAATCATAGGCAGCGGTAAGGGCACGTTTATCTTTATGGGCTCCCTGAGCCACCAACACATAAGTGGAGAGCGACGAGATTTCCAGGAACACAAAGACATTAAACGCGTCACCCGTTATCACCACCCCCAGCAGGCCGGTCAGGCAGAGGAGATAGCAGGTATAGAACAAAATATGATTTTGTGGCGCAATTTCAGCTTCCACACTTTCGCGGGCATATAGCAGAACCACTGCGCCAATACCTGAAACGATGAGCAGTAAAAATGCATTGGCAGCATCTACCCTGTATTCAATACCCAGAGGCGGCGCCCAACCGCCGATGTGATAGGAAATGACCGAGCCATCAATTACCTGAGTGAGCAAAATGACGGCAATGGCAAAGGCCGCCGAACTGGCAACAAATGCAACTCCCCAAACGAGCTTGCGGCTGTTGATGAGCACACATAATGGTGCCGCAATGAATGGCACAAGTACCTGAAGTATTGGCAATTGGCTTATAAAGCTCGAAGAAGCAACAATAGACACTACGCCCGGCCCCCCATCGCATCGCCATGGGCGCGGTTTTCTTCCTTCACTATCTCGCTCTCAATATTGAGGATGACCTCTTCCTCAATAGAATCATATTCCTCACGGATGCGGACAATCAGTGCCAAACCAAGCGAAGTGGTGGCAATACCAACCACAATCGCCGTAAGAATCAGCACGTGGGGTAGGGGATTTGAATATACTACGCTTGGATCAATATTCATGTCTGTCGGGAAGATCGGTGCAGTACCGCCCGTCACCTTGCCCATGGAAATATAGAGCATAAAAACCGCAGCCTGAAAAATATTCAGGCCGACAATTTTCTTCACCAGATTGCCACGGGAAACTACAATATAAAGCCCTGTCATCATCAACACGATGAAAAGCCAGTAATTGATATGGCCGACAAAAAATTCCCAAGTGAAGCCGGAAGTTGCAAGACCGTTCATTACCACTCCTCATCAGAAAGGCGGGGCGGACGGGAACCAAAGGCATAATAAATTGCAACCATCACAGCAGAAACTGTAATACCGACACCTGCTTCAACAATTAAAATACCATAATGCTGTCCATGCACCGGGTCGTGGGCAAGGGCAGAATAATCAAGAAAATTATAACCTGTGAGAAGGGCATATACGCCAGTGCCTGCATAGACCAACACGCCAAGTGCCAACAATTTATGCACCAGCCATTCAGGGAACACCGCTTTGACTTTCTGTAAGCCAAAAACGATGCCGTAAAGAATGAAACCAACGGCGAAAATCACACCAGCCTGAAAACCGCCGCCGGGAGAATAATCCCCGTGGAATTGCACATAAAGCGCAAACAAGATGATTGGGCCAACGAGCAATTTCGTAATTACACGCAAAATGAGGTGGTGACGCATCAGCTTTCCTCACTTTGATTTGAATGAGGTTCTGAGCCGGTTTCGTTTTTCCTGCGCCGCCGTCTGCCGAGACTGCCAAGTAACAAGACGACTCCAATACCAGCGGTGAAAACCACGGCGGTTTCGCCAAGCGTATCATAGCCTCGATAGCTGGCCAGAATGTTCGTCACCATATTGGGAATACCCATCTCATGAGGAGAGCGTTCCATATAGTCTGGCATCACATGGGTTTGTGTGGGGGAATTCGCAGAACCATAACTCGGCATATCCAGCGTTCCGTAAACCAACACCAAGCCCGTTATGACCACCACCACGAATGGCAGCGGAGAGGTGGCGTGATCAGGTATTCGCTCAAACCGAGAGGTCAGCGCAATCGTTCCAAGCATCAGCACGGTGGAAATTCCAGCACCCACAGCAGCTTCCGTAAATGCTACATCCACCGCATCCATGGTCACAAACAACAGCGCAGATAACAGGCTGAACACACCGGACAACATCACTACGGCAAACAGGCTACGAATACGCACAATTGTGAGCGCCGTGGCAACCAGCATAAGAAACAAAACGATGGTGATGAAGGTTTCGATGATCGCTACTTTTCTTCTGGATTTTTCATGGAAGTATTTTTATCGGGGCGCAACCCGGAAACCCAGGCAGCATTTGCTACCGCGTGGGTTGTTGTTGGACCGGTGATAAACAGGAAAATACCTATGATAATCAATTTGACTGTGATCAACGTAAAGCCTGCCTGAAGGCACATGCCAAGCACCAAAAGCAACATCCCGGCAGAATCGGTAACGGATGCCGCGTGCAGGCGTGACCAGAAATCAGGAAATCGTGTTGTTCCGATAGAACCAATGATAACGCACGCACCGCCACCCAATAGTGAAATCCAGCTAAGAATATCGATAAACATATTCATGCGCCCGTATCCTTTTTTTCCGTAACTTGAGAGATGTCACCAATGGCGCGGTAGCGAAAGAATTTTAGAATGGCGATGGTGCCAACAAAATTGATCAGAGCATAAAGCAGCGCGATATCAAGGAAATCGGGACGCCCGGTTAAAAACCCGTAAATGCCAATGAACAACACAGTATGAGTGCCGAACATATTCACCGCCATCACCCGGTCATAAACACTTGGTCCGACAAATAGCCGGTACAGCGCCAATATCATGGCAACAAAAAGGGCGAGGGCGGCAGCTTCAAACATCACGACCCCGTTTCGATTGCAGATACATGGGCGTCCATATCGGCCAGAGCATCGAGATCGTCGTCAGAATAGGAGACCGCATGAACAAGAAACTGCCCTGGTTCGGTTTCCACGGTGATAGTGCCAGGAGTTAGCGTAATTGAATTGGCAAAAATCACCTGACCCAAATCGGATTTTTGACTGTATTTGATCCGAAAAAGGTTTTGGTTGATGGGCATTTTCGGCGACAAGATAATCCTGATAACGGTCCAATTCGCTTTGACAATTTCCACCAGTAACCATCCGATATATATCGCGGCGCTGAAGACTCCCAGCCGCAATTCAACGTCGTCGTCATCGACAGAATCCATCTTGCGGGTTACCCAAAGGGTCAGCACAACAGACAGAATTCCAAAGCCGATGATGAGCGGTTTATAAATGCCCGACATCAACAGCCAAAGGGCCATCATCAAAATTGCTGTTCCAAATAAACGCACAGTGCTCGTATCCCGCCTCTGATATTCTATCAAATTAGCGAAATGATGCTGTAATAACAATATGAAAACACACCGGAAATGTGCAGTTCACACAGGCAATTTGTTCAGTCACCAATTTCAGCCACATATAACTGGAATTTGGATCATTGCTAAAATTTGAAATGGGCAGCACAGTCCAGATATCCATAGACAATTTTTTCGTACTGCAGACACAAAAATACCACCCTGCCAACTGACAGGGTGGTATCAAATTACTTACACTTATTATTTTGGTAGCATGATACTGTCGCCGACTTTTAGCCTGCGGATAGTCACCGCATCATTAGCAGCTTTGATCTTTTTCCACATTCTGCCGTCGCCATATTTTACTTTGGCAATTTTCCAAAGACTGTCACCACGCCTGATGATATAAGTGCCTTCGGCCATTGTTTCTTTTTTCATACCATCCTTCATCATGGTATCTTTTTTCATAGCGTCCTTTTTCATCATTGGTTTGGGCGCTTTAACTACGGCTTTCATTTCCATTTTGGCCATGCCGAATGTAGCACCTTCAATGATGCGACCGTCTGTATAAGGTTTGTAGTTCTGGTTGTTAGCCAGATAATCAGCCACCACAACCTCAAGGCCCGGGCCGTAATCATAGGCGTTTTTGCCATCTTTAGCGAAGATCTTGTAGCCATCACCACCGCCACGAACAAAGTTGTTAGTGACAACGCCATAGGTTGCAGCCGGGTCAATATCCGTCCATTTGTCGCCATCCATCACCTGGACTTGTTTGATGCGACCTTTGCCAGCTTCAACCGATTTATCCCACGCAAACCGTAGCCCGGAAATCTGTGGGAACCGACCTTTGATGTCTTCCACCTGACTCACGCCATTTTCAAGTGAGGCTGTAATGCCAGCACCAGATAGCTGAAATGTTGAAAGCGTATTTTGAAATGGCAACACAATGAGCACTTCGCCCATGGTGATTTCACCAGCATCAATTGAAGCACGTAAACCGCCACTATTGGTGAGCGCAATCGAGATACCCTGTTTTTTAACCCGCTCAAGCATCGCATCGGCAACCAGATTACCCATGCCGCACTCTTCCACGCGGCAAATTTTACGATCACCAACAATAACGTCGCTGGCAGAACCAACAACTTTTGCTTTGACCTCTTCAATAGGTCCATTCAAGTTAGCGACTTTTGTAGCAAAGTCAGCGTTTTCTGTAACCGAACTATCGAGCAAATGTGCTGTGCCGCCAGACGCTGTTACTTCGCCGGCATCATTGAATGTAAGTTTCAGCTCGCCCAGGTATTTGGAATAGGCATAGGCGCTAACAACTGGTACATCGCGTCCGTCTTTGCCTTTGACAACAGCAGGATAGGCACCTTCGGCACGTTTTGCAGAGTTAGAAAGAAGTGTGTTGGAGTGACCACCAACAACAGCGTCAACACCTGCAACTTTTGCAGCTATCTCTTTATCTTCATTGAAACCCACGTGAGTGAGTACAATAATTTTGTTTGCGCCCTTGGCCTGAATTTCAGGAATAGCAGCATTAAGATAGGTGATGGTGTCGGTAAAACTGATGTTTTTACCGGGGGAAGAAACGTCCTTCGTGTCCGTCGTTAAAACACCCACAATACCGATTTTCTGACCACCTTGCTCAATAATCACATAGGGAAGAATTTTACCCTTAAGAGAAGGCTCTAGGTCAGTATTAATGTTGCCGCCAATTATTGGAAATGATGTGTTGTCGATGAATTTTGCAAGCCCTTCAGAGCCATCATCAAATTCATGGTTGCCCACAACCATTGCATCAAACCCCATTTCATTCATGAAATCGGCGGTCGCCTTGCCTTTATAGGTTGTATAAAACAGGGAGCCCTGAAACATATCACCGGCTGAAAGCACAACCACATTGCCACCGGCACGGGAAATAGCCTTACGACGCTGATCAATTTTTGTTTTTAAACGCGCTATGCCGCCAAAACACTTATTTGCCGCGACGTCTTTGGATGAACAAGTTGAATCATATTTGTTGATCGGTAAAAAGCGGCTGTGAAAATCGTTCAGATGCAAGATTGTCAATGTATAGTCAGCTTGCGCCGATGTTGACGCAAGACCCATAAAGGTTGCAAGCGTCGCACCCAAAGTAAATTTAAGCAGGTTTTTCATTTTGTCCTCCGGTATATTAATGTTGAACATGGAATTCTATTTGGAAAGTCAAACTCGCAGTGGTGCGCCGCTTGAGTGTTCCATTGTCCCCACGCTAGGATTATTACAATTCGATAACAAGCGATGAAGGCAAATTTCTCCTTTAAAAACGCAGTTGTGAACCCATATTTATGCATAGGAAACAAAACCGGGCGGAGAAGTGCTATGCAGTTGAATATCAATGGAACGCTCACAGAAGTGGGCAATGATACGGAAATGCCGTTGCTATGGGCATTGCGCGATATTGCTGGTCTCAAGGGTACAAAATTTGGCTGTGGCATTGCAGCATGTGGCGCGTGTACCGTCCACATAGATGGCGAGCCAGTGCGCTCATGCCAAGTGCCAGTTGGCGATGTCGAGGGCGCGGTTACCACCATTGAAGCAATGGGAACAACGGATAATCTCAGCATTTTGCAACAGGCCTGGATCGACGAACAGGTGCCCCAATGTGGCTATTGTCAATCCGGCCAGCTAATGGCTGCAAGTGCTCTGCTAAGGGAAAACCCAAAGCCCAGCGATACCGATATTGACGAGGCTATGACCAATCTTTGTCGATGCGGAACCTATCCGCGCATTAGGGCAGCCATCAAGCATGCCGCTGCAAAGATGGAGGTCTAGATCATGGGTATTGGAAAAATTGCAAGACGTACGTTTTTGATAGGCGCTACCGCAATCGCTGGCGGCTTGGCGGTTGGATATTACTATGTGCGCAAACCCTATCCAAATCCATTGGAAGACGATCTGGCAACGGGTGAAGCCACTTTCAACCCATATGTAAAAATTGCTGCGGACAACACGATCACCATCATCGCGCCGCGTGCCGATATGGGGCAGGGGGTGCAAACGACACTTGCGGCAATGGTCGCGGAAGAACTGGACGTCACCCTTGATCAAGTGAAGGTAGAACACGGACCGGCAGACTGGACCTATTTTAACGCGGCCATGATGGAAGATGCCGGGCCATTTCCGTTTCTGGATGAAAGTTTCATCGCAGAAACGAGCCGTTCCATGATGCCGCCCATCGCGAAATTGTTGGGCATTCAGGCAACCGGCGGTTCCACATCGATCAAAGATGGTTACGATAAAATGCGTCAATCAGGTTGCGCTGCTCGCCATTTGCTCGTCGCCGCTGCGGCCATTGAATTTAACGTCGATGCAAAAAGTTTAAAAACCGGAAATGCCTCCGTCACCGACCCAACTTCTGGAAAGTCGCTTACCTATGGAGAATTGGCAGCCAAGGCTGCAACGCTGGAACCACCATCAGAGCTTGTTTTGCGTGAAAAAAGCGATTGGAAACTTCTCGGGAAATCCCAGATGCGTGCCGATATTCCAGCCAAGGTAACTGGCCAACCCATATTCGGCATCGATGTGGATTTGCCTGACATGGTTTATGGCACTGTAAAAATGAGCCCGCGCTTTGGCGCCGGGGCAATCTCATATCGCGATAGTCTCGCTCTTGCCGTGCCAGGTGTGCAATCCGTCATTCCGCTAGAAACACCCGCCGGAAAAGGCTTTGGCATCATTGCCGATAACACATGGGCAGCCTTCAAAGGGGCGGAGGCACTGGAGGTAGAATGGGGAGAAGCAGCTTATCCATCGGACGACGACGGCATTTATGCTCTGTTCGACGATGCGCTTGCCACCACTCCCGGTTACACCATGCGCGATGACGGTAAAACGGAAACTGCTTTTGCAGACGCCTCGCGTGAAACCGTGCTTAACGCGGAATATCGCGTACCGTGGTTGGCTCATACCTGCATGGAACCAATGAACGCCACTGCCAGGTGGAAAGATGGCGTGCTTGATATCTGGTCTCCCAATCAATCGCCAACCATAATTCAAATGACTGCCGCCGGTCTCGTTGATGTCCCTGCGGGCGATATCAATGTGCATACTACCAATCTTGGCGGTGGATTTGGTCGCCGTGTTGATGTGGATTTTACACTTTATGCTGTAGAAATGGCCAAACACACCAAGGGAAAACCGATCAAGGTTACATGGACAAGAGAAGAAGATGTCCGCCATGACACCTATCGTCCCGCAGCAAAATACAAGCTTCGGGCACTGACTAGTAAAGGCAAAGCTCCCGCCGCATTAGATATTCATGTCGCGTCTCCCTCCATCATCAAAAGCCTGATGGGCCGAACATTTCCATCACTTTCGCCAATGGGGCCGGATAAATCCATTGCCGATGGTCTGTTTGATCAACCTTATGATATTGAAAATTATCGCGTTACCATGAGCCATGTGGATGTGGATATTCCGGTGGGCTTCTGGCGTTCTGTCGGTTATTCCCACAATGCATGGGCCCATGAGTGTTTCCTTGATGAAATCGCCGAAAAATCTGAACTTGATCCGCTGGCCTTGCGTCTTGAATTGGCAAAAAATTATCCAGCAGCCGTTGGTGTATTGAATAAAGTTGCCGAGATGAGCAATTGGAAAAATACCAAATTTGCATCGGGCAGCAAGCGCGGACGCGGGCTTGCCATGTCGTTGTCCTTCGGTAATTGGGTGGCAGAAATCGTTCAGGTAAATGCTACTGATGAGGGCATCGTGATTGAAAACGTATGGTGTGCCACAGACATCGGAACCGCACTCGATCCCAAGAACATTGAAGCGCAGATGATGTCTGGCATTGTCTTTGGTCTCTCAGCCGCCATGGGGCAAGAAATTACCTTTAAGGACGGCATGGTCGAGCAGGGAAATTTTGACGATTATGATGCAATGCGCATGGCCCAATGTCCAAAAATTGAGGTGGAAGTTTTGCAAACTTACCATAAGATGGGCGGAGCCGGTGAACCGGGAACTCCGCCCGCAGCGCCTGCGCTCACCAATGCAATTTTTGCAGCAACCGGAAAGCGGATACGCAAATTACCTTTGTCCGGGGAAATTGATTTTGTGTAATCGCCAGATAAGGAAATACTGATGGATCGATCAAAAATTGCTTTGCTAATTATTGATGTTCAAATGGCGTTTGTTCAATTTGCGCAAAACAATGTTCCACGCAGTGAGCCTGATGCGGAAGCTAATATAGCTAAATTACTTGAAGCATTTCGCGTTGCCGGATTGAAAGTTTGCCATATCCACCATCACTCCCTTGAGGATGGATCGCCGTTCACTGCGGGTCTGCCCGGTGCTGAGGTTCAGGATTTTGTGAAATCCATGGATGGTGAAGCGGTCTATATCAAACATGTAAACAGCAGCTTCATTGGTACAAGTTTAGAGCAGGATTTGCGTGATCAAGGGATCAGCCAGCTTATCATGTGCGGTGGTACAGCAAATCACTGCGTAGAAACAACAACTCGTATGGCAGGAAACCTGGGCTTCGATACGTACTATGTGGCTGATGGTGTTTGGGCCTACGGTCATACCGGCCCGGATGGAAAAATCCATACGCCTGAAGAAGTGCATTCCATGTCACTCAGCAATTTGCACGGTGAATTTGCGACAGTCCTAAAGACGGACGATATCCTCGATCAACTTAAACTCGAATAACATTGATAATGCTTGTCACGATACACGCGATAAGCAAAATCGGGCGCTACTCGTCGAGTTGCCATTCATCAATGTTTTCCAGAAAATACTGATAGGTTTTCTCAATACCTTCATCCAGAGACTGGCTAGTCTTCCAACCGGTTTTATCGAGAAGCGCTGTTGAAACAACCTTCTGCTTCATACCCACCGGGCGATCCAGATTGAATGTAAATTCGCCTTGCCAGCCAAGTACGTTCGCCACTGATTGGTAATATTCAAAGATGGAGTTGTCCTTGCCCGGACCCACATTAATAACATTTGGCAGGGTTTCGAATTTCCTAAGTCCATGCCAGATGAAGTTAATCAGATCGCCCGCATACATAAATTCGCGTAGCGCTGATCCATCACCCCAGATTTCAACAGTGCTGGAATTATTGGTTTTTGCTTTATGAACTTTCGCTATTATCGCCGGGATCAAGTGAGAGCGTGCCGGATCAAATTTATCGAACGGACCATATAAATTGCATGGTATCAGCGTTTTGTAGTTAAAACCGGAATCCTGCTCGCTTAAATACTTACACATGCGGGCTACAGTAATTTTGGCCAACGCATAACCTTCATTGGTTGGCTCCAGTTCTCCTGTAAGAAGCATGTCTTCGCGCAACGGCACCTCAATATTGCGCGGGTACATGCATGAGGAACCCAAATTTATCAGTCGCGGAACGCCTGCCTCGCGGGCAGCCAGAACCACATTGCGTCCGATATCCAAGTTTTCAACCAGATATGACAACGGGTCTTTCATGTTGGCCATTATCCCGCCAACCAGACCGGCAGTATGAATGACCACATCAGGTTTGAACCTGCGCATCTGCGCCAAGACCGCATCATAATCGCGTAAGTCAACTTCAGCTCGCAAGGGCGCAAATATCTCAAATTTTTTCGCGCCATCAGAACGAAGCAAATTACGGCCAACCATGCCGCCACCGCCAGTTAGAAAAACACGTTGTTTATCGGAATTTTGGTTCATAGCTGTGCCAAATCACTCTCGACCATTTCACGAACAAGTTCTTCAAAACTTGTTTGAGATTTCCAACCCAGTTTTTCCCGAGCCTTTGAAGCGTCACCCAGCAAAGTCTCCACTTCGGTAGGACGGAAATAGCGCTCATCCACTTTTATTATGCATTTGCCAGTAGCTGCATCATAACCCTTTTCCTGGGTTCCAGCACCTTTCCAGTCAATTTGCATGCCTAACACCTTGGCTGTTTCGTTTACAAAATCACGCACGGAATATTGCTCGCCTGTGGCAATAACATAATCATCAGCCTCATCTTGTTGCAGCATCAGCCATGCCATTTGCACATAATCACGCGCATGTCCCCAATCGCGCAAAGCATCCATATTCCCCAGTGAAAGGGATTCTTGAACACCCATTTTAATGCGAGTCAGCGCTCTCGTAATCTTGCGTGTAACGAAGGTCTCGCCACGCAGAGGCGATTCATGATTGAATAGAATACCGTTACAGGCAAAAATATTATAGGCCTCCCGGTAATTGACGGTGATCCAATAGGCGTAAATTTTCGCAACCGCATAAGGGCTTCTTGGATAAAACGGGGTATTTTCATTTTGTGGAGTTTCACGCACATCACCGTAAAGTTCAGAAGTTGAAGCCTGATAAAATCGGGACTTATTTGATAGACCCAATATCCTGATAGCTTCCAGCAGCCTAAGAGCGCCGAGTGCATCAGAATTGGCCGTATATTCAGGTTCTTCAAATGAAACCGCCACATGGCTTTGTGCCGCGAGATTGTAGACCTCATCCGGTTGAACCACCTGCATGATATGCATCAGGCTGGATGAATCAGTCATATCCCCATGATGAAGTTGGAATTGGCCTTTTTGGCCGTATTCGCCTTCGAACAAATAATCAATTCTGGACGTATTAAATAGCGACGTCCGCCGTTTCATACCGTGAACCTGATACCCTTTTTTGAGAAGGAGTTCTGCCAGATATGCACCGTCCTGCCCGGTGATACCTGTAATCAATGCCGTCTTTTCAGCCAAGCCAATGCTCCGATATATTTATATTGGGTCATAAAAGAATCGTCTTACATTATAATACCAGACCCGTAGAAGCCTGCACAGTTGGGACTTTTCTGGCAAAACCGCCAACTTTACAATTCTTTACACAAGGGATAAGCGCCCGCAATGTCAGCCCCCTAAATTGATAGTGTGGCCGAAAACAATGGCCTTCAATTTTTACAATTAAAGGAGCAAGTGATGTCGAATAATCAGGACAATAACAATACCGGTTGGTTTCAGCAGGGAAATCGCAAAGCGATAGCGCTGATTACAGGGACTGCCGTAGTCGTTGGCGGTGCATTCGGAGTGAATGCTCTGGCGCAGACCAAGACCTATGAACACTTGAAATTATACGCAAGTAGCGAAGGTAGCGGCTGGGGCCATGGCGGATGGGGTCACGGTCGCAAGGGTGGACGTATGGGGCATCACGGAGGATTTTCCAAAATGTCAGATTCTGAAATTGAAGCAAAAATCACCCGTATGGTAAAACATGTGGCAATCGAAATTGATGCGACAACGGATCAGCAGGAAAAGATCACCGCACTGGTTACAGCAGTTGCAAAAGATCTAAAGCCTTTGCGTGAGCAGATGCACGCTGCAGGCAAGGAAATTCATGATATCCTTTCCGCCGATACAATCGATCGCGCCGCATTGGAAAAAATTCGCAGCGAACGCCTTGCGGAAGCTGATCGGATCAGTAAAAATTTGATCAATGCGGTAGCAGATGTGGCCGAAGTTTTGACAGTAGAACAAAGAAAGGTTCTTGATGAGCGAATTCAGGAATTCAAATCCATGCGTCACGGCTGGGGCGGCGATTGGCGCAGAGGGTAATCGAAATCAATGAGCGAACAAGTTCTTCTCATCGAAGATGATGCTCGATTGGCCGAGATGGTTCAGGACTATCTCGGCCAATCTGAGTTTGACGTGACCATTGCCGATACCGGCACCAGAGGCTTGAACTTATTAAAGAACGGAAATTTCGAGGCCGTATTGCTGGATTTGATGTTGCCGGATATTGACGGTCTGGAAGTTTGCCGCATCATCCGCACGTCCAGCAGAATTCCGATCCTGATGCTCACCGCCAAAGGAGAACCAATGGACCGTATTGTCGGGCTGGAGCTGGGGGCCGATGATTATCTCCCCAAACCCTTCGAGCCGCGCGAGTTACTGGCGCGGCTACGGGCAATCTTGCGGCGTGGCAAAGGTGAAGACCCAGCCAATACAATCAGGTTTGGCCGTCTGGAAATCAATCAGGAGGCAATGGAAGCAAAAGTTGATGGTCGTATCTGTACATTGACTGCCCATCAATTCAAATTGCTGGAAATCTTGGCAAGGAAAGCAGGTCGTGTCCTTACACGTGACTATCTTATGGATGAATTAAAGGGACAAAGTTTTGAAAGTTTTGACCGCTCCATAGATGTTCATATTTCGCGCATTCGTGCAGAAATTGAGGACGATCCAAAACACCCCCGCCGCCTGATCACAGTGCGCGGTGCAGGTTACGTTTTTGCCCGAGAGCAGGACTAAATGAAGCGACGGCTCTATATCCAGATATATGTCACTATCATTGCGAGCCTGGTGCTGGTTGTTATCTTATCTGGATTAATGTGGAATTTTTTTGGCAGAGACCAATTTAGCCGTGGTGTGGTTGAGATGGCCGGCCAGCTTACCCAACTCACACTTCCGCCCTCAGGGGCGCCAATTGAAGATCAGGTAAGAGCCGTTGAGCGCCTCGGCAAGCAATTGGAGATTGATGTCAGTCTCTATGATGCTCAAAAACGCTTTATCGCAAGGTTCGGCGAAAAAATTGATCCAAGGGTCGATTTGCTGAAGAACCGTAGTTGGTGGCACAGAGGCAGAGTACGTCGCGGCCATGCATGGCGAATACCGTTGCCGGACGGACGCTGGTTACTTGCAAAGAAAAATAGGCCCGATCAACATAGGCCTTTTCTCAATTTTGCGCTTTACTTAGCCCTTATTGCGCTGGTTGTTGGGCTCGTTGCCTATCCGTTTGTACGGCGTTTGACCGGCAGACTTGAACGCCTGCAAAAAGGTGTCGAGCGCATTGGCTCCGGCGACCTTTCTGCCCGCATCGAGGTGAAGGGGCGCGACGAGGTAGCGGCCCTCGCGCAAAGTTTTAATGAAGCCGCCGAAAAGATAGAAGGTCTAATTGGCGCCCACCGAATGCTGCTAGCCAATGCCTCTCACGAATTGCGCACACCATTATCTCGCATTCGTCTTGGTTGCGAGATGCTTAAGGCCGGTCCAAACCCCGCAAGAAGCGAAGCAATTGAACAGGATATAGAGGAACTTGATACATTGATCGACGAGATACTTCTCATGAGCCGCCTGGATTCCGGCAATCATGCGGATATGTCTGAAAATGTTGATCTAATTGCACTGATAGCTGAAGAATGCGCCCGTTATGACGATTGTTCTTTTTCTGGCAACGGCCCAGAAATCCGCGGCGACGCAAGGTTACTGCAAAGGCTGATCAGAAACATGCTCGACAATGCCTACAAGCACGGCACGCCACCAGTTAGCATTACCCTTTCCGCATTGGAGGGAGTGTTGAAGTTGACGGTGAGCGACGAAGGTAACGGGATTGCGGAAGAGGCAAGGGACAGAGTTTTTCAACCATTCTACCGCGCTTCGGACAAGCAAAATGTCAAAGGGTTTGGACTTGGACTGCCGCTTATTCGCCAAATTGCCGAAGCCCATGGCGGCACTGCCGAATTATTACCCAAAACCGAACATCGATCAGCCGTTCAGGTGAAATTGCCGATCAATTAGAACGATTGCGCAGTAGAGCGCGATGGATGTCCGCAGCTTCAATGACACCGCAAATTCCGGCCTGATCTTCCACATAGACAGACATGTCGCTCTCCAATTGCATCGCCATCACATCCCTAAGTGATGTGGTGCGCCCGGTCGTTAATGCATATTTATCACCTTTACGCCGCTTGGAAATTGAATGCATCGCGTCTTCTGCGCGAAGCACCGCCAGTGGATTCATGTGGGCAACAAAATCAGCCACATATTCATTGGCCGGGTTGTTTAGTATTTCCTGAGCCGTACCCACTTGAATGATACGTCCACCTTCCATAATGGCAATACGATTGCCAATTTTGATAGCTTCATCGAGATCGTGACTGACAAAAATAATGGTGCGCTTCAAACGGGTTTGCAGGTCAATTAATTCGTCCTGCAAACGCGAGCGAATGAGTGGATCAAGGGCGGAGTAGGGCTCATCCATCAACAAGATAGGTGCGTCAGTTGCAAAGGCACGTGCCAGTCCCACGCGCTGCTGCATTCCGCCTGATAACTCCTGCACCTTTTTGCTTCCCCAATCTGTGAGGCCCACAAGTTTCAGTTGTTTAGCTGTTCTTGCCGCGATTTCATTCTCAGGCAGGCCGGCAAGTTCAAGACCAAAACCTACATTTTCCTCAACGGTCCGCCACGGCAGCAGACCAAACTGTTGAAACACCATGGAGACCCAGTTCAAACGTAATTGGCGCAACTCCTGTTTGCTGCATTTTTCCGGTACAAGCGTTTCCCCTTCGCAACTCACTTCAACTGAGCCGCGAATGAGTGGGTTCAATCCATTCACCGCACGCAGCAGCGTAGATTTACCTGAACCGGAAAGCCCCATCAAAACCAGAGTTTCGCCGACTTCTACATCTAGTGTGCAGCCAGCGACACCCAGTATTTGACCGGTCTCTTCCTGAATCTGGGAACGATCCTTACCTGCATCAATCAGTGGTAACGCAGATTTTGGATTGCTGCCAAAAACAATATCCACATCAAGAAAACGAACTGCAATATCAGCCATCAGACCGTTCCATCCTTAGCATCATTGCGTAAAAAACGATCAAGAATGATTGCAATCAAAACAATCGCAATCCCCACTTCAAAGCCTTTGGCAATGTTCACAGTATTCAACGCGCGAAGCGTTGGAACGCCGAGGCCATCGGCTCCCACCAGCGCGGCAATCACCACCATGGAAAGAGACAGCATGATGGTTTGGGTAAGTCCGGACATAATGTTCGGCAAGGCGTAAGGCAATTCTACTTTCCAAAGCAGTTGGCGCGGCGTCGCACCAAACGCAAGGCCGGCCTCAATCAGCGGTCGAGGCGTGGAATGAACGCCGAGTTCAGTTTGTCGGATGGAGGCTGGAATAGCAAAGATCACTGTCGCAATCAGCCCCGGAACCATGCCGAGGCCAAACAATATAAGTGCTGGAATAAGATAGACAAAGGTCGGCACCGTTTGCATCAAATCGAGAATTGGTCGCGAGAATGCGGAAAACTTTGGGTTATGAGCCGCAAGTACTCCCAAAGGGACGCCAGCAATCATACAAACTACGGTAGCTGACACCACTAAAGAAAGCGTTTCCGTAGTTTCTTCCCAATAGCCCTGATTGATAATCAGCAGCAAAGCGGCAGCAACAAATAGAGGAAATGCAAAATTGCGTTTCACAAACCAAGCAAGAAATACCGTAAGCGCAACGATGATCAAGGGATGAGGGGTCTGCAAACACCATAGGAATGCCATGATCACAGCTTCAAGCCCGTAAGCAATCGCATCAAAGAAATAGCTGGCATTATCTGTGAGCCAGTCCACTCCGTTCTTTGCCCATTTGCCAATGGGAATTTTGTTATCAGTCAAAAATTCCATTCAGGAACGCCCCGGTTCAAGTCGAAAGGGCCGAAAGTCCCGGCCCTTTCATTTAGAATTTACATGCCCAGTGCTTTTTTAACCGCACCCAATCCATCGCCACCGTCCATGGTGGTAACGCCGGCAAGCCATGTTGAAAGCACAGACGGGTTGGCCTTGAGCCATTTTACCGCAGCAACTTCGGGTTCTTCACTGTCATTGAGAATGGAACCCATGATTTCATTCTCCATTGCGAGAGTGAATTTAAGGTTTTTCAATAAGTTACCGGTGTTTTTGCATTCTTCGGTGTAACCAGCGCGAACATTTGTATAAATGGTTGCACCACCAAGATTAGGGCCAAAAAAGTCGTCACCTCCGGAGAGATAAGACATATCAAAATTAGCATTCATCGGGTGTGGTTCCCAGCCGAGGAAAACAACAGGTTCGCTACGCTTGTCAGCGCGCGCAACCTGCGACAGCATGCCTTGTTCTGAAGATTCAGCAACTTCAAAGCCTTTCAGGCCAAAAGCATCTTTTTCGATCATATCAAGAATGATGCGGTTGCCGTCATTGCCTGGTTCAATGCCGTAAATCTTGCCTTTCAGGGCATCCTTGTGCTTGGCGATATCGGCAAAGCTTTTAATGCCCATATCGGCAGCAACTTTATTGACGGAAAGCGTATATTTTGCGCCATCAAGATTGACGCCAACTGTATCCACGCTACCGTCTTCACGGTAAGGCTTAATGTCTGCCTCCATGGTAGGCATCCAGTTCCCCAGGAACACGTCGATATCTTTGTTTTTAAGGGAAATGTAAGTCACCGGCACGGACAAAACCTTGATGTCGGTTTCATAGCCAAGAGACTTTAGAACGAAAGTCGTTACAGCTGTTGTAGCAGTAATGTCAGTCCACCCAACATCGGAAAAACGAATGGTTGAACAATCATCGGCTGCAAGAACCGGATTTGCAAAAAGGGTGGCAGCGATAAATGCTGCACCTGCTAGTTTAATTTTCATAGAATTTACTCCCATAAATTAATATTATTGGACAATTTACTTCCCATTTATAAAGTTCACCATTTCAAACACTGTTTTGTCAAAGGAAAATATTCAGACCAAACTGTCCCCCAGCAACTCCCTCAGCGCATTCTATTAAACTTTATCGATATTGTATTGTGGTAGCTCATCAAACGCATACAGAAGCATTGATTGTTTGAAGCGCGAAACATCAGATTTTAGCATTTCAAACAGCATTGCTTTGTCAAAACCGTCAGAAAAAGGCGCTACGGTTACACCGGCAGCTGCCTCACTAATATCTGGATGAGGCATACCCATCGCGGATTATCCTGATTGTTCGTCTAACTCGCCAATAAATCCCGAAAAGGAATCCCATAAGGGATTTGATGACATGACGGTCTTGGGTCGTCTTGCCAAATCGTAGAAAAATTGTTCGAAAAGGCGCCGACCTGATCGAAATCAATGCAACTTATGATGCTTTGTCCAAAATGATCATCTGTGGATTATGCCACCAATTAAGGAGATTAGTATGATTAAGAAAATTTTGGTTCCTATCGATATGGCGCATACCGAACGTAGCCCAGCTATGATTGTTCAGGCCAAGGAAATTTTGCACCCCACGGAGGGTGAAATAACCCTGTTGCACGTCATTCAGGAAATCCCGCCTTATGTAACGGTGGAAATCCATGCGGATATCGACGCAAAAGCTGTCGCTGATTCTGAAAGTTATCTGAATTCCATGATTAAGGAATTTGATTTGCCAGCGTCGACCAAAGTCGAGGTACGTAAAGGAAACCCTTTCCACGAAATTCTGAACGTAGCGCGCGAAGGAAAGGCGGATCTCATTATCATTGCGTCGCACCAACCGGGTCTCTCTGACTATCTGCTTGGTTCCGTTGCGGGTAAGGTCGTGCGACATTCGATATGTTCTGTGATGGTCCTGCGATAAGCAGATTGAACGGCTTGTAATACAGTCCAGAATGATTAGCCTGACTGGATGGTTTGGCCCTCAAATAATACCCTGCAGCGTCATGATGATAAAGAAGCAGGCATTGAAGTAACCGAAGAGTTCGTGCAGTTCTCTCAGCGCAACGATGTGTTCAGTCGTGCTTTCTGGGATGATAGCGTACGCACCAAGCACAGCGATGCATTTTTCGCCAGTTACAGGATGGAAGCAGCACCCCGCCGGGGGGAGGGGTTTTCACAACGTGACTTCGCCCTTCGCAACGCCTCATGGCTGATCTCGGATGTTATCTCGAGCCGCTCCGCCGATCAGGGAAGACGTGAAGGGTTTCAGGCGCCAATCGCTTGCGATACGCCAGTGGCACCTGATCAAGTCGAATTCGATGATCCGTCAAAAATGTCAGCTGAAGTTAAACGGATTGCAAAGTTCTTCGGTGCAGATCTATGTGCCATCACAACGCAGGATGAGCGTTGGCTCTATGCTACCCGCGTGGATACGCGCGATATGTCTGATGCTCCCAATGATTTGCCAGAGGGACTGACCCACGTCATCGTCTTGGGCCACCAGATGGACGAAGAATTAGTCGCAACCTACCCATCAGCATTGGCGGGAGCAGCAACTGGCCGTGAATATAGCCACGAAGCAGCCATCGTTATGCAACTGGCAGCTTATGTAAGAAACCTTGGTTATGAAGCCGTGCCGTCCATGAACGATACCGGACTGGTTATCCCTTTTGCCTTGAAAGCGGGGTTGGGCGAATACGCCCGCAACCAGATGGTTATCACGCCGGGCTATGGGCCACGCCTGAGGTTTTCAAAAATATTTACCAATCTGCCCCTGACCAGTGACGCACCAAAGAAGCTGGGAGTTGCTGATTTTTGTAATATTTGCACCAAATGTGCTGATGCATGTCCGGTCAAGGCACTGCCTTTCGGTCCGCCGGAAGTGGGCGGGAAAAACAACTCGGCAATTCAGGGTGTGAAAAAGTGGACGTCCAACGCTGAAAAATGTTTCAGCTTCTGGACCAAATTATCGTCCGACTGTGCAATTTGTATGCGGGTCTGCCCGTTCAACCGGGATTTTTCAAAAATTTCGAATAGATTGTGGTTGAAAATTGCTCTGTCGCCTTTACGAAAATTTGCACTCTGGCTTGATCGAAATCGTGGTAAACGGGTGAAGCCCGGTACGTGGTGGGCAAACTAAAACAGCGGCGTCACGAATGACCGCCGCTATATTTGTTTTAGCGTCTAGATGCAGCTTGCCGCCGCGATATTGTAATTTTGTTGAGTTCCTTGGCAGCACTGCGTGACATTGGGAGCTGGTCAGCCCAAAGAACGTCATCACGGGTTAACCCAATATCCCTAAGCATGTGATCATCAAGACGCAACACCGTACGAAAGGCAAGTCTGTTGGTGCGGTTTTGGCGATACGCCTGCAAGCGCTTTCTATGCGATTCCAGACGAATTCCAACAGCAGATATCAGTCTTGAAATCAAACCGGCTGGCCGTGAAATATGGGTTGTATGATCGTTGCATTCAATCGGTACTGTGCAAGTATTCATTTTAATTCTCCTAGCTCGGGCCCATTTGTTTCCGGGAGGTGATTTGAACCCTTGCTATAGACAATGGGTGTGATCTATGATTCAATCAAACGAATAGATTTAACACGCGTTATCAAAATTTTTGATAGATTCGGAATGCATCGTGAACACTCATAATTCTTTTGACGCGGCCTCCGGAACGGGAGGGCAAGTGCCGCTGCTTGATCTCGATTTACTCAAAACCATTTTGGCCATTTCGGAAACCGGGAACTTTTCCACCGCCGCAGAAGTCGTGCACCGCACCCCTTCCGCAATATCCATGCAGGTAAAGCGGATTGAGGAATTGTTGCAACGACCAATCTTCATCCGAGCTGCTCGCTCTGTCACTCTCAATGAGGATGGAGAGTTGCTGGTTGCCCATGCCCGCCGCGTTCTGGCGCTTAACCGTGAGGTTATTGCAAAATTCATCGCACCCGATGTTTCAGGGGTTGTGCGCGTTGGTTCAGTTGATCATGTAACCGAGCAATTTTTGCCTTCTGTGCTTTGCCGGTTCAACGAAACTCATCCCGGCGTGAAGGTTGATGTGACGGTTGAGAATTCCGATACCATGGCGCAGCAGTTCAAAGCGGGCAAACTTGATATCGTGTTGGTCACTTGTGAAACTGCGTTTTATTCAGGGTTGGAAATTGAAGTTCTTTATCGTGAATCTCTCGTTTGGGCAGGCCTTAAAGGCGGTATTGCAAGCGAGCAAAACCCATTGCCCGTTTCCGTATGGGAGGAGGGGTGCGTTTGGCGTAAAGCAGGTCTGTCGAGCCTTGAAAAACAAGGGAGGGATTATCGAATTACCTTCAAAAGCGCTTACATCTCCGGCCAAAGGGCCGGGATACTGGCTGATCTGGCGGTGGCGCCATTGCCTCTTTCTGCATGTGAAGGCAAAATTACAGCTTTGGGACCAGAGTATGGTCTGCCGGAATTGCCGGACTATGGCATTGGCATGATGGTCAATTCTGATATATCAGCGCCGGTAAGTGCCGTAGCCGATCAATTGCGCGCAAATTTCGCCAGCCGAAGCGCTTAGGAAAATGTTCGATCATGACAGATAAACACCAAATGGCTTCCATCCTGCACGAAGCCTATCGCGCCAATGACGTATTTCCTGATAGCTGTCATGGTGTCCTCTCCATAGAAGAAGCATATCAAGTCCAGTTTGAATTGGCAGAATTGCGTGAGGCCGATGGCGATAGCATAGCTGGCTGGAAGGTCGGGCTGACAGCAGAAGCCATGCAGATACAACGAGGAATGAACGAGCCGTGCCTTGGGCACTTGCTACAGTCTGGTCAGGTTTTATCTCCGGCGATATTTCAGTTTGATGAATTAATCTCGCCCGGTTTTGAAAACGAACTTTGCTTTAGGTTGAAAGCGCCCCTTTCGGGAACCAATGTGAGTTTTGAAGAAGCTGCCACCGCCATCGGTGAGGTGGCTCCGGCTCTGGAGATTATCGAAAGGCGAAGCGGGTTTAGCAATGATTTTCCATTGGCAATGGCTGGCAATGCTCAACAAAAAAGCTTCGTTACCGGAGCATTTATTTCCTTGTCCCAAGGGTTCGATTTATCTCAGGTGACGGCCACCATATCTGTCAATGGCGAAGTTCAGGAAACCGCTACCGGTGACAAGGTTCTGGGTAACCCAATAAATTCCCTGATCTGGCTCGCAGCAAAATTGGCTGAATATGGCCGGGTGATCGATGCGGGAGCGGTGGTAATGTCCGGTTCATTCACCAAGCAGTATTCAATTGCCAAAGGCGATATTGTGCACACACAGTTTGAAGGAATTGGTGTCGTGGAAGCGCGTTTTTAGTGATAGGCAACATGAATGCCTTTTTGCAGAATCTTCGGTAAATAATTCAGCCTTACCATTTACGTCGCATACGCCGTTCCAACGCTCGCAGCATGAGCGAGAGACTGATTGTCATAAGCAGATAAATATAGGCAACAATCGAATAGGTTTCAAAAAACCGAAATGAACCTGAGGCGTAGATTTTGCCCATCTGGGTGACATCAGCAACGCCAAGGATCGAGACCAGCGAGGAATCCTTCACCATCGCGATAAAATCATTGCCCAGAGGCGGCGCAATGGTGCGGATGGCCTGAGGCATGATGATCAAACGAAAACGCTGTAAGTTGGAAAGTCCCAGAGCTTTAGCAGCTTCAATCTGCCCCTTATCCACTGCCTGAATACCAGCGCGGAACACTTCTGCAATGAAGGCCGAATATCCGATGGTGAGCGCTATAATGGCGCGCCACAATAATGGGAAATCACGCACCGTCATTTTCTCGATAAGGCCCATGTCTACCAGCACTGAAGTCAGAAAATTCCACAACGCAACAAAACCGGGCGCACCGACAAATGCGATATAAAACAACAATACGAGAACAGGAATGCCGCGGATAATCTCCACGTAAAAACGCGATATCTGCCGCAACACCACATATCTGGACAAACCCATAACTGCAAATAGCAGTCCCACGGCTGAGGCTAACGCAAACCCAACCAATGCCACAAAGATGGTAATCGACACACCTCTGGATACGGCCCGAAAGACTTGTGTGTACAAATCGCTGACAGCAATGAATATTGCCAGCGCAATGCCAATTGTCACCGTAGCTACCAACCACCACGGAAAGTCTCGATCGGTAGTTTCATCGGAATGGGGGGAATTCATCGCTCCCCATTCTTTTTTCTGTTGTGCGTGGTCATCTCAACAGTCGGTACTATTGGCCGAATTTATAGTCCAAGAACCATTTTTTGTTGAGAGCATCAATGGTTCCATCCGTCTTCATTGCAGCAATCGCAGCATTGATAGGCGCAACCAGATCAGACCCTTTTGGGAAAATAAAACCGAAATCTTCAGTACCCATCGCTTCACCAATCAGCTTCAGGCCACCATCGGAAGCATCCACATAACCTTTACCTGCGGTGCCATCGGTCAATACAA
This sequence comes from Rhizobiaceae bacterium, assembly GCA_045047085.1. GTDB lineage: Bacteria > Pseudomonadota > Alphaproteobacteria > Rhizobiales > Rhizobiaceae. The sequence goes on along the minus strand of JASFYT010000002.1, from coordinate 4,259 downwards.
CGTCCACGTCGCCGGTTTTTAGCGCCTGAACAGTTGAACCAAATGTATCGAACAATTTGATACGCGGATTGGCTTCGTTACCATCCAGCATGTTGTAGACGGCGACATAAAATGGCGTCGTACCTGCTTGTGCTCCTACAAGACCATCCTTGAATGCACCAAAACCTTTTCCGTCGGAGAAGCGAGTTTCATCGCCGCGCACCAGCATAAACATTTCTGAACGCATATAGGCATCGGAAAAATCTACTTTCTCCTTACGTTCCTCTTTAATGGTAATGCCCGTCATGCCCATATTATATTGATTGTCGGATACAGCCTGGATCATCGCATCCCAAGACGTGTTTTGATATTCGACCTTAAGGTTGAGGCGCTTTGCAATCTCATTTACAGCATCATATTCCCAGCCAATTTGTTTGCTGGTTTTCGGATCAATAAACTGCAAGGGCGGATATGCATTTTCCGTCACCACAACAATCTCTTTGCCACCAAGGTCTGGCAGGTCCGCAGTTAGAGCGCTGGCGACAAATGAAAACGTCGCCGCTACCGCAATGAGGAATGTTGATACTTTACGCATGATTATTTCTCCCTGAATTTTTGCAATCGATCTGTATAATCTGTTGTGATTATCATGTCAGGTTTGAATAGGGATGAAAAGACCGAACCTGAACAGATGAAAATTCTCCAGCGTTAGATTTTGATCTTAATGCCCGCGCAGCCTGAGTTTAAGATAGGTCTCAATGGGCTTCCACACCGATGGTAAAATCCATTCGGCCCTCATTCCATTTGGTTGGGATAAATTGAGATACGAAGAGTTAAAGTAAGCGGTTTTAAATTAATCCAAAAAAGCACTTTGTCTGGCGATCATCAAATGATTTGCAAAGACCCTGTCGCTATAATAGCCCCCATTGGTTTGCCGTCTGGAGCACCGTCTACTGGTTCAAGTGAAATGGCAAGGGTAGCGCCGGACTTGAAGTCCGACAATAAAGTGGGAGTGATATTCAATGCCGTATTGCCATCGGCAAAAATAATGCCGAGTGAAAGCGGCGCACCACCTTCCGGTATCAACCAAAGCTCTGGCACACGGTTTTCAATATCCGTCAAATTCGTTGCTCGAATATTCAGCACTCCAGAAATCACGTCCACCTGAACCAAAAATGTTGGCTTGTCTTCGGCCAGATTAAGAGCAGCAACAAATCCCGATTTGGTTGCACTGTCCGACTGCGGTTCGCCCACGCGTAATGCAACGATGCTAAAAAGGATTACTACCGCTGCAATGGATGCAAACGATAAACGGCGCCAGAAAACGAGGTTTGACCAAAAACCAAAGCTCTTTGAAGCGCTCTTATCCGTATCGCCAAATAACTGGCTTTCCACCTCTCGCCACACCGTCTCAGGCGCAGATACTTCACCAACCTCATCCTTCGTTGGGGCAAGGCGTTCTTGCCATTCTTCGACCATCAAACGGAATGAAGGATCATTAACAAGCAGAAATTCAGCCTCATTCTTGTCTTCGTTCGTCAGAATTCCCAATGCATATTCGCTTGCCAATTGTTCATTTGACCTATTGGTTGGACCTGATCCTTGGTTATTGTTCGAACGGCTCATTGGTTCATGCAATCTTTCAGTTTAAACAGACTTCTGCGAATTCAGATTTTTACGGCATTTACAGGCGTCGAATTAATGGCCCCAACTTCTTCGTAAGTATAGCCATCCAGACAGGCCAATCTTACAGCCTGAGCATGACTTTCATTCAACTCATCCAGACAACTTGCAAGTAGGCAGTTCTGGTCACAAGCAATGGTGTTTTGCTCAGGGTCAGGATTCTTATCGGCAATATCCATTACTTTATCAAGTTCAATGATTGCGGGTTTTTGTGTTTTTAACCGATCAATGGCAAGAATTTACAATCTCTTGCAATTTGGTGAGAAATTTGGAAAAATCCTTTGAAGTGGGCGACAGGATGTCGGAGATGGATATGATTATCTGTAAAATAGAAGCAAACGCATCATTTGCAGCCATGTTAGCCGTGCTTGTCGCTGTATCAGGATGCAATTCATCCAGTTCGAGTTCTATTGCTGCTCTTGAAGTGGAACCCCATCGAAATGTTGAGAACGGCGTAAAGATTGGTGTCACACGAACCGGTGAAATTCATCTTTTTCGTGGGCTTGCAAACGTATTTTCAGATGGCATCAACGTGATCGGGGAGCGAATGCAGCGTAACGGCATGGATGCCAAGGTGTACAATCATTCGCATTGGCGTTCAGTAACAGATGATATCATCGCAAGATCCAAACGACTTGGGGGTGTTTCTTATCCTATAGTGATTATGGGGCATTCGCTGGGTGGCAATGCATCCGTACAAATGGCAAAATATTTGGGCGATCGCGGCATCAAAGTGGCAAAAGTCATCGCATTCGATCCAACCATAACCACATATGTCGGAGCAAATATCGGAGACGTACGAAATTACTATATTCCCAAGAGGGACAACGAGAACGTGGTGCGTAAGGAAACTGGTTACACAGGGCGACTAGAAAACATCGATATGACCGTTCGGGAAGGCGTTGATCATTTCAATATTGAAAAGCAAATCGATATTCAGACCAAAATTGTCAAAGAGACATTGGCTCTGACCAGAAGCAGAAGAATCAAGACACCCGAAAATACCAACCGCTAGGGTCAGGACTCATTGATTGATCCGGAAGATGACGATTGCGGCGACCTGGATAGCAGATAGGAAAGCATGTGCGCAGCGGTCGAACCGCATGGCGATGCGCCGCCAATCCTTGAGTATAGCAAACATGTTTTCTACCTTGTGGCGCTGCTTATATAAGGTTTTACAGTATGTTGCGGGATGTTTGCGTTTCGCCCTTGGAGGTATACAGGGGATAATACCACGCTCAATTAAGGCTGCACGATAGGCGTCGCTGTCGTAACCTTTATCGCCCAGAAGCTCGCTGGCGGTCGGTAAGTTAGGCAGCAATGTTGCGGCTCCTTTGTGATCGGATTGCTGGCCTTCTGTCAGCAAAAGCCGCACAGGACGACCCTCGCCGTCACAGACCGCGTGCAATTTGGAGTTCAATCCGCCTTTGGTGCGGCCAATAACCCGCTGGCGTATCCCGCCAGCGCAAACCGTTGCGGATCACATGAATGATGCCACTGAGGACTTTGCGATCATCCACCCGCGGCACTCCATGCGATAAAGGAAAATACGGTTTGATCCGCGCCATCTGCTCTTCGCGGAGCCAAAATTGATCTGACATGTTACCCTCCTGATACTGGAAAGTATTGATTCAGAACATTGTCAGATACGCAAGATATTAATGGGTCCTGACCCTAGGCAAATGTACGAGCTATTCGGTGGCATGGGCGCGGGTGGGCTTTACACTGGCGATTGGACAGGCGCGCTTGTCGGCGCAGGAGTATCACAGGCAAAGCTATCGAAAAATTAGACCGTGACCCATCAATGCAAAAATTAATAGGCAGAATGCTTTCAATGCAAGCAGGCAAGGAAACGCCAGCCCTTATGGGGCCATAGTGTTAAGCGCGATTAGAATGGGAAGCCCGAACAATCCAAATAAGCCAAAGAAGAAGATACCTTTTTGCAGAATAGTTAAATCCTCCCAAGATTCTTGGTAAGCTCGCCAAATAAACAACGGCATAATTACACCCACAAGGACTGCAAATAACACGATACCATATAATTCTAATAGTAGAAAATTCCAATTAGAAGCGTCTTAGCCTGCCGGCTTCGGTCTGTGGGAGGTGCTTCTGCTTCAAATATAGATGTTTCTGCTATACTTCCCTATGCAAAGATAACCTTGAATGACGAGCCAAAACGCTTTACTGATTTTTAAGTTGAGGCAAAGGGCGTTTTACTTATGGATTTTCGGCTTAGGGAATTTGTGCTTGAGAAATAAAAATATAAAACAACAGATCGCAATTATCAACGAGGGTGTTGCTGGTCTTGTTACTACCCCAAAAAGTCCGATGGACCGGTTTCTGGGATTTGAACAACTTGGATCATTGCATGATAGGTATCAAGGTGTTGGCCCGGGGTTTGATTTTTTACGATTGTTTTTGGCGATCCTCATTTTCTACTCACACACTGGCATTGTGCTGCCTCATGCTGGCCCGATGCCAGCTAACATAGGCGATGCCTTAGAGTCTGACTTGAAATTATTCACATGATTTCAAACCCTTGCGATCCGTCTTGTTACCAGTTTGATGTGGGCGATTAGCAGCCAGCTTTCGGCTGA
>JASFYT010000001.1:0-25482 GCA_045047085.1 Rhizobiaceae bacterium | reverse complement strand
GTCCTTTGCGGCCTTCCTATGATTTGAAGATAGCGCTCAAACCCAACTATCGCTGTGCAATATCACACAGAACGGAAACCAGGGGCTGAAACCCGCTAAAACGGAGTTCACGCTTAAGATTGTTCGCTGCTGGGGGAAATGCCCAGTTCCGCGCCGATTTTATTCATAATAATAACGGCCTGCGTTCGGCTATCCACCCTCAGTTTCAGCAGAACAGCAGAAACATGCGCCTTTACCGTAGCCTCGGAAACATTGAGTTCATAGGCAATCTGTTTGTTGAGCAATCCTTCGCTCAGCATTCCTAACACACGGGTCTGCTGAGGCGTGAGGCTTTTAATCCGCCTGAACATATCGGCGGTTTCCGGATCATCTTCCACATCAAGGTCAACCCCTTCAGGAACCCAGACATTACCCATTAGCACGGCCAAAACCCCGGTGCGAATGGCCTCACCCGACGATGATTTGGGAATAAACCCCGATGCACCAAGATCAAGACAGCGTCGGATTGTCGTCGGATCCTCACTAGCCGATACAACTACAGCAGGAATTGCCGGGTATTCTGAACGCAATTGCGCCAATCCCGAAAATCCGCTAGCACCCGGCATAGCCAAATCCAGTAACACCAAATCAATATCCTGAGATTTACCTAAAACTTCCTGCGCCTCTTGCAAGGAACCTGCCATGTGAATGGTGCAGGGAAATTCAAATCCCTCAATCGCCTGTTTCAATGCATCACGAAACAAAGGATGATCATCAGCAATAAGTATGGTTGCTCTGTCCAAAATTCTCTCCCCACCTGAACACTGCAATAGTAGTTACATATTTTAGAGGCAGTGCCTATTAAAGCAAGCCTGTTGATTTCACCTACAGTTTGATTCTAAATAACACACGAGGAATTAACACCAAACCAGCGGCAAAGACAAACCGATGAATCGAGCCAGACTCAGACTCAATCGCATGCAGGATAATGCGCGTAACTTCAGCCGGATACTTGCCGGACGCATTACTATCGGCGCATTAATTTGCATATTAATTATGCTTATCCCCTATTTATTGGCTCAACAGCTTAATTTGACGAGTTTTCTGCAAATTCCAACCGGATTCCTGCTAGCAGCACAAATCTGCCCAATTATTCTGTGCGTTATTGTGTACCTCTATTCACGAATACAAGAAAAAAATGATTTACAAATGGATGATGAAACCTAAAATTCTATGGGCAATTTTGTAAAATATCAAAACAGGCAAATCGCCAGAAACAATCCGCGCCAACTGTTCAGTATTTTTTTGGTCGCAGTGTTCTTTCTGGCATTTTTCCTGATCACACTACAACAAATCGGCACGCCACCAGTCTATCAGCTCTATTTGGCCCTAGGTTTACTTGTGGCTCTGTACCCCGTTATTGGCATCATGGCGCGCACCATGCAGCTTGATGAATATCAAACGGCCGGACACCGGGTTGGACGAACCTTTGGTGGCATGGCGATAGCCACTTCCATAATTTCTGGCGGCGCTTTCATCACTCTATCCGGTGAAATATTTACCAACGGTCTGAATGGCCTGCTTTGGATGTCCGCATTAATTTTAGGGTTGGCAGTCGCGACCCTGATCATTGCTCCGGCAATTGCCATCGATCATTCCAGCACTCTACCTCAATTTCTTGCAGCAACTACACGGGAAGAAAAATCTGTAAGAATTTCAACAAAGCTACTGCGTTTTACCTCACTTTTACTGCTCGCCATTTGCAGCATATTATTGATTATCGGGCAATTGGGTCTGGCCCAAATGGTATCATCCTCGTTCTTTGGAATATCCCCGGAAATTACAATCATCTGCGGTCTACTGGCAGTATTATTCTGCCTGCTGCTGGGTGGCATGCGCGCCCTAACGTGGGCAAGGGCAGCTTTATATATTGTGATCGCCATCGCATTTCTCGTTCCGATCGGATGGATATCCTTGTCCCATTCAGGTAATCCAATCCCTCATTTCTCCTACGGCTTGGGGGCAATTGATGTGCTTAACGCATTCCAGCAGGAATTATTAAATCAAGGTGTCACCACCACGGGCACCTTCGGCACAATCAGCGGTATAACAAACAGTCTGAATATGTCGGAAGTCTTTATTTGGTTATTCTGCATCGCAGCAGGCACCGCTGCCATGCCTCATATGCTACAGCACTTTGCCACCACAAATAATGCAAGCAATGCGCGTTATAGCGGCAATTGGGCTATGATTTTTCTCACCGTCATCCTTTGCGCCGCCCCAGCCTATGCCGCCTACATCACCCTGGAGGTTTATAATTCCATGGTTGGATTACCCATTCGGGAGTTACCGGAACAAGCACCGTGGCTTTTCGCACTCGGGCTTATCGGTGACCAACCCCTCGCCTCAATCTGCGGCGTGGAAGCTACCGATTTCACCACAGTGCTAGCCGCCTGCGGCGGTGATCTAGCACGTCCACTGGTTCCTGCCGATATTTCAATCCACAGCGCAATGATCGTACTCGCCTCGGCAAACATCGCTGACCTGCCACCTCTGGTTTCAACCTTGATTGCCGTTGGCGCATTTGCAGCACTCTTTTCCACCATTGACGGATTGCTGCTGGTTACCGCCAACTCCCTTGCCCATGACGGCTATCAGGGCCTTCTGCGCAGACGCGCGCCACCCATCGCAATCATGTTCATGTCCCGGCTTATTTTGATAGTAACAACTGCTGCGGTAGGATATCTAACACTTGCCTACGCACCTCCCGTCACAATATTCATAACGGCAGCTTTTGCGCTGGCAGCAGCCGGGATATTCCCCGCTCTCATTACTAAATCCTTGGGTATCAATCCAAGACATACAGCCCTGTTGATCGGCATGATTGTTGGAACAGCAAGCGCCATGGCAAATGTTTATTTTTCCATCTGGGGACCAGATTTCATCAAGGGTAATGGCGATGAAATTGCAATAATGCCAGTCAGTCAAAATGCTCCCGCTGATATCACAGTTCTGTTCCAGTCAGGATGCGCAGGAATGCTGATTGGCTTTATCACAATTATCGCGATAAACTTGATACTAAACCAATTTTCCAAACGGACCATCAATGATAAAAATTGACCCTGAAATTTTTTCCGACGCGGCCATTTCAGACGAAACAAAAATCTTCAATACCAATTTAAGCGAAAAGCTCGCTGCTGGCTCAGATCCATGGTCCATGGATGTGAACGATGTGAGAGCCGCGCGCAGAGCAGGCCTTGGTGCTTTTCCCGTAGAAGCATTCTTAGAAGACACCGAAACCTTCGAAATCCCCGGGCGCCATGGGCCGATCGAATTACGGGTAATCTCACCGGATGAAGGAGAAGCACGTGGCGTGTTTCTTCATATTCACGGCGGCGGTTGGCGTCTGGGCAGTGCGGATATGCAGGACCAGCGCCTGAAACGGCTGGCAAACATCTGCAATTTAACCTGTATTTCCATCGAATATCGCCTATCGCCAGAAAATCCATATCCCCAAGGCCCTGATGATTGTGAAGCCGCAGCCCTGTGGCTGGTTAATGAGGGCAGCAAACGCTTCAATACGTCATGGTTTTCCATCGGTGGCGAAAGCGCCGGGGCACACCTTTCGGTCGTGACAATGCTGCGATTGCGCGACAAACATGGCATCACACCATTCAAAGCCGCAGTATTGATGGCTGGCGCTTATGATTTCACCATGACCCCAAGTGCTGAAAGCTATGGTATCGGCGAGAAAGTCGGCGGTGCACCGGTTCTCAAAACCCACGACATTATCAAATTCTCAGACAGTTTCCTGCCCAATCCTGCTGAGCGACGCGACCCGGATATCTCGCCGATGTTTGCAGATTTAGCAGGCATGCCGCCGGCACATTTTTGCGTTGGAACAAGAGATGCCCTGCTTGATGACAGTCTGTTCATGGCCCCGCGCTGGGCGCAGGTGCAGGCAGATACCGAATTGGAATTATTTCCTGGTGGTTGCCATGTTTTCCAGTATTTTTTCGAAACACTGACGCTGGCAGATGAAAGTCTCACCGCACTCGAAGCGTTCCTCAACAGATTGGCACCGTCAGAGTAATGCCATTTATTGAAACCCACCGCAGCTTCGTCAACACGTGGCAATGTGACGAAAACGATCACATGAACGTGCAGTTTTATTTCAAAAACTTCGCCGAAGCAGCGGAAGTTTTTGCCCTGCGCCACAAGATGGATCGCCTCTCCGCTTCATGCCCAAAAGTTCGACACGTGCGTTATCTTCGCGAGTTACGAAATGCCAGCTCAATTGCTGTAAAATCGGCTATTATTAGCGATGGCGAACACCAAGGCCGCATCCTCCATTTGCTGGAAAACGTGGACGAGGACGTAGTAAGCGCAGCAGCTCTCGACACATGCGACAACCCATCTGGAGAGTTACCAACTGTCAAATCGGAAGAGGTCGCATTCGCCCTGCCACGAGGCATACCGGCCCAATATTTACCGGAGCAGCCGCTTGATGAACTCCTCAACGAGAATAAAGCAGTCACCTCCAAATATGGCATCATCCAACCGGCTCATTGCGGCATCAATGGTGAGATGCTCCCCCAGCATTATATCTCTCACCTCACCGACGGCGCACCTCATGTCTGGAACCACATTGGCCTAACCACAGATTTTCTGGATAAACACAATTACGGTCGTGTTGCCATGGAAATGAAATTATCAGTGATTACGCCGGCCAAAGTCGGGGCCGCAATTGAAATTATATCATTTTGCCAAGGGATGAGCGAAAAGACATTCACCATACACCACCAAATACGCGACATTGAAACTGGCAAAGCCTATGCTACCGTTCAGATAATCAACTTGATTATGGATTTGGAAAAACGCAAAGCTGTACCTGTACCAGATTTTGCACGCAATCAGTTTGGCTAGAACCCTAGATTTTATCGCCTTCAAAATCCTTCTTCAAATTTTGAACCATACCAAAAAACCGACGCATGGTAGATTCAGCAAAATCCATCGCCTTATCGAATTCCTTGTCAAACTGACTGTCTTTGCGAGCAATTCCCGGCACATCCTGCTTCGGGCGTTTTGTTTGAGCGGGAGAATGTTCCACCCGTTTTTCAAGCACGGCAATCCGCTCGTTGAGGCGCTCAAGTTCCACCTCATAGGCATCGCGCTCATCAGCGCCCAGTCGACAAATCACACTGGATTTTTTGACATTACAAAAACTCACCTGCCCGCTGGTTTTATCCACCCGAACAACGCCGCCATCTTGTTCGTTGATACTAAAACGCTCAGGAGAAAGTTCTCTATTTTGGCGAGCCTGCGCCAAAACGATTGCACCAACCATCGCAAGGCCAATAACACCAAATACCAGATTTTTCTGCCACATATCAGTTCCTGCAATATTTAACTCATCCACATATAGAAACATATTGTGGCCGTTTCAGGTAAAATCGCAAGGATCATGGTTCGGTTTCCTTGATTACCCCTTCGGGCAACCCTAATATCCCGCTGTAATTCGAGATTCGCAATCGCTGGATAAACCAAGTGACCATCTACAAAATCGCTACAAAAACCCAATGGGCAAAAGCCGAAGCAATCCGCATATTCAACGGCGCACCAATTGATTTGGCAGATGGCTATATCCATTTTTCCACTGCCGCCCAGACAAGGGAAACAACTGCAAAGCATTTTGCCGGACAGGGAGATTTACTTCTGGTCAGTGTGGATGAAACCATGCTCGGCGACGCACTGAAATATGAGGTATCGCGCGGAGACCAGCTATTTCCCCATCTCTATGGAAAGTTATCGTTGGAGGCTGTAACTGAGGTTATCGATATGCCTCTGGATGATGGTGGCAATCACATTTTCCCGACTGATTTCCCTCAATGAGCCTGTTTAAACGCATATTACGCCCTGCTCTGTTCCATTTGGATGCCGAGCGAGCACACAACCTGTCCTTGCAGGCTTTAAAGCGCGGTCTTTCCCCGCCCGTCACCCGATCAAAAAGCCAACGCCTCGCAGTCAGCCTGTTCGGGCTAAATTTTCCAAACCCGGTTGGTCTTGCCGCCGGATTTGATAAAAATGCCGAAGTGCCGGACGCAGTTCTGCGCCTTGGCTTCGGTTATACCGAAGTAGGAAGCATCACACCACACCCGCAATCGGGTAACCCAAAACCAAGAGTTTTCCGTCTGCCGGAAGATCAAGGCGTCATCAATCGCATGGGTTTCAATAATGATGGTCATGCAGTTGTCCTTGCAAGACTAGAGGCTAGAAAAGCCAGAACCGGCATTGTCGGGGTTAACATCGGGGCCAATAAGAACTCCAAAGATTTTATCACGGATTACGAACTGGGCCTTGAAAAATTCTGGTCGGTAGCGGATTATTTCGCCGTCAACATTTCCTCGCCAAATACACCGGGTCTGCGGAATTTGCAGGCGAGAGACAGATTAGCAGAATTGCTTAAACGCTTGGCCAACAAGCGCAATGAGCTTTACGACACCGCCATAATTTCCCGCCCATTATTACTAAAAATCTCTCCCGATCTGAACGAACACAAAATGGATGATATTGCCCATGTGATCGCCTCCCACCCCCTTGATGGCCTGATCATTTCCAATACTACGCTCGCTCGCGACAATCTCAAGAACCCCAAATATAACACAGAGATCGGGGGCCTTTCCGGTCGGCCATTATTCAAAAAATCCACTATCATTCTGGCTCAAATGCGCCAACGCGTTGGCAAGGATCTACCCATCATTGGCGTTGGTGGTGTCGATAGCACTGCCAGTGCCATTCAAAAGTTAGAAGCGGGCGCAAATCTGATACAGCTTTATTCCGGAATGATTTTTCAGGGACCTGATCTTGCCACAAAAATCAATGCCGGAATCATAACACATATGAACCGGGAAAACATCTCGCATGTCTCCCAATTGACTGGTACAAGCACCGATGAATGGGCTTCGAAAAACTAGTTCGAATTATGGGAGAATCATGATGACCACCGTAATCTGGCATAACCCGAGATGTTCCAAATCGCGCCAAACCCTGCAATTATTGCGTGATCGCTCATTCGATCCGAAAATAGTCGAATATCTTAAAAACCCACCCAGCGAAGAAGAAATTGCGAACGTTCTCAAAATGCTGGATATCAAGCCGCGCGAGCTAATGCGCACCTCTGAATCCGTTTACCGCGAACAGGATTTTGCCGATGAAAAGGACGACGCAGCTTTGATTGAAGCGATGTGGAATTACCCAATTCTGATCGAACGTCCGGTGGTCATTCACGACGGCAAAGCAATGATAGGCCGCCCGCCAGAAGCCGTGTTATCTATTTTGTAACCATCCTCGCGAAAGTAGCATTGGCAACCGGCCCTACCCGCGTCAAAAGTAAAATACCGCGAATGACGAGGAAGCAATTGATCGACAACCATAGCCCGTGATTGCCCATCCCATCGCGAGTTAGCCACCAAATCAACACGTAGACAATCAACGATACGATCATCATTTTACTGATTTCACGTGTCCATGTACCACCAAAAAACACCCCATCCAATTGATAAGCCACAACACCGGTTATCGGCGTGAGACAAGCCCATAGCACATAAGTCTTCGCTTCCTCGCGGACACTTTCAAGAACCGTCAAGAAGTCGATAACAGCACTTCCCCCAAGGTATAAGATCAACGCCAACATAAAGGCCAGACCACCATTCCACATGCTGGTAAGCTTAAATGCGCGCCAAAATCCGGCGCGATATTTCGCGCCAATTGCCCTACCAGACAATTGCTCCGCAGCCATTGCCAAGCCATCAAGAAAATAGGCAGCAGTAATAAAAAAATGCATTAAAATCGCATTGGCAGCCAAAGTAACATCACCAAATCGCGCGCCTTGGGTAGTAAAAAATGCAAAGGCAAATATCAGTGCAAAATTTCGAAGCACAATATCAAAATTAAGGCCAAACAACCGTTTCAATGCACGTCCATCCAGAACAAAATCTCTGTTTGGCCGCTTACTGTGTTCAAGTGCGCGATAGCAAATTATAGCCCCCACCAGACTGGCGACCACCTCACCAATGACGGTTGCAATCGCGACACCAAAAACGCCCCAACCAAGCCAAAGGCCAAGAGCAATACTCAGGACAATATTGATAATACTCAATAACAATTGCAGACCAAGCGCCACTCCGGTGCGTCCAAGGCCTAACAGCCACCCAAGCATTGCGTAATTTATTGCAGTAAAAGGCGCACCAAATATCCGAACGGTGAGATACGTCGTTGTTGCTTCAGCAACAGCGGCACCCGGTTGCATCATCCAAAGGCCAAGCTTTACCAAGAACGGTCCCAGCAAAATGGTCAAAATTCCGAAAACAAGCCCAATTCCAATTGCCCGAAATAAAATCGCCTGCTTATCTGCCTCATCTTCACGCCCAAGCGCCTGCGCGGTGAGTCCGCTTGTGCTCACCCGCAAAAAATTGAAGGTAACAAAAATCAGATCAATGATAATCGCTCCGACTGCCAGACCGCCGATCATTGCTGCATCACCAAACTGCCCCACAACGGCAGTATCGACCAAACCAAGCAAAGGCGTAGTCAAATAGGCCAGCGTCACAGGAACAGCCAGTGAAAACACCAGCCGATTGGTTATATCAAAAGGCTTTTCGCCTAGAATTTTATTTGCCAAACCGAATCAGTCTCATCAGCAAGAATACTGGCACCACAACCAACGCGCCCCAGACAAAATAACGTGCGATACGCCAGATTGCATCAAATCCCAATTGGTAAATTTTGACAAAAAAGTCTTCAATTGCGTACCAGACTTCAATAGGCGTGAAATTCAGAGCACTCATGATGATACCCACAATAAAGGATATCACCGCCAGTTTAACGATTGTACGTCCAGGTGAATCGCCCAAAAATCGTGTAAGACCGTTTGACATTGAATTGCGCCCGTAAGGTTTCGATACATCCCAAATAGGGGCAGGAACCATAATTGCCAAGGCTTTATTGTTGCCCCACAGGATCGATAATTCCGCCAGGACAAGATTTCTTGTCATCGGGCAAGGCCGAAAGTAACAATTTTCCCACATCATCGCCAACCTCACCTGCCAACGCCAATGTAAGTTCCGAAATTAGCCTTCGCCCCGAATCATTGCTGCACTTCACCCGAACACGCAAACCGCTCCCCGCGCCAAAACCTTCATCCATCGCTGCACGAATTTGTTTTGTTGTGATGTGCTTGCCGATATTCCCGGCAAATAATTCACGCAATGGCGATCCATTCAGCTTCTCCATCAACACCAAACTATCGGTGAAATATTTTTCAGGCGTATCAGAATAACAACTGCCATGCTTGATCCACTCATGACGTTGCAGACCAGATTGATAGCCGGGCATTATAAGTCGCAAATTTGCTCGCAAATCTTTACTCAGCTCAAGCTGCAGAATCTTCAACCATTTTCCCCGCTTATCGTGTTGAATATCCGCTTCAGAAGTCCCGCAATAGCTCTTGGAACGAGGCTGCGGCCATAACCCGTGCAGCGCAAAATGGGTGGCGTCATAACGCGAAGAAGTCTGGCTCTGGCATTCCTTTTTGCGAGAATGGGTTTCACAAAACGCCGCCTGCCAGGAGATTGCAAGAATAACATCTGCTGGCTGGGGAATAGTAGATTTCGCGCCGTCATTACAGCCATGAAAAAACAACAAAATGCCGATTAGCAGGATACTTCTCATGCAGCCTCTATGACAGAAATTGTCACCTCACAAAAGCCTGACCGATTTATCTCTCGACGCGGCCAACAGCCCGAACTAACCTAAAATCGTGAATCAAAAACTAATCCCCGGCCTTGAAGCCATTGATAATGCGCTCAGTCTTCCCGACCAATTTGATAATTGGTTCGCCGCGAAAGGTTGGCAACCGCGTGCGCATCAGTTGGAGTTACTGGCACGGCTCCAAAACCAAGAATCATGCCTTCTGATTGCCCCAACGGGCGCAGGAAAAACATTGGCTAGTTTTCTACCATCGCTAATTGAAATCACTTCACGACCAAAGCGCAAACCGGGTCAGGCCCATCGCGGTATACATACCCTTTATATCTCCCCCCTTAAAGCGCTTGCTGTTGATATCGAACGCAACCTGGCAACCCCTGTGGAGGAAATTGGCCTCCCCACGAAAATCGAAACCCGTACCGGCGATACACCAGCCCACAAACGCCAACGCCAAAAGCTCGTTCCGCCCGACATTCTTCTCACCACCCCAGAACAACTTTCCCTGCTGATTGCGGCAAAGGATTGCGAACGTTTTTTCGATGGCCTGGAGATCGTTATTTTCGATGAATTACACTCATTGGTCACTTCCAAGCGCGGCCACCTGCTATCACTGGCTCTGGCTCGTCTGCGCACCTTCCGCCCGAATTTACGAACCATCGGACTTTCCGCAACGGTAGCCATCCCATCAGAACTTTGCGAATGGCTCGTCGCCCAAGACCCCAATGGCGAAGTGAATGAATCGAGCTTGATTGAGGTCGCAGGCGGCGCAAAACCCAATATCACCATCCTGAAATCGGAAAACCGCATTCCATGGGCTGGCCATTCTGCACGCTACGCCACGAAGGATGTATATCGTGCCATACAGAACCATCGGACTACCTTGTTATTTGTTAACACCCGCAGCCAGGCAGAGCTTTTGTTTCAAGAGCTGTGGCGCATCAACGATGATACTCTGCCGATTGCCCTCCATCACGGATCACTCGATGTGAGCCAAAGACGCAAGGTTGAACAAGCCATGAGTGACAACGCTCTGCGCGCAGTTGTGGCCACCTCGACGCTCGATCTGGGTATTGACTGGGGCGATGTGGATTTGGTGGTCCATGTGGGAGCACCAAAGGGTGCAAGCAGGTTGGCCCAACGTATTGGCCGCTCCAACCATCGTATGGATGAACCCTCCAAAGCCATTTTAATACCCGCAAATCGTTTCGAAGTACTCGAATGTCAGGCAGCGCTGGACGCCAATTATCTGGGATCACAGGACACCCCACCCTTAATCAATGGCGGCCTCGATGTTCTGGCTCAGCACGTCTTGGGCAGCGCCTGCGCCAAGCCGTTTGATGAGGATGACCTCTATGCTGAAATCATCACCGCTGCACCCTATGCCAGCCTTTCACGCGAGAATTTCGAAAAGACGCTCGATTTCGTTGCAACCGGCGGGTACGCCCTTCGCACCTACGATCAATACGCCAAATTACGCAAAACCGAGGATGGCACGTGGCGCGTCACCCACCCGCGTGTCGCTCAGCAATATCGATTAAACGCAGGCACCATCGTCGAATTTCCAAAACTAGATGTACGCATGACCCGCCAGCGTTTCGGCAAGGGAAACAATACCAAAGGCCCCATGCGCGGTGGCATGATGTTAGGGCGTATTGAAGAAGGGTTCGTCGAAGCTCTCGCCCCCGGTGACACCTTCCGCTTTGCTGGAAAGGTTCTTCGCTTCGAAAGCATTCGCGAGAGTATTTGCTACGTCTCGAATGCCGCCGATACCGATCCAAAAATTCCATCTTATGCCGGTGGAAAATTTCCACTTTCCACCTTTTTGGCAGAACAAGTCCGCGCCATACTGGCCGACCCAGAAAGCTGGCAACGCCTGCCAGTACAGGTGAGAGAATGGCTGGAAATTCAGAAAATCAAATCCATTTTGCCCAAGCAAGATGAATTGTTGGTGGAAACATTCCCTCGCGCTGATAAATTCTACATAATGATCTACCCCTTTGAGGGGCGTATGGCACATCAGACCCTCGGCATGCTGCTAACCCGCCGTCTCGAACGTGCCCACGCCCGTCCATTGGGTTTCATGGCAACCGATTACGCTCTGGGAATATGGGGTCTACGTGATTTCGGACGCATGTTTAAAACCGGCGAATTATCTCTTTCCGATCTGTTCGATGAAGACATGCTGGGAGACGATCTTGATGCATGGCTGGACGAATCTTTCTTGCTGAAACGCACCTTCCGCCAATGTGCAACCATTGCAGGCTTAATCGAACAACGCTTCCCCGGCAAGGAAAAATCTGGTCGTCAAATGACCGTTTCATCTGACCTGATTTACGATGTATTACGCACCCACCAACCTGATCATATCCTGCTTATGGCAACCAAAGAAGATGCGGCTCGCGGCCTTCTCGATGTGCATCGTCTCGGTGATTTATTATCACGTATCAAGACGCGAATCGTGCATAAGAAGCTCGAGCAAATTTCACCGCTTGCCGTTCCGGTAATGATGGAGATTGGCAAGGAGTCTATCGCGGGAGAAGCACAAGACGCGCTTCTTGCAGAAGCCGCAGAGGAATTATTGAGGTAACAATGACAGCACAGTTCCTCGATCAACGAGAACCCAATTGCGAACTGGAAATAGCAGGTGAAAATTTCATCTGCGACCCGTCCGGTTGTCTCTACTGGCCCGAACAAAACTGCATGATTGTTTCTGATTTGCATCTGGAAAAAGGATCTTCCTTCGCCACCAAAGGCAGGCTGATACCGCCCTATGACACAGGAGCAACGCTTAATCAACTCCAGCTTCGGCTCGATTACTGGCAACCAAAAACCGTAATTTCTCTGGGCGATAGTTTTCATGATGCCCAAGCCGCTGAGCGTATTCCACACGAATATCATTCGAAGCTGGAAGCCATGATGAAGGGTCGAAGCTGGGTTTGGATACGCGGCAATCATGATCCGCTTGCGCCCGAAAATCTCACCGGGGAAGACGCAATTGAACTTGCGATCGGTGCAATCACCTTCCGCCATGAACCTCAATCCGGCGCTTCAATCGGCGAAATTGCGGGCCACCTTCACCCGACAGCAAAAATCAAGCGGCGTGGAAAATCGGTTCGTCGCCGTTGTTTCGTCGGTGATGGTACAAGACTAATCATGCCCTCATTCGGGACCTTCACCGGGGGTTTGAACATTCGCCACAAAGCCTTTGACAACATTTTTGTTGAACCAGACCTTCACGCATGGGTAATGGGACAAAACAGCATTTTTCAAATTCATGGCCGGCAATTAGTAGGCTAACACCCTAATAAATCGCAACAAATACAATCATATGGCATGCGACAGTTACCAAAATGAACACTATCCGAACTTTCCCATACCATTGCGGCATATGAGAAATACTTGAGGCAAAACTATCCCAGGCCCCCTGCGCGCAATATATTAATAGTAATGCCAGAATCCCAAATGGTCCGGAGATAAACAACGCCAGCCAGCCAGCCACCGGAAGCAATGTTGCAGCAGACAACTTACTGGGAGAATCAGGTGCCGAAAACACCGAAGCCCCCCAACGGACGCCACCCATAAAGGCCAAAATGATTGCCGACCAGGTCTTGAACATTTCAACCAATGGGCCAAATAAAGGATTATCTTTTCCAAGCAATAGTAACGCCAACGCACAGCCAATAAACGGTACGATTGAGAACACCGACATCATTATTGCCGGAACAGATTTATCCTGTGTACTATCTGTGGTTTCTTCCATCTCAGCCTAGTCCCTGCGAAAAAGCACATTGGCGAGCCAACCCGTTGAAATCGCCAGCAATACCGCCATCAAGCCGTAAAGAAAGCCGTTTTCATAGGCTAGTTCATAAATCCAGCGCTCAAAACCAACTTTCTCGACAGTAAATGAAGCGGTTTTGGTGTCAATGACCTCACCCTTCAACAACAGGTGAGCGGTAACCTCATGGGTGCCGATGGGAACATTTGCCGGAAGTTCAACTGCTGCGCGAAAGAGGGTTTTGCCAATAAAAGACAACCCGCTATTTTGTTCGGTAAACAACTCTTCTTTCGTCCTGATACGGTTCAGTGCCGTCGAGAACTCCGGTGCCTTTAGCATCAAAGTCTGGCGGTCACGCCCGATGAGATAGAAATTGAGATTATCTACCCCAAGCTTGTTCTTCGTCAAAACCTCTTCGCTTGCGCTATCTTGAACGGGCTTTGCGGAAACAACTGTATAAAAACCCGGCACCTCGCCATAGGTTCTCGAATGACGGTTTACCCAAACCCCAAGTACCCTTTGCTTCTTACGAACAACCAAATCATGAGCAGGGCCTTTGACCGTCACCAGAACGGTATATTCGTACAGCGATACAGCGGTTGGCTCCGGATCTTCAATCGAACCAAACACAAATATTCTGGTACCCGAGAAACTGGAACTCACCGGCACACTATCAACAGATACACCAATTTGCAGCTGTTCACCATGCGCAGAGGCAACAGCAAACACACTCACAACCAGTGCAAAAAGAATGGTCAAAACATAGGAGCAACGATCCAACATTAGTGTCCGCCTCCCCCGATTTTTGAAAAGCTGAGTGAGAACAGGTCATCAGGAGTTGCAACCAAATCATAACCGAGACGAAGACATACGGCCACCACCATCAGTCCAAGCAATATGCGCAATTGTACCCCGCGCAGCTTGTGTCCTGCGGCGGCGCCAAATTGTGCACCAATCACTCCGCCAACCATCAAGATAAATGCAAGCACCACATCAACTGTTTGGTTGGTGGTAGATTGAATAATGGTTGTATAGGCGGTCACAAAAATAATCTGAAACAGCGATGTTCCAATCACCACATTGGTCGGCACATGCAGCAGATAGATCATCGCCGGTACCATAATAAATCCGCCGCCGACACCCATAATGGAAGCAAGCAAACCTACCAAAATACCCAACAGCAAAATCGGTATAGCGCTCACATAGAGTTTAGATTTCCGAAACCGTACTTTGAACGGCAAACCATGTATCCAGTTGTGCTGGCCGGGTTTGCGGCGGTCGCTAGGAATACCTTTTTTGACTTTGCGCATAGCGCCAATGCTTTCAATGGTCATCAAACCACCGATAGACCCCAAAAACACCACATATAAAATAGAGATGATCAAATCCAGCTGACCGGCCGTACGTAAAGCCGAGAAAATATAAACACCGCCCGTGGCACCTGTTATACCTCCGATCAGCAGTATAATACCAAGTTTCACATCCACGGTTCCTTTGCGCAGGTGTGCCAGCGCACCTGAAAAAGACGAAGCAACAATCTGATTTGCCCCGGTAGCAACCGCAATCGCTGGTGGGATATTGTAAAAAATCAACAATGGCGTCATCAAAAAGCCGCCACCAACCCCAAACATACCCGACAAGAAACCCACAGCCGCCCCCATTCCAAATAGAATAAGGACACTGACGGACATTTCCGCGATAGGTAAATAGATGCTCACTGGCACCCTCGTCTAATGGGTTGCGCAAAAAGAACAGGCAGCACACATCGAGATAAAACCCGGTGCCAGAAACAGCCTATACTATTCAGCAGTTAATGCGCCACACATTAAGCGTTGTCAATGTATGGCAAACCATTGGATTAATATTTAATTTTCGGTTCCGCGCAACTGGAAACAACCTAGGCAGCACCGATTTTGAGTTTGGCAATCAGTCCAGCGCTGATTTTACCATCAACCGCCATCCCGACGCGCTGTTGAAATGCCTTAACTGCATCGCGGGTCTTTGCTCCCATCAATCCATCAGCTGGCCCTGCATCAAAACCCAGCTTCGACAAAAGCTTTTGCGTATCACGAATGGCCTTGCGCATGCTCTGTTGGCCATTAGCCATTGCATTGCCTTTCCACTCATTTGGAATTTCGACAAAATTTGCACTGTCATTAATCGGAGCCTTTTTCCATAGCTCAATCTCAGCCCGTCCTAGTTCCAGCTGTTCCTTGGTCATCAAACCAGCAACTGTATCGCGTTTAGAAGATGCATCAGAATCGCCGGCGCGTGAAGCAACGCCAAACCATTTATATGCAGCGACCAGATCTTTCTCCACACCCAACCCCTTGGTATAAAGAATACCTAAATTGACCTGGCTATCCTTGATGCCCAGTTCAGCAGCTTTTTCAAACCAACCAGCGGCAATCCCCAAATCCGCCTTAGCGCGTTTTGTGCCCATGGCTGTGACAACAGCCAGATTATGCATTGCAAGCGCATTCCCCTGCTTTGCCGCTAACCGATACCACACCATCGCCTCATCAATATCACGAACCATGCCGTGACCTTTTTCGAAGAAATTACCAATCCGGTATTGAGCCGGACTATGGCCACGTTCCGCAGCCAGCCTGTACCATTTTGCAGCTTCAGTTAGATCACGTTCGACACCATTTCCGTCTGTATAAATTCGCCCAATTTCAAACAAGGCAGAGAGATTTCCACTAGCTGCTGCCTGCCGCAACTGGATATTGCCCGCATTCGATGAAGGCATGGGTGCACTGGTAATAGCCGTTCCCGCTTTGGCAGCCATATCCATGGGGTTTTCTGCATTGAATCTTGAGCTATCTATCATGCGGTTTCCAACGGCAAATCCGCTGGACGGCGTTTTCTCCTTCTCCACCATGGAACCGTCAGGCGCCTTCATGAATGTTGTTGTATTTTCGCTACCGCCATTCTCAACATGTTTGCTGATAGATCCAACTGCTTCGTTGTCGATACCGGCAATCGGCAAATCTTCCAATATTCTTGATGTTGGTGCCGCCGCAGTTTGTTCCGCCGATTTCCCAAAGTCAGCAATCTTGTTGATGCCATCGTCATTCAGAAATGCAGTTGTTATTGGCACAGCCATTGCAGCAATCAGAACCGCTGCTGCGGCCATCAGGACTACCTTTTTGCGTTTGGCAAACAAATCACTGAGAGAAAATTTCAGCTTGGATTTTCGATTAATTTGCTCGTCGGCTTCAGCCGCATTTGCTTCCAGCGCAGCAGCTTGCGCGGCACGACGTGCCGCAGCAATGAAATCCGTCCCGGCTACATCACCAGACGCTGGTTCTTCTTTTTCGCGTTTATTGGCCTTTTCCACAAGGGCTGCCAAATCTGGTCCACCTGAACCGGGCTCCATTAGGACATCTGGCACATCTTTACACTTTTTAGATGCGCCAACTTCCGGAAGTTCTTCCATATCCAAGGACGGTGGTACAACTTCCTTTTCAGTAGACGCATTCGTCGAGGGCTGCTGCTCTTGTGTAGGTTCAACAAAGTGAATTGCTTCATCTTGATAAATTGAATCAGTCTCATCACTGACTTCCGCATAACTCGCCGTATCACTTAATGGAGCTCTTGCCTGTTGGTTCGGACGCTTCACAGTTGCTTCAACCGCAGTCGACGCGGATGAAGCAGATTGTGATTTCGCCTCCAATTGCGCTGCCAGAACTTGCCTTGCTGCCGGAGTATTTTTTCCGCTGGTAGCAACCAGCCCTTCGATATCACCAAGTCGGGTTATGATTGTGTTCAAGCTATCGCGAACGGAATCAAAAACCTGCCGATTATTGGCATCCTGAGACAGAGAACTGTTCTGCAAATTACGAATATCATCGGCGATATTTTTATATATCTCCGCATCAATAACCGGAGGGCTTTCCTGTTCACCTCCGATATTTGCTCTTTCAAACGTATCGTTAACAGCTTGAACAGCCGCATTGTTAGCGGCCTGACTTGCCACCTTGCTGGCAACTTCAATAGCAATATCCCGGCTAACGGCAACCTGTTGTTCAATCGTATCCAGTCGCTCGTCCAGATGAGAAAAATCAACGCTCCGCTCACCAGCGGCTCCCATATGAGAGGCAATGTCGTTCAGTTGATTTTCTAACGCAACCAAGTGCTTTTCTTCACCAGCGCCAGATCCGCTTGCCTGAAGATCATCCATCCGAGATACAAGCTCATCAAGTTTCTTTATGATTACGTCATCATTTCGAACAAAGTCTGTTTGCCCGGCTTCTGTACCAGAAGGAATTGCCGCCAGATCATCAATTTTTTCAGATAACACATCGACATGGCCAGTCAGTGAAGTCAGTAAATGGAGCGTTTCGTCATTTTGCGCGCCATTTCCGTTGGACACCCTGCCCGCTTCTTCTACAACAAAACTATCAATGGTTTTCGCAAGGGTTGTTACCCGGGCTTCCACCCGTTCCAACACCTCTTGATTGGAGCCGTCATTCACATTGACGCTAAGCGCCACCATGCCATGGGTAATTTCATCCAGCCGCGTCTCAATGGAATTCAGATTACCTCTCAACGCATCATCCCCGACATTTGAAAGACTTGCTAGCGTTGTCCCAATATTTTGCAATTGAACCCGCATATCGGAAACGTTTTCAGCAGGAGAGTGCTCGGCCAAAGCATGAAGTCTGTTGACGATATCCGCATGACTGCCATCAATCGCCTGAGTCAACTCACCGATTTGATCGTTATCCCTCGTCATCATCTCAAGGCGTTGACCAAGAGCTGCAAAATTACTTTCCAGATCCTCCTGTAGCGGTGCCAAATCTACCTGAACATCGCTTTGTGGCACCGTCTGGTTTAACTGATCCAATTGCGAGTGAATTGCCTGCAATGAAGATGAAACCTGCCCAAACAGAGCAGGTTGTTCGCCCTGAAGCAATTGCAATTGACGCATGCCCTCTGCAATCAATTTAATACTGCCAAAAATTTCTTTCCCAACAGCACTGTTAGCGGTGGCACTGCTAAGGGTCGCCATTTCACGGCGAAGGGCCGAAAATTCTTGTCGCATATCGGACACATAATTGTCCTGAACGCTAGTTTGTGAATTTTGGTTTCTGGTGAGCTCGTTCAGTTTACCCAAAAGGCGCTCAAGACCGCTTTTGATACCAGAAACATTAGCATCGGCCGAATTGGTTTGCGGCACATACGGTGTTGTTTGAGAAGACATTTGAGGCTGAGATGGATGAGGTACCGTCTGCGGATAAGGCGCCGACTGTTGCTCCTGATACTCATTGCGATGAATTTTCGGAGCACTTCCCGCATTTATGCGGTCATCAGCCACATTTTGTGCCTGTTGTGCCAAAAGATCATCAAGTTGCGAACGCATTCTTCCCATATCATTATCCAGATATCTTGGTTCTTCATCGAAAACACATTTAAATCATGAGAGAATCATTGTTTTTCTCAACTCCACTCTTCGCGGCTGAGGGTAAACAACTAGTTAACTGAATGCTAAATAGTCATTAATAAATCAATAAGCACAATATTTGCTTCGATATCGGGTTCTTTGTTCAAAAAAACCATATCCACATAAACTAATATTCACCCCCTACCTCAAATAATAAACTGTATTTACAATGATGTTCGAAACTTACTTGATGTAAATTTGAGAAAAACCATCATTATTGCCAATTGGAATATTTGAAAATTTTTGACAATTGTAGGTTTCTTAGATATTTACCCAAATGAGGGATGGCAGAAATTACGGTCGTGATTCCCTTTGTTCAATTAGAACATGTTGCTTTGAAATTTCCGGATTGTGGATACCTTCGGGATGTAGCTCAAAGCGACAACGTAGAACTGTTTTAAAAGCAGAAAGTTTACGAATGGCAGGCAGGGAACCCACCATTTCGCACCTTGATCGTTTGATCGTGTGCGATGGTACAGATCACACTTATAATTCCGAAACTGAAGTATTCAAAATCGGAGATTTGGCAAAAGAATTTGGCGTAACATTACGCACCCTTCGCTTCTATGAGGGCCGCGGACTAATGACACCCGAACGAATGGGGTCTACCCGCCTTTATTCCTCAAAGGATCGCAATCGTTTAAAGCTGATACTGCTGGCAAAGCGTGTTGGTTTCTCGTTGTTCGAAATCCATGAATTGATGGAAATCTATGATTTGGGAGACCAGAATAACTGGCACTTGCTACTCGTACTGGACAAATTCAAAGGTCAAATGGATATCCTGAACAACCAGAAAACCGAACTTGAAGAATCGATGGAAGAACTGAGCGATATAATCTTATCCCTCGAAGGCATGCTCTAAGCCATGGTTTTAGAAGAGCACAGTTGATGAGAAATGCGCTCCGAACGAGCGTATATTTAGGAACCGAAGCCCAAAGTGTTTCATGTGTTCGTCCCGGCAAATCCGGTCTGGGAGTGATGTGCCTGATTATTCACAAAAAATAACCGTTCCTAATGAAACAGTAGATAATTTTCGGTCCAATTATTACCCGGCAATTATATGCTTCCCTCCCTTGAACTTCCCCACGTAAATCCCATTTATTATTTAATTGACGTTTACGGAAACGTAAAAGTTTGCTAATAGGCTTTTATAGGCCCAAATTTATCACTCCAGCATCTTGTAGATGACTTGGTCTGGGGTTCACTATAGCCTTATCCATGTACATATGATCAATTGGGAGATTGAGATGCCAAGCTACCGCGCACCCGTTGAAGAAACCATGTTCGTGTTGAAAGATGTTTTAAACATCGAGCGTTACAACAATTTGCCGGGGTTTGAGGATGCCACCCCCGATCTAATCGAGGCAATTCTCACCGAGGGCGCAAAACTTTGCGAGGAAGTTCTCCAGCCAATCAACCATTCAGGCGATCAGGAAGGCTGCACGCGCCATGACGATGGGTCGGTAACCACACCCAAAGGTTTTAAAGAAGCCTACGCCGCCCATAGCGCCGGCGAATGGAATGGCCTTTCGGCTGATCCGCAATATGGCGGTCAGGGACTACCCTATGTTTTACATTCTGCTGTCGGAGAATATTTCTCAGCTTCCAATCAGGCATTTTCCATGTATCCAGGCCTCACCCAAGGTGCAATGGCTGCCATTCAGGTGCACGGAACCGATACTCAGAAACAGGACTATCTGCCGAAAATGATTACAGGCCAATGGACTGGCACCATGAACCTGACCGAGTCCCATTGCGGGACCGATCTTGGCATGTTGCGCAGCAAAGCCGTGCCAAATACTGATGGTTCCTATAAAATTACTGGCCAGAAAATTTTCATCTCTGCCGGTGAACATGATCTCGCAGAAAACATCATCCATCTGGTTCTTGCCCGCATCGAAGGCGAGCCGGAAGGCACCAAAGGCATCTCCCTATTCGTCGTACCAAAATTCCTGCTGAAAGAAGACGGTTCTGTTGGCGAACGCAACCTGGTCACATGCGGTGCCATAGAAGAAAAAATGGGCATCCACGCCAATTCAACCTGCGTGCTCAATTACGATGAAGCCGAAGGTTATCTCATCGGCAAAAAGAACAAGGGCCTGAGCGCCATGTTCGTGATGATGAATGAAGCTCGTCTCGGCGTTGGTCTTCAGGGTCTGGCAATTTCAGAAGTCGCTTATCAAAACGCTGTCGAATATGCACGAGACCGCATTCAGGGCCGCGCCCTCACCGGCCCGGCAAACCCCGATAAAAAAGCTGATCCGATCATCGTTCACCCGGACGTGCGCCGCATGTTAATGAACATCAAGGCATCCAATGAAGCTGGTCGTGCATTCCTGCTTTGGGCCGCGCTCAAAGGTGACATCTCCCACCGTTCCGGCGATGAAGAAGAGCGTCAGCAGGCCGATGACCTTATGGGCCTTTTAACACCGGTCGTTAAAGGTGTATTGACCGATCGTGGCTTCGATAACACAGTCGCTGCACAACAGATTTACGGCGGCCACGGTTACATTCAGGAATGGGGCATGGATCAGTTTGTTCGTGATGCTCGCATCGCGCAAATCTATGAAGGTGCCAACGGCGTTCAGGCGCTTGATCTTATCGGACGCAAATTACCAAAAGATGGTGGACGTGCCATGCGCCTCTTTATGGAAGAAGTCTCAGGCTTCACCAAAAAGCACAAAGACAATGAGGCAATGCAACCCTACACCAAACCATTGTTTGATGCAGTAAAAGACCTCAACACAGCCACCATGTGGTTGATGCAAAACGGTATGGCCAACCCCAATAATGCGGGCGCAGCCTCCACTGACTACATGCATTTGATGGGTCTGGTTACACTGGGTTATATGTGGGTAATGATGGCTGAAACCTCCCTCAATGCACTTGATGGAGACGCAGACGGACGCGATGAATTCTACCAAACCAAACTGGTCACTGGCAAGTATTTCATGGAACGCATCATGCCGGAAACCAAAGCCCACCTCGCTCGCATCGAAAGCGGGTGCGAAAGTATGATGGCATTGGAAGAAACCGCATTTTAAGAGGTTAGTTGATGAGCAATCCAGCCGAAATTCTTGGGTTACCCAAACCGTCTTGGAAGAGCGAGGACGTCACCATGTTGGAAGACATGGCCGACCGTTTTTTCGATGCTGAAATAGCCCCCCACTACGAGACTTATGAAAAGAACGAAATCGTTGATCGTTCTGCATGGGAAAAAGCAGGCAAAAACGGCCTGCTTTGTGCTGCTATGCCGGAAGAATATGGCGGCGCTGGCGGCAGCTACGCCCATGAAGCAGCCATCATCGAAAGCTTGGGCCATGCTGGCCTTGATGGTTTTGGCATAGCGCTTCATTCAGCCATCGTCGCACCCTATATTTTGAACCATGGCACGGAAGAACAAAAACAAAGATGGCTTCCACGCCTCGCCACGGGAGAATTAATTGGTGCGATAGCCATGTCAGAACCCGGCGCCGGATCCGACCTTCAGGGCATTAAAACCACCGCAGTTCAAGACGGCAATCAATACCGCATCAATGGTTCCAAAACGTTCATTACCAATGGCCAAAATGCCAATTTGATTATTCTGGTAGTCAAAACCGATCCGGACAAAGGTGCCAAGGGCACTTCGCTCATTGTCATAGAAACCGATGAACTCGAAGGTTTCAAACGTGGCCGCAATCTCGATAAAATCGGGCTGAAAGCCAACGACACTTCCGAGTTATTCTTTGACGAAATGAAAGTGCCGCTAACCAATCTGCTGGGCAAGGAAGAAGGTCTGGGTTTCTTCCAGCTAATGAATGAGCTACCTCAGGAGCGCCTGCTGATCGCCAATCAGGCCATTGCCTCAACAGAACGGGCGTTGGCGCTTACGATTGAATATGTGAAAGAGCGCAAAGCATTTGGAAAATCTGTAATCGAGTTTCAAAATACCCAGTTCAAACTGGCTGAAATGAAATCCGAAGCCACCATGGCACGAGTATTTGTCGATCATTGCGTCGCCGAACATCTGGAAGGCCGCCTTGACCAGACCAAGGCTTCCATGGCCAAAATGCTGCTGACTGATCTACAATGCAAAGTCATCGATGAATGTCTGCAATTACACGGCGGTTATGGCTATATGAATGAATATCCCATTGCCAGAATGTTCCGCGACGCCCGCGTCCAGCGCATCTATGGCGGCACCAACGAAATTATGAAACTACTTATTGCGCGCAGTCTTTAGGAGAATTATATGAGCGACTTTACCCTTCGGTGTTTTCTTGAATCAGGAAATTCTTATAAACCAGCTCTTATGCTGGAATTATGTGGCGCAGACTGGCAGGCTGAATGGGTTGATTTTTTTAATGCTCAACATAAAACACCTGATTTTCGCACTCATAATAATTTCGGTGAAGTACCGGTTCTAATTGACCACACGGAAGATGATTTGGTTATGAGCCAGTCCGGCGTGATGCTTTATCATCTGGCGGAAAAATTTGGTAAATTTGGCCCCGAAAACAAAGCCGACGAACGTGAAATCATGCGCTGGATCCTGTGGGACAATCACAAGCTCACCGGTTATATTTCGGTCTGGCGGTTTTTGAAAAAATTCCTGAATAAGGGCGGAAATCCTGAAACTGAATTCATGAAAGGTCGGGCAATCGCTGCCATAAAGACACTAAACCACCATTTGGCAAAAAATGACTGGGTCGCCTGCGGGCGCCCAACAATCGCCGACATTTCACTGGCTGGATATCTGTTCTGGCCTGACCACTACGATGTTGATTGGAACGACTACCCAAATATTAAAAACTGGTTAGATCGTATTCGCCAGCTTGATGGTTGGAAAAGTCCAGAAGACATTCTGCCTTCCAGTGCTTAGTATACTGTAAATTGAACCCAAACGAGGAGAGAATAAATGGCTAAAAAAGGATATTGGATGGGTCACGTGGAAGTGCATGATCCCGAACGTTATAAATTGTACATTAAAGGTGCAACACCAGCCTATGAAGAGTATGGCGCAAAGTTTCTTGTTCGTGGTGGCACTTCTGAAACACCTGAAGGCGATGGCTATTCTCGCCATGTTATCATTGAATTTGAAACCTACCAACAGGCGTTGGCCTGCTACAATTCCCCCGATTATGTGGCCGCACGCGAACATCGCATCGCCGCATCCGACGGACAAATTACCATTGTCGAAGGCCACGAGGGCTAGTCGACAACTTACTTTAGGAGGCCGTAATGGCAGACGCATTTATCTATGATCATGTTCGCACACCGCGCGGACGAGGCAAAAAGGACGGCAGCCTGCATGAAGTACCAGCCGTTCGTCTTGCAGCAAAAACGCTAGAAGCTGTACGTGATCGCAATGAACTTGATACAACTCTCGTGGACGACGTCATTCTGGGTTGCGTTGATCCTGTGGGCGAAGCAGGTTCTGATATCGCACGTGCCGCAATCTTTGAAGCAGGTTACGATACGCAAGCTCCCGGCATTCAAATCAATCGCTTCTGCGCCTCCGGCCTCGACGCCATCAATCTGGGTGCAGCAAAAATTCAGGCAGGCAGCGATGACATCATTATCGCAGGCGGTGTTGAATCCATGAGCCGCGTCGGCATGGGTATGTCCGGTGGCGCATGGCCAATGGACCCAAGCGTTGCAGTACCTAGCTATTTTATGCCCCAAGGCATCTCTGCTGATTTGATCGCAACCAAATATGGTTTCTCCCGCGATGATGTGGATGCCTATGCAGTAGAGAGCCAGAAGCGCTCTGCCAAATCATGGGAAGATGGCCTATTTGATAATTCGGTCATTCCGGTGAAAGACCAAAACGGCATTACCATCCTTGCCAAGGACGAACACATGCGTCCGGGCACCGACATGCAAAACCTTGCTTCACTTGATCCATCCTTCGTGATGATGGGCGAAATGGGCGGTTTTGACGCCGTTGCAATTCAGGCTCACCCTGATGTTGAAGCTGTGCGCCACGTACACCACGCAGGCAATTCATCCGGCATTGTCGATGGTGCAGCAACAGTTCTCATCGGCTCCAAAAAGGCCGCCAAGAAGATCGGCACCGCACCACGCGCAAAAATCCGCGCTTACGCCAATATCGGTTCTGATCCGGCATTGATGCTCACCGGCCCGATTGATGTGACCGAGAAGCTTCTTAAACGCGCAAAGATGTCACTTGATGATATTGATCTCTTTGAATTGAACGAAGCATTCGCCGTGGTTGTTCTGCGCTATATGCAGCATTTTGAAATATCTCACGACAAGATGAACGTCTGTGGCGGAGCAATTGCTATGGGCCATCCATTGGGTGCCACTGGCGCGATGATCATGGGAACCGTGCTCGACGAACTTGAGCGCCGTGATCTGAACACAGCATTGGTAACCCTTTGCATCGGTGCAGGCATGGGAACGGCAACCATCATCGAGCGGGTATAAAGCATGTCCAAATTGAACATCTGGCAGCAATTTGACCAAGTGACCGAATACTGGTCACCTCGTGTCGTTGCCGATGCCAATG